>NZ_CP038498.1:3424127-4108952 GCF_012427845.1 Pectobacterium punjabense
GAATCGCTCCCTCTGGCCGCGTAACTGAATAGGCGGTGCCT
The DNA here is from genome assembly GCF_012427845.1 of Pectobacterium punjabense. NCBI lineage: Bacteria > Pseudomonadati > Pseudomonadota > Gammaproteobacteria > Enterobacterales > Pectobacteriaceae > Pectobacterium > Pectobacterium punjabense. The sequence continues at coordinate 3,424,169 of NZ_CP038498.1, forward strand.
CACTCAACGTGTCGTCCGATGCTTGATAACGTTCGTTTTCACGTACTGTTATCGGTCTGGTGGACGATAGGCACCCTTTCTTTTGGCATCATTCCAGATGTTATGAGCGAAAATGTTTGCCAGTTAGCAACGCAATCATAACCAGTTGAATGAGCAACGTCGATTAAAATGCATGTATCATGCCAATATCAAAAAATAAAAAATAACCACTTGATTAATAATATTTTTTATTATTATTTTTATCGAAAAACAGATTATCCAAAATTAAAACAGCGACAATATGCGTAAAAGAGACGATTTATGTCGCTAAAAACAGACAGCTTTATAACGCCGTCACAGCCTCCATATAAATCAATTAGTTAAATGTCACCAATCAGAGACAATAAAAAACCAGTCCGTCGCAAAAAAACGACAAAGCGAGATAACAGAGGTAAAAAAGGGGCCGAAGCCCCTTTCTCTCACTGACGTTAACTCAGCCCAGTTGTCTACGTGCGTTGCGGAACATACGCATCCACGGGCCATCCTCGCCCCATTCTTCTGGGTGCCAAGAGTTACTAACGGTACGGAACACGCGTTCAGGATGCGGCATCATGACAGTTGCCCGACCACTAGTACTGGTTACCGCCGTGATACCGTTTGGCGACCCATTCGGGTTAGCCGGATAATTCTCGGTTACCTGCCCATAGTGGTTGATATAACGCAGTGCGACCAGACCGTGCTCTTCAATCGCCGCTAAATGCGCATCGTCACGGACTTCAACCAGCCCTTCACCATGTGAAACGGCAATTGGCATGCGAGATCCCGCCATGTCATTCATAAACAGCGACGGGCTTTTCTCCACTTCGACCAGACTGAAACGAGCTTCAAAGCGATCGGATTTATTGCGGACAAAGCGCGGCCAGAGATCGGCACCTGGAATTAACTCACGCAAGTTGGACATCATCTGGCAACCGTTACATACGCCCAGCGCCAGCGTCTGCGGACGCAAGAAGAATTCAGCGAACTCATCACGCACGCGAGAGTTGAACAGAATAGATTTAGCCCAGCCTTCGCCCGCGCCCAGCACGTCACCATAAGAGAAGCCGCCACACGCAACCAGCGCTTGGAAATCCTTCAAGTTACGACGATTCGCCAGCAGGTCACTCATATGGATATCGATGGCCTCAAAGCCAGCACGGTGGAACGCCGCCGCCATTTCTACGTGGGAATTCACCCCCTGCTCACGCAGGACTGCCACTTTAGGCCGAGCATTCTTAGCAATATAAGGTGCGGCGATATCTTCCTGCGGGTTGAAGGTCAGCGATACATTCAGGCCAGGATCGTTATCATCCTGTCTGGCGATGTGTTCCTGATCGGCACACTGCGGGTTATCACGTAGGCGCTGCATCTGCCAGCTGGTTTCAGCCCACCAGCGGCGCAGCGTCGAACGGCTTTCCTGATAGACCGCTTCAGTACCCTGATTGATGGTGAAACGCGTTCCTTCTTCGGCATAACCAAGATAATGCACACAATCGGCCAAACCGTGCAGCGCCAGAACGGCGTTGACTTCGGCACGACGCGCTTCTGGAATCTGGATTACGGCACCCAACTCTTCATTAAACAGCGTCGCCAGCGTATCTTCACCCTGAGACGCAATATCAACAGTGATACCACAGTGACCAGCAAACGCCATCTCTGCCAGCGTTACCAGCAGACCGCCGTCTGAACGGTCGTGGTAGGCCAGAAGCGCCTTATCCGCAACCAGTTGTTGCATGGCGTTAAAGAAGCCTGCCAATTGCTCTGGGCTATGAACATCTGCCGTTTTGCGACCCAGTTGGCGATAAACCTGCGCCAGCGCCGTCGCACCTAATGCTTTATTACCTGCGCCCAGATCGATCAGCAGCAGCGCATTATCCTGCCCGGTACGCAGCTGTGGCGTTACCGTGTTACGCACGTCTTCCACACGCGCAAATGCAGAGATCACCAGCGACATCGGCGAGGTGACCGCGCGATCTTCACCGTCTTCCTGCCAGCGGGTTTTCATCGACATGGAGTCTTTACCCACTGGGATCGTCAGACCCAGCGCCGGACACAGTTCTTCGCCCACGGCTTTTACCGCATCGTACAGGCCAGCGTCTTCACCCGGATGCCCTGCTGCCGCCATCCAGTTTGCAGACAGCTTCACGCGAGTCAGCGGGCCGATATGCGTAGCAGCAATGTTCGTCAGCGCCTCACCTACCGCCAAACGCGCGGAAGCCGCAAAGTTACGTAGCGCAACAGGTGCACGTTCGCCGATAGACATCGCCTCGCCGTAATAGCTGTCAAGGCTGGCGGTAGTCACCGCACAGTCAGCCACCGGCACCTGCCACGGTCCGACCATCTGATCGCGCGCAACCATGCCCGTAACAGAACGGTCACCAATGGTGATCAGGAAGGTTTTTTCCGCGACAACGGGCAAGTGCAGCACGCGCTCGACCGCTTCGGCCAGATAAATTTCGTCACGCTGTAATGGTGTGCCTTCTACCTGTTTGCGCTCTACATCACGCAGCATCTTCGGTGTTTTACCCAGCAGCACATCCAGCGGTAAATCGATAGGTTTGTTGTTGAAGTGACGATCGTTCATCGTCAGATGCAGTTCTTCCGTCGCTTCACCAATCACCGCATAAGGCGCGCGCTCGCGGCGGCAAATGTCATCAAACTGTGCCAGTTGCTCTGGCGCAACCGCCAGAACGTAGCGCTCCTGCGACTCGTTACACCAGACTTCCAGCGGGCTCATACCCGGCTCGTCGTTCAAAATATCACGCAGTTCAAAGCGACCACCGCGACCGCCGTCGCTCACCAACTCAGGCATGGCGTTAGACAAACCGCCCGCGCCGACATCGTGAATGAACAGGATCGGGTTAGCTTCACCCAACTGCCAGCAGCGGTCGATCACTTCCTGACAGCGACGCTCCATTTCTGGGTTATCACGCTGAACAGAAGCAAAATCCAAATCCGCATCAGACTGACCCGATGCCATGGAAGACGCCGCGCCACCACCCAGACCGATATTCATGGACGGTCCGCCCAATACAATCAGTTTAGCGCCAACGCTAATTTCGCCTTTTTTGACGTGATCGCCACGGATGTTACCAATGCCGCCCGCCAGCATGATCGGTTTATGGTAACCGCGCAGCTCTGTGCCATTGTGGCTATCAACGCGTTCTTCATAAGTACGGAAATAGCCAGTCAGTGCAGGACGGCCGAATTCGTTGTTAAATGCCGCGCCGCCTAATGGGCCTTCAGTCATGATATCCAGCGCGCTGACAATACGATCTGGCTTACCGAACTCTTCTTCTTCCCACGGCTGGATAAAGCCAGGAATACGCAGATTCGATACAGAAAAACCGACCAAGCCAGCTTTCGGCTTAGAGCCACGACCCGTTGCGCCTTCATCACGGATTTCACCGCCAGACCCTGTTGCTGCGCCCGGCCACGGTGAAATCGCCGTTGGGTGGTTATGCGTTTCCACCTTCATCAGGATATGTGCGTCTTCCTGATGGTAAGTATATTGCCCGTTGGTATCGGTGTAGAAACGGCCAACGGCGGAGCCTTCCATGACGGCAGCGTTGTCTTTATAAGCAGAGAGAACGTGATCGGGCGTGTGTTCAAAGGTGTTTTTGATCATTTTGAACAGTGATTTCGGCTGAGTTACGCCGTCGATTACCCAATCCGCGTTAAAAATCTTGTGGCGGCAGTGCTCAGAGTTCGCCTGTGCGAACATATACAGTTCAATATCGTTAGGATTGCGGCCCAGTTTGGTGAAGGCTTCCAGCAGATAATCAATTTCATCTTCCGCCAATGCCAACCCCAGACGGACATTTGCCTCTTCCAGCGCCTGACGTCCTTGCAGCAGAATTTCAATACGCTTGAAAGGGGCTGGTTGATGATGAGAGAACAACGCTTCAGCCTGTTTCAGGTCGCTAAATACGCTTTCCATCATCCGGTCATGTAGCAATGTCCCCAGTTGCTGCCACTGTTCATCGCTCAGCATTGGCGCATGAATATAGAAAGCCAGACCGCGCTCTAAGCGCAAAACTTTGCTTAAGCCACAGTTATGGGCAATGTCTGTTGCTTTGGAAGACCACGGTGAAATAGTGCCGGGACGCGGCGTGACCAGTAACAGACGACCTTGCGGCTCGTGCTCCGCGAGAGAAGGGCCATACTTCAGCAAACGTGTCAGTTTGGCCTGTTCATCGTTGTTCAGCGGGGCGCTGACATCGGCGAAATGTACGTATTCAGCATAGATATCGCTGACCGGCAAAACGTGCTCTTTGCAGCGGACCAGCAATTTATTAATACGAAAAGCCGATAAAGCAGGTGAACCACGCAGTATTTCCATAATCTAAAGTTCTCTCGTCTTCGATGCACTGGCTGCGATACAGCCACTGGGCACAACAGGGGGGAAACGCGCGTATTATAGAGAATCCTTCCCTCGGACGAAACCGTTTGCGTGCCGATAATTTTACTTCGCCTCCGCCGGATGATTAATCGGTGACCAAATCAATAAAAGTTGCACACTGGCGGTTTGTTAAGCAAAATGCCCCCACTCTGGGAAATGACGTATAAAAAAACTGCCGTTACAGACAGCCTGGCCATCCGGCCGCCGAGAGATAACTATTTGAAGCCTTTAAAATTAAATTATTTTTTCATCGGGATTATCACGTTACTACTGGCGTTAGCGCTATGGCCTAGTATTCCCTGGCGCAGCAGTCAGGATGTACAGCTCAGGCAGATCCTCTCACGCGGCGAGTTACGTATCAGCACCGTTAACTCACCGCTGACTTATGCTATGAGCAACGGTTCCCCGACAGGTCTGGACTATGAACTGGCAAAACGTTTTGCCGATTACCTCGGCGTCAAGCTGGTGGTCTCGTCACGCAAGAATCTTGACGAACTGTTCGACGATCTGGACGGTGACGATGCAGACCTGCTAGCTGCCGGGCTGATTTATAATCATGAGCGCTTAGAACGTTTCCGTGCTGGCCCGACCTACTACTCCATCTCACAGCAGATGGTCTACCGCCTCGGTTCACCTCGCCCAAAAACGTTGGATAAACTGCAAGGCCGTCTCGTTGTCACATCAGGCTCCGCTCATGCGGCAACCCTGCGCGATTTAAAAGCAGAGAAATACCCACAGTTGAGTTGGGAATCCGCCTCCGATCAGAGCACACAGGAATTATTGAAACAGGTTGCTGACGGCAAACTGGACTATGCGCTAGGTGACTCAGTGACCATCGGCCTGATGCAGCGTATTCATCCGCAGCTCGCCGTCGCCTTCGATCTTAGCGATGAAGAGCCGGTCACCTGGTATATGCGTCGTTCGCACGATGACAGCCTGTCTGCTGCCCTGTTAGATTTTTTCAGCAAGATTGTCGAAGATGGTACGCTCGCACGTCTGGAGGAAAAGTATCTCGGTCACGTTGGTGAATTTGATTATGTCGATACCACCACGTTTCTGAGCGCCATCGATGAAACGTTACCGGACCTGCGCCCGCTGTTTGAAAAATACGCCACCGATATCGACTGGAAGCTGCTAGCCGCCATCTCCTATCAGGAGTCACACTGGAACCCGCTGGCAACCTCCCCTACCGGCGTACGCGGATTGATGATGCTAACGCGTAACACCGCAGAAAGCCTGAACGTGACCGATCGCGTCGACCCTGAGCAGAGTATTCGCGGCGGCGCACAATATATGTCGTATATGATGCAGAAAATGCCAGACACCATTCCCGAAGATGAAAAAATCTGGTTTGCGCTGGCATCCTACAACATGGGATACGCCCATCTGCTTGATGCACGTAAATTGACCGAGAAACAAAAAGGCAATCCTGACAGTTGGGTAGACGTAAAAATGCGCCTGCCAATGCTAAGCCAGAAGCGCTATTACACGCAAACCACCTACGGCTACGCACGCGGGCAAGAAGCCTATAATTATGTGGAAAACATTCGGCGCTATATGGTGAGTCTGGAAGGTTATCTGATAGAAAAAGAAGCCAAGGCTCAGCAACAAACCCAGATTGCGCAAGGCTATCCAGCGGTTCCTCTCACCAAAGTGCCGGAATAAAAAAAACTAGAATGGACCTATACCCTAAATAATTCGAGTTGCGTGAAGGCGGCAACTGAACGAATCCCCAGGAGCTTACACAAGTAAGTGACTGGGGTGAGTAAGGGCAGCCAACGCACAAGCAGCTTGAAGTATGACGGGTATACGCTATTCCTGCGCGGCGTTCTTCTCTGCGGCTCGGCGGGCTTTATGCTGTTCACGACGCAGACGAAAAAATGCGCTGAGCGTTGCAGAGCATTCGTCAGCCAGCACACCCGATTCAATAACAATCTGATGATTCATGCCAGGGTGGCGCAGAATGTCCAACAGCGATCCCGCCGCCCCCGTTTTCTCATCTGACGCGCCATAAACCAGACGACCAATGCGGCCATGTATCATCGCGCCCGCACACATGATGCACGGCTCCAACGTGACATACAGCGTGGTCTCCAGCAGGCGGTAGTTCTGCAACACGACTCCCCCCTGCCGCAGTGCCATAATTTCAGCGTGCGCGGTAGGATCGTGATGACCTATCGGCCGATTCCACCCTTCGCCAATCGCTTCGTTATCCAACACCAGCACCGCGCCAACCGGGACTTCGCCTTCATCTTGAGCACGCTGAGCCAGCGTCAATGCATAGCGCATCCAGTATTCATCATTATGCAGGCTAGTCACATTTCCTCACTCAATCATTCGCATTTTTGGCGGCGCATTATACCTATATGGTTGGCGTATTGAAGGCGTTACTCCAGTTGTTGCAGACTTCCTTCGGGCGTCACCCGCCAACGGTGCTCGCAAAAATAGAGCAATGGGTTGTCCTGCTTGCTGTCGCTATAGCCGCTGTAGAGCTTGAGCGGTGCACCTAAACGCTGCTCCATCTGCGTCACTTTTTCATGCCCGAGACAGCGCAGCGTGAGTACCCAGCCGCCGTAGCGACGGGTAATCTGGCTCCCCATCAGGCGAACGCCAGATAAAAAAGGCGAATCCTGATAGACCTGTTCAACCAGCCGCTGTGGCGATCCCGTCACCAGCCAAACCTGTGCATCACTGTCTTCAAGATAGCTTTTCAACCGCTGTTGAACCTGCGGAAACGGTATGACATCGCGACGAAATGCACCAACGAACTGCTTTTCAAGCTGAGCAAGATCGTCTTCGTCACGCCCAAACGTAATCGCCCACAGCAGCCAGCTCATCGGCCAGCGCGCCGCGCGCCCCCGAATTAATAACCCAAGCCCTATCACCGGCAATAGCGGAATAACCAAAATGAGGTTTAACGGCAATCGACGAAGCAAGAAACGCAAAAAACTGCCAAACATATCCTGCTGATGCAACGTGCCATCCAGATCAAAAAAAACAATGCGTTGCTCTCGCTTGTCACTCAAAACATCTCCCCCGACTTGCATCAAGATAGTCTTATCCGCTAATCAGCGCCTGTCGCGCCGTATTCTTTTCGCCCACCGTCGCTTCCACCACGATACGGCAAGCCCGGTGCACCAGCTTCACATTGATTGCCGGATCACGCGTTTCAGAAACCAGTTTAGGGTATATATGCTTTTGAGACCTATCAAAGTAAGCTATTCTGCATCGAATTCACTCTCCACATTCATCTCGCAAGGTAAACAGAGAAACCTCAGTGCGATTCTCCGGGTTCAAGATCTCCAGTTACAAGCTGTTCTTTATTAGCTGTCTGCTGTTTCTGCTGGCGGGTTCTCTACGTGCGGACTGGGATTTTATTACCATTAATCAGCGAACCGAGCAGCTTTATGGCCCGGCAACGCCCGATGCGCGCCGCCGGATAAATGAATGGCAGACGCTGTTGGTGAATTCCCGCAATAAAGACGAAAAAGCGCTGCTGAGTATCGTGAATCAGTTTTTCAACGATCGTATGCTGTTTCGCGATGATATTGTCGTCTGGAATCAGGAAGACTACTGGGCAACACCGATTGAAGCGCTGCGTAAAGGCGCTGGAGACTGTGAGGATTATGCGCTTGCCAAGTATTTTACGCTGCGTCATTTAGGCGTCTCTGCGGACAAATTGCGCATCACCTATGTTAAAGCCCTGCGTCTGAATAAAGCGCATATGGTAGTTACCTATTATCCCACACCAACCTCGATTCCGCTGGTGCTGGATAATCTGACCGATAAGATCCAACCTGCGACAGAGCGCAACGATTTAGTGCCGGTGTACGCCTTTAACGGCGGTGGTCTCTGGCTGCCGGGAGCAAGCGGCAGCAACAAACGCGTCGGTGACAGTAAACGACTTTCACGCTGGCAGGATGTATTAACCAAAATGCGTGCCGAAGGGTTTTCAATTGAGGAGTAAAGGTAGGCTATGTCTTTATACAAACAATTACTGATAGCCATCTGCCTGTTCGTGCTAATCATTTTCAGCGGGAGTTTTTTCGTCAGCCTGGAAAATTCACGCGAACAATACAATAACCAGCTTCACTCTCATGCACAGGATGCAGCTACAGCACTCGGGCTTTCCCTGACGCCGAATATTGATGACCCGGCAATGGTAGAGCTGATGGTCAGTTCCATTTTCGACAGCGGCTATTTTTCCAGTATTCGCGTGCGAGATTTAAAAACCGGCAACGTCACGTTGGAGCGCACCGCCTCACCGGATATCCCTGATGTACCGATCTGGTTTGTCCGATTAGTGGATCTTCAGCCCGGTGCAGGCGAAGCCATTGTGATGCGCGGTTGGGAACAGGCAGCAAAAGTCGAAGTGGTCAGCCACCCGATGTTCGCAGTAACCCGGCTGTGGCGCAGCAGTACGGCTACCTTCCTGTGGCTGCTTGGCTGCGGCACGCTGGGCGTGCTCATCGGCGCGTTGTTCCTGCGCCGCCAGTTACGTCCGCTCGACTATATTGTTGATCAATCACTGGCAATTACCCGACGTGAATTCCTAAGCCAGCCGGATCTGCCCAATACGCCGGAATTTCGCCGCGTCGCGCAAGCAATGAACCTGATGGTCAGCAAACTCAAGACGCTGTTTGAAGAGGAAGCAGAGCGAAGCGAGCGCTTACGTCAGGAAGCTTATCAAGATCCACAAACCGGGCTGAATAACCGCCGTGCATTTGATATGCAATTCAACGACAAGCTAGCCGATGAAGAAACTGCCCCCGGATTTCTTATTATGATTCGCGTTCAGGATCTGGCGGGAATGAACCAGCGGCTGGGCGGTCAGCGCACCGACGCGCTGTTAGCCTCCGTCGGCCACATCCTGCGTAAAACGCAAAAGCAGCACACGAATACGGAAAGCCTGCTGGCACGTATCCGCGGTGGGGAATTTGCGCTGTTTTGCCCAGGATTGGTCGATAAAGAAGCCTATGCGCTGATTGGCGAACTGACGCGCAACATTGAGACGTTGCATCTGACGGGCGAAACCGACGTCTCCCCTGTCGCTCAATTCGGCATGGTGCCCTTCCGCCCCGGCGACACCGCGCAATCCCTGTTTATTCAGGGCGATCAGGCGCTCACTCGGGCCGAAAGCGATACCGATACGACCGCCACTCACGACATTCCATCTGTCAGTGCTGAACAGGTCGAAACCGATCGTCATATGTGGTTTAACCTGCTCGATCCTATCCTTGAACAGGAACGTTTGCAGCTTTTCCTACAGCCCGTTGTAGCGTGTGACGATCCCAGCCAGATATTACATCACAAAGTACTGGCTCGCATTCAGGATGAGCAAGGAAACAGCATCGCGGCAGGCCGTTTCCTGCCGTGGATTCAACGCTTTGGCTGGGATACTCGTCTGGATCAGACCATGCTGCGCGAAGTGCTGGACTACCTCCGCCAACACGACGGCAACCTCGCCCTCAGCCTGTCTGGTACCACGGTACTGAATCTTCATCTACTCGCCGATCTGCTTGCTCCGTTGAAACATCAGCCAGACGTCGCCAGACGGCTAATTTTGGAACTGGATGAGAATCAACTGCCAGACAGCGTCCAGTTGGAAGCTTTAATCAAGCTGTTGAATGAGCATGGCTGTGCGCTGGGGCTACAACACTTTGGTGGGCGCTTTAATATGATCGGCAATTTGTCCCAGTGGGGGCTGGCTTACCTAAAAGTCGATGGTAGCTACATCCGCAATATCGATCAGGAAAGCGATAAGCAAATGTTTATCGAAGCGCTGTATCGTGCCACTAACAGTATTGCCCTACCGCTTATCGCCGAACGCGTTGAAACCGCAGGTGAGCTGAAAGTGCTTCAGGAAATGGGATTACAGGGAGCAATGGGAAGGCTGCTGGGCGAACCAATGCCAGCGCTCAAGGCCTGACGCCATTTTGGCTAGTGGTGTTTTCGCCGCCCCGGCTTCCTCCATTATAGAGAGAGGTCGGGATCGACGTTAAAACATAATCTATCTAAAATACCATCTACGTAGAACACGATCGCGTTAAAACATCGTTTCTTCATCATCGCCAATCAGCTTGTTCAATCCGCCATTCAGCGCTTCGCGCGCCTGAGCGCGGTTGATCAGCTTCAGCTGCGCTGCCTGAGGGAAATCGGTAATACTGACTACGCCTTTTTGGATCAAAACCTGAATTAAATCTTCCAGCACGCGCACCATTTCCAGATCGCTTTGCTGTAGTTGCTGCAAACTGGACATCGCCGCCTGATGGCTCCGGAACCAGGCAAGCGCCTCACGCGAATCGTCAGGCAACTCACCATTCATGTCAGAAAAAGGACTCTTTTCTACCTTTATTAGATGCCCATCACTGTCGCGCTGGATATAAAACATTTTCAGAGACCTTTTACGTTTTCGATAAAGTAGGGAGCCTGTTCAGGCTCCGCCTTTTCCATCAGTGGGACTGTTCCGGTTTATTAACCAAACTTTCAAGCGATGGTAATGCGCCGTTATAATGTTCCAACGTAATCGACACCGCAACCGTTCCGCCGTTATTGGCCGTAAAGTTCCCCGCCGTGCTCACCTCAATGACTGGAGAACCCTGATTATCCGTGATACGAATATAGCGACTGATATCGGTTCCCTGCTCCAACTCACCAATCAGATCGCTTAAATCTATCCGGTCGCCCTCTTTGGCATTAAAGTCTTTGATGACGTCATTACCGATGTCGCCAGCCTGCCATTTAAAGGTATCAGCCCCGGCTCCGCCAATGAGCGTATCTCCTCCAGCACCGCCGATCAGGATATCGTCTCCGCTACCACCGTAGAGCAAGTCATTCCCTGCACCACCGTAGAGAGTATCATTTCCTCCCTGACCGAAAAGGATATCATCCCCGTCACCGCCGTTGAGTACGTCATTCCCCCCTTTGGCTGACGACAGATCAAACTCCGTGCTATGCGACGCAATATAGTTATGCATGTCCTTCGTCGTCGGAACGCCCGTTTGCATACCCAATTGCTTACCGATGTAGTTTTGTAAAGCCGTGATACCGTTACCGTCGATGTTAGGGAACGACACGACATCGCCGAACAGCACATCATCATTATATGTGCCGGATATCGTATCGTTACCTGCCGCACCGACACTCAATCCATATTGCTCAGCGCCTTCCGCCGAATAACCCGTTGCCGTATCGTGGTTGCCCATTTCTGTCGATGTCGCCTGTGCAACAACATTCAATTTACCGGCATCGCCTGGCACCTCAAGCGTAATCTTCCCAGCCAGCGTTTGGGCATTGTGCGCATTTTGAATCAGGTAGGTACCATCAGCACCCACGGTATACTTCACGTTATTGATCTGGTCAGTCAGCACCGTGCCCGTTGGAATCCCCGTCAACCGAATCCCTGACAACGTTTCACTACCGTCACGATCGGTCAATGCTGCCGAAACATCGAGGACATAGGTTTGTTTTCCCACCTGACCAGGTACTTTGTCCACCGTCGCACTATTTCCGGCGGTATACGTCGAACCATCGCTGTAGATCACCCCTTCAAGCTGGTTACTGACCTGCTTGATTAAAGACCCTGAATGCCCCTTTCCATCAGAATAAGTAACTTTCACACCATCCATTGTGTTGAAGTTATTATTTCTATTATTCGTTGAATTTTCAGCCTTATAGGTAAAGCCTTCTTCTTTTTGGACAAAGATATAATCTTTACCTGGGTTACTCGACTGTGACTGACTATTCCCGTGGACAGAATCAAGCTGGTTATACTGTTTTTGTGCTTCAGTCCAATCAGACTGACGGTAGAAATAACCGCTTTTGGAGTGAACAACAAAAATGTCAGCATAGCTTGTCGATCCCCCAGGATTACCATTGTTGTTATCTTTGCCGTAATACTTAACCTGTTCCGAAGGGTTAGCAGCAGTAGGCGCAGTGTCACCCTCAGTCAACCAAACGCGCACGCCACTGCCGATCTTAACAATTTTCCCATCTTGCACATCAAACCCACCGGACTTCCCACTTCCTCCATTCACCTTGATGATTTCCGCAGAGGTCGGTGTTGTGGTACCGGCGGTGGTGTTCAGGCTCACTACCGGTGCATCGGCTACTGGGGTAATGCCGACTGAAACGGTGCTAGCGGTTGTGCCTCCTTTGCCATCCGAAACGGTGACGATAAAACGATCGCTACCACTAAAGTTAGCCGCGGGCGTGTACGTATATTTTCCTGTCGCCCCGTCCAACGTCAGGGTACCGTGCTGCGGCTGCGTGCTCACGCTGTAGCGCAGCGTATCACCGTCCACATCGGTCGCCCGGATGGTGCCGCCAACCGGCGTATCTTCCCGGGTGGTGATCGACTGATCCGCGCTCACCGGCGCATCGTTCACCGGGTGATCCCGATGCTCACTGTGCTGGTCGTCGTCCCGCCGTTGCCGTCCGACACCGTGACGATAAAGCGATCGTTGCCGTTGTAGTCCTGCGCCGGCGTATAGGTATATTGCCCGGTCGCCCCGTCCAGCGTCAGGGTGCCGTGCTGCGGCTGCGTGCTCACGCTGTAGCGCAGCGTATCACCGTCCACATCGGTCGCCCGGATGGTGCCGCCAACCGGCGTATCTTCCCGGGTGGTGATCGACTGATCCGCGCTCACCGGCGCATCGTTCACCGGGGTGATCCCGATGCTCACTGTGCTGGTCGTCGTCCCGCCGTTGCCGTCCGACACCGTGACGATAAAGCGATCGTTGCCGTTGTAGTCCTGCGCCGGCGTATAGGTATATTGCCCGGTCGCCCCGTCCAGCGTCAGGGTGCCGTGCTGCGGCTGCGTGCTCACGCTGTAGCGCAGCGTATCACCGTCCACATCGGTCGCCCGGATAGTGCCGCCGACCGGCGTATCTTCCCGTGTGGTGATCGACTGATCCGCGCTCACCGGCGCATCGTTCACCGGGGTGATCCCGATGCTCACCGTGCTGGTCGTCGTCCCGCCGTTACCGTCCGAGACGGTGACCACAAAGCGATCGTTGCCGTTGTAGTCCTGCGCCGGCGTATAGGTGTACTGCCCCGTCGCCCCGTCCAGCGTCAGGGTACCGTGCTGCGGCTGTGTGCTCACGCTGTAGCGCAGCGTATCGCCGTCGACATCGGTGGCCACAATGGTGCCGCCAACCGGCGTATCTTCCCGGGTGGTGATCGACTGATCCGCGCTCACCGGTGCATCGTTCACCGGGGTGATCCCGATGCTCACCGTGCTGGTCGTCGTCCCGCCGTTACCGTCCGAGACGGTGACCACAAAGCGATCGTTGCCGTTGTAGTCCTGCGCCGGCGTATAGGTGTACTGCCCCGTCGCCCCGTCCAGCGTCAGGGTACCGTGCTGCGGCTGTGTGCTCACGCTGTAGCGCAGCGTATCGCCGTCCACATCGGTCGCCCGGATGGTGCCGCCAACCGGCGTATCTTCCCGGGTGGTGATCGACTGATCCGCGCTCACCGGCGCATCGTTCACCGGGGTGATCCCGATGCTCACCGTGCTGGTGGTGGTCCCGCCGTTGCCGTCTGACACCGTGACGATAAAGCGGTCGTTGCCGTTGTAGTCCTGCGCCGGCGTATAGGTATATTGCCCGGTCGCCCCGTCCAGCGTCAGGGTGCCGTGCTGCGGCTGCGTGCTCACGCTGTAACGCAGCGTATCACCGTCCACATCGGTCGCCCGGATAGTGCCGCCGACCGGCGTATCTTCCCGGGTGGTGATCGACTGATCCGCGCTCACCGGCGCATCGTTCACCGGGGTGATCCCGATGCTCACTGTGCTGGTCGTCGTCCCGCCGTTGCCGTCCGACACCGTGACGATAAAGCGATCGTTGCCGTTGTAGTCCTGTGCCGGCGTATAGGTATATTGCCCGGTGGCGCCGTCCAGCGTCAGGGTACCGTGCTGCGGCTGCGTGCTCACGCTGTAGCGCAGCGTATCACCGTCCACATCAGTGGCCACAATGGTGCCGCTCACCGGCGTGTCTTCGTCCGTGGCAATACTCTGGTCAGCGGTGACCGGTGCGTCGTTGACCGGACGCACCCCGATACTGACGGTGCTGGTGGTGGTCCCGCCGTTGCCGTCCGAGACGGTGACGACAAAGCGGTCATTGCCGTTAAAGTTGGCGCCCGGCGTATAGGTATACGCCCCGGTAGCACCATTGAGCGTCAGCGTACCGTTAGCAGGTTGCGTGTTCACCGTATAGCTCAGCGTATCGCCGTCGACATCGGTCGCCACAATAGTGCCGCTCACCGGCGTATCTTCATCCGTGGCAATACTCTGGTCAGCCGTGACCGGGGCGTCGTTGACCGGCCGTACCCCGATACTGACGGTGCTGGTCGTCGCCCCGCCGTTGCCGTCCGAGACGGTGACGACAAAGCGGTCGTTACCGTTGTAGTCCTGCGCCGGCGTATAGGTGTATTGCCCAGTCGCGCCGTCCAGCGTCAGGGTACCGTTGGCCGGTTGCGTGTTCACCGTATAGCTCAGCGTATCGCCGTCGACATCGGTGGCCACAATAGTGCCGCTCACCGGCGTATCTTCATCCGTGGCAATACTCTGGTCGGCCGTCACCGGTGCATCATTCACCGGCCGCACCCCGATACTCACCGTACTGGTGGTGGTCCCGCCGTTGCCGTCCGACACCGTGACAATAAAGCGATCGTTGCCGTTGTAGTCCTGCGCCGGCGTATAGGTATATTGCCCGGTCGCCCCGTCCAGCGTCAGGGTACCGTGCTGCGGCTGGGTACCGACGGTGTAGCTCAGGGTGTCGCCGTCCACATCGGTGGCCACAATGGTGCCGCTCACCGGCGTATCTTCATCCGTGGCTATCGACTGGTCCGCCGTCACCGGGGCGTCGTTGACCGGACGCACGCCGATACTCACGGTGCTGGTGGCGGTACCGCCGTTGCCGTCAGAGACCGTCACCACAAAACGGTCATTGCCGTTAAAGTTGGCGCCCGGCGTATAGGTGTACGCGCCAGTCGCACTGTTTAACGTCAGCGTACCGTTGGCCGGTGGGGTACCGACGGTATAGCTCAGCGTATCGCCATCGACATCGGTGGCCACAATGGTGCCGCTCACCGGTGTATCTTCATCGGTGGCAATACTCTGATCCGCCGTCACCGGCGCATCGTTGACAGGCCGCACCCCGATACTCACCGTGCTGGTGGTGGTGCCGCCGTTACCGTCCGATACCGTGACAATAAAGCGATCGTTGCCGTTGTAGTCCTGCGCCGGCGTATAGGTGTATTGTCCGGTCGCCCCGTCCAGCGTCAGGGTGCCGTGCTGCGGCTGCGTACTCACGCTGTAGCGCAGCGTATCACCGTCCACATCGGTCGCCACAATGGTGCCGCCAACCGGCGTATCTTCCCGGGTGGTGATCGACTGATCCGCGCTCACCGGCGCATCGTTCACCGGGGTGATCCCGATGCTCACCGTGCTGGTCGTCGTCCCGCCGTTGCCGTCCGATACCGTGACAATAAAGCGATCGTTGCCGTTGTAGTCCTGTGCCGGCGTATAGGTATATTGCCCGGTCGCCCCGTCCAGCGTCAGGGTACCGTGCTGCGGCTGCGTGCTCACGCTGTAACGCAGCGTATCACCGTCCACATCGGTCGCCCGGATAGTGCCGCCGACCGGCGTATCTTCCCGGGTGGTGATCGACTGATCCGCGCTCACCGGCGCATCGTTCACCGGGGTGATCCCGATGCTCACTGTGCTGGTCGTCGTCCCGCCGTTGCCGTCCGACACCGTGACGATAAAGCGATCGTTGCCGTTGTAGTCCTGCGCCGGCGTATAGGTGTATTGCCCGGTCGCCCCGTCCAGCGTCAGGGTGCCGTGCTGCGGCTGCGTGCTCACGCTGTAGCGCAGCGTATCGCCATCCACATCGGTCGCCCGGATAGTGCCGCCGACCGGCGTATCTTCCCGGGTGGTGATCGACTGATCCGCACTCACCGGCGCATCGTTCACCGGGGTGATCCCGATGCTCACCGTACTGGTGGTGGTCCCGCCGTTGCCGTCTGACACCGTGACGATAAAGCGGTCGTTGCCGTTGTAGTCCTGCGCCGGCGTATAGGTATATTGCCCGGTGGCGCCGTCCAACGTCAGGGTGCCGTGCTGCGGCTGCGTGCTCACGCTGTAACGCAGCGTATCACCGTCCACATCGGTCGCCCGGATAGTGCCGCCGACCGGCGTATCTTCCCGGGTGGTGATCGACTGATCCGCGCTCACCGGTGCATCGTTGACCGGGCGTACCCCAATGCTTACCGTGCTGGTCGTCGTCCCGCCGTTACCGTCTGACACCGTGACCACAAAACGGTCATTGCCGTTAAAGTTGGTGCCCGGCGTATAGGTGTACGCCCCGGTGGTGCCATCCAGCGTCAGGGTGCCATTGGCCGGTGGGGTGCCGACCGTATAGCTCAGGGTGTCGCCATCCACATCGGTGGCCACAATGGTGCCGCTCACCGGCGTGTCTTCATCGGTGGCAATACTCTGGTCGGCCGTCACCGGTGCATCATTCACCGGCCGCACCCCGATACTCACCGTACTGGTGGTGGTCCCGCCGTTGCCGTCCGACACCGTGACAATAAAGCGATCGTTGCCGTTGTAGTCCTGCGCCGGCGTATAGGTGTATTGCCCGGTCGCCCCGTCCAGCGTCAGGGTACCGTGCTGCGGCTGCGTACTCACGCTGTAGCGCAGCGTATCACCGTCCACATCGGTCGCCCGGATAGTGCCGCCAACCGGCGTATCTTCCCGGGTGGTGATCGACTGATCCGCGCTCACCGGTGCATCGTTCACCGGGGTGATCCCGATGCTTACCGTGCTGGTCGTCGTCCCGCCGTTACCGTCTGACACCGTGACCACAAAACGGTCATTGCCGTTAAAGTTGGTGCCCGGCGTATAGGTGTACGCCCCGGTGGTGCCATCCAGCGTCAGGGTGCCATTGGCCGGTGGGGTGCCGACCGTATAGCTCAGGGTGTCGCCATCCACATCGGTGGCCACAATGGTGCCGCTCACCGGCGTATCTTCATCCGTGGCTATCGACTGGTCCGCCGTCACCGGGGCGTCGTTGACCGGACGCACGCCGATACTCACGGTGCTGGTGGCGGTACCGCCGTTGCCGTCCGACACCGTGACAATAAAGCGATCGTTGCCGTTGTAGTCCTGTGCCGGCGTATAGGTGTACTGCCCGGTCGCCCCGTCCAGGGTCAGGGTACCGTGCTGCGGCTGCGTGCTCACGCTGTAGCGCAGCGTATCGCCGTCCACATCGGTCGCCCGGATGGTGCCGCCAACCGGCGTATCTTCCCGGGTGGTGATCGACTGATCCGCGCTCACCGGCGCATCGTTCACCGGGGTGATCCCGATGCTCACCGTGCTGGTCGTCGTCCCGCCGTTGCCGTCCGATACCGTGACAATAAAGCGATCGTTGCCGTTGTAGTCCTGTGCCGGCGTATAGGTATATTGCCCGGTCGCCCCGTCCAGCGTCAGGGTACCGTGCTGCGGCTGCGTGCTCACGCTGTAACGCAGCGTATCACCGTCCACATCGGTCGCCCGGATAGTGCCGCCGACCGGCGTATCTTCCCGGGTGGTGATCGACTGATCCGCGCTCACCGGCGCATCGTTCACCGGGGTGATCCCGATGCTCACTGTGCTGGTCGTCGTCCCGCCGTTGCCGTCCGACACCGTGACGATAAAGCGATCGTTGCCGTTGTAGTCCTGCGCCGGCGTATAGGTGTACGCCCCGGTGGTGCCATCCAGCGTCAGGGTGCCGTTGGCCGGTGGCGTACCGACCGTATAACTCAGGGTGTCGCCATCCACATCGGTGGCCACAATGGTGCCGCTCACCGGCGTGTCTTCATCGGTGGCAATACTCTGGTCGGCGGTCACCGGCGCATCGTTGACCGGACGAACCCCGATACTCACGGTGCTGGTGGTGGTGCCGCCGTTACCGTCCGACACCGTGACCACAAAACGGTCGTTACCGTTAAAGTTGGCTCCCGGCGTATAGGTGTACGCCCCGGTAGCACCATTGAGCGTCAGGGTGCCGTTGGCCGGTTGCGTGTTCACCGTATAGCTCAGGGTGTCGCCGTCGACATCGGTCGCCACAATGGTGCCGCTCACCGGCGTATCTTCATCGGTGGCAATGCTCTGGTCCGCCGTCACCGGTGCGTCGTTGACCGGCCGCACCCCAATGCTTACCGTACTGGTCGTCGTCCCGCCGTTGCCGTCCGACACCGTAACAATAAAACGGTCATTGCCGTTAAAGTTGGCGCTCGGCGTATAGGTGTACGCCCCGGTGGTGCCATCCAGCGTCAGGGTGCCGTTAGCAGGTTGCGTGCTCACGCTGTAGCGCAGGGTATCGCCATCGACATCAGTCGCCACAATGGTGCCGCTCACCGGCGTATCTTCATCCGTGGCTATCGACTGGTCAGCGGTGACCGGTGCATCATTCACCGGGGTGATCCCGATGCTCACCGTACTGGTGGTCGTCCCGCCGTTGCCGTCCGACACCGTGACGATAAAGCGATCGTTGCCGTTGTAGTCCTGCGCCGGCGTATAGGTATATTGCCCGGTCGCCCCGTCCAGCGTCAGGGTACCGTGCTGCGGTTGCGTGCTCACGCTGTAGCGCAGCGTATCGCCGTCCACATCAGTCGCCACAATGGTGCCGTTCACCGGCGTGTCTTCATCCGTGGCAATGCTCTGGTCAGCGGTGACCGGCGCATCGTTCACCGGGGTGATCCCGATGCTCACCGTGCTGGTCGTCGTCCCGCCGTTACCGTCCGATACCGTGACAATAAAGCGATCGTTGCCGTTGTAGTCCTGCGCCGGTGTATAGGTATATTGCCCGGTCGCCCCGTCCAGCGTCAGGGTGCCGTGCTGCGGCTGCGTGCTTACGCTGTAGCGCAGCGTATCGCCGTCGACATCGGTCGCCACAATGGTGCCGCTCACCGGCGTATCTTCATCCGTGGCTATCGACTGGTCCGCCGTCACCGGGGCGTCGTTGACCGGACGCACCCCGATGCTCACCGTACTGGTCGTCGTCCCGCCGTGGCCGTCCGATACCGTGACGATAAAACGGTCATTGCCGTTAAAGTTGGCGCTCGGCGTATAGGTGTACGCCCCGGTAGTGCCATCCAGCGTCAGCGTGCCGTTGGCCGGTGGCGTACCGACCGTATAGCTCAGCGTATCGCCGTCCACATCGGTGGCCACAATGGTGCCGCTCACCGGCGTGTCTTCATCGGTGGCAATACTCTGGTCGGCGGTCACCGGTGCATCGTTGACCGGGCGTACCCCGATGCTCACCGTACTGGTCGTCGTCCCGCCGTTGCCGTCCGACACCATGACAATAAAGCGATCGTTGCCGTTGTAGTCCTGCGCCGGCGTATAGGTGTACTGCCCCGTCGCCCCGTCCAGGGTCAGGGTACCGTGCTGCGGCTGCGTGCTCACGCTGTAGCGCAGCGTATCACCGTCCACATCGGTCGCCCGGATGGTGCCGCCAACCGGCGTATCTTCCCGGGTGGTGATCGACTGATCCGCGCTCACCGGTGCGTCGTTGACCGGCCGTACCCCAATGCTCACCGTACTGGTCGTCGTCCCGCCGTTGCCGTCCGACACCGTGACGATAAAACGGTCATTGCCGTTAAAGTTGGCGCCCGGCGTATAGGTGTACGCCCCGGTGGTGCCATCCAGCGTCAGGGTGCCGTTGGCCGGTGGCGTACCGACCGTATAACTCAGGGTGTCGCCATCCACATCGGTGGCCACAATGGTGCCGCTCACCGGCGTGTCTTCATCGGTGGCAATACTCTGGTCGGCGGTCACCGGCGCATCGTTGACCGGACGAACCCCGATACTCACGGTGCTGGTGGTGGTGCCGCCGTTACCGTCCGACACCGTGACCACAAAACGGTCGTTACCGTTAAAGTTGGCTCCCGGCGTATAGGTGTACGCCCCGGTAGCACCATTGAGCGTCAGGGTGCCGTTGGCCGGTTGCGTGTTCACCGTATAGCTCAGGGTGTCGCCGTCGACATCGGTCGCCACAATGGTGCCGCTCACCGGCGTATCTTCATCGGTGGCAATGCTCTGGTCCGCCGTCACCGGTGCGTCGTTGACCGGCCGCACCCCAATGCTTACCGTACTGGTCGTCGTCCCGCCGTTGCCGTCCGACACCGTAACAATAAAACGGTCATTGCCGTTAAAGTTGGCGCTCGGCGTATAGGTGTACGCCCCGGTGGTGCCATCCAGCGTCAGGGTGCCGTTAGCAGGTTGCGTGCTCACGCTGTAGCGCAGGGTATCGCCATCGACATCAGTGGCCACAATGGTGCCGCTCACCGGCGTATCTTCATCCGTGGCTATCGACTGGTCCGCCGTCACCGGGGCGTCGTTGACCGGGCGTACCCCGATACTGACGGTGCTGGTGGTGGTGCCGCCGTTACCGTCCGACACCGTGACCACAAAACGGTCGTTACCGTTAAAGTTGGCTCCCGGCGTATAGGTGTACGCCCCGGTAGCACCATTGAGCGTCAGGGTGCCGTTGGCCGGTGGGGTGCCGACCGTATAACTCAGGGTGTCGCCGTCCACATCGGTGGCCACAATGGTGCCGCTCACCGGCGTGTCTTCATCGGTGGCAATACTCTGGTCGGCGGTCACCGGCGCATCGTTGACCGGACGAACCCCGATACTCACGGTGCTGGTGGTGGTGCCGCCGTTACCGTCCGACACCGTGACCACAAAACGGTCGTTACCGTTAAAGTTGGCTCCCGGCGTATAGGTGTACGCCCC
Organism: Pectobacterium punjabense; assembly: GCF_012427845.1. NCBI lineage: Bacteria > Pseudomonadati > Pseudomonadota > Gammaproteobacteria > Enterobacterales > Pectobacteriaceae > Pectobacterium > Pectobacterium punjabense. The sequence continues at coordinate 3,445,372 of NZ_CP038498.1, forward strand.
GGTGGTGCCATTGAGCGTCAGCGTGCCATTGGCCGGTTGCGTACTCACGCTGTAGCGCAGCGTATCGCCATCCACATCGGTCGCCACAATCGTACCGCTCACCGGCGTATCTTCATCCGTGGCTATCGACTGGTCCGCCGTGACCGGGGCGTCGTTGACCGGGCGTACCCCGATACTCACCGTACTGGTGGTGGTGCCGCCGTTACCGTCCGATACCGTGACAATAAAGCGGTCATTGCCGTTAAAGTTGGCGCCCGGCGTATAGGTGTAGGCGCCGGTAGCACCATCCAGCGTCAGGGTGCCGTTAGCAGGTTGCGTGTTCACCGTATAGCTCAGGGTGTCGCCATCCACATCGGTGGCCACAATGGTGCCGCTCACCGGCGTGTCTTCATCGGTGGCAATACTCTGGTCGGCGGTCACCGGTGCATCGTTGACCGGACGCACACCAATGCTCACCGTACTGGTCGTCGTCCCGCCGTTGCCGTCCGACACCGTGACGATAAAACGGTCATTGCCGTTAAAGTTGGCGCCCGGCGTATAGGTGTACGCCCCGGTGGTGCCATCCAGCGTCAGGGTGCCGTTGGCCGGTGGCGTACCGACCGTATAACTCAGGGTGTCGCCATCCACATCGGTGGCCACAATGGTGCCGCTCACCGGTGTATCTTCATCCGTGGCTATCGACTGGTCAGCGGTGACCGGTGCGTCGTTGACCGGGCGCACCCCGATACTCACCGTGCTGGTGGTGGTGCCGCCGTTGCCGTCCGACACCGTCACCACAAAGCGGTCATTGCCGTTAAAGTTGGCGCCCGGCGTGTAGGTGTACGCCCCGGTAGCACCATTGAGCGTCAGCGTACCGTTGGCCGGTGGGGTACCGACCGTATAACTCAGGGTGTCGCCATCCACATCGGTCGCCACAATGGTGCCGCTCACCGGCGTATCTTCGTCCGTGGCAATACTCTGGTCAGCAGTCACTGGCGCGTCGTTGACCGGGCGTACCCCGATACTCACCGTGCTGGTGGTGGTGCCGCCGTTGCCGTCCGAGACCGTCACCACAAAGCGGTCATTGCCGTTAAAGTTGGCGCCCGGCGTGTAGGTGTATTGCCCGGTGGTGCCATTGAGCGTCAGCGTGCCGTTGGCCGGTGGGGTACCGACCGTATAACTCAGGGTGTCGCCATCCACATCGGTCGCCACAATGGTGCCGCTCACCGGCGTATCTTCATCCGTGGCTATCGACTGGTCCGCCGTCACCGGTGCATCGTTGACCGGCCGCACCCCGATACTCACCGTACTGGTGGTGGTGCCGCCGTTGCCGTCCGAGACGGTGACGACAAAACTGTCGTTGCCGTTAAAGTTGGCGCTCGGCGTATAGGTATATTGCCCGGTGCTGCCGTCCAGCGTCAGGGTGCCGTTAGCAGGTTGCGTGCTCACGCTGTAGCGCAGCGTGTCGCCGTCCACATCGGTGGCCACAATGGTGCCGCTCACCGGCGTATCTTCATCCGTGGCAATACTCTGATCCGCCGTCACCGGCGCGTCGTTGACCGGGCGCACGCCGATACTGACGGTGCTGGTGGTGGTGCCGCCGTTACCGTCCGACACCGTGACCACAAAGCGGTCGTTGCCGTTAAAGTTGGTGCCCGGCGTATAGGTGTACGCGCCAGTCGCACTGTTTAACGTCAGCGTGCCATTGGCCGGTGGCGTACCGACGGTATAACTCAGGGTGTCGCCATCCACATCGGTGGCCACAATGGTGCCGCTCACCGGTGTATCTTCATCCGTGGCTATCGACTGGTCAGCGGTCACTGGCGCATCGTTGACCGGGCGCACCCCAATGCTCACCGTACTGGTGGTGGTGCCGCCGTTGCCGTCCGACACCGTGACCACAAAACGGTCATTGCCGTTAAAGTCGGTGCCCGGCGTATAGGTATATTGTCCGGTGGTGCCATCCAGCGTCAGCGTACCGTTGGCCGGTGGGGTACCGACCGTATAACTCAGCGTATCGCCGTCGACGTCGGTCGCCACAATGGTGCCGCTCACCGGCGTATCTTCATCCGTGGCTATCGACTGATCGGCGGTGACCGGTGCGTCGTTGACCGGGCGTACCCCGATACTCACCGTGCTGGTGGTGGTGCCGCCGTTGCCGTCAGAGACGGTGACGACAAAGCGGTCATTGCCGTTAAAGTTGGTGCCCGGCGTATAGGTGTATTGCCCGGTGGTGCCATTGAGCGTCAGCGTGCCGTTGGCCGGTGGGGTACCGACCGTATAACTCAGGGTGTCGCCATCCACATCGGTCGCCACAATGGTGCCGCTCACCGGCGTATCTTCATCCGTGGCTATCGACTGGTCCGCCGTCACCGGTGCATCGTTGACCGGCCGCACCCCGATACTCACCGTACTGGTGGTGGTGCCGCCGTTGCCGTCCGAGACGGTGACGACAAAACTGTCGTTGCCGTTAAAGTTGGCGCTCGGCGTATAGGTATATTGCCCGGTGCTGCCGTCCAGCGTCAGGGTGCCGTTAGCAGGTTGCGTGCTCACGCTGTAGCGCAGCGTGTCGCCGTCCACATCGGTGGCCACAATGGTGCCGCTCACCGGCGTATCTTCATCCGTGGCAATACTCTGATCCGCCGTGACCGGTGCACTATTATCTTCCGCAGTGGTAGCAGCAGTGGCAGTAAGCAACGTAGATGAATCGACACCATCCAGAACAGATGAGGCTCTATCGGTAAACGATATGCCCGCAGTATCATAACCAATCGGGGCAGTCACGACATCAGCCGTTAAATCCAGTACCACCGTTGAATTGAAATGCCCACCACCGCCATCACCCGCTTCGCCAGTGTCATCATTACCAGCGGCGGCCGCCTCTAGGACTTGCGTTGGGTCAGCGCCCTGAGCAATAGCATCTTGTATAGCTGCGACATCATTGGCGACATCTACATTTTTCTGAGAAGATGCGCTGCTTACATCGCTCCAGTGGCTATCGCGTCCCAGATCCAGTGTCTTACCATCAGGTAATGTGATTGAAACCGCGCCGTTAGCACCGGTTATCACTTCTTCACCACTGTAAACGCGATCGCCAGCAACTAACAGTCTCTGACTCCCATCAAGCGCGACAACAAAAACTTGTCCAATAACGAATTTAATAACACCAATCACACCGTTCAAAATACTTTCTCCTTGATATCTATAATTATTTTTATGATATTGCGATATTGCAGCTATAGATTTTGACTATCATCCTGATAGGGTTGATTTGCTGTGTGTCGTCCTGACATTTTTTAAAAAAAACGCTACGATAATGCTGCCGTTATGCGTCAAACGCTTGACTCGATGAGCGATATAATAAAAAATTCAGAATATTCTTTCCAGAACTTTACTCATTTAGGGTAAGTCTTATTTCTTTCTCTCAATACGCCCTTTGCGATAGAATTAACGCACTGATATTAAAGAAATAAAAAAAATAAATTCGTTAAGCGTTTATATAACACTCAAACACTTTAATAGGAATAATCACAAATAAAGTTTTTGTGAAGGAAAACTGCTAATGATGCGTAGATACCGTTTTGTTTTATTACCCTTTATTGCCCTTTTTTCCACAGCGACGTATGCCGAGACGCTCCAGGATGCAATAAAAAGCTCGCTTTACACACACCCCGAAGTGAGTGCATCCATTAATAGCCGATTTTCCGCCGAACACGACTTACGTGCGGCAAAAGGCGGGTATCTTCCCTCCATTACGCTGAATGCTGGCGTTGGCCGTGAGGAAACCGATAGCCCCTCAACACGTGCTAGTGCCAATAAACGCACGGAGCTCAGTCGTCAGGAATCAAGCATCGCTCTGAACCAGACGGTATTTGATGGTTTTGCTACCTCGAGTGAAGTTGGCAGACAGCGTGCCACCGTCAATTCACGCGCCTATAAAGTGTTGAATACAAGTGAAGCGACGGCATTAGGCACCGTTCAGGTGTACCTCAACGTACTGCAACGCCAAGAATTCGTCCGCCTGGCAGAAGCCAATCTTGCAAGCCATGAGCGCATTTACGATCAAATAAGGCTGCGCAGCGAGCAAGGCGTTGGGAGATTGGCCGACCTTGATCAGGCGGAAGCCCGTTTAGCACAAGCACGCAACAACGCGCTGACAGAAAAAACCAATCTGGACGATGCCAAAATCAACTACATGAGTATTGTCGGAAAAGTGCCTGAAAATTTGGTTATGCCCGATGCGTCCGCAATAAAACTTCCCCCTTCTTTGGAGGAAGCACAACGCATCATGTTGGCAAATAGCCCGGCACTAAAATCCGCAGAATCGGATATTGAAGCCACGCAGCAGCAGTATGAAACATCAAAATCAACCTTTTATCCACGCCTCAACGTTGAACTCTCTCGTACAATGAATAATAACGTTGATGGGACGCGCGGCCAAAACAATGAGTGGCAAGCGATGCTGCGGATGCGCTACAACCTGTATGAAGGCGGCAGTAGCAAGGCCAGCATGGAATCTAAAGCCTATCAGGTAAAAGAAGCACAGGATGTTCGAAACAATGCTCTGCGGTTGTTGAATGAAGAACTGAAGCTCGCCTGGTCAGCGCTAAATAATTCACGTCAACAGGTTCCGATTGCCGCCGAATACGCCGATCGCAGTATGAAAGTACGTACCGCCTATCAGAAGCAATTTGGTCTGGGAGAAAGAACGTTATTGGACTTGCTGGATAGTGAAAACGAACTGTTCACCGCACAAAGACGCCTGGTCGAGGTTCGCTTCATCGCCCTTTATACCGAATACCGGATCACATCGCGTATGGGAGAGTTATTGAATCGTTTAGCGATCCCAACGCCTGATGCAGGTGTCAGTTTGACAAACGTGACAACCCAAGCAGAGTTGCCAAGCCTTAATTAATATATTTCATTAGTCAGCCAGCAATAAATTATGGTTTATATGCGAGGGAATTACGTTGTGTAAGGGAACGTTCAGTTAAATGAAGTTGCATTCAGTACAAGAGACGAAAGGTTCTGATGAATCGGTCGCCCATGAATCTACCGTTCATGAACCCATCGTCCATGAAAATAGTGACCCTCGCAGCCGTCATGACGACCCGTTATTGGATAGTTTGCTGATCCTCTGTGCCTTACAGGGGAAATCCGTCAGCCGTACCACTCTCACCGCTGGCTTGCCTTTAGCTAACCAGCGCTTATCCGTAAAATTGCTCCCAAGAGCCGCAGCACGTGCAGGATTGCAAGGCCGCGTTCTCAAACGTTCCCTGAATAAAATTTCTGAGATGTCACTTCCCGCGATGTTGCTGCTACGGGAAGGAGGCGCAGCGATTCTGTTAGGCTGGAACGCCGACGGCAGCGCACGTCTGATGCCCAGTGAAACTGAAGGCGGAGAAATTTCTGTTGAGCATAATATGCTGCAACAGAATTACCTTGGCTTAGTGATGTTCGCCCAGCCCCGCCATCAGTTCGATTTGCAAAATCCGTCACTGATCCCTCATACCAAATCCTGGTTTCGAGATACGCTTCAGCTTTCACGTTCGCTCTATCTGGATGCCATCCTTGCCAGTTTGCTGGTGAACATTATCGCACTTGCCACACCGTTGTTCGTGATGAATGTCTATGACCGCGTTGTACCTAATCAGGCAACGGCGACATTATGGGTGCTGGCAATCGGCGTTACTGGTGCTTTTGTTTTCGATTTAATTCTCAAAACGCTACGCGGCATTTGTCTTGATATGGCGGGCAAAAAAACCGATCTGATTATTTCAGCCACGTTATTTGAGCGCATTACCGGAATGTCGATGAAGGCTCGGCCACCACGAGTCGGTAGCTTTGCGCAAAATATTCATGAATTTCAGTCGCTCAGAGATTTCTTGTCCTCGCTGACGCTGACGACGCTGATCGATTTTCCCTTTACGCTGCTTCTGCTGCTGGTTATCGGTATCATCGGCGGTCCGCTGGTTTGGGTTTCCATACTGGCCTACCCTATCGCCCTGCTGGCGAGCTGGGCGATGCAAAAACCGCTGTCTGCCACGATTGAAAAAACGATGCATCTTGCCAGTGAACGACAGGCAACACTGATCGAAACGCTGAGCTGCCTGGATGCGATCAAGGTCAACAATGCAGAAAGCGAACGGCAGCACCAGTGGGAACAGACGATTGGCAGTCTGAGTAAGCTGGAAATGCGGGCGAAAGCGTTGTCTTCACTGGCAGTGAACCTGACGCAGTGGTTCCAGCAATTTGCTGGCGTGGCTATGATTGTCGTCGGCGTTTATATGCTAATTAACGGTAAACTCAGCATGGGTGGGCTGATTGCCTGTTACATGCTGAACGGCAGAGCGCTTATGCCGCTAGGCCAACTGTCAGGGCTGGTCAGCCGTTATCAGCAAGCGCGTTTGACGATGCAAACCACCGAACAGATGATGCAACTACCGCAAGAACGTAGCGATAACGAACATCCGCTGAAGCGCGAGAGTATCCGAGGTGGGATCGAATTTCGCGATGTGACGTTCAACTACCCAGAACAAAAAACCAGTTCACTGCAAAGTATCAGTCTGACCATTGCTCCCGGTGAGAAAGTGGGGGTAATTGGCCGCAGCGGCTCAGGGAAAAGCTCATTGCAAAAGCTGATCGTGAACCTCTATCAGCCCAACACGGGTAATATTCTGATCGACGGTGTTGATGCCCGTCAGTTGGATGTCAGCGATTTACGCCACAACATCGGCTATGTCCCGCAGGATATTCAATTGTTCAGTGGCTCGCTGCGCAATAACCTCATTAGCGGCGCGCGCTATGTCGAAGATGAAGCCATGCTAAGAGCCGCTGAAATTTCAGGGGTAAACGAGTTTGCACGCCTGCACCCCGATGGCTACAACCTTCAGGTCGGTGAACGAGGCCAACAACTCTCCGGCGGGCAGCGCCAGGCTGTCGCGATAGCCAGAGCGCTATTGCTTGATCCTCCGATTCTGGTTCTTGATGAACCCACCAGTTCGATGGATAACACCAGCGAAGACCGGTTAAAGCAAGCTCTCGCCCCCGTCATTGCGGAAAAAACGCTGTTGCTAGTTACCCATCGAGTTTCCATGCTGGCGCTGGTCGATCGTTTAGTGATTGTCGATAAAGGCAAAATTATTGCGGATGGGCCGAAAGCGATCGTGATGGATGCGTTGAAGAAGGGGCAGATCAATGCGTCTCGGTAAATATATCAAACGAATCAAACGGTATTTTGTTGGTGGAGATGAGGAAAGCCTACAAACGATGCCAGAAGTAAGCCGGGCAATGGCTGAGGATTCACCACGTTCTATTCGCTTCACGCTGTGGGCTATCGGGGCCTTTTTCCTGTTCTTTATTTTGTGGGCGGGACTGGCGAATATTGATGAAGTCACCCGAGGCGAGGGTAAAGCCATCCCTTCTTCTCGCTTGCAAAAAATTCAGAATCTGGAAGGTGGAATCGTCACGGAAGTATTCATTCGTGAAGGTCAGGTCGTCAATGCTGGCGATCCTTTGCTGCGCCTTGATGATACTCGCTTTGCTTCCAATGTAGGAGAAACCGAAGCTGACCGGCTTGCACTGCTGTCACGTGTTGAGCGCCTGAACGCCGAAATCAGCGATAGGGAGCTCATGCTTTCCGAAGAAATAATGACGCAAGCGCCTAAAATTGCAGCAGGTGAACAAGAGCTTTATAACAGCCGTCGCCAGCAGCTTCATAATGAAGTATCCGGTCTGGAAGAGCAGTTGATCCAACGTCGCCAAGAACTGCGGGATTTTTCTGCCAAAGAGATTCAATTCCGCAATAGTCTGGGTCTGCTTCAGCAAGAAATTAAAATGTCGGAACCGTTGATTGCAGAAGGCGCAATTTCTAAAGTAGAAGTTTTGCGCCTACGCCGTGCTGAAGTCGAAACCCGTGGTCAGCTCGACTCTGTCAAACTCTCAATTCCCCGAGCGGAATCTGCAATTAAAGAGATCGAGAATAAAATAGAAGAAACCCGCAGTCGTTATAAAAGCGAGGCGTTATCTCAGCTCAGCGAAGCACAAACCAATCTGAATAAAATTGAAGCTACGGGTAAAGCACTGGAAGACAGGGTAAATCGAACGCTAGTCGTCTCCCCTGTTCGCGGTATTGTGCAGCAGGTTCTGGTAAATACCATCGGGGGGGTGATTCAGCCGGGTAGCGATCTGGTGGAAATTGTTCCACTAGATGACAAGCTACTGGTGGAAGCTAAAGTTCGCCCTCAGGATATTGCCTTTTTACACCCTGGTCAGGATGCCATAATAAAGTTGACGGCCTATGACTACACCATCTATGGCGGTTTAAAAGGTCAGTTGGAACAAATCAGCCCAGACACGGTAACCGATAAAGAAGGGAACAGCTTTTATATTATTCGTTTGCGGACTGATAAGAATTATTTAGGCTCAGCCGATAAACCTCTTCTTATCATTCCCGGCATGGTAGCCTCGGTAGATATAATAACGGGAAAGAAAACGATCCTCAGTTATTTGTTAAAGCCAATCATTCGGGCAAAAGCGGAAGCACTGCGAGAAAGATAATAAAAAGGCGCTCAACATGCGCCTTTTATCTGTTCCACTAATCAGTGCTCATTCATACTGTGATAAATCTGTGTTTGGCTCCGCCCCATCGCTTTAGCCTGATACATAGCGGAATCGGCATTAATTGCCAACGTCAGAGAATCGGAACCGTGCTCTGGGTACAATGCAATACCGATACTGCATGATATATCCAGCGTTTTACCATTGATCTCAAAAGGTTTGTTCAATGCGTTATGGATTTTATCGGCAACATAAAGCGTATTATCAATCTCTTTAATACCCTGAAGCAGAATAATAAATTCATCGCCGCTACGGCGATATACCGTATCCGAATCACGAACCGCGCCACGCATACGCGCCGCGGCTTCTTTTAATAGCAAATCACCAACAGCATGTCCGAATGAATCGTTTATCTGTTTAAATTTATCGAGATCGAGGAACATCAGCGCGATTTTTCTGCCAGTTTGCTTAGATAACAGAATCGCCTGTTCCATTTGTTCGGCGAACGTCAGGCCGTTAGCCAATGACGTTAATGAGTCATAATGCGCCAGTTGCCGATAGTGTTCCTCACTCCGCCGCAGCATATCGATGGCATGGTATCGCTCTATAGCGATCGCAATCAGCTGTGCAGATTTCTCTATAGAGAAAATTTCTTCCTCGGTCGGTGCATAGACTTTACGATGGTAAACGCTTAAAACACCTAATATTTCTTTGTTCTGGCCAATGATAGGTTCAGACCAGCAGGAGCGCAGCCCAGCGTATAATGCCAACCCTTTATATAAGGACCAGTGTGGATGAACTGAAATATCGTCAGCAACTACGCGCTTTCCGGTATAAGCTGCCGTACCAAAAGAAGCCACACCATCAGCAATTTTTACATTATGAATGGCATTTTTATAGAAACCAGGCAGACTTGGTGCAGATCCAAGCGTCAGACATTTCTTGTCTTTATCGACTAACAGTACAGAGCAAACGATGCGGCCAGGATTTTTCTCCTCAACGCTGAAAATGATCGCATCCAGAATATCTTTCAGCGGCGCACCGCTTGATAACAGTTCCAGCGCACGATTGTATGAATTATCGTGATGTTCCTGTGATTTCCGTTCCGTGATATCTAACTTAATGCCGACATATTGAGTCGTGTTACTCGCTTTATTATATATTTTAACGATATTGGCCTTTTCCCAATACAGTTGCCCATCTTTGCGTCGGTTAACAAACTCACCACTCCAAACATTACCTTTATTTATGGTAGCCCACAGATCTTCATAGACGCTGGCGTTAGTCATGCCAGAGTTTAATATATTCGTTTTTTTGCCAATAACTTCATCCGGCATATAGCCAGACATGGTAATAAACTGACGATTTACGTAAATAATTTCACAATTTTCATCTGCGATCATAATTGAGGCAGGGCTATATTCCATTGCAAAAAAAGTCATGTTGAGAAAATCTTGTTTTTTCTGTTCAGTTTTAAACTTTTGTTTAATTTTTCTATTTTTCACAGAAGAAAACAATAACAGCATTAACAGTAAGGTTATTATAATTTCATACACAATAACACTCTCCTCAGGCCCGAGTGGTCCTGATCGTACACATCACAACGCAGATGGCGAAAAATCCCGGCAACAAACCCCTACCCCGCCGATTTTCGGGATCGGTGAATTTCCAGAGAGCAGAAAGGATGAAAGAAAAAACGCTCCATGAAGCAGGAGTATTTAGAAACATAGCAACGTCAGCATAAAGCCCTCGCATATGACTGTGCGCAGATAAAAACAGCAAATTCAAAAGAGTATCTTAATTTAATAGTAGTAATTGTTCGGGTTATAAGCTTTTCTAATGGAATAAAAGAATATTCCTAAAGGTATATGGAGATATATTTTGAACGTCAATTTTTTGTAAGCAAATCAATTATACCAATAAGTATCATTGTTTTAATCAATAAAATCTATCACAAAATGATTTTTGATCGTTAACAGTAAACATTATATTTTTTTACCATTAAAAATCAAATAATTAAAAGAAAAAAATAAAATCATTAACGCAAGTGCCTGATGATATATGTCATAATTTGATGCAAAATTTGTAACCCCTCTTCCTTTTAGTTTGTTGAAACTAAACACTGTTATAACAAATAAAATAAGAATTAAATAACAAAAATAAAACAAAAATGGCATTTTACTTCATGAAGTGAAATGAGAGGTAAGGTTGTCGGCGTGGCGAATTTTCACACAACTATGAAGCATTAGAAAACATAATGAGTTGATACGGAAGAAGAAAAGCGACGAGATGTATAGCAGTACTCTAATGAGTAAAATCATATCCCAAACAACAGGTTATCACCTATAGTTCGAGCTTCAACGTTTCAAAATTCTCAAATGGCTGGGGACGTGAAAGATAGTAACCTTGGGCAGCATAAGCATGCGAAGCCTGAACAATCGCCCACTCCTCTCGTGTTTCGATCCCTTCAATCACCACATAATTGCAAAAGCGTGATAGCAACGCGATCAACGCGGGAAAAACAGTGCGTCCTTCACTACTTTGTTGCAGGAGAATGAAGAGCTCACGCGCGACTTTGATGCAATCATACTGAGCCAGCATCAATGATGAAAAATTCGCCATACCACAGCCAAAATCATCCAACCACAACGTTTGTGCCTCAGGGAGTTTGGTTAATACTTCTTTCGGCAACCCCCCCTGATTTTCAACCATTTCAAAACGAATCCAAGGCATTTCCGCGATCAGGCGTTTGGCTTCCAGATTATTTTGCAACGCCAATAGCGTCATGCCATCGATGTTGACAGAGGCAAAAAGATCGTCGCGAGTAAATCGGAAACTCCATTGAGACAAAAGTTGCAGTTGTTCTACAATAATTAACAGGCGGGTATCAACATCAATATTTGCGAAGTATTTTTCAGGAGAGATGAACTTTTGCGGCAGGGTAGGAGAAAAAACGGAAGTCAGTAACTCAATAGCCATTAATTTACCAGATGTTCGATAAATGGGCTGAAAAGTATACCGCCGTTGACATTGTTGCCAGTAATCAGCGTCTAACGGCTCCACGCTTCCCTGTTGGAAAAATCCAGTTCCAAACTGATTAAGATGACCTTCCTGCTGCACTATGAGTTCCGCCATTAAACTGACACTATTAGTTATAAAATTATATCATACGGGCATGCACCGACATCGACTCTCAAGATGCAAACTTAATCGGCAAAACCGATTAAATCGATGTCCATGATATTACAAAAATAAGTGGTTCAATATCACAACTAAATTATTTAAATTGTAAATCAATAAATTAAAAACCAATAAACACAGTCGCACTGGCTGATTTATGCAGTCTAATGCATACACATAAAACCAATTTAACGAACAGATGGTAATTTTACCCTGTAACCTCACTATTTATGTAGCCAATAGGTCGCATGCTGAAGACCTGCGAAAGCACATGAAAGCGACAGAAAATAGCCGCCGGGGAGAAAGCACGTCAAAGGCAACAGAGGCCAATTCGGCAGTATATTACCCATCAACCATAGTTACGCGTGTCTAAACGAGCGTCAACGGGTATAATCTGCGCCTTATTTGTAAGGTAGAAGAACATCATGGCGTTACTCATCACCCATAAATGCATCAACTGTGACATGTGTGAGCCCGAGTGTCCTAATCAGGCCATCTCCATGGGCATGGACATTTATGAAATTGATACCACGCTCTGCACGGAGTGCGTTGGTCACTACGACACACCTACATGTCAGAAAGTTTGTCCAATCGACAATACGATCGTCAAAGATCCAAACCATGTTGAAGGTAATGAGCAGTTGTGGGAAAAATATGTGCTCATGCACCACGCTGACAGGATTTGAGCATCCAATAGCGAGTGTCAGCTTTCGATAATCACCGTCGCACAGGCATAGCGTCTTTCGTCAGCCAACGTTACATGTACGTGTCTTACGCCTATCTGTTCTGCCAACTCTGCCGCCTTAGCAAAAAACCGCAGACAAGGTTTGCCCAGCTCGTCATTAAAAACCTCAAACTGGTTGAACGCGAGTCCGTTGCGAATTCCCGTACCGAAAGCTTTTGCAGCTGCTTCTTTCACTGCAAAACGCTTGGCAAGGAAACGGACTGGCTGCTGATGCTGCTGATAATGTGCCCATTCAGCATCCGTCAGAACACGGCGAGCCAATCGCTCGCCTGAACGTTCAATAACAGCATCAATACGGGCGATTTCGACAATATCGGTGCCGAGCCCAAGAATCGCCATTAGCGGCGAGCTTCGCGCATCAGACTCTTCATTTCGGCAACCGCCTCCTTCAGACCGCTCATTACTGCGCGTCCGATAATGGCATGCCCGATATTTAATTCGTGCATTTCCGGTAGCGCGGCGATAGGCAGAACGTTATGGTAGGTCAAACCATGACCAGCATTGACTTTAAGCCCTTGCGCAGCAGCGTAAGTCGCCGCATCGCGAATGCGCTCAAATTCATGCTGACGAGTTTCATCATCGGGTGCATCGGCATAGGCTCCCGTATGAATTTCGATATAAGATGCACCGCTGGCAACAGCGGCATCAATTTGCCGTTTATCCGCATCAATAAATAGCGAAACCAATATGTTAGCCTGGCTAAGTTTGGCTACCGCGTTATCGATTTTTTCCTGCTGCCCCGCCACATCCAGCCCGCCTTCGGTTGTCACCTCCTGGCGTTTCTCCGGTACCAGACAGCAAAAATGCGGCTTCACTTCACAAGCGATATTCAGCATTTCTTCCGTGACAGCCATTTCCAGATTCATACGGGTTTGGAGCGTCTCTCTCAGTATCCGTACATCACGATCCGTAATATGGCGACGATCTTCACGCAAATGTACTGTAATGCCATCCGCACCAGCCTGTTCCGTAACAAAAGCAGCCTGAACGGGGTCGGGATACGCCGTTCCACGCGCATTACGCAGTGTCGCGATGTGGTCAATATTAACGCCAAGTAACAGTTCAGCCATGATAAACCCTCGATAAAGTCATGCACGATACGTTGGAGTTTACACCGATGTCACAGCGTCGGGGTACTGAGGAGAAGGGATTATTTATCAGAAGAGGTGGATTTGGACACATTAGCAGCAGGAACGAACTGTCGAAACAGTTCACGACTTTTCAACGGTTTCCCCCCCAGATACGGCTTTAACGCGATGCGGGTGAAACGCTTTGCAGCCTTCAGTGTGCCGACATCAGGAAATTCACGCGATGCCAGCGAGCGTAACTCGTGTCCGGTAAAGCTTTTATTATCGACAATCAGACTGGCAATAAATCCCCTTTCTTCTCGATACTGGTAGGTCATAGTATCTGCTACAGGTTCACCGCTGCCAGCACAATGCAGGAAATCGACGCCATATCCCAGATAGCCCAATAACGCTAATTCAAAGCGTCTTAATGCCGGTTCTGGAGAAGCATCCTGTGCAGCAAGGTGTTGTAAGCAGTGGAGATAATCGAAGAAAAGAGCGGAATAATTAGTTTCATGTTCCAGCACACGAGACAGCAGCTCGTTAACATATAAACCGCTATACAGCATCGAGCCCGTCAGCGGCAGCGCCAACGAGACAGGCTCCGCACTGCGTAAGGTTTTCACTTCCCCCCGCCCGCTCCAGCGTACCAGCAGCGGAGTAAAAGGCTGTAAACAGCCTTTTAGGCTAGAGCGTCGAGCTCGCGCACCTTTAGCAAGCACGCGAACTCGACCATCGCTTTCGCTAAACAGATCCAGCAATAAGCTGGTTTCACTATAAGGTCGCCCATGCAAGACAAATGCGCGCTGCCAGCCTTCCATCGGCGTGAACCTTACAAGTCTTCGCTATAACCCAGGCTGCGCAGGGCACGTTCGTCATCTGCCCAGCCGGATTTCACTTTAACCCACAGTTCAAGGTGAACTTTGGCTTCAAACATCTCTTCCATATCCTGACGAGACTCGATACCAATGGTTTTAATTTTGGCACCTTTGTTGCCAATGACCATCTTCTTCTGGCCTTCACGTTCAACCAGAATCAGGCCATTGATGTCATAACCACCACGTTCGTTAGTCACGAAACGCTCGATTTCAACCGTTACGGAATACGGCAATTCTTCACCCAGGAAGCGCATCAGTTTTTCACGGATAATTTCCGACGCCATAAAGCGCTGTGAGCGATCGGTGATGTAATCTTCCGGGAAGTGATGGGTTGCCTGCGGTAAGTGTTTACGCACAATGCTGGCAATCGTATCGACATTCGTGCCCTTCTCCGCAGAGATCGGAACAACATCAAGGAAATCCATCTGCTGACTGAGGAACTGGATATGCGGCAGCAGCTTAGTCTTATCCGTGACGTTATCGACTTTATTGATCGCCAACAGCACGGGAAGTTTCTGATCGCGCAGCTTATTCAACACCATGTCATCGTCGTCGTTCCAGTGTGTACCTTCAACAACGAAAATGATCAGTTCAACGTCACCAATTGAACTGCTGGCAGCACGGTTCATCAGGCGGTTAATCGCCCGTTTTTCTTCAATGTGCAATCCCGGCGTATCCACATAGATCGCCTGATAAGGCCCTTCGGTGTGAATACCCATGATGCGGTGCCGCGTTGTCTGGGGCTTACGGGACGTAATGGAGATCTTTTGCCCCAGCAATTGATTCAATAACGTCGATTTACCGACGTTTGGTCGACCAACAATCGCGATAAAACCGCAGTGTGTCTGTACTTCGCTCATTCAAGCTCCAGTTTTTTCAACGCTTGTTCAGCCGCAGCCTGTTCGGCTTTACGACGGCTCGATCCTGTACCAATGACCGACTCGCTAAAGCCGCTCACCTGACAGTGGATAGTAAACTCCTGATCGTGTGCTTCCCCACGAACCTGTACCACCAGATAGGTTGGTAGAGGTAGGTGACGCCCTTGCAGAAATTCCTGCAACCGCGTTTTCGGATCTTTTTGCTTATCGCCGGGACTGATTTCATCCAGGCGCGTTTGATACCAATTCAAGATCAAACGTTCGATATTCAGGATGTCACTGTCGAGAAAAATGCCACCAATCAGGGCTTCGACCGTATCCGCCAATATCGACTCACGCCGGAAACCACCGCTTTTTAACTCACCGGGGCCGAGGCGCAAGCACTCTCCCAGCTCGAATTCACGCGCGATTTCCGCCAAGGTATTACCTCGCACCAGAGTGGCTCGCATCCGGCTCATGTCTCCCTCATCAACCTTGGGAAAACGATGATACAGCGCATTAGCGATCACAAAACTCAGGATGGAGTCACCCAGGAACTCGAGTCTTTCATTATGTTTGCTGCTGGCACTGCGATGTGTCAACGCCTGTAACAAAAGCTCGTACTGCTGAAAAGTATAGCCCAGCTTTCTTTGTAAACGATTTATCAGGATGGGATTCATGTGTTACCAATAGATCAACGATGCGTCAAAAACAGCAGCATACGGAACAGCCCTGCTTACCAATTCGGTCAAAACTGTTTCGTTTGCATTGGCTCCCATGAGGGAGCCTGCCTTTCTGCCCGTCATACTTCGCGTTGCATGCACGTTAGCGGTGTTCAAACGATAACGTTTTGCCCTGCAATTCGCATTATTTAGGGCACGTTCTTTCAAAAAGTACTTCAGAAATATTCTACAACGGACAGCATTAGAATGCTGCCTGTATCTTATTTCAGTAATGCTTACTTTGGATTAATGAATGCCACCAATGCGACTCAAACGTACGCCAGTGGGCCATTCACCTTCCTGCTTCTCAAAGCTCATCCAGATAGCAGTAGCTTTACCGACCAGATTTCTCTCCGGTACGAAGCCCCAATAGCGACTATCCAGACTGTTGTCTCGGTTATCACCCATCATGAAGTAGTGCCCTGCGGGAACAACCCATGTAGCAAGTTGCTGCTGCGATTGCTGATAATAACCACCAAGCTGATCCTGCTGGCCCGGTACTAACAAAATATTATGCGTTACATTGCCTAATGACTCTTTGCGCGCGCCCATGCGAACGCCATCGACACTGTTGTCATTGGCAGGCACCTGATAGAAACCGCCACGCGATTCCCCACCAGGCTGGTTAAAAGTCTGAACAAAATCGCTAGGCTGCACATTACTGTATGTCACCGCCAGTGCTGTATCACACGCCTGCTGCCCCTGGCAGGATGGACGAATCGTTACCTGCTTAGTTATTGGGTTATAGCTGACGCGATCGCCCGGCACGCCAACCACACGCTTGATGAAATCCACCTTCGGGTCGGACGGGTATTTAAACACCACGACGTCACCGCGCTTCGGGTGTCCCGTTTCGATCAGCGTTTTTTGCGTAAAGGGTTCTTTAATGCCATAGGCAAATTTCTCCACCAGAATAAAATCACCGATCAACAGCGTTGGCATCATCGAACCGGATGGAATCTGAAACGGCTCATAAATAAAGGAGCGCACAACCAATACCAGTGCCACTACCGGGAATACGGATGCAATGGTTTCGATCCAGCCGGGTTGTGGAATGGCTTTCGACGAAACCGCACCATCAGCCAGATCGGCACCGCTCATGGCGGCAAATTTTTTCCGGCGAGCCGGAGCCCAAACGAAGCGCTCTAAACACCAGACAATCCCCGTGACCAGCGTCACCAATGCCAAAATTACGGCAAACATATTGGCCATGCCAACTCCTCAGAATTTATTTACTGTCCTTGCCGACGTGCAGAATTGCCAGAAACGCTTCTTGTGGCAGTTCGACATTACCGACCTGCTTCATACGTTTCTTACCGTCTTTCTGTTTCTGCAACAGTTTCTTCTTACGGCTGACGTCACCACCATAGCATTTGGCCAGTACGTTTTTACGCAATTGCTTAACCGTAGAGCGCGCAATAATGTGGTTACCAATCGCGGCCTGAATCGCAATATCAAACTGCTGACGAGGAATCAATTCTTTCATCTTTTCGACGAACTCACGGCCACGATATTGTGAATTATCACGGTGAGTAATCAGGGCCAATGCATCAACACGTTCGTTGTTAATTAATACATCAACGCGCACCATATCTGATGCCTGAAAACGTTTGAAGCCGTAATCCAGTGATGCATAACCACGAGAGGTGGACTTCAGGCGGTCAAAGAAATCGAGCACCACTTCGGCCATCGGGATTTCATAGGTTAACGCAACCTGATTGCCGTGATACACCATGTTCGTCTGCACGCCGCGCTTCTCAATACAAAGCGTAATCACGTTGCCCAAATACTCCTGAGGCATCAGCATGTGACACTCGGCAATCGGCTCGCGCAGTTCCTGAATATTATTCAATGGCGGCAGTTTAGACGGACTATCGACATAAATGGTTTCTTTCGCCGTCGTTTCTACTTCATACACAACCGTCGGTGCAGTGGTGATCAATTCCAGATCGTACTCACGCTCCAGACGCTCCTGAATGATCTCCATGTGCAGCAGCCCCAGGAAGCCACAGCGGAAGCCAAAGCCCAGCGCCGTAGAGCTTTCCGGTTCATAGAACAGGGAGGCATCATTGAGGCTCAGCTTGCCTAACGCATCACGGAATGCTTCATAGTCGTCGGAACTGATCGGGAACAGACCGGCATAGACCTGCGGTTTGACTTTCTTAAAACCCGGCAACGCTTTTTCAGCCGGCTGACGCGCCAGCGTCAGGGTATCCCCGACAGGGGCTCCCAAAATATCTTTGATGGCACACACCAACCAGCCTACTTCGCCGCAGTTCAATACATCGCGGTCGATCTGCTTCGGTGTGAAAATGCCGAGACGGTCGGCGTTATACACCTGCCCCGTACTCATCACCTTAATTTTGTCGCCTTTGCGCATCGTACCGTTTTTGATACGTACCAGAGATACAACGCCAAGGTAGTTATCAAACCAGGAGTCGATAATTAGCGCCTGTAGCGGCTCATCAGGGCTGCCTTCCGGCGGCGGAATATCACGTACCAAACGATCCAGAACATCCGGCACGCCAATCCCTGTTTTTGCAGAGCAGCGCACAGCGTCGGTGGCATCAATACCAACAATGTCTTCAATTTCTTGAGCAACGCGATCGGGGTCAGCGGCAGGCAGGTCGATCTTGTTAAGAACCGGCACCACTTCCAGATTCATATCCAACGCGGTATAGCAGTTAGCCAGCGTTTGCGCTTCAACACCTTGCCCGGCATCAACAACAAGCAGCGCGCCTTCACAGGCAGCGAGCGAGCGAGAAACTTCATAAGAGAAGTCAACGTGCCCTGGCGTATCAATGAAGTTTAACTGGTAGGTTTGGCCGTCCTGCGCTTTATAATCCAGCGTTACACTTTGCGCTTTAATCGTGATTCCACGTTCACGTTCCAGATCCATCGAATCCAGAACCTGCGCAGCCATTTCACGCTCGGTTAAACCGCCGCAAATCTGGATAATACGGTCAGATAACGTCGATTTACCGTGGTCGATATGGGCAATAATGGAGAAATTTCGTATATGCTTCATTATAAAAATTTTTCTACCTTGATATTCCTGAAATTCTTGCCGATGGGCATGCGCATAGGTGAAAACAGCAGCGATGTTATTCCACCTGAATCGCAGCATTCTACATGCGGGAAGCGTGAAAACCTAGTCATGTCCGGTGCATTCCCCTTGATTATGACGGTTTTATTTGGAATAGCAGAACAACAAGAGGAAAGCAGGAAGTAAAGTGTCATTACGTGGCAAACAGCGTGTTGAAAGATAGCAAGATAGTGAACACGGTTTCCGCACCACATGCCCTTTGCGCCAACACGTACGAATCAATTTTGCAACAGCGTTCCAGGCAGCGCGATTTGCAGGATAACAGGCTCATAACGCTTATTTTTACCTAACCGTTTTGCCCAACGTTTAACCCCGATAAACGCCAAACCGCCACCCAATAATGCACCAATAACGGCAGCCAGATCGGTACTGAACAACGTTTGGAATATCGCCGCCCCGAACAGCAGCCCAACCAGAGGAACACAGTAAACCAGAGCGGCAGAAAGCAACAACCGCCCTTCGGAAATACCCAACTCCACTTTTTGCCCCACTTCCAAAGGCCGATCGTAAGGGACATGCAGCGTATTTTCAGCAGAAAGCCCAAGCTGGCTTAATAAGCCAGTTCCACACGATGAGCGAGATTTACAACTGCCACACCCCGCACTGGGCTCACAGCGCAGCTCTGCAATGCCATCCTGCCATGACACAACGGTTGCCCATTCTTTAATCATGGTTGCGCCTTCAAAAGGATGCTGTCAGCCACGCGCTTAGCCGTAGAAGGAGGAATATCACCGACAACGGTAATCTCGCGGTTGCCCCGCATGACGGTGTGAATAGAACGTCGACCGGTAAGTAGTGACTGCTCCTCGCTCACGTCAGAAGACGGGCTAATATTAATCGAAAAACTAAACAAACCATCGCTGTACAAGCGAGTTTCAATCGGAATGGACGAACCAGGCAAGATTTTCTTGCTGTGCGAAAGCGCTTTCATTCCTGTCGGTAACCATTCTGGCTCCCAGGTGAAATCCCCTTTTTCTACAGCAGACGTAGGTAAAACGGGAGGCAACTTGATCCCTTCCAGCGGACGCATCACGCTAACCACATCATCGTCAACAATCAGTGATG
This sequence comes from Pectobacterium punjabense, assembly GCF_012427845.1. Taxonomy (NCBI): domain Bacteria; kingdom Pseudomonadati; phylum Pseudomonadota; class Gammaproteobacteria; order Enterobacterales; family Pectobacteriaceae; genus Pectobacterium; species Pectobacterium punjabense. The sequence continues at coordinate 3,465,530 of NZ_CP038498.1, forward strand.
TCGTTAAGAATTGTTCCAACCGCTTGTCACCATTACGATCCTGTAAATCGATACGCAGTGGAAGTTTAGATTCCGCATCAATCCACACCGTATAACTGTAGCGAGTACCATCGCGTGAAATAACGCGAACGCCTAATGCCAGACGATCGGCAATACGCACCCGCCCATCTGCGGGAACAAAATCATAATAGGGCGATAACTTCTGGAAATCAGCAAAGACGAGGGAAGGCAGAGAATCGACGATATGATCGCTGGCTAGCGTAAATGGCTCAAAACCGGGATCGAAATAGCTGATCTCATTACCACGCTGCACAATCTCGCGTCGCGGCCCATCCATAAACAGCAGTTGCGCCAAGGAATGATTGTTGACCACAGCATGACGATACCGTACCGACTCAAATCCTTGCAGGGTGATATTGATAAATGAAATTTCGTAATTCAGAGAACGAACAGCGCCATTCATCTGTTGCAGCAACGCGCCCGGCTCAACATTCTGAGCCGGGGCGAACGTAGAATAAAACAGGCTGCCAATCAGAAAACAGGCGGCGGACCAAACGCGCTTCATTACCGGGGCTGTGTTCCTAATGATTGAGTGCCGGGAACCTGAATTGCCGCTTGCTGATCGTCCTGCGGCAGAGCATGCTCGGCATGCAACCGGCGCTGTAATTCGTAGTCCTGCAAAATAGCGTTAAGGCGATTACGCTGCATATCAGATTTCTGTTGACCGCTGTGAGGGGCTATATTTTCTGACGGTACACCCAAGCTCACAGGGGAGGCTGTCCCCATAGCGGGTAAGGTACTGAACACGCCGGATTCCACAACATGTTCGGCCGAATTGCCCTGCTGATAATTTTGTACGCCAACAATCACGGCTAAAGATACGCAGGCCGCGACACCAACTTGCGTCAGTTGGCTGCCCCACGGGCGAATCTTGTGCCAGAACGGCATCTTCGCCCACTCGACAGGTTGTGGCTGAGATTCAGGCTGCGCTTGTGGAACCAGACGAACGGGCTCTTTTTCGATTGCAGCGGCAACACGAGAAGCGATGTCCAGGTGAATCACGTTTTCACTCACATCACCACGCATCGCATCGCGGATTAGATGATAACTTTGCCAACTTTGCTGCAACGCGTCATCGCGTGACAATGCGCCTAACAGTTCGGAATCTACTGCTTCGCCATCCATTAAAGCGGAAAGTTTCTCTTTCTGCATACCGACACCCTTACCTTGTCAAATCCATCATTAGTCATGCGGATAGCTGGAAACGCTCGCTAGCGCTGAATAAGCGGTTGTACTTTATTATCAATAGCTTCCCGCGCCCGAAAAATACGAGAACGAACCGTGCCGACGGGACAATCCATAATCACGGCAATCTCTTCGTAGCTTAAACCGTCCAGCTCACGCAGCGTGATCGCTAAACGTAAATCTTCCGGCAAAGACTCGATAGTTCGGAAAACTATGCTTCGTAGTTCTTCTGACAACATTAAATTCTCAGGGTTCGATATTTCTTTCAGTGCACCCGCATTTTCATAGTTTTCCGCGTCATTAGCATCAATGTCGCTGGAAGGCGGGCGGCGCCCCTGAGCTACCAGATAATTCTTGGCTGTATTCACGGCGATACGATACAACCATGTGTAAAATGCACTATCACCGCGGAATGATTCTAACGCGCGATACGCTTTAATAAACGATTCCTGTACCACGTCCGGCACGTCCCCTTGTGGAACATACCGCGATACCAGGCTCGCTACCTTATGCTGATAACGAACGACCAATAAGTTAAACGATTTTTGATCGCCTTTTTGGACTCGCTCGACCAGAACCTGATCTGCCAGTTGCTCGCTCATCCGAGGTAATCTCTACTCAAACCGTTCTCCACACACAAAATAGTACTGCCAGCTATATAAGTCATATTTAGAGCAAGCTCCTCATTAGAACCAAGACATTCAATAAAGTTCCGGGTCATCATTTTTTCTTTTACTTAGCACCGTTACTCGTCTTTGCGATGCGTATCATGACGCATTCTCTTCATCACACATTGTATTTATCTGAACACATTGTATTTATCTGAACACACGGTCTTCATCTGAGGCTTCTACGCTCTTGCGAGGATGATACGATAAATCCAGGGTATTCGCACGATTCACCCTATGACGTCATTCGCTTATTCTTTATAGCGTAGAGAAGAGGCTAAAAACCAATACAGCAACCGACCATTGGGTGCTACCATCAGATTTCCTCTTCTTTTTGCATCCACGACACAACCATGCAAACGACCACTGAATACGTCTGTGATGTTTTAATCATTGGCAGCGGCGCTGCCGGGCTTTCACTGGCATTGCGTCTGGCTTCTCAGGCCAACGTGACGGTATTAAGCAAAGGCCCGCTGAACGAAGGTGCGACATTTTATGCTCAGGGCGGCATCGCTGCTGTTTTCGATGAAGCCGATACCATTGATTCTCATATCGAAGATACCCTGATCGCCGGCGATGGCCTGTGTGAACGGGAAGCCGTTGAATTCATCGCCAGTAATGCTAAACACTGCGTGCAATGGCTGATCGAACAAGGCGTGCTATTTGATACCGAAACCAGCACCAGCGGCGAAGAACGATACCATCTCACGCGCGAGGGTGGCCATAGCCACCGCCGAATTCTACACGCCGCGGATGCAACCGGAAAAGAAGTAGAAAATACGCTGGTGCAAAAAGCGTTATCCCACCCGAATATTCGGATTATGGAACGCTGCAACGCCGTCGACTTAATTACCTCTAATAAGCTGGGTTTGCCCGGTACTCGCCGCATTGTTGGTGCTTATATCTGGAACCGTGAACGCGAACGCGTCGAATCCTGTCGGGCGAAAACGGTAGTTTTAGCGACGGGTGGCGCATCTAAGGTTTATCAATACACCACGAATCCCGATATTTCCTCCGGCGACGGTATCGCCATGGCCTGGCGTGCTGGTTGTCGCGTGGCAAACCTGGAGTTTAATCAGTTTCACCCAACCTGCCTGTTCCACCCACAGGCGCGAAACTTCCTGCTGACGGAGGCGTTGCGCGGTGAAGGCGCGTACCTTAAACGCCCCGACGGCACACGTTTTATGCCCGATTTCGATGCCAGAGACGAGTTGGCTCCGCGTGATGTGGTCGCCCGAGCGATCGACCATGAGATGAAACGGCTTGGTGCAGACTGCATGTATCTGGACATCAGCCACAAACCCGAAGCGTTCATCAAACAACACTTCCCCACTATTGATGAAAAATTACAGTCTCTTGGCATCGATCTGACGCGAGAAGCGATACCGATCGTACCGGCAGCACACTATACCTGCGGTGGTGTGATGGTCGACCAGCATGGACGTACCGACCTTGACGGTCTGTATGCGATTGGCGAAGTCAGCTATACCGGATTACACGGCGCAAACCGCATGGCGTCCAATTCACTGCTGGAATGTCTGGTTTATGGCTGGTCAGCCGCCGAGGATATTTTGCAACGATTGCCGCAAATCAAAGCGGTAAAAAAATTGCCGGATTGGGATGAAAGTCAGGTCGACAATTCCGACGAGCAGGTGGTGATCCAGCATAACTGGCACGAACTGCGTCTGTTTATGTGGGACTACGTTGGGATCGTGCGTACCACTAAACGGTTGGAACGGGCGCAACGCCGTATCCATCTGCTCCAGCAGGAAATCAACGAGTACTACGCCCACTTCCGTATTTCCAACAATCTGCTGGAACTGCGTAACCTGGTGCAGGTCGCCGAACTCATCGTCCGCTGTGCGCTGGAAAGAAAAGAAAGCCGTGGGCTGCATTACACGCTGGACTACCCAGAACAGTTCGAGGCACCGACACCAACCATTCTGGTGCCATAAGTCAGTTAGAAAAGGCAGACGCGGCGATAATGCGTCTGCCAGCTACATGAAAAGATAGAAATCTTTTGTCAGTTGCTGAAAATCGCTCGAATAACGCTTTGCTGCATCACGGATTACCAATGCGGAGTTCACACACGCCCGTTTCTGGCGAGACAGCGCCAGCAAAACGCGGTGCGCAGTTTTATCTTCCTGTTCCGATACGCGAAGCTGCTGATGAACAAACCAATGATGTTGCTGCGCCAGAGGAAGAAAATGCACCACAACCTGAACGGGCAACACCACGCAAAAAAGCCCTTCGGGCATCAGCAGTTGATGCGCGCAGTGCAATAGCGCTTCATGGGTTAACGAGGTGGTATAACGCGCCTGCTCACGCTCAACCGAACCACACGCGATCCCAGGCTGGAAATAAGGCGGATTACTGACAATCAACGAATAATCGGCGCATCGCATCGCGGCGAAATTCACGATATCCTCGGCATAGACCGCGATTCTGTCAGCCCATGGCGAGGCAACAACGTTGTCTTTCGCCTGCTGACTCGCAGCGCTATCCAGTTCGACGGCATCAATGAGAACATGTGGTTCAGAACGCTGTGCAAGCATCAGCGCGAGGAGGCCGGAACCGCTGCCGATATCCAGAATTCGCGTGGCAGAGGAAACCGGAGCCCAAGCTCCCAGCAAAATACCATCGGTTCCCACTTTCATTGCACAGCGATCGTGCGCCACAAAGAATTGCTTGAAGGTAAATCCATCCCGACGCAATGTCAGTTTATTATCAGCCTGATGACTCATGAAAATAAGATTCCAAACGCAAACCGCAGTAGCATAGGTGAAACATCAGCGCAGGAAAAGTGTCGATGTCTGCTTAAACAGGTGAAGAAATCGGCCAATCCGTCTATAATCGGCGCCCCAAATAGAGGTAGACCATGACTGTAACCAATTTCTCCGAGCTCGATCTTGATGAAAGCCTGTTAGACGCCCTGCGTGATATGGGTTATGAACGTCCGACTGCGATTCAAGCCGAGGCAATCCCTCCGGCAATGGAAGGCCGTGACGTGCTAGGCTCCGCGCCAACAGGAACAGGTAAAACCGCCGCCTATTTGCTGCCGGTTTTGCAGCATCTTATCGATTTTCCTCGTAAAAAATCAGGTCCACCTCGTATTCTGATCCTCACACCAACCCGTGAACTCGCCATGCAGGTAGCCGATCAGGCGCGTGCATTCGCGGCACATACGCATCTGGATATCGCCACGATCACTGGCGGCGTGGCCTATATGAACCACGCAGAAGTGTTCAGCGAAAATCAGGATATCGTCGTCGCGACGACTGGCCGTCTGCTGCAATACATCAAAGAAGAAAACTTCGATTGCCGCGCGGTAGAAACGCTGATTCTAGATGAAGCGGACAGAATGCTGGATATGGGCTTCGCCCAGGATATTGAACACATTGCTGGGGAAACCCGTTGGCGCAAGCAAACGCTACTGTTTTCTGCGACGCTGGAAGGGGATGCGATCAAGGATTTCGCCGAACGTCTGCTCAACGAACCCGTTGAAGTCGAATCCGATCCCTCTCGTCGGGAACGTAAAAAAATTCTGCAATGGTATTACCGCGCCGACGATCTCAAACACAAAACAGCCCTGCTCTGCCATCAGTTAAAACAGCCAGATGTTACGCGTTCTATCATCTTTGTACGTAAGCGTGAGCGAGTGCATGAGCTGGTAGCCTGGCTGCGTGAAGCTGGCATTAACTCGTGCTATCTCGAAGGCGAAATGGTGCAAGCTAAGCGTAACGAAGCGATCAAACGTATGAGTGACGGCCGGGTTAACGTGCTGGTGGCAACAGATATCGCAGCGCGTGGTATTGATATTAATGATGTCAGCCACGTATTTAACTTCGACTTACCGCGCACCGCAGATACTTACCTTCACCGCATCGGCCGCACCGGTCGCGCGGGTCGCAAAGGCTGTGCCATCTCTTTCGTTGAAGCGCACGATCATCTGCTACTGGGAAAAATCAGCCGTTACCTGAATGAGCCGCTAAAACCACGCATCATTGAGGAACTCCGCCCAGAAACCAAAGCGCCAAGCGCCAAAACGACGGGCAAACCGTCGAAAAAAGTGCTCGCTAAGCGGAAAGAGAAAAAAGAGAAGGAAAAAGAAAAAGTTAAAGTGAAAGTTCGCGATCGCGATAGTAAAAACATTGGTAAGCGTCGTCAACCCACGCAGAAAACCAGTGAGCCGACCAGCGAATAAAACCGTTGCTGTAAACACAATAAAAACACAGATGTAAAAAAGGGAGCTTCGGCTCCCTTCTTGTTAAGGCTTCAGTAACAACTTACAGGCTGGCGGTAAAAGTACGAGCGATAACGTCGCGCTGTTGTTCCGGCGTCAGTGAGTTGAAACGAACAGCGTAGCCAGATACGCGGATAGTCAACTGCGGATAGTTTTCCGGGTGCTTAACAGCATCTTCCAGCGTCTCACGGCGCAGGACGTTTACGTTCAGGTGTTGACCACCTTCCACACGTACTTCAGGTTTGATTTCCAGTGGAATTTCACGATACTCGATCTGACCCAGATCGCTCACTGGAACGATTTGATCTTCGCTATAAACTGATTTCGCACATACGCAACGTGCCTGTGATTTTTCTTCGTCCAGCAACCAGAAAGAATTGATCAGCGCGCTGTCGTTAGCCTTGGTGATTTGAATACCAGTAACCATAATTGCCTCCGTAAAACGGCGTGTTATTGTCTTAGTTAAAAACTAACTGAGTTAAAATCGCTATCGGCAGAAAAATGCCAAATTTCGTAACGATCGTATAAAACTGTTTGCCTCTGCCCTCTTATATACCAGCCTGATAGCCAGACATCTTTGACTTAAATCAATTTTAAAACCCTGCAATCCCACTACGTGAAGGCAATTTATTGTTTTATATCAATTTTACAAAAGCACTCAATTGCAAATATTTTTGTAAATTTTCAATTTTTTTTCAAAAAACCCTCTTTAATCCCGACAATCGTGGTTACGGTTTTACCTGAGCACGATAGATCGGTAAGCTACCCACAACACCATTCAACCTGTAAAAAAAGAGTGCATGATGGCGACCTCTCTCACCTGGCATGACGTGCTGGCACAAGAAAAGCAGCAGCCTTACTTCATCAATACCCTTGAATTTGTTGGGAAAGAACGAGCAGCGGGTAAGACGATCTATCCCCCTCAGAAAGATGTTTTCAACGCGTTCCGTTTTACCGAACTGCATCAGGTCAAAGTCGTCATTCTGGGACAAGATCCCTATCACGGCCCGAATCAGGCACACGGACTGTCATTTTCTGTACGTCCGGGTGTCCCCGCTCCGCCTTCCCTGGGCAATATTTATAAAGAGCTGGCAAACGACATCCCTGGGTTTGAAATTCCACGACACGGTTTTCTGCAAAGCTGGGCGGAACAAGGCGTTTTACTGCTAAACACCGTATTAACGGTTGAGGCCGGGCAAGCGCACTCGCATGCCAATCTGGGCTGGGAAACCTTTACCGATCGCGTCATTGCCGCATTGAATGAACAGCGGGAAGGCCTGGTCTTTCTCTTGTGGGGTTCACATGCACAGAAAAAAGGCAACATCATTGACCAGAAGCGCCACCATATTCTGAAATCACCGCACCCTTCTCCACTGTCTGCACATCGTGGATTTCTGGGCTGTAAACATTTTTCGCAGGCCAATCAGCTTCTGGAACAGCAAGGATTATCGCCAATAGATTGGATGCCAAGGCTTCCGGAAGAGATCTAAGTGCAACAGTTTGGTTGCTTTCAAAGAATGGGGGCAACCAACTATCCTTTACAAAGAACCGTTTATAAAGAAGCATTTATAAAAAATCGTTAACAAGAAGTCGCTTACAAGCGTATTAAGCCAATGAAAAACATTGATTGAATGTGGATAAATCGAAAGGAATAAATAATAGGAAGTAATGCGATGATTTGGTGGAGCTAAGCGGGATCGAACCGCTGACCTCTTGCATGCCATGCAAGCGCTCTCCCAGCTGAGCTATAGCCCCACAACGTGTGGAATGTTCACGATAATCAACCAAACAGAGGGAGTGTTTGGTGGAGCTAAGCGGGATCGAACCGCTGACCTCTTGCATGCCATGCAAGCGCTCTCCCAGCTGAGCTATAGCCCCGTATCTTACAGCATCACCGTGAAAGCAAGTACTGTGCGAACGCGTCGCATAATATGAAACCCGATTCGCAGTGTCAACGGCTAAATCCGCTTATCCGATTAACCGCTGAAAAAGACGCCAAAGGTAAGAAAAAACAGGCGGCAATTTCGGTGTCATATCATCATAAGTACAATAAAAAGCTGCCAACGATAACGCGATTTATTATCATCAATTTACGTTACGCTTCTGTCTTCTATTAAGCACTCCGCACATGCGCTATTTTTCTATGATTGTATTTTCTCTGATGGTATCTGTGTCTGGCATGTTGCCCGTTCGGGCGCAGCCAACCATTCCCGATATTACCGAACAAGCAAAAGCCCAATTTGAAATCAGGCACGTTGAGATGCAAAGTGGCGAACAACATGCTTATCGACTTTTCATCGCGCTTCCCCGTCAACCCGTGCCAGAAGGCGGCTATCCGGTGCTGTACATGTTGGACGGTAATGCCCAGTTTCCGGTTGCCGTAAACAGTTACAACGCGAAAAATGGCGTGGCACCGCTGATTGTCGCTGTCGGTTATCCGATCGATAAACCTTACGATGTTCCCGCCCGCACGCGTGACTACACGCCGCCAACAACGATTACCGACCCAGATTTTGCCGCGGGCGGCGAAGCTGAGGCGTTTTATCAATTCCTGCAATCCACGGTAAAACCCTGGGTTGAAGCGAACTACGCCGTGAATAAGCAAAAACAAACGCTGGCCGGGCACTCTTTCGGTGGCCTGTTTACGCTCTATACGCTTTTTAACCACACCGAATCTTTCCAGCGTTATATCGCTGCGAGCCCATCTATCTGGTGGGGAAACGGTGTTGTGATTCCGGTAAGAACGCCGCTGCTCGCTACACCGCCGCTGTCGATTACTGTCACAGCTGGAGAAAATGAGGATGAACCTGTCAAAACTCAGGCAGGTAAAGCCGTTGATGAAAAGCGGGCGGAACGGCTCAGCCAAAGAAAAATGGTGGAAAGAGCAAAAACGCTGGTCGCACAACTCAACGAACAGGGCACAAAAACCGACTTTATTCTGTTCCCTGGCAAAGGACACGGCGACGTCATCCCGGATGCCATAGGCAAAGCGGTCACTATCGCCGGTCAATAATCATTATTTGATGTCATAAAAAACCCCGACATTTTGCCGGGGTCTGTTCTATATAACGCTATTCACGCAATAGCGATTACTGCTGGGCTTCACGCTCCGCGATAAACACCAGTGCTTTATCAATACGCGCCAGCGAACGCTGTTGGCCGATCGCCTGTACAGTCACATCAACACCCGGAGACTGGCCAGCGCCCGTTACCGCAACACGCAATGGCATACCGACTTTCCCCATCCCCTGACCCAGCTCATCTGCCGTGCCCTGAATAGCGTGATGGATGTTCTCCGCTGTCCAATCGCTAATTGCCGCCAGCTTCTCACGAACCAGCTCAAGCGGCTGACGGGCGACCGGGCGCAAGTGTTTCTTCGCAGCATCGGCATCAAACTCAGCAAAATCTTCATAGAAATAACGGCAAGAGTCCGCCATCTCTTTCAGCGTCTTACAACGTTCGCCCAGCAAGCCAATCAGTTCACTCAACTGCGGCCCGGTGCGCGTATCAATACCCGCTTGCTCAATATGCCATGACAAGTGCGTTGCCACGTATTCTGCTGGCAGATGGTTAATATAGTGGTGGTTCAACCATTGCAGCTTTTCAGTATTAAAAGCGCTTGCCGATTTGTTGACGGCATCCAGTGAGAACAGAGACTTCATCTCATCAATGGAGAAGATTTCCTGATCGCCAGATGACCAGCCTAAACGCACCAGATAGTTCAACAGAGCTTCCGGCAGATAGCCGTCATCGCGGTATTGCATCACACCGACTGCGCCATGACGTTTGGACAATTTCTTACCGTCGTCACCCAGAATCATCGACACATGCGCATATTCCGGCACCGGTGCACCCAGCGCTTTCAGGATGTTGATCTGACGCGGCGTATTGTTGATATGGTCTTCACCACGAATGACGTGTGTAATTTCCATATCCCAGTCATCGATAACAACACAGAAGTTATAAGTCGGTGAACCGTCAGTGCGGCGAATAATCAGGTCATCGAGTTCCTGGTTGCTGAATTCGATCGGCCCACGAATACGGTCATTAAAGATAACCGAACCGTCTTGTGGGTTAAGGAAACGTACAACATGTGGCTCATTATCAGCATGATGTTCGTGAGAACCACGGCAACAGCCGTCGTAACGTGGCTTATCACCCTTTTCCATCTGCTGCTCGCGTAGTGCTTCCAAACGCTCTTTAGAACAGTAGCACTTATAGGCCGTGCCGTTTTCCAGCATCTGATCAATAACGGCGTTGTAGCGGTCAAAACGTTTAGTCTGGTAGTACGGGCCTTCATCCCAGTTCAGGCTCAGCCAGTTCATACCATCCATAATGGCATCAATCGCGTCCTGAGTTGAACGCTCCAAATCGGTATCTTCAATACGCAGCACGAACTCGCCGTCCTGATGACGGGCAAACAGCCAAGAGTAAAGTGCGGTACGAGCGCCACCGACATGAAGATAGCCAGTAGGACTAGGGGCGAAACGGGTTTTGATTTTCATTTGGGATTACAGCCTTATTACGCAACGGCTGTCGGCAATACCGACATCAGCTCAGAGAACAAAAGTGGGCAACATTCTATCACTCTGCTTCGATTCCTCAACGCCGTAACATGCCGCACACGCTTTTATTCTGGTAGAAATGACCAGATACCTCGCTGAATTGCGCAAGGATGCAGCACCAGCGGCGATAAATACGACGCCTTGCCTAATTTTGCAACGAACAATCATTTTAGTTTTAAAAAGCGTTGACTCATATTCAAGTATCCCTATAATGCGACTCCACACAGCGGGGGTGATTAGCTCAGCTGGGAGAGCACCTCCCTTACAAGGAGGGGGTCGGCGGTTCGATCCCGTCATCACCCACCACTCTTTACTAGAATTAAGTAAGAGTCGCTCGCTGTGTAGAGTAAGAAGATTTGAGATTGGGTGATTAGCTCAGCTGGGAGAGCACCTCCCTTACAAGGAGGGGGTCGGCGGTTCGATCCCGTCATCACCCACCAATCTCTACCAGCTGGTCTTCTTATTAGAAGTTGAAGTAACACAAGAAGTAAATGTAGTACAGAAGTGGGTGATTAGCTCAGCTGGGAGAGCACCTCCCTTACAAGGAGGGGGTCGGCGGTTCGATCCCGTCATCACCCACCACTTCTGCGGGTCGTTAGCTCAGTCGGTAGAGCAGTTGACTTTTAATCAATTGGTCGCAGGTTCGAATCCTGCACGACCCACCACTTCCGCAAAGTGAATCCTCTCTGAAGTAAATCCACCAAATACTATATTATTATACGTGTCGTGTAGGTGAGACAAAATCATTAAAAATGGTTTTGAACAACGCTTGCGTTGGCCCTGCAAGGGTGAGCCTTAGAATAAGGCGAATAACCTGCGCTCAGGTTTGAGCCGAGCGAAGCGAGACAGCAACGCGCCAGCGTTGACCCCGAAGGGGCGAGGCCAAAGGCCGAGTCATCCTGCACGACCCACCACTTCCGCAAAGTGAATCCTCTCTGAAGTAAATCCACCCAATGCTATCTACTGCACATATCGTGTAGGTGAGAGCCGTTGTCAGTTTCACATTAATATTCCTAAACTTCGATGAAGTACCACAGCGTTGCTCAACTGCGGCACCTAACTATCATGCCAGTACGGCTAAATCCGCTGCATCAAAACCGCGCAACTTATCAGTCTGTCCTGCACGTACTTTTTGTACCCATTGCGCATCAGAGAGCAGAACTCGGCCGACCGCGATCAAATCAAATTCTTCTCGCTCCATGCGCGCATACAGATTGTCTAGCGCTGCCGTACCGGAACCCTCGCCACCAAACGCCGCAAAGAAATCCGAGCTCAGCCCTACCGAGCCAACGCTGATTGTCGCCGCACCTGTCAGCTTCTTCGCCCAACCGGCGAAGTTCAACCCTTCAGCCCCGTCAATTTCGGGGAATTCCGGCTCCCAGAAACGACGCTGGGAACAGTGGAGAACATCCACACCCGCCTCAACCAGCGGTGCCAACCAGTCCATCATCTCCTGTGGGGAAGTGGCAAGCCGTGCGCGGTAATCCTGCTGTTTCCACTGACTCACGCGCAGGATCAGCGGGAAATCGTCACCAATAGCGGCTCGGACCGCGCGAATAATCTCTGCGGCAAAGTGAGAACGCTCACGGATCGTTGCTCCGCCGAAAACATCTGTACGCTTATTCGTACCCGGCCAGAAGAATTGATCGATCAGATAGCCATGCGCGCCATGCAACTCCAGCGTGTCAAACCCCAACCGTTTGGCGTCGACTGCTGCGCGGGCGAAAGCCGCTACGGTATCGGCAATAGCTTCTTCCGTCATCACCACACCACGGGGCTCATCCGGCCCAACCAGTCCCGATGGGCTTTCAACAGGGGCATCCGGTTCCCAGCCACGACCGTGCGTTGACCCCGTATGCCAAATTTGTGGGCCAATACGACCACCAGCGGCATGAACCGCTTTAGCCACCGCATCCCAGCCTGCTAGCGCTGCCTCACCGTGGAAAAATGGTATTCCTGGCATATTGCGCGAAGCGGGACGATCGACCACCGTCCCCTCTGTAAGAATCAGTCCTACGCCGCCTTCGGCACGGCGTCGGTAATATTCCGCATTCGCCAGACCGGGAACCCCCTCTTCTGCCATACCTCGTGTCATGGGTGCCATAACGATGCGATTGGGAAGGGTCAACCCTTTCACCGTGAAGGGACTAAATAGAATATCGTCAGACATGGATATTTCCTTTTAAGGTTTAACGCCATAGCGGCGTTGAACATGGATTAAAAACGCAATTCATGCAGTTAAGCAACCCCTGTTAGCATCGTCTCTTGTAAAGAGAATGCCACCCTGCTTGCACTTATAAATGATGTATGACATATATAATAAATGTCAATCAACATTTAAATATGGAATGAACAGTATGAAATACTCGACGTTTGGGCGGAATACGGGTTTACGCGTTTCAGAGCTGGCTCTCGGAACAGGAAATTTTGGCACAGGTTGGGGGTATGGTTCAGAAAAAGAGCAGGCTAAACAGGTGTTTGATCGTTATGCCAACGCTGGCGGTAACTTCATCGACACGGCAGATGCTTACCAGTTAGGCCAATCTGAGCAGATGGTCGGAGAATTCATTGCCTCAGAACGCGATCATTTTGTCGTGGCGACGAAATACACCTTAAGTGCCATGCTGGATGCCGGAATTTCCCAAACAGGCAATAGCCGCAAGAACATGATTTCATCGGTAGAAAACAGCCTGAAGAGACTAAAAACCGATCGTGTTGATCTGTTGTGGGCGCACTTTGATGATCGGCTAACCCCGCTTGAAGAGATTGTTCGCGCTTTCGACGATCTCATTCGAGCAGGGAAAATCCAATACGCAGGCTTCTCTAATTTCCCAGCCTGGCGTATTGCCCGAGCGGACACCATGGCGGAACTGCGCGGCTGGTCACGCATTGCCGGTATTCAGGTGGAATATAGCCTGGTACAGCGCACCGCAGAACGAGAACTACTGCCGATGGCTGAAGCAATGGGGCTGGCTGCAACGCTTTGGTCTCCGCTGGGTGGCGGTTTGCTGACGGGAAAATACCGTCAAAGTAAAGAAGGTCGACTGATCGGTTTTGGCGGAAGATTACTACACACAGAGCAAGATACGACCTTGCTGGATGAGGTATTTCGCGTGGCAAACGATTTGAACGTCATGCCAATACAGATTGCTATCGCCTGGCTGCGGCATAAGTCCGCCCGTTCCAGCACCAGTTTGATCCCCATTCTGGGTTCGCGCACGCTGGCACAGTTGGACGACGCGCTACTCGCATTAAATGTAACGCTAAGTGAAGATCAAATAGCACGGCTGGATGAAGTCAGTGCTATTTCTCTGGGAACGCCACACGAGCAGATTGCAGGAACATTGCCACGGGCTCAGGGAAGCGACAGCGCCCATATCATTACGCCATGGCCACCACGAGCCTGATCTGGCTATTGATGAAAGGCATCATCTATTGAGTCTGATTTTTTCATACTCTAAGATGATGCCTGACAAAGAAAGGAGAACAACATGGCCCGTGTATCAAAACAGCAGATGGAGCGTAACCGAGAGGAAATTATCCAGGTTTCTTCACAGCTCTTTCGCGAACGGGGCCTGAATGGCGTCAGCGTGAACGATTTGATGGCTGCGGCCGGGTTAACCCACGGCGGCTTTTATGGTCATTTTGCCTCAAAAGATGAGCTCGCTGCCATCGCCAGCCGAAAAGCGCTTGAGGATTCCCATGCGCGCTGGCAGGAAATAAGCCAGCACGCCGATCAACATGATCTACAAACGATGGTCGAACACTATCTTTCCCCCGACCACCGTGACAGCGCTAAAAATGGCTGCGCAATCACCGCATTAGCCAGCGATGTCGCCAGAGAAGGTGAAGATAAGCCGGTACGCGAGGTTTATCTCAGCGGCGTCAGAGCCATGCTGGACAGGCTGGAAGCCCTCTCTACGATAGAAGATAAAGAACAGCGCAGGCTGCATGCTCTGGCGCAATTCGCACTGCTATCCGGCGCGCTGACGCTGGCTCGTGCAACGGCTGGCGATGCCTTATCAGATGACTTTCTCAGCGCTGCGAAAAAGGTGCTGCTTGGCGAAGCATAGGCATATTATGAAAAGGGGCCTACCGCAACCGTGATAAGCCCCAACCGCGCTTCCCATCAAAAATATCCCCTTTATACCCTAAATAATTCGAGTTTCAGGAAGGCGGCAAGAGAAGGAATCCCGATGAGCTTACTCAGGTAAGTGATTCGGGTGACTGAACGCAGCCAACGCACATGCAACTTGAAGTATGACGGGTATATACAGGCTATCCCCTGCCCTTCCACCGTTCAGGTCACCGGATCTTCTCATAACATAGTGTTATTGCGTTATTCTCATCCATCATTAGACCACCACAATTGCAGTGCTATGCTTTTCGTGTTGACACGCTTCACCTAATTTTTTGACAGAAAATATCAAATTTATTTGTTTTCTATTCAGGCGCTAAATCGACGACACTGCCGCCTTATCTCCAATAGCACTTTTCGCTAACTCATGAGGTTGTCTAGTATGATTTCTCAGTTGAATCAGTGGTTCACGCGTTTAACCGATCATCCCGATGCAGGTAAACTTTTACTGCGTTTAACCGTGGGTATTCTGCTGCTGTTTCACGGCGTAGCAAAAATTGAGCACGGTGTGGGTTGGATTGTACAGATGCTGCAAGGCGCTGGCCTGCCAGGTTTTATCGCTTACGGCGTCTACGTAGGCGAAGTCGTTGCGCCAATTCTGATTATTCTGGGCGTGTTTACCCGTATTTCTGGCCTGATTGCTGCGTTGACGCTGGTTGTCGCTACGCTGATGGTGGGTACCGGTAAATTCTTCACCCTAACCGAAGTCGGTGCATGGGCACTGGAAGTCGAAGCGCTCTATTTCTTTGCTGGCATTATCATCATGCTGGTTGGCAGCGGTCGTTACTCTGTCGCCTCTAACCCTGCTTATCGTTAATTCTTGCAGCCACAAGCATTAATAGCAAAAACAAAAAACCCGCAAATTTGCGGGTTTTTTGTTGTCTGCAACATACAAATCAGATTTCCCAATCGTGATTATAGCGCTTGGGCTTGAACTGAATCACATCGCCTTTCTGCAACCCTTCCAGGCTCACATCGTCTTTTGCAACTTCGGCTTCAATCAGCTCAGACTGCTCACCCAATTTCAACGACAGACGAGTCAAAGCGCCCAGCGGACGAATATCGCGTACGGTCACCGCCTGATAGCCATCTTGTGCCTGAACGGACAACGACACTTCATGCGGACGGAACAGAATGGTTTCTTCCGTTTGCGCGACTTTCAACCGATTACTGTCGCCAAGGAAATGATAAACAAACTCGCTGGCTGGATTGTTATACACCTCTGCCGGTGTACCGATTTGTTCAATCACGCCTTTGTTCATCAGCACGATACGGTCAGCGACTTCCATCGCCTCTTCCTGATCGTGCGTTACAAATACCGATGTCAGATCGATATCTTCATGCAGCTGAGATAGCCAGCGACGCAACTCTTTACGCACCTTGGCATCCAGCGCGCCAAAAGGTTCATCCAGCAGCAAAATGCTCGGTTCGACGATCAATGCACGTGCCAGCGCAATACGCTGACGCTGGCCGCCGGAAAGCTGTTCAGGATAGCGATCCCCCAGCCAGTCCAACTGCACCAAATTCAGCAATTCATGCACTTTCTTTTCGATCTCGCTTTTCGACAGGCGGATATTCTTCGGCTTCATTCGCAGCCCAAACGCGACATTATCGAACACCGTCATGTGGCGAAACAGCGCATAGTGCTGGAAGACAAACCCGACGTTACGTTTACGCACATCGTGGACGGACACGTCCTGACCGTGGAAAATGATACTGCCGCTATCCGGCTGTTCCAGCCCGGCGATGATACGCAGCAGCGTCGTCTTACCACAGCCAGATGGCCCCAGCAGCGCCACCAGTTCACCGCTGTGGATCGATAAATTAATCTCGTTCAGCGCCCGAAACTGGCCAAATTGTTTATTAATATTGCGAATCTCAATGCTCATTTTTGGCCAACTCCTGTTGTTTCTGTATTTGCTTCGTCAACCGACCTTCACTCCATTGGCGCAGTAACAGCACCACCAGCGACATCAGCAGCAGCAGAATCGCCACGCTGAAGGCAGCAACGATGTTGTACTCGTTATAAAGAATTTCGATATGCAGCGGCAGTGTATTAGTCAGGCCACGAATATGGCCGGAAATGACGGAAACGGCGCCAAACTCCCCCATAGCACGTGCGGTACACAGCACCACACCGTAGATTAGCGCCCACTTCACGTTTGGCAGCGTGATGTGCCAGAACATTTGCCAGCCGTTCGCCCCCAGCAGTCGCGCCGCTTCTTCTTCCTGCGACCCTTGTTCTTCCATCAGCGGAATCAGTTCACGGGCAACATAAGGTAATGTGACAAAAATCGTCGCCAGTACAATACCCGGCACGGCGTAAACAATTTGCAGATCGTGTTCGAGCAGGAAAGGATAGATTTTGCTTTGCGCCCCAAACAGCAGCACATACACCAGCCCGGCAACAACAGGGGAAACAGAAAAGGGCAAGTCGATCAGCGCCAGCAGGAAGCTCTTACCACGAAATTCGAATTTCGTCACACACCACGCCGTCGCCAGCCCAAACACGACGTTTAACGGCACAGAAATGACGGTTGCGAGTAACGTCAGCTTAAGCGCAGAGATCGCATCCGGCTCGCTAATCGCGTCCCAAAATGCGCCAACGCCTTTATCCAGCCCCTGAGTCACCACCATCATCAACGGCAGAACCAAAATCAGGAAAAAGACGACCCACGCCAGTGAGACCAGAATGTAATAGGCTGCGGGCTGTTTTTTTCTTTTAGCTGCGCTGGCCTGAGAGGAAATAACCTGTTCCATGACGACCAGCCCTTACAGTTTCGGTTGAATGCGGCGCTGCAACACGTTAATCAGCAGCAGCATGATGAAAGAGACCAGCAGCATGAATACCCCGATCCCGGTTGCTCCCTTGTAGTCATACTGATCGAGCTTAGAGACGATCAGCAACGGCAGGATCTCGGTTTTAAACGGAATATTTCCCGCAATAAACACCACTGAACCATATTCCCCCACACCGCGGGCAAAGGCTAAAGCAAAACCCGTCAGCCACGCCGGTAACAACGCAGGAAGTAATACATGGCGGAAAACCTGAAGCGGTCGCGCACCAAGACAGGCTGCGGCCTCTTCCACTTCTTTAGGAATATCGGCCAACACCGGCTGTAGCGTTCTGACCACGAAAGGCAGCGTGACGAAAATAAGCGCCAGCGTGATACCAATACCGGTATAGGCAATCTTGAACGGAAACAGAGAACCAATCAGGCCATTCGGTGCATACAATGCCGTCAGTGCAATCCCCGCTACGGCGGTTGGCAGCGCGAAAGGCATGTCGATCATGGCATCGATCACCTTACGGCCAGGAAAGGTATAACGCACGAGCACCCACGCCAGCAGCGTCCCGAGAATACCGTTAATAAAAGCCGCAGCCAGTGCAGTGCCAAACGAAAGCCGCAGGGAAAACAAGACCTGGCGGCTGGTGATCAAATCCCAAAACTGGCCGAACGTTAGTTGGCTGGCATACAAAAACATCGCAGCCAACGGAATAAGAACTATTAATCCTAAATAGCTCAGGCTAAACCCTAACGTTAGCCCGAAACCGGGAATCACTGAGGAAGAACGCTGTGACATACCGTGCCTTTAATTTTCATACTCACTACTCAGCCAACAACTGCTTGCCGACACGCGCTACCTGACAAAACGTTTCAGGCGGCAGTTTCCCTGCCCTTTTTAACCTGAAAAAAGCCGCTACGGTAATAGCGGCCTTGATCCGTCAGACGTTAAAAATTACTTATTGATCTCTTTAAAGATTTTGTCGAACACGCCACCATCGTTAAAGAATTTATCCTGTGCTGATGTCCAACCACCGAAATCCTTATCAATCGTGACCAAACTCACTGGTGCAAACTGATCTTTGAACTCTTCGGCAATCTTGGCGTTACGTGGACGGTAGAAGTTTTTGCCAATAATACGCTGTGCTTCATCGCTATAGAGGTATTGCAGATAAGCCTCAGCTTGTTTCTGGGTCCCTTTACGTTCAACCACTTTATCGACGACGGCAACTGGCGGTTCAGCCAGAATCGACAGAGACGGAGTGACGATTTCAAGCTGATCGCCGCCCTGCTCTTTCAGAGAGAGATAAGCTTCGTTTTCCCATGCCAGCAATACATCGCCCAACTGACGCTGTACAAAACTGATGGTCGCACCACGTGCACCGGTATCCAGTACAGGAGCATGGCGATACAGCTCTGTGACAAATTTCAGTGCGGTTTCATCATTGCCGCCTGGCTGCGCCTTGGCATAGGCCCATGCAGCCAGGAAGTTCCAACGTGCGCCACCGGAGGTTTTCGGGTTTGGCGTGATCACTTCAACGCCCGGTTTCACCAGATCGTTCCAGTCTTTGATTTGCTTCGGATTACCTTTGCGCACCAGGAAAACGATAGTGGAAGTATAAGGGGTGCTGTTGTCAGGCAGACGCGCCTGCCATTTAGGATCGATTAGCGGTTGATTCAGGTTGAGCGCATCAATATCACCGGCCAGCGCCAGCGTCACCACGTCGGCCTGCAAACCGTCAATAACCGAACGCGCCTGTTTTCCAGAGCCACCGTGCGAGTTTTTGATGGTGATATCTTCACCCGTGGTCGCTTTCCAATGCTTAATAAACGCCGCATTGTATTGCTGATACAGCTCACGCGTCGGATCGTAGGACACGTTTAATAATTCGGTAGCCGCCGAGGCCACACCGGAAAACAACAGTGCTGCCGTAGCAACAGATAACCCCAGACGACGTATTGACATTCTTATCACTCCCTAACCTTAATGCTTGAAAGTATTTAGATGAATGTGGCCGACTGACGCCTTTTGTACGGCGATACCCTAAATAATTCGAGCGGCAAGAAGGCGGCGACACTACGCCCCCAGGAGCTTACATCAGTAAGTGACTGGGGTAAGCGAGGACAAATCGGCTAGCCGATTTGAACGCCGCTTGCGGCGGCCCGCGAGGGCGAGGCTCAAACTGAGCCGAGTATTACCAACGCACATGCAGCTTGAAATATGACGGGTATGTCAGGCTGACAACATGGAAGTGACAATAGTGGATATAAGGAAGGGGCAAAAATATTGTTTCGCGATAATTTATGCTATCGCGTTATATTGTTAATGGTTATGTCATAGTTTTCAGTCTAAGCAATTTTGTTGCCGCTGACACCTTCTAAGACCGCGTCGGAAATATACCTGATGCCGTGCGGCATCAGGTATATATGGCGGAAGGTCGGTTTAAGTAAAGGCGGGTGTCTTTCTGTCCTACTCTTCTTCATCCAGCTGTAAAGCAACGTAGAGCAGCAGACGGTCGTCAAAATTCCCCAGATCTAATCCCGTGAGTTCAGAGATACGATTAAGACGGTATTCCAGCGTATTACGGTGGATAAACAGTGCTTTCGCCGTCGCGCCGGGTTGAACGTTGTTGCGAAACCAGGCTCCCAGCGTTCGGCGCAGCAGACCATTACCGTCCATTGCCTTAAGCTTCGAGAGCGGACGCACCAGCTCGTTTGCCTGCCAGCCGCCGCGCAGGCTATCCAACAGCACAGGCAACATCAGATCTTGATAGTAATAACAGCGTTGGGCGGGCATACGCTGCTTCCCGACGCTCATGGTCGTGCGCGCCGTACGGTAAGAACGCGCGATACTGCCGGGGCCGGAAAAATAGTTCCCTAGCGCCAGCCGCACCCGCAGCCGACTACTTTCCGCCATACGCGACATCAACGTGTCTACGCGACGCCGATGCTCTTCCGCATCCCAGCGCCCATGGCTGTTCAGCGCCGGTTTTAGCACCACCATTTCCGTTAGAGAAACAATCGCGATCAGATTGTCACGCTCCGGCGTGGTCAACAGCGTCTGTAACTGCTGTAGCTCTGCCATTGCCGAGTCTACGCCAAGTTGCCCACTGTCCACTTCGATCACCGCGGCGACGCGAGGTTTATTCAGATCGATGCCTAAACGCTGCGCCCATTCCATGAGCGCGGGAGACAGGTCGTCGGTACGGATCAGGTTCAACACCAGTTCTTCACGCAGACGACTATCCTGCGCCAGCATATGCAGCAGCCTCGCCTGTTCCAGCATCATTTCCGCTGTCATGCAGACGAGCTCGCCATATTGTCGCAGCTGGCTGGGATTTCCCGTCAAGCCGATAACGCCAACGATCTCACCATCAATACGCAAGGGTAAATTAATACCCGGACGCACGCCGTGCAGGTGGCGCGCCACGGCCTCATCAATATCAACAACCCGTCCCTGCGAGAGCGCCAACAGCGCCCCTTCGTGCAATTCCCCCAATCGTTCCTGATCGCCACTGCCGATAATTTTACCGCGAGCATCCATCACGTTGATATTGCTATCAATGATCTGCATGGTTCGCGCGACAATATCCTGTGCCATCTTGGCATTGAGATGATACGACGCCATTTTTACCTCTGAGAGGAACATTGACAATTGCACCAGCATACCGCCACGCGATGCGCCACACATTGTGCAAATTAACAAAGAAACGGGAATTAGGTTAAATCTGTGGGAGAACTCACAAAAGCGCTTTCATGGAGAAACGAGAAATCGCTGGGCACCGAAGTGCCCAGCCAGACAATCACCGTAATACCTTGTCTTAAAAGGCAATTACTTTATTACACGTTGTACAACTCAATTACTGAGCCAGCAGATAAATCGAACTGTCGCCGCGTCGTACATTCAAGGCTAATACCGCCGGTTTGCTGTCCAGAATTTTACGCAGTTCACCAATATTCTGTACTGCCTGCTGGTTAACACCGAGAATGATGTCGTCCTTCTTCAGACCGATTTTAGCCGCAGCAGAACCGGGTTTGACGTTATCTACTTTAACGCCTTTTTCGCCATCCACCTGAGTATTGCTCAGCTCCGCACCTTCAATACCGGAATAGAGATTACCGGAAGCTACCTGAGCCTGATTACTTTGTTGCAGCGTCACCTCGACGGTCAGCGGTTTACCTTCACGCAGCAGCCCAAGCGCCACTTTGCTGCCCACCGGCAACGAACCAACCTGAGCACGCAATGCGGAGAAGCTGCTAACCGCTTTACCATTCAGCGTAACGATCACATCACCAGCCTTGATGCCCGCCACATCTGCCGCCGATTTCGGCCGCACTTGACTCACAAACGCGCCGCGCTGCGCATCCACTTTCATCGCCTGTGCCAGCTCGGAATTCAATTCCGTTCCGGTAATGCCCAGCTCGCCGCGTTTCACTTCACCAAATTCGACAATCTGTGCGACGACACTTTTCACCATATTGCTAGGAATAGCGAAGCCAATCCCGATATTACCGCCACCTGGGGCAAGGATCGCGGTATTCAGCCCAATCAGCTCACCATTCAGGTTCACCAGCGCACCGCCAGAATTCCCACGGTTGATCGCCGCATCGGTCTGAATAAAGTTCTCGTAATTTTCAATATTCAAGCCGCTGCGCCCCAGCGCGGACACAATACCTGATGTCGCCGTTTCTCCCAGACCATATGGATTACCAATCGCGACCGTGTAATCACCAACTCGTAACTGATCGGAGTCCGCAACCTGAATCGCCGTCAGGTTTTTAAAGTCTTTCAACTGTACCAGCGCGATATCTGAACGCGGGTCTTTACCTAACACTTTACCGTCATACTTGCGACCGTCGCTGAGTCGAATCTGAATCTTATCGGCGTTATCCACCACATGGCTGTTGGTCACCACATAGCCTTTTTCCGCATTAATCACGACGCCCGCGCCCAACGCCTGGAAGTTTTCCTGTTTTGGTTGCGGTTGACCGTCGTCATCGTCACCCTCTCCCTGACACATCGGCGATGACTGGAACGGCGATCCTTCCTGACAGAAAGGCGAGTTTTCACCAAAAAATGGCTGAAGCTGCGGCGGAATATTTTCTTTGCCTACATTATTCTCTCTCCCCTGATCGGTGGTATGTCCTTCCACGTAGATACTCACGACGGAAGGCATAACCTTTTCCAGCATAGGAGCCAGGCTGGGTAATTGACCCGATGACGCAGCAGATGCCGCTGACTCAGCCGCATTCGCCGTAGTTGAACCCATCGCCATCGCCAGACTTAACGCCAACGCACTCAGGACCAGTGATTTTTTTTTCATAGGAGTCTATCTCATAGTAATCAACACGCGAGTCTTACGGCCCGTGTACCCGACACCGGGTACACTCAGTGGTCGTGCTGTATGAGATAAATATGGACCAACAAGGTTCCCGAGGGGAAGATCGTGAAGCGTAAGGAAATATTGAACGGCTTTACAAAACTCGCGATTTCCATTGCCGTCTGTTCATCGCTAATCTGCCGCCATCAGTTTGCGGTATTCGTCGTAGGCGTACAAATCTGTCATACCGCTGATGTAATCCTGAATCAGACGGGCTCGATAGTAATACTCACGGACAATTTGCTCGCTTTCGGGTAAGCCTTCCAACTCGGCAACGGCTTCACAATAGGCTAAGCAATACTTTCTGGATAGCTTGTGGTAAAGCCGCGTTTCAATCGGATAACGCTTGTGTGTATCCTCACGAACGAGCTGACTGAAATCCTGATAGGGCATCTCAAGCAGCGGGCTATAAATATCCAGCAGGCCGCGAATCACGCGATCCCCCTGTAGCTCCAGTTGTTCAACCTCATGATGATTAAAAACGTGCTTTAAAGCGACGTGTTTGAAAATGCCGAGCAGGCGGTTCTGCGGGCTGTCGTCCTCAAGCAACGCCTGATTAAACGATCCGGCATAGACTTCTGGCAGGTTATCGATAAAACGCTTCGCGGCATGGGGCACCATCTGCTGCACGGTATTAACGCGAAGATTCATAAAGAACTGGTCGTCGTGACTGCGCCATTTTAAACGCTCACGCTCTTTGTAGGCATGTTCAATCGTTTTGGCGAAAATGTCTTTCTCCGTTCCTTCTCCCCAATTTTCACGCAACAGATCGTACAGTTCTTCAATCGTGAGAATCTCTTTCTCAACGGCATCTTCCAGATCCGCGATACAGTAGGAAACGTCATCGGCCGCTTCCATAATGTAGCTCAGCGGATGGCGATGAAACTCCCCCATATCCAGCTCTTCACGCAGTTTGGCGACAAACGCTTCTTCTGCCAGATAGTAGCCCGGCTTCTTCATCAAATAGTGGTAATCCGCTGGCAGCTCGCCGTGCCAATACGCGGGACGGGTATATTTCAAAATACAGGCTACCTGCCCGTAGGTCAGGTTGAGCTTCAGCAATGTGTGTACCAGCCGGATCGCCTGTGCGTTACCTTCAAAGTGGCTTAGATCCTGACGGATCTGCCCACGCAATTCGTCCAGCCCATCCTGCTGCATCCGCAGCACAGACACGTTACAGTCATCGACACGTTCCGGAGATTCACTGTCCAGATAATGGCTATCCAGCAATTTTCTGAACCATTGGTTAATCGCGGATTCACCAAAATGACCAAAAGGCGGATTGCCGATGTCGTGCATCAGGCATGCCATTTCAACCAGGCTTTCAAACGGCGTTTGTCTGTCGGCCAGCCCGAGCGATGCCAGTCGGCCATCAGTTTGCAGGCGGTGCAAAATCTCTTTTGCGATGTAGCGACCAACCTGCTGCACTTCCATCGAATGGGTTAAGCGGGAACGGACGGCTGCGTTACGTTCCAGCGGAAAGACCTGGGTTTTTTGCTGTAAGCGGCGGATGGCAGCGGAGTTAATAATACGACCCCGATCGCTCTCAAACTGGCGCACAATCGTATATTCATCCTCAGCCGTTTTAGGCCGGCTGAAATGGCGCTGAAAGCTCATTTTTTTGGCGAAATCGATACCAGACATACGCTTCTCCCCGTCATCCCGCTACAGCAAAATAATGCACACTCCATCTCATCCCGCTAGCCATGATAGACTAACCCCAGCTACACGCCTTCCATTTATAACAGAATTTGCGGGGAACCTTATGAAAGTCGGTATTATCGGTGCGATGGAACAAGAAGTAACGCTGCTGCGCGATCGGATTGAAAACCGTCAAACCTTTCAGCGTGCGGGTTGCGAAATCTACACCGGACACATCAACGGCGTAGACGTCGCACTGCTGAAATCCGGTATTGGGAAAGTCTCCGCTGCACTCGGCACCACGCTGCTGCTGGAACACAGCAAGCCGGACGTGGTGATTAACACCGGTTCAGCAGGCGGGCTGGCACCCACACTGAATGTCGGCGATATCGTCGTTTCTGATGAAGTGCGTTACCACGATGCTGACGTCACGGCCTTTGGCTATGAACCCGGCCAGATGGCGGGCTGCCCTGCCGCTTTCCCTGCTGATGAAAAACTCATCGCACTGGCGCAGGAAGCGATTACCGATTTACAGCTGAATGCCGTGCGCGGCCTGGTTGTCAGCGGCGATGCCTTCATTAACGGCGCAGAGCCATTAGCCCGCATCCGCACCACCTTCCCGCAGGCCATTGCCGTGGAAATGGAAGCCACCGCGATCGCCCATGTCTGCCATCAGTTTGCCGTCCCGTTTGTGGTGGTTCGCGCGATTTCTGATGTGGCCGATAAAGCCTCACACCTGAGTTTTGATGAGTTCCTGAGCGTTGCCGCACAGCAATCAACGCGAATGGTAGAAGTGATTCTGGCCAAGTTAGCTGCTCGCTAATCGATGACCTTCAGGCTCCTTTGCTGGCTGATCGGGCTGCTGCTTTGCAGCACCGCTTATGCTATTCCCCAGCGTGTCATCAGTCTCGCACCACACGCAACCGAGATGGCCTACGCGGCAGGCATGGGCGAACAGCTGGTTGCGGTCAGCGCCTGGTCAGATTACCCGCCGGAAGCGAAAAAACTGGAACAGGTCGCCTCCTGGCAGGGCATCAATTTGGAGCGCATCCTCGCACTCAAGCCCGACCTGATTCTAGCCTGGCGCGAGGGCAACCCACAGCGCCCGCTGGAACAGCTCGCCAACTTCTCGATTCCCATCGTTTATCTGGATGCGAAAACGCTGGACGATATCCCGATGTCATTGCGACAGTTGGCAACCTATAGCCGCGCCCCTGAGCAAGCCGAACGGGCTGCGGTAAATTTTCAGCAGCAAATAGGCAAGTTACAGCGCGCGGGTGAGAAGCATAAGGCGACACACACCGATCCGTTGCGGGTATTCATTCAATTCGGCACTCAACCGCTGTTTACCTCTTCGGAAGCGACGCTGCAAAGCCAGATCGTTTCACTATGTGGCGCAGAAAATATCTTTGCCGACAGCCCCGTGCCTTGGCCGCAGGTCAGTCGTGAACAGGTATTAAGGCGGCAACCACAGGCCATTATTGTCAGTGGTACACCAGATAAAATTGCCAGCGTTCAGGCATTTTGGCAGCCACAGCTCGCAGTCCCGGTGATTACCGTCAATGAAGACTGGTTTAGCCGCAGCGGCCCTCGGTTGCTATTGGCAGCACAGCAAATTTGTTCTCAATTAGCTGAATTAAGACTGGCATCCTCGCCAATAAAATGATCACCAATTAACACAATAAAATCATCTCGATAACAATAGCTTCATTAGTATACAAGTTGTAACACTAGCAGGCTTTTATTTCGCCAATATTTGCCGATAATCTGAGCGTAAGAGTGGAGTCATAGACATCAATAAAAGGTGTTGATTACCACTCGGCGATAAAGCCAAAGCAATATGCAGTAAATAAAAATTTTGAACCGATATCGGTTCCTTTACACCAGGTAGCTTTAAACATGAAAAGTGCGTTGCTTTACGCGGGCCTATTGATGGCGGCCTGTAGCACGGCATATGCAGGGAGTCAGGGCGGGCAAATTAATGCCCAATTGACGATATTACCGTCGTGTGGCGTCACGCCGCAATCCGGTCAATATCAAATGAACTGTAACGTAGCGTCTGTACCTCAACCTAAAATTACTGAGTCACGTATTCAGATCGATCAGGCAAAATTTTCGACCTCCGCGACAAAAACGACGCAGGGTACGGAAACACGTTTGATTACGGTCGAATGGTAACCACGGTAAAACACGGAGCGTATTTTTTTAACGCTTCTGTGAAAGGCTTATTGTCTGCTATAAAAAATGTCTGCTATAAAAAAACCGTGTCTCAATAAGACACGGTTTTTATTTTTTCGTCGGTGAATAACCGCAATACGCAATCAGACGCTGAAAGAGGAACCACAGCCGCAGGTAGATTTCGCATTCGGATTCGTCACGATGAAGCGAGAACCTTCCAATCCTTCTGTATAATCGACCGCACCACCCACCAGATATTGCAGGCTCATCGGGTCAACCACCAGCGCCACGCCCTGTTTCTCAATGGTCATGTCGCCGTCGTTGATTTGATCATCAAAGGTAAAACCATACTGGAAACCGCTACAGCCGCCGCCCGTGATATATACGCGCAGTTTCAGCTCTGGGTTTTCTTCATCAGCAATCAGGTTTTTCACCTTACTTGCCGCCGCATCGGTAAATTGCAGAGGCAGTGCTGCTATATCGTCGCTCATATTTTTACTCCCAACTCAGGGCTTATCAGGTGATAGACCCATATTCATACGCTTATTATCCGGCAGTCTGCGAAAACGTTCAAGATTTGACAGCAGCTGTTGAAATAATCGCCGCATTATGCCGCCTCCTCTCCCCCACAGCCAGTACTCTCTGTGGGTATGGCGCGGTGTGTTTTCAAGTGAAACCCCGTACAGCGATTTCATAACGGCGGTCAGTTCATTAGAATACCCCTACATTTTACGATCAAGACCAGTCAGGACCGCGTAATGAACAAATCTGAAAGCCTGTATGCTGCGGCACAGCAACTTATTCCCGGCGGTGTGAACTCACCCGTTCGTGCTTTTAACGGCGTCGGCGGCACGCCACTGTTCATCGAACGAGCAGACGGTGCCTACCTCTACGACGCCGATGAGCAAGCGTATATTGATTACGTGGGATCGTGGGGTCCGATGGTGCTGGGTCACAACCATCCGGCGATTCGTGATGCTGTGATTGCTGCCGCAGAGCGCGGTCTGAGTTTTGGCGCGCCTACCGAGATGGAAGTGCAAATGGCACGTCTGGTCACCTCGTTGGTGCCCAGTATGGATATGGTACGGATGGTCAACTCCGGTACAGAAGCCACCATGAGCGCAATCCGTCTGGCACGAGGTTACACGGGTCGCGATAAAATCATCAAATTTGAAGGCTGCTACCATGGTCACGCCGACTGCCTGCTGGTAAAAGCCGGTTCCGGCGCGCTGACGCTGGGTCAACCGAACTCTCCCGGCGTTCCGGCCGATTTCGCCCGCCATACGCTGACCTGCGTCTATAACGATCTGCCATCCGTTCGCGCCGCATTTGAACAATACCCTGATGAGATCGCCGCGATTATCGTCGAGCCCGTCGCGGGCAACATGAACTGCGTTCCACCGCTGCCAGATTTTCTTCCCGGCCTACGCGCCTTGTGTGACGAGTTTGGTGCACTGTTCATCATCGATGAAGTGATGACCGGCTTCCGTGTTGCACTGGCAGGTGCACAGTCACACTACGGCGTAGTGCCGGATCTGACCTGTCTGGGAAAAATTATCGGCGGCGGCATGCCAGTCGGCGCATTCGGCGGTAAGCGTGAAGTCATGCAAGCACTGGCACCGACCGGCCCGGTTTATCAGGCGGGAACGCTGTCTGGCAACCCCATCGCCATGGCCGCCGGCTTTGCCTGTTTAACTGAAGTCGCGAAACCCGGCGTACATGAAAAGCTCACCGCATTGACCAATCAGCTAGCTGATGGCCTGCTGGCTGCCGCGAAAGCCGAAAACATTCCGCTGGTAGTGAATCAGGCGGGCGGCATGTTCGGCCTGTTCTTTACTGATGCTGACAGCGTCACAAGCTATCAAGATGTGATGAAGTGCGACGTCGAGCGCTTTAAGCTGTTCTTCCACATGATGCTGGAAGAAGGGATCTATCTCGCGCCGTCCGCGTTTGAAGCAGGCTTTATGTCGCTGGCACATGCACCGCAAGATATCGAACGCACCATCGAAGCAGCACAGCTCTGCTTCTCACGCCTATAACGCGAACGCGTACACCATGGCGTCACTCAGTGGCGCCATGGCTGCTCAATAACAGCCCCTCCCCCGCCTTACATTTTTTCATCAGGATGCTCATTTGAGAATGACAAGCCCTCTCAAATTGGTTATGAGTAAGTCTACTTGCCTGAAAATAGCGGAGAAGTCATGTTAAAGGTTCTAGGACGCACGTCGTCGATCAACGTTCGGAAAGTGCTGTGGCTGTGTGACGAATTGGCAATTCCTTTTCAGCGCGAAGACTGGGGCGACGGCTATAAGTCACCGCAGTCACCGGAATTTTTGGCCCTTAACCCCAATGCCATGATACCGGTTATTCAGGACGACGATTTCGTCATGTGGGAATCGAACGCGATTTTACGCTATCTCGCTAACGCGAAAGACGGAAGCTGGCTCTACCCACAGGAGCCGCGTAGTCGCGCCCCGGTTGATCAATGGATCGACTGGCAGGCCACCGAGCTCAATCCCTCATGGCGTTACGCCTTTATGTCGCTGGTTCGCCAGTCTCCCGCACATCAGGAACCGCAGCTATTGGTAGAATCCTGCGCGCTTTGGTCACGCACCATGGGCATTTTGAACCAGCAATTGGAGCGGACTGGTCACTACGTTGCAGGGCAAGCGTTTACGCTGGCCGACATTCCCATCGGGCTATCGGTCAATCGCTGGTATGAAACACCGCTGGAACACACAGACTATCCTGCCGTCCGCGCCTACTATGAACGCTTAAGCGAGCGTGCAGGCTACCTGACCTGGGGACGAAACGGCACGCCATAACGCTATTCTGTGCTACCCGGCCCGATACCGCTCATTTCACAGGCCAGTGCGCCAGCACGCTTAAGCGCATAGGTGTAGCGTTCATCAAACGGGTAGCAGCAAGACAGCCGAAGCGCGTGCTTACAGCGGCCGCTCAGCGTGTAAAGTTCACCGGGCGTGACGCAAATTCTTTCTTGCAGCAGACGATGAAATAACTCCACCCCATCCACGCCGCCCGGTAATTCCAGCCAGAAGACAAAACCGCCCTGCGGCTGCGTTGCACGTGTACCCTGCGGGAAATGTCGAGCGATCAGCCCGCGAGCCTCATCCATCTGCGCGGCATAGCGGCGGCGCAGCGTGCGCAGATGATGATCGTAACCGCCGGACTCCAGAAACTGCGCCAGCGTTTCTGATAACAGCGCCGATTCCGCCATCGACGACACCGCTTTCAGTCGCGCCACCTTTGCCCGAAAACGCCCCGACGCCATCCAGCCGATACGAAAATCGGGTGCCAGCGTTTTCGTGAAGCTGGAGCAGTAAATCACCCAGCCTTCACGGTCGAAGGCTTTCACCGTCGGCGACAGCGGCCAAGTAAATTGAAGTTCGCTGTACAAACCATCTTCGATAAGCGGTACTTGATAATCGTTCACCAACGTTGCCAACCGCTTTTTATCTGCCAGCGTCATGCTGCACCCTAGCGGATTCTGCGCGTTTGGCATGGCGATAATCGCCTGTAAGCGATTTTCTGATAACAGTAACTCCAACGCATCCAGCGCGAGCCCACGCTGCGGATCGGTCGGAATCTCCACCGTTTTCAATCCCAAACTGGCGAGCAGAGGAAAGAGATAAAAATAGGTTGGCGTTTCCAACCCCACGCAGTCGCCCGGCTGCGTCACCGCGCGTAGCGCTAACTGTAACGCCTCCATACAGCCGTGAGCGATCGTGATGTCCTCACGGGTCAATGTCATCCCCAAATCCATCGCTCGCCGTGCCACTTCGCGCCGCAACCGCTCACTGCCCGGCGGTAGCGCATAGCGACCAATCAATTCAGGCTGTCGCCGCAGCAAGGAAGCGGCAATACGGCTAATCTTCTCGGTAGGATAGAAATCGGCATGCTGCGGGCATGCCAGAGAAATATTGGTGTAGTCAGGGTGCGTCTGGGCAGCAAATACGGTATCAATCAAATCCAGTTTTTCACTGCCCGGCACAATCACCTGCGCACGGTGAGGTTTGCTTTCCGTCAGCGACGGCAGACGCCCCCGCACAAAATAGCCGGACTGCGGCCGTGCTTCGATCAACCCGCGATCTTCGAGAATACGCCAGGCGTTCAGCACCGTATTCACACTCACCTGATGCGAACCGGCAACGCGGCGAATAGAAGGCAGACGGCTCCCCGGCGCTAACGTCCCTTGATGAATCGCCGTGGCGAAGGTTTCCGCGAGCTGTTGATAGAGCGTACTTTCTTGTGAGTCGATAATGGACACAGTTCCCCCGCCAGCCGATGAGTACAGTTAACAATTAATGCATTTTGTACCCATAACAATAATCATTTTGTGTATCTGTAACCATTTCTTTTTTCTGCCTACCATAGTGTTCTCCCCCATCATCAGGATAACACCATGCTCGACCCTTCTTTTTTCAGCTACGTCACCGTCATGTCCATCACGCCGGGACCCAATAATCTGCTGCTGGCGACCTCAGGCGTCAATTTTGGCCTGCGTCGAACGTTGCCGATGATGATGGGCATTTCCGTTGGCTGTGGGATACAAACGGCGCTGATGGGTGTGGCCTTAGAGCTTCTGCTGAGCTGGATGAGTATGATTCGCCTCCCGCTCACCGTGCTGGGGTGCGTCTATCTGCTGTGGCTATCGTGGAAAATCGTGCGCTCATCGGCACCGGAATTACAAGGACGAGTACAGCCGATGACCGTACTGCAAGGGACGCTCTTTCAGGCGGTGAATCCGAAAGCCTGGCTGATGTCCAGCAACATCGCGCTGCTTTATGCCGCCAGCGGCGGCCTTTTCACCACGGTAATCGCCTTTATGGCGCTCAATCTACCCTGTATTTTAGTCTGGGCGCTGCTCGGCGATCGCATCGGTAAACATCTTCAGGAACCGTGGAAACTGAAAGCCTTCAACGGCATCATGGCGCTTTCTCTGGTACTCACCACCTTCTGGATGCTGGTCGAAGCCATCCACCTCTCAGGCTAATCACACGGCGTCGGCGGGCTTACCTTCCCGCCGACGCTCGCGTTATTTCACCTGCTTGCGTAGCAGATACACAAAGTAAGGTGCACCAATAAATGTCGCGAGCAACCCTGCCGGAATCTGTGCGGGAAAGAGGATCATCCGGCCAAACCAGTCTGCCATTACCATCAGCGCGCCACCAATCAGCGCAGAGCTAGCGATTTGCGGCAACACACGGCTAAAGCCCAGCATCCGCGCCATATGCGGCGCCATCAGGCCCACAAAACTCATCGGCCCGACCATCATGGTTGCCATCGCGGTCAGCACCGATGCCAGTAACAAGACCAGCAAACGAACCGGCATGACGGCCACGCCAAGCGCTCTGGCCGTGGTGGTACCCAGCGGCAGAATACGCAGCCAGCGCTGGCACAGCGGGACAATCAATAATAGCAGAACGGCAATCACTGCCGTGCGTATCGCGTCAGTCGGTTCAACCGCATAGGTTGATCCCGACAGCCAGGTCAGCACGGTGCCCATACGCGGATCGCCACTGGCCAGCAGCAGCGCAATGACGGTGGTGAACGCCATGCTCAGTGCGATCCCCGCCAGCAGCATACGCTGCGTAGAGAAACCACCGCGTCCGGCGATCATCACCATGACCAGCAACGTCAGCGCCGCGCCCGCACTTCCGGCGGGAAGCAGCCACACGAACGCATTGCCGGGGATGAAGAACAACAAAATAATGACGCCAAACGATGCACCGGAGCTAATTCCCAGCACTTCAGGACTCCCCATCGGGTTGCCTGTCAGCTTCTGGATTAGCGTTCCCGCCACCGCCAGCATCACTCCAGCGGTCAGCGCCGCCAGAACCCGAGGCCAACGCCATGAGAGCAACTGCGTTAACACCTCACCGCCGCCCCACTGCCAACCTTCGGCATCTTTCCCCAACATCAGCGCCGTGATAACCACCATTCCTAGTAGCACGATGCCAAGCACCAGCCATGTTCCCCACAAACTGCGCTCAGCCGTCGGGGTGCTGTTATTGTCGATCATCGCCGGTTGACCGCTATTACGCAGGCGCGGCAGCAGCCACAGTAACAGCGGCGCGCCAATCAGCGCGGTCGCCGCGCCCGTCGGCACGTCAAGCCACACCCGGCTCAGCCAGATAACCCCCTGATCGGTCACACCGAGCAGCAGCGCCCCCAGCAGCGGAGCTAATAAGAGACGATGGAGTAAACGCCGTGCACCCAGCATTTTCGCCAGCAGCGGCGCAAACAGGCCGATAAAACCGATAATGCCCGCCGCATTCACCAACTGCGCACACAGAAAAATCCCCAACCCAAGCGCACTCAGACGTGCCAACGACAGCCCAAGCCCCAGATTACGCGCAACGCCATCATCCAGTCCCAGCAGCGTTAGCGGGCGAATCAGCAGCAGCGCCAGGCAGAAACACACCGCGAGACGCGGGAGAACAAATTGTACATTGCTCCAGTCCTGCTGGTTCAGTACCCCGCTGCTCCACAAGAATAAGCCTTGCAGTTGTTCATGATGGAAGAGCACCAGCAGTTGATTGACCGCGCTACAGTAGAAACTCAGCACCAGCCCCGCCAAGATCAGCGTCACTGGCGATAACCGTTTGCCCCAGGCGACGCCAAATACTAACGCGCCAACCATCAGTGCCCCCATCATCGCTGCGGCCTGCTGGATCACTGCGCCGCCGGGCAGCGCCCACAGCGTGACTACCGTAATGCCTAGCTGTGCCCCCGTGGCAATCCCCAGCGTTGACGGCTCAGCCAGCGGATTGCGCAAGACCTGCTGGAACAGCACACCGCACAGCCCCAACCCAGCGCCAATCAGCGGCGCCAACACCATGCGCGGCAGCAAACTGTAGTGGAACAGAAGCTGCTGCATGTTGTTCAACGCAGGCTGCGTCAGCGCCTCAAACCACTGCGACACAGGCAATTGCTGCTGCAAATTGTAGCTGCCCACGCCCAGAATCACGAACAGCAGAAAACCAATTAAAACAATGGGAAGCACCAACGGGTGCACAGCACGCTTGTGCGCGACAGACGGAGAATTAGGCATATTTTCTCGCCTCCAATGCCTGATTCAATACGTGGCAGAAGCGCATCGCCGAGAGCGTTCCACCATACAGCCAGACGGCAGGCACACGTTGCAAACGCTGGTTACGCACAAACGGCATGGCCTGCCAGAGCGGATTATTATCAAGCTGTGCGCTGATGGCACTATCGCCATGCTCGAAGCAGAGCACGTTGGCATCGCCGACGTCTGCCAGGCTTTCAATCCCCACAATCGTACTGCCCCAGAAGCTGGTTTCGCTGCGCCAGGCATTTTCTATCCCGACATGATCCATCACTTCCTGAAAAAGGCTGTTCTTGCCAATCACCAGCACATGGCGGCTATCGACCAGCGTAATGAGCAGCAGGGGACGCTCGGTATATGGCTGAAGCGTAATCTTTTCCTGTTGGATAAACTGCGCCAACTCCGCCAGATGCCGTTCTCCAGCGGCCTTCATATTTAGCGCGTCAGCCAGCTTCATTACTGATGCCTGTGCCGACGTCAACGGCTTCCCCTGTTCGCTGCTGAAGCCAAAACCCAGCAGTGGAGAAATACGGGACATTTTCGCGACCGAAGGGCCGTAACCTTCAGAATAAAGAATCATGGACGGGCGAATCTGCGTCAGCAATTCAAGGTTAGGCTCGGTGCGCAGCCCCACATCAATCACCGACTCAGGCAATGCCGGCTCTTTCACCCATAGGTTATAATTATGCTTATCGGCAATCGCGAAGGGGGTAATGCCTAACGCCAGAAGCAATTCAACGGGCAACCATTCCAGCGCCACAATGCGGTTCAAATCAGGACGTGAAGCGGTGGCTCCCCTACTCGCCGCCGAATAAACCAGCGGAGACAGCAGTAGCGCCGTCAGCAAGCGACGACGTAACGGGTCAGGAGAACGCGGGGAAGAAAACAATTCAGGCATCATTAGCAGGTAAACCGAGTTAACAAACGAAGCTGACCGGTGCGCCACCAGCCGGATGAGGCAGAATGCCCATGGGAATACCGTAGATACTTTCCAGTACATCCCCTTGCATCAGCGTGACAGGCTCGCCTTGTGCAATCATTTTACCACCGCGCAGCGCCACCAAATGATCGCAATAGCGGGCAGCCATATTGATATCATGTAGCACTGCAATCACGGTAATACCGCGCTCGTGGCTCATGCGCTGAATCAGCGCCAGGACCTCAACCTGATGCGCAATGTCCAGTGCGGAAGTCGGCTCATCCAACAGCAGGCAGCGGCTATCTTGCGCCACCGTCATCGCCAGCCAGGCTCGCTGCCGTTCGCCGCCGGACAGGCTATCCACCAGACGGTTAGCAAATGGCTTTAGCCCAACGAGCGTGATGGCTTCTTCGACCTTTTCCCGATCGGCGCTGCCGAAACGGCCTAATGCGCCATGCCACGGGTAGCGCCCCACAGCAACCAACTCACGCACGGTCATCCCTTCAGCAGCGGGAAGCTGCTGTGGTAAATAAGCCACCTGACGGGCGAACAATTTGCTGTCCCAGCTTCCGATCGCCTGTTCTCCCAACAATGCCGTTCCGCTGCTGGCGGGCTGGTGACGTCCCAAAATTTTCAGCAATGTCGATTTGCCTGAGCCGTTGTGTCCAATCAGACCACAGACTTTCCCGACGGGGAACGTGATAGAGAGCGGGTGTAGCAGCGTGCGTCCGGCGACGGAAAAGCTGACGTCGTCCAGTCTGAAGGTGGTATCAGGCAGTACAGTTTGATTTTGCATAGCGCTTTTGATTTTTAATGTCACGGACGGAAAGGAGATAAGCGGCGATCGCTATTCCCGTAACTATCGAACCAGACCCATAACGATCAAGCTAAAAGAGAACGATAATGATTACGATAAAGGCAGCATGATAGGCGCAACGGAATACCAATCGCAAGACTTTTACCTATTGGCATCGGTTAGCATGGCAGGAAAAGCGGTATCAGGCAGGATGTGGTGCTCGCCCCAAAATAGTAGAGAAAAAAATCCCCACAAATTCAGCCTATTAGGTACATTTTATATCACTATTGAGGCGATTTCGTGCGCTTCGAACATTGTTATCTTCATGTTACGTCGTAGCACGCGCCCGACATAGGGGGCTACGCCAGCCCCCTATGAACCCCGGCTTTTGGCGGAAATTATGCCGCTAAAGCGGTGCCTTCGTCGGTATCAGGCTTAGAGGACCGCTTGCGACACGCTCCCGACATGGCGCAAGCTTGAGCCGCGTCCATGCGGCTCATCCTAAGCCTGCTATCTCCTCAGCATAATTTTTTACGCCGGATAACGACAAAACACGTGATACCCCTGCCTTTGTCTATAAGAGACAATAGATTAACCAGGGGCAGTGAGAAGAATTTATTGACCAAACATTTCTTTGATCCAGTCAGCGACACCTTCTCCGTTTTGCTGGTTTTGCTGTGCTGAAGGCTGCGGCTGACTACTCTGACACAGCGCCTGCGGGTTATCCGTCCAGACCGGCAAGACGCGTCCAGCGCTGCTGCCGTTGCAGATAAAGTTCCCGCTGGCATCCACTGTCATCGTCGTAATACCTTCCGGCGGCGTCAGCATCAACGGCAGCGGCGTTTGGTTTTCCAGATAGCGACGATAGATCGTCAGCGCCCCGTTCGCCCCCGTCAGCTTGGCCGGACCGTTGTTATCACGCCCTACCCAGCTAATCGCCACTTCTTTACCATCAATCCCAGCAAACCAGCTGTCACGCAGGTCATTAGTGGTACCGGTTTTCGCCGCCAGATGATAATTCGGGAATTTCACCGCCAGCGAACGCGATGTACCGCGCTCAACCACTTGCTGCATGCCGTATAGCGTCAGATAGGCCGCCTGCGCAGGAACCGCGCGTTCAGCCTGCGGGAAGCTCTGATACAGCACCGTACCATCTTCCGCAATCACCGAACGCAGTGAGGAAAGTGGGGCACGGTTGCCGCCGCTGGCGATCGTCTGGTATTCCTGCGCCACTTCCATCGGCGTTAGGCTGATCGCACCCAACAGCATCGCTGGTACAGTCTGAATGACGTTTTCGGGGATACCTAAACGCTTCAAGGTTGCCGTGACCTGATCCAGCCCTACGGCCATCCCCAGATTGACGGTCGGGACGTTCAGCGAGTTTGCCAACGCATCGACTAACATGACGCGACCACGGAATTCACGATCGTAGTTCTTCGGCTGCCACAGTTGTCCGTTAGGCTGCTTGATCGACAGCGGCTCATCCGCCAACAGGGTATTCAGACGATAGGTGTCCGGCTGGCTCAATGCCGTCAGGTAAGTCGGCGGCTTCGCCAGCGATCCGACAGGGCGACGCGCCTGTAGCGCACGGTTAAACCCAGCGTACTGCGTTTGAGCACCGCCAACCATCGCGCGGACTTCGCCACTGAAACGATCGACAATCACCATCGCGGCTTCCAGATCGCTGACGTTACGCCCTGCACGCAGTGCCGGCACGCCGACTTCCACCGCTTTTTCCGCCGCATCCTGCGAGACCGGATCGAGCGTGGTGAAGACCTTCACGCCGGAGAGATCGTTAACCTTGTCGCCAAGTCGCTGTTGCAATTCCTGACGCACCATCTGCATAAACGCGGGCTGAGGACTGATTACGCCGCCTTTCGGCTGCACGCCCAGCGGACGCGCACTCAGCATGTTGTACAGATCGGCATCAATGACCTGCTGATTCTGCAATAGTCGCAGCACCAGATTGCGTCGCTCTAACGTAATATCTGGGTTACGCCATGGGTTGTACAGCGATGCCCCTTTCACCATCCCCACCAGCAGCGCCTGCTGATCGAGACTCAGCTCATTCACCGGACGGCCAAAGTAATACAGGCTGGCAAGCGGGAAACCGCGGATCTGATCGTTACCGCTCTGACCGAGATACACCTCGTTAAGATACAGCTCAAGGATGCGATCCTTGCTGTAGCGATAATCCATGATCAGCGCCATATAGGCTTCGTTGGCTTTACGCCACAGCGAACGTTCGTTGGTCAGGAACAGGTTCTTCACCAACTGCTGCGTCAGCGTACTTCCGCCCTGCACTGCGCGTCCTGCGGTGATATTGGCTAAAAACGCACGGCCAATCGAGTACAGGCTGATGCCATCGTGTTCATAAAAATGGCGGTCTTCAGTCGCCACCAGCGTATCCACTAACAGATCGGGGAAACCGGCACGCGGCACAAACAGGCGCTGTTCGCCATTCGGCGACTGCATCATAGTGATCAGTTTCGGATCGAGACGGAAGAAGCCGAAATTACGCTGGTTGTCCAGATTCTGGATCTGTGACAAACGATCGTTGGCAAACGTCAGGCGCGCCTGAATCTGCCCTTCTTTTCCATCAGGGAAATCAAACGGGCGGCGCAACATATCAATGCTGTTACCACGCACGCTGAATTCACCCGGACGGGTAATGCGACTCACCTGACGGTATTGCATACCTTCCAGCAGGCTAATCATCTCTTTTTGGCTATAAGCCATGCCGGGCTCAAGGTTGACCATGCGGCCATAAACAGCGGCGGGCAATTGCCAGACTTTGCCTTCAATACGGCTGCGGATCTGGCTATCGAGGTATACACCGTAGATCGCCATCGCCACGGCAAAGATCAGGAACAGCTTGATCGCCAGCCCCAGCCAGCGCCGTCTTCTCTGTGATTTCCGCGTCATCGCGTCATCGCCATCGTAATCATCATCGTCGTCATAGTCGTCCTGATAATCGTCATAGTCATCATCATAGTCGTCATCCCTGCGACGTCGTATGGCCTGCTTGCGTTCAGGCTTACGTTTTGGCGCTTTCCCTTTGCGTCCGATAGGTTCGCGGTCATCCCGAGACATTACAATAACTTCTCCATCAGGTTGTTCACGGCTATCAGCTTTGCGCTCAAGCCGCCTACTCTGTTTCCAGCCCCCTTTTTGGGAAAGCGGAAACGTCTGAAATTAGTGATTCTGATATTTCTTGGTACGCCTCGTCGGCGCCGTATTCGCCGGATCATCCGGCCAGACATGCTTGGGATAACGCCCCTTCATCTCTTTTTGCACGTCGCGGTATGTCCCTTGCCAGAAGGCCGCTAAATCGCGCGTAATCTGTAGTGGACGCTGTGCGGGTGATAAAAGCTCCAGTACCAGCGCCACACGACCTTCTGCCAGCAGCGGGCTCTGCTGCTCGCCGAACATTTCCTGCATCCGTACCGACAGTACCGGTGGCTTATCGTCATAATAGGCAATGGGCAAACGGCTACCGCCAGGCGCGGTGTAATGCGTGGGCAACGCGTTATTCAGTCGCTGACGCAGCGACCAATCCAGCAATCGCAGCAGCGCGTCGCTCAAATTAATCTGGTGTAGTGCACGTAAATCGCGCACGCCAGACAGTGACGGCTGTAACCAGATTTCCAACGTTGCCAGCAGCCTGTCATCATCCACTCGCGGCCAGTCAACCTCAGGCAACCACTGACAAGCGCACTGTAAGCGAGCACGTAACTGCAACGCCGCAGCGTCCCAATTCAATGCTTTAAGCCCCTGCTCCCGAATCCAGGATAGCATCGCCTGCTGTAATGCCTCGTCAGAAGGCTTGTTCAACGGGCGCGTTCGCAGAGTCAGGCAACCAATCTGGTCGCGCTGGCTGGCGCGCAGAGTACCCTTTTCTTCGTCCCAGTGCACCACGTTACGCTCATTTATTAATCCGGGTAACCGCCGCTCCAGCCGTTCAATATCCAGCGGCAACGCCAATAGAATCCGCGCATCTGCGCTCTGGCTATTTTGTAATAGCGAAGGTGCCAGCAGCCATTCGTTACCTGACAACGCTTCATCAGCCGACATCATCGCGCCGCTACCGTTAGCAAGCTGGTAGCGCCCATCCTGACTGCGCCGTCGTGCGATACGATCAGGGAAAGCCAGTGCCAGCAGCCAGTCGGCTTCGCCGCCGTCAATATGCCCCGAAGTCGTCGATAAACGGCGCGTCAGCTGTTTTGCTCGCCGCAACCAATGAGGGAGCGGGCGATGCAGCCAGTCAGCCAGATTAATCGATCCGCTACGCGGTGGCTCTTCAAGTATCGCCGCCAGGCACCCTGCGGTAGCCAACGCGTCCGGACCTTGCTGTGATGCGGCATACAGCAGGGTTGCCAAACGGGCATCGCTGCCTAACGCGGCGATCTTACGCCCTTCGGTAGTCAACCTATCCTGCTCATCCGTAATACCAAGCTGGCGCAGCAGGTGTCGCGCAGCATAAAGCGCAGGAGCCGGTGGCAAATCCAACCAGGTCAGCTGCGCTACATCGGTACAACCCCACTGTAATAAATCCAGCCAGACGCTGCTTAAGTCGCTATTCAGGATCTCGGCTTCACTTTGTGCCGCAGCACGTTCTGCCTGTTCGCGAGAGCACAGGTGCCAGCAAATACCGGGACTTAAACGCCCCGCACGCCCCGCGCGCTGCACCATCGAGGCTTGGCTGATGCGCTGTGTTACCAGCCGAGTGACGCCGCTTTTCA
Source organism: Pectobacterium punjabense (assembly GCF_012427845.1). NCBI lineage: Bacteria > Pseudomonadati > Pseudomonadota > Gammaproteobacteria > Enterobacterales > Pectobacteriaceae > Pectobacterium > Pectobacterium punjabense. Next base: position 3,505,925 of record NZ_CP038498.1, read on the forward strand.
CATCAAAGCTGGCTACACGCTCAAGACCGCTGTCCACCACCAGCCGGATACCTTCAATTGTCAGGCTGGTTTCAGCGATATTAGTGGCTAATACCACCTTACGCCGGCCCGGCTCCGCAGGCAGAATGGCCTTTTGCTGTTCCGCCAGCGTCAATGCGCCATATAAAGGACAGAGATCCGTCTCGCTCGACACGCCATTTTCCAGCAGCGCCTGCACGCGGCGAATCTCTGCGACGCCAGGTAAAAACAGCAGCAGCGAACCGTCTTCTTCATTGAGTAACCGCCGTACCTGTCGCGCAACGCCGTCTTCCAAACGCTCCTGACTATTTAGCGGCGCATAGCACCGCTCGACCGGATAACTACGGCCTTCGGAAACCACGCAAACGGCTTCCGGCAACAGCGCTGACAGCCGCGCATTGTCGAGCGTGGCGGACATAATCAGCAGTTTTAAATCGTCACGCAGCCCCTGTTGCACATCCAGCAGCAGCGCCAATGCCAGATCGGCCTGCACGCTGCGCTCATGGAATTCATCAAGGATGATTAGCGCTACACCTTGCAGTTCCGCATCCTGTTGCAGCAAACGGGTTAGCATGCCTTCGGTGAAAACTTCCAGCTTCGTTGCACTACTCACGCAGGTTTCTGAGCGCATCCGATAGCCTATCGTTTGCCCTGGCTCTTCACCTAGCTGCTGTGCCAACCGCCAGGCAACACTCTTCGCCGCCAGACGGCGCGGTTCCAGCATGATGATGCGCCCGTTCAAATTGCCCTGTTGCAGTAATTGCAACGGCAGCCAGGTTGATTTCCCCGCCCCCGTTGGGGCATTGAGCAGCACCTGAGGCGCGGTATGTAGCGCCGTTATCACATCATCCAGCACGGCGCTGACGGGCGGTAAAATCACAGACATCTCCGTATAAGGTTAACTTTCAGCGGCGAGCATTGTAGCATCTGGATGAATGTAGCATCGGATGGAATCAGAACAAGAGAGTGCACCATGCCAGCCCCCCGCCGCCTGTTTTTTGCCTTATCATTGCCGGAAACCACACAGCAAGAAATTATCCGCTGGCGTGCCGAACACTTCCCTCTGGACGCGGGCCGTCCGATCGCGGCGGCCAACCTCCATCTGACGCTGGCGTTTTTAGGCGATGTGAGTGAGCAAAAAGCGCAGGTCTTACAGGCCTTAGCAGGCAGAATCCGCCAGCCCGCGTTTACCCTCACGCTAAATGACGCTGGACATTGGCCGCGTCCCGGTGTTGTCTGGCTAGGCTGCCGCCGAGCACCGCGTGGATTGTTACAGCTCGCGGAACTGCTGCGTTCTCAAGCTGCACGCAACGGCTGCTATCAAACATCATTACCTTTTCATCCACACATTACGCTATTGCGCGGCGCGACTCGTCCCGTGGCGATTCCCCCCGCGACGTTCAGTTGGCAGACCGACATGACGCACTTTTCCCTTTACCAGTCTCTTTTCGATAACGGTAAAACCCGCTATCAAAAGCTGGAAAGCTGGTCATTCATTAAGTTAGATATACCCTAAATAATTCGAGTTGCATGACAAAACGTTAGCGTTTTGAACAACGCTCTGCGTTGACCCTTTAGGGCAAGGCTCATTTATAGCCTTGTAACGCGGCAACCGAGCGACAAATTCGTCGGGAACGAATTTGACCAGCCAACGGCTGGCCTTCGGTGAGAGACAGGATGTCTCTCATTTCATCCCCAGGAGCTTACACAAGTAAGTGACTGGGGTAAGTAAGGACAAATCGGCTTAGCCGATTTGAACGCCGCTTGCGGCGGCCCTTCAGGGCGAGGCTCAGAACCGAGCCGAGTATTGCCAACGCACAAGCAGCTTGAAGTATGACGGGTATAAACGAATAAAACAGGATACGCATGAACTACACCCCACGCTTACAACCTGCTCGCTTAATTAAACGTTACAAACGCTTTTTGGCCGATGTCGTGACGCCGGAAGGCGAGACGTTTACGTTGCACTGTGCCAATACCGGTGCCATGACGGGCTGTGCCACACCCGGTGATACCGTGTGGTATTCAACGTCCGAGAACCTTAAACGTAAGTATCCGCAAAGTTGGGAACTGACTGAAACACAACAAAATGACTGGATTTGTGTCAATACTCTGCGTGCCAACACATTATTGCACGAAGCCTTATTAGAGAATCGCATAGAAGAGCTAGCAGGCTACTCTGATGTAAAAACGGAAGTGAAATACGGTACGGAAAACAGCCGAATCGACCTGCTTTTACAGGCGCCAGACAAGATTGACTGCTATATTGAGGTGAAATCTGTCACATTATTGCAACATGAATGTGGTTACTTTCCCGATGCGGTTACACTCAGAGGGCAAAAGCATCTGCGTGAGCTGCAACAGATGGTTTCCAATGGAAAACGCGCCGTCCTTTTTTTCGCCGTTCTCCATTCAGGAATCCAGCAGGTTTCTCCTGCCCGGCATATTGATTCACGGTATGCGGAATTATTTATCGAAGCACAGCGGGCAGGGGTTGAAATTTTATGTTACGGCTCCACATTATGCCCTGACGGTATTACGTTGACGCATAAGCTACCGTTGTTGGGATGAAGCACAAGCATTGCATAACACGCCGAACGCACCACCCAAGGCGTAACACATTGTTTATTATTTAATGTAAGCAGGTTGTTCCTCACACTTTATCAGGCCGGTGTCAGGAAGCATTGCCAACCCCATCTTCATCTGCTATTTATAGCGGCCTGTTTTTTCCCCCCTTTGGGGGCCGATATACCCAGATAGCTGAAGTTCTGGTCGACAACGCCGCAACTTCACTGCATAAAAGGGTATTATGCGTGTCGTGTTATGTAGGAGAAGCAACATGCAAGAAGGGCAAAATCGTAAGACATCTTCTCTGAGCATTCTCGCAATTGCCGGAGTAGAGCCGTACCAAGAGAAGCCGGGCGAAGAGTATATGAACGACGCTCAGCTGGCTCATTTCAAGCGTATTCTTGAAGCATGGCGCAACCAACTCATGGATGAAGTGGATCGGACTGTATCGCACATGCGCGATGAAGCCGCTAATTTTCCCGATCCCGTGGATCGCGCGGCGCAGGAAGAAGAGTTCAGTCTCGAGCTGCGTAACCGTGACCGTGAGCGTAAGCTGATTAAGAAAATCGCCAAAACGCTGGTGAAAATCGAAGATGAGGACTTCGGATTCTGCGAATCCTGTGGCGTCGAGATTGGCATTCGCCGTCTGGAAGCTCGTCCGACTGCCGATCTGTGTATCGACTGCAAAACGCTGGCAGAGATACGCGAAAAGCAAATGGCAGGATAATATCCTGTCTAAAATCGGCTCCTGCCACTCGCAGGGGCCGTCTTCGGATCATGTACCGCTGATGAATGATATTCATCACTCTATCTTCTGTCTGGATAAAACGCTGACGAGATAGCACCAACCTCTTATGTCTGGAACCGATTGTTTTACCGGAAAAAATAGTTTTTCTGAAGCTACTCGCATTTCTGAAACCGACCGTTATATCGGGCGCTTTGCTCCTTCTCCCTCTGGTGACCTGCATTTTGGCTCATTGATCGCCGCACTGGGTAGTTATCTTCAGGCTCGTTCTCAACAAGGGCGCTGGCTAGTACGTATTGAAGACATCGATCCTCCGCGGGAAATCCCCGGGGCCGCTTCTCGCATACTCGCGCAATTAGAACACTACGGTTTGCACTGGGACGGCGGTGTGGTTTACCAGTCACAGCGGCATGCGCGTTACCGTGAGATCCTTCAACAGCTTCAACAGCAGGGAATGAGCTATTACTGCACCTGTACGCGTAGCCGTATTCAGCAGCTAGGTGGGCACTATGATGGCTATTGCCGAACGCGCAACCTGCCCGCCGATAACGCCGCGCTCCGTCTGCGCCAGGCGACGCCGGTATTTCATTTTCACGATAAATTACGTGGCGATCTGTATGCCGATAACGCCCTCGCTCGGGAAGATTTTATTATCCACCGCCGCGATGGACTTTTTGCCTACAATCTAGCCGTGGTGATCGATGATAACGATCAGGGAATTACCGAGATCGTACGCGGTGCCGATCTTATCGAACCAACCGTTCGTCAAATCTCGCTCTATCGCCAATTGGGCTACACGATCCCCACCTACGTTCATCTGCCGCTGGTGCTGAATCTCGAGGGAAATAAGCTTTCCAAACAAAATCACGCCCCTTCACTACCGAACGGCGATCCGCGTCCTGTGCTGCTTGCCGCACTGCAATTTTTGCATCAACCACTGCCAGAAAATGGCCAGGATATGACGCTTTCCGCGCTTCTGGCATGGTCTGTGGCGCACTGGTCCCTGGATACCATCCCGTTGCAGGCGGCAATAAACGCGTCCGCGATCACATCAGCATTCTCAAAGGGGCATTGGTGAGCTATGATTAGCCGCTATTTTTCGTGGCGCGCCATCCTTAGCCGCCCCTTTGGGGGGCGACGCCAATGCTGTGCTGTTGATTTATCCATCACTATCGAGGTGTATTATCTTTTCCCGAGTTGCTAATTTTTGTCGTAAAGTACTGAATCGTGAGAACGAAATGGTCGAATCAGAGGAACCGCGTCAGCATCTGACGGTGATCCCGCGTGACCAACATACAATTTCACGCAGCGACATCAGCGATAACGCGCTGAAAGTACTTTATCGCCTGAACAAAGCGGGCTACGAGGCTTATCTGGTTGGCGGCGGCGTACGCGATCTGCTGCTGGGCAAAAAGCCGAAAGATTTTGATATCACCACTAACGCCACGCCCGATCAGGTGCGTAAGTTATTCCGCAACTGTCGTTTAGTTGGGCGTCGTTTCCGTCTCGCACATATCATGTTCGGGCCAGAGGTGATTGAAGTTGCCACGTTCCGTGGTCACCACGATCAGCATCAAGAGCAGCAAGAAACTAAAAACTCTTCTCAGCAGGCTCAGAGTGGCATGCTGCTGCGCGACAACATTTTTGGATCGGTTGAAGAAGACGCCCAACGCCGCGATTTCTCAATCAATAGTCTCTACTACAGCATTGCTGATTTCAGCGTACGCGATTATACCAATGGCCTGAACGATCTGCGTCAGGGTGTCATCCGTATGATCGGCGATCCCGAAACGCGCTATCGTGAAGATCCGGTGCGCATGCTGCGTGCCGTTCGTTTCGCCGCCAAGCTGAACATGACCGTCAGCCCAGAAACCGCCGAACCGATTCCTCGTCTGGCTTCATTGCTGCACGATATTCCCGCAGCACGTATGTTTGAAGAATCGCTGAAGCTGCTTCAATCGGGCTATGGCTATCCAACCTATAAAATGCTGTGTGAATACCAGCTGTTCCAGCCGCTTTTCCCGCTGCTGAGCCGTCATTTCACACCAAACGGCGATTCCACGCTGGAGCGCATGGTTGCTCAAGTGTTGAAAAACACCGATAAGCGTTTGCAAAACGACATGCGGGTGAATCCGGCATTTTTGTTCTCCGCCATGCTGTGGTATCCGCTGATCGAGCATGCACAAAAGCTGGCTCAGGAAAGTGGTCTGGCCTACTTCGATGCATTCTCGCTGGCAATGAACGATGTACTGGACGAACAGTGCCGTTCTCTGGCGATCCCTAAGCGTATTACCTCGTTAGTCCGCGATATCTGGCAACTGCAAACGCGTCTGTCTCGCCGTCAGGGTAAGCGTGCTTATAAGCTAATGGAACATCCTAAATTCCGTGCTGCGTATGACCTGCTTTGCCTACGCGCCGAAATCGAAAACCATCAGGAGCTGCTGCGTCTGGCTCAATGGTGGGGGGAATTCCAGGTTGCAGCACCGCCACGCCAACAAACCATGCTGAGATCGCTGGATGACGGCCCGACACCACATCGTCGCTCCCGTCCTCGTCGCCCACGTAAACCGACGACGGCACGCAGGGATCAAGCCTGATGGCACGCGTGTATCTGGCGCTGGGCAGCAATCTTGCCCAGCCTTTGCTGCAGGTACGCGCCGCACTGGCAGCGCTGGATGCGATTCCACAGACTCGCGTCATTCGCTGCTCCTCATTTTATCGTAGTCGCCCGCTCGGCCCACAGGATCAACCGGATTATCTTAATGCCGTCGTTGAGCTGGAAACCGCATTAGCTGCCGAATCATTGCTCGATTGCACACAGGCTATTGAGCTGGAACAAGGTCGCGAACGTAAAGCACACCGCTGGGGCCCGCGCACGTTGGATCTGGATATTCTGCTGTTTGGTGATGCCACGATCCAGACAGAACGTCTGACGGTGCCGCATTACGATATGAAAAATCGTGAATTCATGCTCTACCCGCTCGCGGAAATTGCCCCTGATCTGGCATTCCCCGACGGCGAAACGCTCGTGCAACGGCTAACCCATGTCGATCGCAACGGTCTGACATTGTGGGACGACAACACTCCTACCTGAGCCACAATAAAGCCAACATACAAGCAGATTGAAGCATAGTGGGTATATCGCTACACGTCGGCTTACATTAGAATGTTCCCCTCAATTCTTCGCCCTATTGACATAGGAAGACCGTCATGAAACCGACGACTATCTCCCACTTGCGCCAATGGAAACAAGAGCAGCGAAAATTCGCTACGATAACAGCTTACGACGCCAGCTTCTCTCGTTTGTTTTTTGAACAAGGCATTCGTGTGATGCTGGTGGGTGACTCTCTGGGAATGACCGTACAAGGTCACGATTCCACCTTGCCCGTGACTACAAACGACATCGTTTACCATACTCAGTGCGTCCGCCGTGGTGCTCCGCTGGCTCTGGTTCTCTCCGATATGCCATTTATGACCTACGCCACGCCGGAACAAACATTCAGTCAGGCGGCAGAGCTGATGCGTGCCGGTGCGAATATGGTGAAACTGGAAGGCGGAAGTTGGCTTGCCCCAACGGTAAAAATGCTGACTGAACGTGCCGTGCCGGTTTGCGGTCATCTGGGCCTGACGCCGCAATCCGTTAACATCTTCGGTGGTTATAAAATTCAGGGGCGAAGCGAAAGCGACGCTAATCAACTGCTGGCCGATGCACTCGCACTTGAAGAAGCCGGAGCACAGTTACTTGTGCTGGAATGCGTACCTGTCGCACTGGCTAAACGCGTAACGGACGCGCTGTCAATTCCTGTCATCGGCATTGGCGCAGGCAATGTTACCGATGGGCAGATTCTGGTCATGCATGATGCCTTTGGCATTACCGGCGACAACACGCCTAAGTTTGCCAAGAACTTTCTGGCGCAAAGCGGTGGCGATATCCGCGCAGCAGTGCGGTTGTATGCACAAGAAGTCGAACAGGGTATCTACCCGGCCGAAGAACATTCATTTCATTGAGACATTCATTTCATTGAGAAATGTCGTTTCATTAAAGAACGAGCATTTCATTAATCAGGCTATTTTTGGGAGTATGGGTGTGTTAATAATCGAAACCCCTCTGCTGCTGCGCCGCGAAGTTCGTCGCTGGCGTCAGGAAGGGAAACGCATAGCTTTGGTTCCCACTATGGGCAATTTGCACGACGGGCACATGACGCTGGTCGATGAAGCCAAAGCACGCGCCGATATCGTTATTGTCAGCGTTTTTGTCAATCCCATGCAGTTTGAGCGGCCAGATGATTTAGCCCGCTACCCCCGGACGTTGCAGGAAGATTGCGAGAAATTAAACCGCCGTGGTGCCGATCTGGTTTTCGCACCGAGCCCGGATGTGATATACCCAAATGGGTTGGAGTCGCAAACGTTTGTCGATGTGCCTAGGTTGTCTTCTATGTTGGAAGGCGCTAGCCGCCCCGGTCATTTCCGCGGCGTGGCCACCATCGTTAGCAAGCTGTTCAATCTGGTACAGCCGGATTTGGCCTGCTTCGGCGAGAAGGATTACCAGCAGTTAGCGCTGATTCGGCAGCTTGTCCGCGATATGGGCTATGACATTGATATCATTGGCGTCCCTATCGTACGAGCAAAAGACGGTTTGGCATTGAGTTCGCGTAATGGCTATCTCAGTGCTGAAGAGCGCCAGCTGGCACCGACGCTGTATCAGTTGATGATGGCACTTTCAGCGCAGTTGGACAACGGCGATCGCCAGATCGATACCTTGCTGGAACACACGGCAGATAAATTGCGCGAAGCGGGCTTTACGCCTGATGAACTGTTTATCCGCGATGCTGATACGCTGCAACCGCTGAGCACTGCCAGCACGCGTGCAGTGATTTTGATGGCTGCCTGGTTAGGCAAGGCCAGATTGATTGATAACCACCAGGTCGATTTGACTGTATGAACCGAGGTAACAAAGCGATGATACGTACCATGCTGCAAGGCAAGCTGCACCGGGTCAGAGTGACTCAGGCTGACTTGCACTATGAAGGCTCTTGCGCCATCGATCAGGATTTTATGGATGCCGCAGGCATTCTGGAATACGAAGCGATTGATATCTACAACGTTGATAACGGCCAGCGTTTCTCCACCTACGCCATTGCAGGCGAAAGAGGTTCACGCATTATCTCTGTGAACGGTGCCGCCGCTCGCTGCGCGTGCGTGGGTGACAAGCTGATTATCTGTTCCTATGTGCAGATGTCGGACGAACAGGCCAGAAGCCACAGCCCTAAGGTTGCCTATTTTTCTGGCGAAAACGAGCTGCAACGTCAGGCCAAAGCGATTCCGGTTCAGGTCGCCTGATCGCCAAATTTATGACGAAACCGAGCGGTAGTAATGGATAGATCGTAAAGACGCTGCAAGTACCTCCCTGTAAGCTCGAGCCGCGCCATCCCTGGCGCGGACGCTTCACTCTTCTATTCCATTACTACCGTTTTCACTTCTTAGATTAGTCTGCCAAAAGGCTAACACGGTGGTCACTCCGCCTTCTCATTTATACACTACGTCCGCAGCCCACGTCCCCGCTCAATCAGCCACCAGACAAGCAGATAAAACACCACGATAAAGGCAATCAGTACCGACATGGTGAACAGCAGTGGCACATCCTGAATCCCGAGGAAGCCGTAGCGGAAACCGCTGATCATGTACACCACAGGGTTCAGCTTGGAAACAGCCTGCCAGAACGGCGGCAACAGCGTCAGCGAGTAAAATACCCCGCCCAAATAGGTCAGAGGCGTCAGCACAAACGTCGGAATCAAACTGATATCATCAAAGGTTTTCGCAAACACCGCATTCAGTAATCCCGCCAGCGAGAACAGCGTTGCAGTCAGTAGCAGCGTTAGAACGATGATCCACCAGGCATGAACATGCAGCGGAACGAAGAACAGCGACACCGCAGTGACCAGAACCCCGACGCACAGACCGCGCGCGATCCCCCCACCAATATAGCCCGCAATGATCACGTGTGTTGGCACCGGCGCAACCAGCAGTTCTTCAATATTGCGCTGAAACTTGGCGCTGAAAAAGGAAGAAGCTACGTTGGCATAGGCGTTAGTAATCACCGCCATCATGATCAGACCCGGCACGATAAACTGCATGTAGGTAAAACCGTGCATTTCCCCGATACGTGAACCGATCAAGTTGCCGAAAATAATAAAATACAGCGTCATGGTGATCACGGGTGGCACCAGCGTCTGAATCCATATACGGCCAAAACGGGTCACTTCTTTAACCCAGATACTCTGTAGCGCCACCCAATACAAACGCATCATGCCTTTTCTCCCTTACCGTTCACGCCGTCCCCATTAACCAACGTGACAAACAGCTCTTCCAACCGGTTAGCTTTATTACGCATACTTAATATTGTTATCCCCTGCGCGCTTAGCTGGCTGAATAGCGCGTTCAAGCCTTGCTCGCGCATCACATCCACTTCCAGCGTTGACGTATCCATCAGGCGGAACGCATAACCTTCAAGCTGTGGTAGCGGGCTTTTTGCCGCCAGATCGAAAATAAACGTTTCGGACTTCAGTTGAGCAAGCAGCTGCTTCATCGAGGTATTTTCCACCAATTCCCCCCGCTGAATGATCCCGATATTACGGCACAGCATTTCCGCTTCTTCCAGATAGTGCGTCGTCAGAATAATCGTGGTGCCCTGCGCATTTAGCTCTTTCAAAAAGCCCCACATGGAACGACGCAATTCGATATCCACACCCGCCGTTGGTTCATCAAGAATCAGCAACTTAGGTTCATGCATTAACGCACGGGCAATCATCAGGCGGCGTTTCATCCCCCCCGACAACATCATTGCTTTTTCGCTGCGTTTTTCCCACAAATCCAGCTGTTTCAGGTATTTTTCGGCACGCTGCAACGCATCCTGACGTTTCACGCCATAGTAGCCTGCCTGATTAACGACAATCTGTAATACCGTTTCAAACGGATTGAAGTTAAATTCCTGCGGAACCAGTCCCAACTGGCGTTTCGCATTCACTTTATCCAGCTCAAGGTCATAGCCGAAGACGCGAACTTTACCAGCGGTTTTGTTCACCAACGAGCTGATAATCCCAATCGTAGTGGATTTTCCTGCGCCATTCGGCCCCAGCAGCGCATAGAAATCCCCCGCTTCCACGTTCAGGTCGATTCCCCGTAACGCCTTGACGCCTCCCGAATAAGTTTTGGTTAGTTGCGCCAGTTCCAGTGCATATGTCATAAGAAATGGATTGCCTTATTATCAGTGAGTTCTACAGATTCGAAGTGTGACAAATAAATACTCTAAATAATTCAAGTTTCAGGAAGGCGGCAAGAGAAGGAATCCCGATGAGCTTACTCAGGTAAGTGATTCGGGTGAGTGAACGCAGCCAACGCACATGCAACTTGAAGTATGACGAGTATAAACTATCGTTTTTCAAACGACGCATGTTGCCTTATATTACTCCTCACTGCCCCTTGTTTGTTACAGGTCATTTACTTTCATGAAAGAAATTGAAACGCTCATCGCCAATAACCAGCTTTGGTCTAAAACGATGGTGGAAGAGGACCCTGGCTATTTTGAACGCCTGGCGCAGGCGCAACGTCCCCGTTTTCTATGGATTGGATGCTCGGACAGTCGCGTGCCTGCGGAAAGTCTGACCAGCCTTGAGCCTGGTGAACTGTTTGTTCACCGCAACGTCGCAAATCTGGTTATCCACACCGACCTCAATTGCCTGTCCGTCGTGCAATATGCTGTCGAAGTTCTCGAAGTCGAACACATCATCATCTGCGGCCACTACGGCTGTGGCGGTGTTCAGGCGGCGGTGGAAAACCCGGAACTGGGTTTGATTAACAACTGGCTGCTGCATATCCGTGATTTGTGGTACAAGCATAGTTCGCTGCTGGGGGAATTGCCTCCCGAACAGCGCCTGAATACGCTCTGTGAAATCAACGTTGTCGAGCAGGTTTATAACCTCGGCCACTCCACCATCATGCAGTCCGCATGGAAACGTGGACAGAAAGTTACGATCCACGGTTGGGTGTACGGCATTCAGGATGGCCGACTGCGCGATCTGGAAGTAACGGCAACCAACCGGGAGACGTTGGAACAGCGTTATCGCCGCGCGATTTCCACCCTGTCTTGATTCGCAGCCTGACGCCCACTCGCTGGGCGTCGTTCACGGCATCAGCCTTATCTTTTTTACGTTATTCTTGCGGAACAACCTTGCCGACGTAAGGCAAATGGCGATAGTGCTGAGCATAGTCGATGCCGTAACCCACAACGAATTCATCAGGGATCGAGAACCCAACCCACTCGACTTTCACCGCCACTTCGCGGCGCTCTGGCTTATCCAATAGCGTACAGATAGCCAACGATTTTGGCTCACGCAGTTGCAGAATTTCCCGCACTCTGCTCAGGGTATTGCCCGAATCGATAATATCTTCAACGATCAATACGTCTTTGCCGCGAATATCTTCATCCAAATCTTTCAGGATTTTAACATCGCGCGTACTGTTCATACCGCTGCCATAGCTGGATGCCGTCATGAAATCCACTTCGTGAGGGACATCGATCGCCCGGCATAAATCGGCCATAAAGATAAACGAGCCGCGCAATAGCCCCACCAGCACCATATCGCTGCCGCTATCACGGTAGTGTTCGCTGATCTGTTGCCCCAGTTCGGTAACCCGCGCCATCACTTCCTGCTCAGAAATCATGACTTCCACGGTATGTTTCATCATACTGATAACTCTTTGAAGTAAGGTATTCAGCACCATCGGAAAAATGACAGACTCATTACCGATGATGCGCCAATGCTGATGTCAATCAGCCCAGGCCATGCCCGGGCGCGCGAAGTATATCAGAAACCACACCATGAAGGAGACACCATGAGCACACCCTCTGTGGATGTTTGCTACAAAGTGAACGCCCCGCTTTCCTGCCAGCAGTTCGTTGAGCTGTTGGCGAAAACCTCATTAGGAGCGCGTCGCCCGCTGGATGATGAGACGGCGATTGCAGGTATGCTTAAGCACGCCAATCTGCTGGTTTCCGCGTGGCGAGGGGATACTCTGATTGGGGTTGCGCGCAGCGTAACGGATTTTCATTTTTGCTGTTATCTGTCCGATCTGGCCGTGTCAGACGACTGTCAGCATGCGGGAATAGGAAAGAAACTGATTCAGGAAACCGCTCAGCAGTTGGAAAAAGGCTGCAAAATCATTTTGCTAGCCGCGCCGCTGGCGGTCGATTACTACCCGAAACTCGGGTTTGAAAAGCACAACAGCGCCTGGATCATGCCTGCGTCAGATTTACACGCAGGCGCGTAGTCATTTCGTTTCAGAGCCGTCAGCCGTATTGCTGACGGCAGGCAAAGCCGGATACAGGACCGGAGGGTCCGTCTTAATGCTCAAACGTATCTGCTGCCCTGGCTCAAACCAGTTGCCGGTCTGCACCAGTAACATCAGTTCCCCCAGCTTCACCCGATACAAGTTTGATGTCCCCATAAACAGCCGATCTTCGATAAATGCCGGACCATCAGGATCGAGCGCCAACGCCACATCAGCAGGACGCACCATCCAGTCGCACTGCGAATCGATCGGTTGATTGAGTGGATGTGTTGCATGATGATCGCCCAATGGACTCTGCCATTGGTGGTCGCTCATAATCTTTACGGGCAGATAATTCGTATTCCCCATAAAATCAGCCACAAAGCGGCTGTTCGGCCGATGGTACAGCTCAGAGGGATAGCCCTGCTGCATAATTTTTCCTTCATCCAACAGAATCAGATGGTCGGCGCAGGCAAAAGCTTCTTCCCGGCTGTGCGTGGCGAACACCGCCGCGACATGACGCTGTTTGAGAATCTGCCGTAATTCAGTAATCAGGCGATAGCGGGTCTGGCTGTCCAAACCGGGAAACGGTTCGTCCAGCAACAACAATTTCGGCTCACAGGCCAGCGCGCGGGCAATCGCCAAACGCTGTTGCTGTTCATTTGATAGCTCGTGTGGATAACGTGCGGCAACCTCACCCAGTTGCAAGAGCGTCAGCATCTCCGCACAAATTGGCTTTACCTCGCTTTCCGGACGGCCATATAGCCCAAACGCAATATTGCCTTCCACCGTCAGATGCGGAAAGAGCGCGTAATCCTGAAAAATCAGGCCAACCTGACGCCGTTCAGGCAAGACGTACTCCTGCGGTGAGCTGACTGGCCCCCCCTCCAACAAGATCTTGCCCTGGGTAATCGGCAGCAGGCCTGCAATCACCTGTAATAGCGCCGTCTTACCACAACCGTTCTTGCCCAGTAGGCAGATAGTCTCATCATCACGCACGGCAAATGAGATGTTCTCCAACACGGCAGACTGCTGCAACGAACAACTTACCGACTGAACGCTCAGAATATCTATCGACGCGGCCATGTGATTATCCTTTTATATTCAATGCGCGGTTCAGCCCAAAAACCGGTATCAGCCCTACCGCAACTAACACCAGCGCAGGAAAGGCAAATGACGCGACGTGCTCACTCGCTGTAAAGCGAAAAACATAGGTTGCCAGCGTATCGATCCCAAAAGGACGCAGCAGCAACGAGACATTCAGCTCTTTCATGCTTTCCGTGAAGATCAGCAACGCCCCGATGAACACACTGCGACGCAACAACGGTATATGCAGGCGTGACCAACGGCTGAGGGGGGAAGCCCCCAGCACGAGGCTCGCGCTATCCAGCGACCGAGGAATAGCGTCCATGCTGCGTTCAAGGCTGTCTAGCATCAAACGCCCAAATTTAACGCTATAGGCAAGAATGAGAATAAACAATGACCCCGCCAGCCAAGTATCTGCTGTGGGTAGTCCGGCAGCGCTAGCAAAAAGCGTAATCCCTCTATCCACCAGCGACAGCAAGGTAAACAGCCCAACGGCCAGTACCGCGCCAGGCAAAGCAAAACTCAGGCTCACCAGCCGAACTGGCGTATGGTTGGCAAACATGCCAGCCGTACGGGTGTAGAAGATAAACGACAGCGCCATTAACGTAATGATGACGGTCGCCGCGGAAGACGCCAGTAGGCTATTCGTCACCGCATGAAGGAATGCTATATCCCATACCGACATCATATGACGGAGAGCTAAAAAGAGGAGATACAACAGCGGAAACAGGAATGACAGACAGACAATTCCCCAGCAGTAACCGCGAGCGACCTTGCTACGCCACCCGCTCAACACAGGCGGAACCACCAGAGAAGTGTTCGACTGAGCTTGATAAATTTTCTGCTTCCGACGCCAAAAATTAACCAGAAACATCAAGACAAAGATCGCGGGCAGAATCAACACACCAAGGCGCGATGCCGCCCCGAGATCGCCCTGCCCCTGCCAGATATCGAGCACCTGTGTTGTCATGGTTGGAATACCAAGATAAGACGCGGCACCATAGTCGCCTAATGTCTCAACCACTACTAACGCGCCACCGCAGGCAATCGCGGGTAGCGCAATAGGCAGGCATAAGCGACGGAATACCTGGGAACGTGTCTGATTCAGCAAACGAGCCGAATGGATAAGGCTAGCAGGCTGTTTCACCAGAGCTTCGCGTACCAACAGGTAAATGTAGGGGTATAAAACGAGCGCCAGCGTCAGACTCACGCAGCCCAGTGAAACCGATAGCCCGACGGCGTGGGATTCTCCCCACGGCGATGTTATCTGTAGCCCCCACACCCGCAACAGCGAGGAAAGATGCCGTAACACATCGGTATAAAGGTAAGCAAGCAGGAACGCAGGCATCGCGAGCGGTAGGCAAAGCGCCCATTGCAGCACACGATGGCCGGGAAAGCGGTACATGGCGATGAACCAGGCTGAAGGCAACCCCAACAGCAAGCTGAAAAAAAGCGTGCCAATCACGATGACCGCAGAATGCAACAGATAGGTGGGTAACCCGATTTGCCACAGTTGGGTAAACCCCATTCCGTCGGCAAAAAAAACCTGATAAAAAACCGTCGCTAAAGGAAGCAGCAACAGTCCCGCCAACAACCAACTACTGACGCGCCAGACACCGGAGATCATAGAATAAAAACTGTAGTAGATAAGATCGTTGTTATTAATAACAGAGCCTGACAGCGGCGTCATCGTATCAAACAACGATAAATTGGCTCTAATCCTGCGATTAACCCGATACGACTTTTATTATTGAAATGAAATCAAATAAACAACCTATATTTCATAGCGTTAATAAAAATATTTCTCCCTCGCCCCGGACCCGTTTTTTTTATCGTAATTCCCGAAATAATTCGCTCCGCAAGACAAGATGTTAGCGTTTTGAAGCGCGCAATGTGCGCATCCACGAAAATGAGGGCTTAAGAAAAACCAACGTCCGTGCTACTTGAAGGGTGGCGGAGATATCAGATGTTTCCCGTAAGAAAGCTTGGAAAACCCTGCGATATCTGTGATAACGTCATCTGACGATATTTGGAACAGGTTCAACCATGAAAAACTCTGCGCTGGCTCTGCTCCTGCTAAGCCTGATGAGCTTCTCTTCCGCCAGCAAGGCGCTGAATGAATTTGAGGCGGAAGATCTGGCCGATCTAACCGCGATCTTTGTTTATCTGAAAAACCACTGTGGTTACCAAGACCTGCCAAATGAACAGGTTCGTCGGACGTTGGTCGCATTTGCTCAGCAGAACCGCTGGGATCTCAGCAATTATAGCGCCTATGACATGACAGCAATGGGTGAAGACAGCTATCGCGATCTCAGTAAAATCGCGATTCCTACCCCGAAGAAATGTCAGTCTCTGGCACGTAATTCGCTCGGTTTACTCTCCTACGCGCAGTAATTCTCCTCCTCCTCCGCACTGACTGAAATTTGACCGTGCAAGCGGCAAAAGAGTCGGCTATGATGGCGCGCCAATTTTCATGGCTGTTATCGCGGAGGAAGCCCTAACATGTCCCAGAAAGAAATTTGGTATGAAACCCTGCATGCCAACTTTGGCCAGTATTTTTCGGTTGATCGCGTGCTGTATCACGAGAAGACCGATCATCAAGATCTCATCATTTTTGAAAACAAGGCGTTAGGTCGCGTGATGGCGCTTGACGGCGTGGTGCAAACCACCGAGCGCGATGAATTCATCTACCACGAAATGCTCACCCACGTTCCCCTTCTGTCACACGGTAACGCCAAACGCGTACTGATTATCGGTGGCGGCGATGGCGGCATGCTGCGGGAAGTCAGCCGACACCGCAGCGTCGAACAGATCACAATGGTAGAAATCGATGCGGGCGTGGTGGAGTTTTGTCGCCAGTATCTGCCCAATCACAGCGCTGGTAGCTATGATGACCCGCGTTTTAATCTGGTGATTGATGACGGCGTTAACTTCGTCAGACAGTGCAGCGAAAAGTTTGACGTCATTATTTCGGATTGCACCGACCCCATCGGCCCCGGCGAAAGCCTGTTCACCTCCGATTTCTATCAGGGTTGTGCCCGCTGCCTGAACGAAGGTGGAATTTTTGTCGCGCAGAATGGCGTGTGTTTCCTGCAACAAGATGAAGCCGTCGGTAGCCATAAAAAACTCAGCCGTTACTTCCATGATGTCAGCTTTTATCAGGCGGCAATCCCGACCTACTACGGCGGTATTATGACGTTCGCCTGGGCCAGTAATCACCCAGCACTGCGCCAGATAGACACCGCAACGCTGCACCAGCGTTTTACACAATCCGCTATCGCCTGTCGCTATTACACGCCTGATGTTCACATCGGCAGCTTTGCCCTGCCACAATATCTGCTGAGCGCGTTACAAAATGCGCAATAATCGATCACTTAAGGAACCACACAGCCACAAGGGGGTGACGTAAATTGCACAAGCTGAAGCTACACGGCTTTAACAACTTGACGAAAAGCCTGAGTTTTTGTATCTACGATATCTGTTACACCAAAACAGCCGACGATCGCGATGGTTATATCGCCTATATCGACGAACAATATAACGCTAACCGTTTAACAGAAATCCTCACTGAAACCTGCTCAATTATCGGCGCGAACGTCCTTAACATCGCGCGTCAGGACTATGACCCACAGGGTGCCAGCGTGACCATTCTGGTCAGCGAAGAGCCTATCGATCCACGTGACGTGGACACCTCAGAACACCCAGGGCCGCTGCCTAATTCCGTCGTTGCACATTTGGATAAAAGCCATATCTGCGTCCATACCTATCCAGAAAGCCACCCGGAAGGCGGACTTTGTACCTTCAGAGCTGATATCGAAGTGTCTACCTGTGGCGTAATTTCGCCGCTGAAAGCATTGAACTACCTCATCCACCAGCTTGAATCCGATATTGTGACCATCGACTATCGCGTACGGGGGTTTACTCGTGATGTTAATGGCATAAAACATTTCATCGACCATCAGATTAATTCAGTTCAGAACTTCATGTCAGAGGACATGAAATCGCTCTATCACATGATGGACGTGAACGTGTATCAGGAAAATATCTTTCATACCAAAATGTTATTGAAAGACTTCGACCTCAAGCATTACCTGTTTAACGTCAGCCCTGAAGAACTCAGCGCTGCCGAACGGAAAAGAATCACCGATCTGCTGTATCACGAAATGCAGGAAATCTATTACGGCAGAAACCTGCCCGTTCTGTAATCAATACATATAGGGTGTATCTCTTAGTCACAAATATAAGGGCATCAAGGATTTTGCCGTTATGCGGCGTGAAAATTATGCAGCGGTGCGCTTGACCGCCGAGTGAGCGACAGGACGTCGCGAAAGCCAGCGCCATGCCGGGAGCATGTCGCTGGTGGCTCGAAAAGCGGGCATGGGCACCGATGGAACCGCGCAGCGGCATAATTCTGGGTTCGCAGGGCGGCGGCGACTGAGTAACCGTGTTGCCGGTCAAGCATTTTAATGGGGCGTCATCGCATAATTTTTGTCATATGGCCGCTGCGTATGCAGCACGCCATAACACAGATGAACCAGTTTCCTCATCGCCGCCCCTATCGCCACCATCTTCGCTTTTCCTTTTAGCCGCAGTCTTTCATAGAGGGCTTTCACATGACTGTTCCAACTGATAGCCGCTATGGCTCCCATATACAGTTTTGCCCGGATACCCGGCGGACCTATTTTCGACAGTCTGGCCCTGCCACACACCGAGGTGCCTGAACGATGTTCAACCGGGATAACTCCCAGGTACGCCGCCACCTGTTCCGCGCTCCTGAAGTTATTGCCCCGGATGATGGCTAACATATTCCACCCGATTTGCTCTCCAACTCCATCAATCGATTGCAGAAGTTTCAGGTCATTTTTTAGCCCAGGATGCTTATCTATATGCTCCGCTATCAGGCGTTCAATCCTTGCCAGCTCATTCTTCAAATTTCGCTCAATCGACTCCAGCGAGGTCAGGACTTCTTCTGGGGCCGTGGTGGATTTTAACGTGCTCAGTCGATTTTCTATGCGTTGTTTATCATTCAGCAGACTATCCCTGTGCTGTAACAAGACTTTGAGTTTCCTTATTTCTTGAGAAGGCGGGAGCCAGTTTTCTGGTTGTTTCAGGCAGCCATAACAGGCAAGCACATAAGCATCAACCTTATCCGTTTTAGTCAATATCCCCATTCCTTTGGCGAATTCACGCACCCGATGCGGGTTTATCACGGACACCAGAATACCAGCCTGATGGAGACCATAGGCCAGGTGTTCGTGATAAATCCCAGTGGCTTCCATGATGATATGAGCCTGACTCGGGTCACATTTTTGCAGGATTAACCATCGAGCCAAAGCCTGTGCTGAGTTGGGGTCATTGGGTAAAACTTTCGTCTTCCGTTTACCTTTAATGCCATCAACCAATAAGCACACATCGATAAAACGTTTACTGATATCAATGCCGATGTAATACATAATGTCCCCCTTTCACTGAAGCCGTCACGCCCGTTCCGCTTGTACATTCAGAGTCAGTGCTCTAGGTAACCGTTCAATGTTAATGCTGGCGTGAAAGGTGAAACAGAGGGCTTAAACTCAATCGCAAGGTTGATAGCCTTAGCGCCCTGCGGAAGCTCACTCTGTTTCATGTAGTGATAGCTAATCACTACATGAGAAAGATACAAGCGCCCTGCGTCGGGCGCATGCTATGAAGTAGCATGAAAATGACGGTATCATTGCGCACGAAACTGTCTCTTAGTCAGCATAAAAAAGCGTTACTAAGAAGCCAACTTTTACCAGAGGAAAGCTGGATTAGTCATGTTGGCTTTTGTCTTTCCCGCATTACCCTTCATTTCGTCGTGCACTATTTCATCAAAAATGATGCGCATCACATTTATTTCTTTCTGTATTTTTTACTTGCATTCTCTACCAGCCTTGCCACATCTGGGTTCGCGTGATTTTGTATAAGGTCAACTAAAAATCATATATCTTGTGTGGTTGAAATTTTAAATGTCCACATCTAGTATTCTTTGTGTAGCCGTCACGTAACGGGTCGCTACCCAGTGGATCGGTTCGGGTGCATATACCCTGAAGATAGCCGCTCCGACATACTTCTTTCACGCCAAAGGGTAAATACGAATCATGCGTATTACTATTTTCACTAAGCCAGATTGTGTTCAATGCAACGCCACATGCCGTGCGCTGGATAAGCAAGGAATTAACTATCAACTGGTGGACTTAACTGAAGATGAACAGGCGTTACAGCAGGTAAGAGCGTTGGGCTATCAGCAAGTGCCCGTCGTGATGACGGCCAATGACCATTGGAGCGGTTTCCGCCCGGATAAGATCAGTACTCTAAACGCCGCCCTGCAATTGCAGTAAGGGAGGCTATATGAACCCGCTGGTCTATTTCTCCAGCCAGTCGGAAAACACGCATCGCTTCATTTCCAGGGTTGGTTTGCCAGCCCTGAGAATTCCGATAGCGACAGAACAGCCTGCATTGAAAGTTGATCGCCCCTATATTCTGGTTGTCCCCAGCTACGGCGGAGGCAGCACGAAAGGGGCTGTGCCGCGTCAGGTCATCATCTTTCTCAACGATCCGCACAATCGCGCTTACCTGCGCGGCGTGATTGCCGCAGGCAATACCAATTTCGGTGCAGCGTACTGCATCGCTGGCGACATCATTGCGCAGAAATGTCAGGTGCCCTACCTGTACCGCTTTGAATTGCTCGGCACAGCGGAAGACGTTGCAAATGTGCGTAAGGGAGTAACTGAATTTTGGCAACAACAGACCACGTGAGTGCAAAGGCAAGCAAAGCCGATGCGGAAGCCCACTCACTCGATTACCATGCGCTGAACGCGATGCTTAACCTCTACGACGCAGAGGGAAATATCCAGTTCGAGATGGATAAACTCGCGGCGCGCCGTTATTTCCTACAGCATGTGAATCAGAACACCGTGTTCTTCCACAATCTGGAAGAAAAGCTGCGTTATTTGGTCGAAGAAGGTTACTACGAAGCGGAAGTGCTCGATCAGTATCACTTCGATTTTATCAAGAGCCTTTTTCAGCAGGCTTACGCTCACAAATTCCGCTTTCAAACCTTTTTGGGCGCGTTCAAATACTATACCGGCTATACGCTGAAAACCTTTGACGGCAAACGCTATCTTGAACGCTACGAAGATCGCGTTTGTCTCGTAGCGCTAGCTCTTGCCAAAGGGGACACAGCATTGGCTAGCGCGCTGGTTGACGAGATTATCAGCGGACGTTTCCAGCCCGCCACGCCCACGTTTCTCAACTGCGGTAAAAAGCAGCGCGGCGAACTGGTATCCTGCTTTCTGCTGCGTATTGAAGACAACATGGAGTCGATTGGTCGAGCGATTAACTCCGCGCTTCAGCTCTCAAAACGCGGCGGTGGCGTGGCTTTCATGCTTAGCAACATCCGTGAAACCGGTGCGCCAATCAAGCGTATCGAAAATCAGTCATCTGGTATTATTCCTATCATGAAAATGCTGGAGGATGCTTTCTCTTACGCCAACCAGCTTGGCGCACGTCAGGGCGCGGGCGCGGTGTACCTCAATGCACATCACCCGGATATTCTGCGTTTCCTGGATACCAAGCGGGAAAATGCCGACGAGAAAATCCGTATCAAGACGTTATCTTTAGGTGTGGTTATCCCCGATATC
The DNA here is from genome assembly GCF_012427845.1 of Pectobacterium punjabense. Classification (NCBI taxonomy): domain Bacteria; kingdom Pseudomonadati; phylum Pseudomonadota; class Gammaproteobacteria; order Enterobacterales; family Pectobacteriaceae; genus Pectobacterium; species Pectobacterium punjabense. Next base: position 3,527,327 of record NZ_CP038498.1, read on the forward strand.
ACCTTCCAATTAGCGAAGAATAATCAGGTGATGTACCTGTTCTCACCTTATGATGTTGAACAAGTTTACGGCGTGCCGCTGTCAGAAATTAGCGTCACCGAAAAATATCACGAGATGGTGAACGACAAGCGCATCCGTAAATCCCAAATTAAGGCGCGCGAATTCTTCCAGATCCTCGCCGAAATCCAGTTCGAGTCCGGTTATCCCTACATGATGTTTGAGGATACGGTGAATCGCGCGAACCCGATTCACGGCCGCATCAATATGAGTAACCTGTGCTCTGAGATTTTGCAGGTCAATGACGCCAGCTTGTACGACGACGATCTTGGCTATCGCCACATCGGCAAAGACATTTCATGTAACCTCGGATCGATGAATATCGCCAACGCAATGGCCTCACCCGATTTCGGCCAAACGGTTGAAATGGCGATACGCGCGCTGACCGCCGTTTCCGACATGAGCCATATCCGTTCCGTGCCGTCTATTGAAAAAGGCAACGACGAATCCCATGCGATTGGTTTAGGCCAGATGAATCTGCACGGCTACCTGGCGAAAGAGCGTATTTTTTACGGCACAGAAGAAGCCGTCGATTTTACCAATATCTATTTCTACACCGTCGCTTTCCACGCGATTCGGGCATCGAACGCGCTAGCAATAGAGCGTAACCAGCGTTTCTCAGGTTTTGAACTCTCCAAATACGCCACAGGCGAGTATTTTGATAAATACGTCGAACAGCAGTGGGAACCGACGACAGACCGCGCGCGTGAACTGTTTGAGCAGGCTGGTATCCACATTCCCACCCAGCAAGACTGGGCGGCGCTGCGCGAGTCGGTTATGGCGCACGGTATTTACAACCAAAACTTACAGGCGGTTCCACCGACCGGTTCGATTTCGTATATCAACCACTCGACATCCAGTATCCACCCGATTGTGTCACGCATCGAAATTCGTAAAGAGGGCAAGATTGGTCGCGTCTACTACCCTGCCCCTTACATGAACAACGATAACCTGGAGTATTACCAGGATGCCTATGAGATCGGGCCGCAGAAGATCATCGACACCTACGCTGCCGCCACGCAGCATGTCGATCAGGGGTTGTCGCTAACGCTGTTTTTCCGCGATACCGCCACCACACGTGACATCAATAAAGCGCAGATCTACGCCTGGACCAAGGGCATTAAAACTATTTATTACATTCGCATACGGCAGATGGCGCTGGAAGGCACCGAAGTTCAGGGCTGTGTGTCCTGTGCGCTATAAGCCATCGCGGAAGGAAATCGAAGCATGACCGCACTCACTCACGTCCAGGCGATTAACTGGAACAAAATTGAAGACGACAAGGATCTGGAAGTCTGGAACCGATTAACGTCTAACTTCTGGCTGCCAGAAAAGGTGCCGCTCTCTAACGATATTCCGTCGTGGAGCACGCTCAACGCCCGCGAACGCCAGCTGACGATCCGTGTTTTTACCGGTCTGACGCTGCTGGACACCATCCAGAATACGCTGGGCGCGCCAACGCTCATGCCCGATGCGGTGACGCCGCACGAAGAAGCCGTGCTGTCCAACATCAGTTTTATGGAAGCGGTACACGCTCGCTCGTACAGCTCAATTTTTTCCACGCTTTGCCTGACCAGCGAAGTGGATGATGCCTATCGCTGGAGCGAAGAGAATCCGGCGCTACAGAAGAAGTCTGACATTATTCTTTCGCACTATCGCAGCGACGATCCGCTGATGAAGAAAGTCGCCAGCGTGTTTCTGGAGTCGTTCCTGTTCTACTCTGGATTTTACCTGCCGATGTACTGGTCAAGCCGCGCCAAGCTGACCAACACGGCAGATTTGATCCGACTCATCATCCGCGACGAAGCCGTACACGGCTACTATATAGGCTACAAATTCCAGCGCGGACTCGCAAAGGCCGATCCCGCTCGCCAGCAGCAGGTGAAAAATTTCGCCTACGATCTGCTACAGGATTTGTACGACAATGAGGTGCTGTATACGCAGGAACTCTATGATGGCGTCGGCTGGACGGAAGATGTGAAGAAATTCCTTCACTACAACGCGAACAAAGCGCTGATGAATCTGGGCTATGAAGCGCTATTCCCTGCCAGCATGACGGATGTGAATCCCGCAATTCTCTCAGCGCTCTCGCCAAATGCCGATGAAAATCACGACTTCTTTTCTGGCTCCGGTTCATCTTATGTAATAGGCAAAGCCGTTAATACCGAAGATGAAGATTGGGATTTCTAAAAAAACGGTCACTGCTTTCCGGGTGGCCGCATTTTTCTCCTAACTCATTTCTACCGCTTTTTCTACAAACCACAGAAATGAAAAAACCCTGAACCATTTCCGATTCAGGGCTTTCATAATAAGTGGCGGAACGGACGGGGCTCGAACCCGCGACCCCCTGCGTGACAGGCAGGTATTCTAACCAACTGAACTACCGCTCCACTCGTGCTCACTGAGCGGGATGAATACTAAGATGATGGCACTATTACGTCAATGCTTTTTATAACTAACCGCTTCTGTTTGCTTATAATTTCAGCTCAGTGACTATTCTCTCTCCCATGACATAACCGACCTATCTATCTTGCTATGTAAAGGATGATACTTCAGCGGTATTATTCAGCTCGCCACAGGCAGCTCCCGCCTTTTTTAGCAATCAGATCCAAGCGTTGTTCATGTGCTAATAGCTCAGCCTCATCGGCATAAAGCACCTTTAGCGCCGATTGTGGGCGAACAATTCTTTGGATCGTTTCGCTGTTCTCATTCTGCTGCTGCGTTTCACCTTCCGTAGAAAAAGTTAGCGACGTTTGGCCTCCGGTCATCGCCAGATAAACTTCAGCCAGAATCTCGGCATCGAGCAATGCGCCGTGCAGCGTACGCTTGCTGTTATCTATTAAATAGCGATCGCAGAGCGCATCCAAACTGTTCCGTTTGCCGGGAAAGATCTTCCGTGCCATAAGCAGGCTATCGGTGATCTTACAGAACGTCTCCGTCTTAGGAAGATCCCGATTCAGCAATCGAAATTCATAATCCATAAAGCCGATATCAAACATCGCGTTATGAATGACCAACTCCGCACCACGGATAAAATCAAGGAAATCATCCGCAATATCAGCATACATCGGTTTGTCAGCAAGAAACTCATCGCTGATACCATGTATGTTATAGGCCTCTGGGTCCACTAAACGGTCGGGTTTGATGTAGACGTGAAAATGACGGCCAGTCAGGCGGCGGTTAATCACCTCGACCGCACCGATCTCGATAATTTTATGCCCTTCGTAGTGAACCCCCAGTTTATTCATACCGGTGGTTTCTGTATCGAGGACAATTTGTCGCGTAATTTCAGTGCTCATCGTTTTCGTTTATGTCAGACTTGCCGTTTTTACCATGAGGGAGAGTCTACCAGAGATGCGCAAACAGGTAGAAATTTTCACCGACGGATCTTGCCTCGGTAATCCCGGCCCCGGCGGTTATGGCGCCCTGCTGCGCTACAAGCAGCACGAAAAAGCGTTAAGTGCGGGCTATCGTCTTACGACGAATAACAGAATGGAATTGATGGCCGCGATTGCAGCGCTTGAAACACTGACCACCGACTGTGATGTCGTACTCAGCACAGATAGCCAATATGTTCGTCAGGGTATCACCAGTTGGATTCATAACTGGAAAAAACGCGGTTGGAAAACCGCTGACAAAAAACCCGTCAAGAATGTCGATCTCTGGAAAAGGTTGGATACCGCGATTCAACGCCATTCCGTGCGCTGGGAATGGGTAAAAGGACACGCCGGACACCCGGAAAACGAGCGCTGCGATGAGCTTGCTCGCGCCGCCGCCAGTGCGCCAACACACGATGACATTGGCTATCAGGCTGAGTAAATCACCGTAGGCCTCTCTCTCATCTTCGATATATCTTTGTTGCGCCCACTGTGCGGCGCACAGATGCTTTCTGCAACCGCGTTCTCATCGGCGTGAACGTCAGCGGAATCGTTCTCTTTCGGGCAATAATTAACGTCAGGCACCCTAGCATCGGAATATGTTTATTCAATTTCCCCTTATTCCTTCGCCATGGCGTAACGTGAAAATGAGTCTGATGAATAACCTCGTAGTTCAATAGCCCCAGCCAGTCCGTGATGCGCATTTGAGTAAACATACGGCTGCAATAGGGATGCTTTTTATTAACCCGAGGGATCAGTTTGCCAAGACCAACCAAACTGATCGGATTAAATGTGCTCAGGATTAACCAACCATCATCGATCAACACGCGATCAACCTCACGTAAAACACGATGTGGGTCCGACGAATAAGATAGTGTTTGAGCAAGCAAACAGGCATCGATCGACTTTTCAGAGAAAGGCAGTTGATGGGCATCAGCCACAACGTGAAGATTATCACCATGCGGAGCAACGTTAACCTGATGCGCGATTGCGCACTCTGTTACATCGATTTCTGCACTCAGCGCCCCTATCTTGATAAGGTGAAAACCAAAGAGTTTTGGCCACCATGGCAACAAAGCCAGCTCAAGCGACTCGCGATAAAACTGCCCGCAGGTGATATCATCCCATGAATCAGGGGCAACAATGGTCTGAGGAATTTGTGCCGATTTCATCGTCTGTTCTCGCCCTCAGGCTGCTAGAAAAAAGAGGTGATGAATGAATCTTATCAGTATCCCCGCACTTCAGGACAACTACATTTGGTTATTGAGTAATAAAGAAAAGCGTTGTGTGATCGTCGATCCGGGTGAGGCGAACCCAGTGCTTAATGCGCTCGCTCAAAACTCACTTTCCCCCGAAGCAGTTTTGCTCACTCACCACCATAACGACCATGTGGGAGGTGTCCGTGAGATACTCAATCACTACCCTAACTTGCCTGTTTTCGGCCCGAAAGAAACCGCTAAATGCGGCGCAACCTATCTCGTTGAGGAGGGAAATACCGTCTCTTTGTTAAATTCGGAATTTTCTGTAATTGAGGTTCCGGGGCATACATTAGGTCATATTGCCTACTATAATGCGCCGTTTTTGTTCTGCGGTGATACCCTATTTTCAGCAGGATGTGGCCGAATTCTCGAAGGGACGCCGAAGCAAATGTATGAATCAATTAATAAAATAGCAGCCTTTCCTGATGATACCGTCGTGTGCTGTGCCCATGAATACACGTTATCAAACTTAACGTTTTCTAATGCTATATGGCCAGAAGAGCCAAGTATTGAAGCTTATCTCCATAAAATCAGCCAGATACGCGAAAAATCGCAGTCTAGCCTGCCAACAACATTAGGGCAGGAAAGAAGAATTAATCTTTTTCTCCGCTGCCATGAATTTGATTTAAAAAGAAAATTATCAAAAGAACCTGAAAATATAGAGAATTGGCAAGTTTTTGAGCTGCTACGCAGCAAGAAAGACTGCTTCTGAAGGTTTAGGTTGTGCTATTCCTCTAATCAAAGTATCCTTGCTCGTCTTTTAAGCAACTATTGACCAACATATGAAGGCTAAAGCGATAATCATCGCCTCAGTCTTGCTAGTCGGTTGTCAGGTTTCACCACATGACACCTCGCAACCGAAACAGCATGCACAGAGTTTGTCTTCGGCAAGTCAAAGTGAAGCAGGAAAGTACACAGGTAGCCGAGAGGCCTCCGCGCGATGGTTAGATGACGATAGCCTCGCGCAACGAGATCTGTGGAACTTCATTGGCGACGAGCTGAAGATGGAGGTTCCGGATAACGCCCGGGTCCGCGAGCAAAAAACGCGTTATTTGAAAAATAAGAGCTATCTCCACGATGTAACATTACGGGCAGAGCCGTACATGTACTGGATAGTCGAGCAGATTAAGCAACGTAAAATGCCGATGGAACTGGTACTGCTACCCATAGTGGAGAGCGCTTTTGATCCAAGTGCCACATCATCCGCCAATGCCGCTGGGCTATGGCAGATTATCCCTGGTACAGGACGTAATTATGGTTTGAAACAAAACCAGTGGTATGACGGGCGTCGCGACGTAATTGCGTCTACGACAGCTGCGCTGGATATGATGCAACGTCTCAACACGATGTTTGATGGTGACTGGTTATTGACGGTTGCCGCATACAACAGTGGTGAAGGCCGTGTCATGCAGGCGATGAAAGTAAATAAAGCAAAAGGGAAATCAACCAACTTTTGGGCATTGGCGTTACCACGTGAAACGTCCATTTATGTTCCTAAGATGTTAGCCTTGAGCGATATTCTTAAAAACAGCAAGAAGTATGGCGTTAGCCTGCCGCAACCCAACGAAAGCCGGGCATTAGCCAAAGTTGAGCTGGGGCAGCAGATAGAATTGACTCAAGCCGCTGAGATGGCTGGACTGTCGTTGAATAAGCTGAAGAGCTATAACTCGGGCTATAAGCGTAATGTAACCGCACCAAATGGGCCACATTACATTATGGTTCCTAAAGCTCACGTTGAGCAGTTGAAAGATTCACTGGCTGATGGTGACATCGCAGCGATTCAACCAACACGCTTAGCGCAAACACAGTCAACGCCAGCATCACAGCAGTATAAGGTACGCTCAGGTGATACCTTATCAGCCATTGCGGCACGGCTTAATGTCAGCACGAAAGATTTGCAGAGCTGGAACAATCTACGTAGCGCTGGTGCGCTCAAGGTTGGGCAGACATTGCAAGTTGCCAAAGCCTCAGGTAATAACAGCTCTATCACCTATCAGGTACGAAAGGGTGATTCGCTGGCAAGTATTGCTAAACGCCACGGCGTAAATATCGCTGACGTAATGCGGTGGAATACGGTTATCAATAAGAATGCCAACATCCAGCCAGGCGATCGTCTGACGCTTTATGTTAGCAGCAACATAAAACCTGATTCTTAACGTCATATCAGAATCAGCAACGAAACGCAGCCCTCCTACAGAAATGTAGAGGGCTGTTTTTTTATCGCAATTAAATCAGGCTGAATTCGACAAGCAATGGATTATGATCTGAAGCCTGAGTCACCAATACAGAAGACTGGTTAACGGTCAATTCACGGTAAAAGACGAAATCTAGCGGCCGGCCAAACGCCTTACGCCGCTGGTCATCAACAAAACACACCTCCTGTAGCCCCATCCTTATCGCAAACCGATTAAGTGCGTTAATACGTTGCTGACTCCATGCATTGAAATCTCCAGCCATAATAGCAGGCCCTTGATGATGTATGAGCTGCTCCCCAATTGCAGCCAATTGTTTGGTATAAACTTCAACACCAAAACTAAAGTTAACTGCATGGATATTGATAACCATCAGCCTCTGCCCATTCTGAAGCGCATATACCGTCACTAAAGAAGACTTGGCCAAACGCAGTAAAGGTTCGCGTTCACGTAAAGGACAGCAATATACCGGTTGGGCTGCTGATAGCGTCATCACACCGGATGGGTGTTGTGGGAGGATAATCGCAGGTACCTGATCGGCAAAAAGGTAGTTAGTGGTTGCAAAACGGATAAGGTCTGGCGTACTTTGCGCTTCCTGTAATAGAACAAGCTGGGTACCTTTGCCGAAATTTTGCAACACAGAAAGCCAATTCATTCTTTGTTGCTTAAAAATATTCCACACCATTACGCGTAAAACATCCCCCTCCAGCAACAACGAGCCTGTCGGTATCGTTTGCCCTGGATAATACATTTCCCCAGGAGGAAAGATACGTTCAGCTGGTTGGCCAGCAACATATCTCATTGCATAGGTTCTTTTCCGCACGCCTCGTCCACTATCCGTTTCAATACACCAAATACCCTACCAAAAAAATGTCCTCTTCCGTTACAAGAATTTTATCGCAGACTTGTCATATGCGCTGGCCGATAGGGAAGAAAAAGAGAAAATGGTTGATTGACGAAAAAACATAAGGAGAAGAAAAAAGAGAGGATTATCTAAAAATTCTAATTCTACACATATCAAAAAGCCCTAAGCTAACGCTTAGGGCTTTTCAAATAAGTGGCGGAACGGACGGGGCTCGAACCCGCGACCCCCTGCGTGACAGGCAGGTATTCTAACCAACTGAACTACCGCTCCACCGAATTTCTTTACAACCACCGGATTACTCCGGCTTACTGCTTAATTTGATGCCTGGCAGTTCCCTACTCTCACATGGGGAAGCCCCACACTACCATCGGCGCTACGGCGTTTCACTTCTGAGTTCGGCATGGGGTCAGGTGGGACCACCGCGCTATCGCCGCCAGGCAAATTCTGTTTCATTCCAACCGTTATGCTCTACTTTTCTTTTGTATCGCACAACCATCAGAACCAATCTCTGAACAAGCTGAATATCGTTCTCTATGAGTCTTTCATCACCCACAAAACACCTTCGGTGTTGTAAGGTTAAGCCTCTCGGGTCATTAGTACTGGTTAGCTCAACGTATCGCTACGCTTACACACCCAGCCTATCTACGTCGTCGTCTTCAACGGCCCTTCAGGGACATCAAGTGTCCAGGGAAGACTCATCTCGAGGCAAGTTTCCCGCTTAGATGCTTTCAGCGGTTATCTCTTCCGCACTTAGCTACCGGGCAATGCAATTGGCATCACAACCCGTACACCAGTGGTGCGTTCACTCCGGTCCTCTCGTACTAGGAGCAACCCCTCTCAATCTTCCAACGCCCACGGCAGATAGGGACCGAACTGTCTCACGACGTTCTAAACCCAGCTCGCGTACCACTTTAAATGGCGAACAGCCATACCCTTGGGACCTACTTCAGCCCCAGGATGTGATGAGCCGACATCGAGGTGCCAAACACCGCCGTCGATATGAACTCTTGGGCGGTATCAGCCTGTTATCCCCGGAGTACCTTTTATCCGTTGAGCGATGGCCCTTCCATTCAGAACCACCGGATCACTAAGACCTGCTGCACCTGCTCGAGCTGTCACTCTCGCAGTCAAGCTAGCTTATGCCTTTGCACTAACCTCCTGATGTCCGACCAGGATTAGCTAACCTTCGTGCTCCTCCGTTACGCTTTGGGAGGAGACCGCCCCAGTCAAACTACCCACCAGACACTGTCCGCAACCCGGATTACGGGCCTACGTTAGAACATCAAACATTAAAGGGTGGTATTTCAAGGTTGGCTCCATGCAGACTGGCGTCCACACTTCAAAGCCTCCCACCTATCCTACACATCAAGGCTCAAGGTTCAGTGTCAAGCTATAGTAAAGGTTCACGGGGTCTTTCCGTCTTGCCGCGGGTACACTGCATCTTCACAGCGAGTTCAATTTCACTGAGTCTCGGGTGGAGACAGCCTGGCCATCATTACGCCATTCGTGCAGGTCGGAACTTACCCGACAAGGAATTTCGCTACCTTAGGACCGTTATAGTTACGGCCGCCGTTTACCGGGGCTTCGATCAAGAGCTTCGCCTTGCGGCTGACCCCATCAATTAACCTTCCGGCACCGGGCAGGCGTCACACCGTATACGTCCACTTTCGTGTTTGCACAGTGCTGTGTTTTTATTAAACAGTTGCAGCCAGCTGGTATCTGCGACTGGCTTCAGCTCCATCCGCAAGGGACTTCACCTACGCGCCAGCGTGCCTTCTCCCGAAGTTACGGCACCATTTTGCCTAGTTCCTTCACCCGAGTTCTCTCAAGCGCCTGAGTATTCTCTACCTGACCACCTGTGTCGGTTTGGGGTACGATTTGATGTTACCTGGAGCTTAGAGGCTTTTCCTGGAAGCGTAGCATTGGTTACTTCATCACCGTAGTGACTCGTCATCACGCCTCAGTGTTAACGATGACCCGGATTTACCTAAGTCACCCACCTTCACGCTTAAACCGGGACAACCGTCGCCCGGATAACCTAGCTTTCTCCGTCCCCCCTTCGCAGTAACACCGAGTACAGGAATATTAACCTGTTTCCCATCGACTACGCTTTTCAGCCTCGCCTTAGGGGTCGACTCACCCTGCCCCGATTAACGTTGGACAGGAACCCTTGGTCTTCCGGCGTGCGGGTTTTTCACCCGCATTATCGTTACTTATGTCAGCATTCGCACTTCTGATACCTCCAGCAACCCTCACAGGCCACCTTCAACGGCTTACAGAACGCTCCCCTACCCAACAACACCTAAGTGTCGCTGCCGCAGCTTCGGTGCATGGTTTAGCCCCGTTACATCTTCCGCGCAGGCCGACTCGACCAGTGAGCTATTACGCTTTCTTTAAATGATGGCTGCTTCTAAGCCAACATCCTGGCTGTCTATGCCTTCCCACATCGTTTCCCACTTAACCATGACTTTGGGACCTTAGCTGGCGGTCTGTTTCCCTCTTCACGACGAACGTTAGCACCCGCCGTGTGTCTCCCGTGATAACATTCTTCGGTATTCGTAGTTTGCATCGGGTTGGTAAGTCGGGATGACCCCCTAGCCGAAACAGTGCTCTACCCCCGAAGATGAGTTCACGAGGCGCTACCTAAATAGCTTTCGGGGAGAACCAGCTATCTCCCGGTTTGATTGGCCTTTCACCCCCAGCCACAAGTCATCCGCTAATTTTTCAACATTAGTCGGTTCGGTCCTCCAGTTAGTGTTACCCAACCTTCAACCTGCCCATGGCTAGATCACCGGGTTTCGGGTCTATACCCTGCAACTTAACGCCCAGTTAAGACTCGGTTTCCCTGCGGCTCCCCTATTCGGTTAACCTTGCTACAGAATATAAGTCGCTGACCCATTATACAAAAGGTACGCAGTCACCTAACAAGTAGGCTCCCACTGCTTGTACGTACACGGTTTCAGGTTCTATTTCACTCCCCTCGCCGGGGTTCTTTTCGCCTTTCCCTCACGGTACTGGTTCACTATCGGTCAGTCAGGAGTATTTAGCCTTGGAGGATGGTCCCCCCATATTCAGACAGGATGTCACGTGTCCCGCCCTACTCATCGAACTCACAACTTGTGCATTTTTGTGTACGGGACTATCACCCTTTACTGTGCGACTTTCCAGACGCTTCCACTAACACACAAACTGATTCAGGTTCTGGGCTCCTCCCCGTTCGCTCGCCGCTACTAGGGGAATCTCGGTTGATTTCTTTTCCTCGGGGTACTGAGATGTTTCAGTTCCCCCGGTTCGCCTCATGACACTATGTATTCATGTCATGATAATGTGTCGAAACACACTGGGTTTCCCCATTCGGGTATCGTCGGGTATAACGCTTCATATCAGCTTACCGACGCTTATCGCAGATTAGCACGCCCTTCATCGCCTCTGACTGCCTAGGCATCCACCGTGTACGCTTAGTCGCTTAACCTCACAACCCGAAGATGTTTCTTTCGATTCATCATCGCGCTGCGATTATTTGAGAGACTCATTGACAGACTGATTCACCACGACACACCCGAAGGCCATCGTGTTTTGTCAGCTGTCATGTTTCAATTTTCAGCTTGTTCCAGATTGTTAAAGAGCAATATCGTAAACATGACTCCGAAGAATCATCTTTAAGATATTCATGATAATGTCTTTCACTCATTATCGGATTGGCGTCCCCAAGGGGATTCGAACCCCTGTTACAGCCGTGAAAGGGCAGTGTCCTAGGCCTCTAGACGATGGGGACACGAAAAATCCGTACCGAATTAAAAATCCGGCACTATCGCGTCAGTGTGAGTTAACACTCATTACATCAACAGGTGCGCTTGCTCAGTATTTTCATCAGACAATCTGTGTGAGCACTTCACTTAACGCACATCTTCTTGGTAAGGAGGTGATCCAACCGCAGGTTCCCCTACGGTTACCTTGTTACGACTTCACCCCAGTCATGAATCACAAAGTGGTAAGCGCCCTCCCGAAGGTTAAGCTACCTACTTCTTTTGCAACCCACTCCCATGGTGTGACGGGCGGTGTGTACAAGGCCCGGGAACGTATTCACCGTAGCATTCTGATCTACGATTACTAGCGATTCCGACTTCATGGAGTCGAGTTGCAGACTCCAATCCGGACTACGACGTACTTTATGAGGTCCGCTTGCTCTCGCGAGGTCGCTTCTCTTTGTATACGCCATTGTAGCACGTGTGTAGCCCTACTCGTAAGGGCCATGATGACTTGACGTCATCCCCACCTTCCTCCGGTTTATCACCGGCAGTCTCCTTTGAGTTCCCGACATTACTCGCTGGCAACAAAGGATAAGGGTTGCGCTCGTTGCGGGACTTAACCCAACATTTCACAACACGAGCTGACGACAGCCATGCAGCACCTGTCTCAGAGTTCCCGAAGGCACTAAGCTATCTCTAGCAAATTCTCTGGATGTCAAGAGTAGGTAAGGTTCTTCGCGTTGCATCGAATTAAACCACATGCTCCACCGCTTGTGCGGGCCCCCGTCAATTCATTTGAGTTTTAACCTTGCGGCCGTACTCCCCAGGCGGTCGATTTAACGCGTTAGCTCCGGAAGCCACGCCTCAAGGGCACAACCTCCAAATCGACATCGTTTACAGCGTGGACTACCAGGGTATCTAATCCTGTTTGCTCCCCACGCTTTCGCACCTGAGCGTCAGTCTTTGTCCAGGGGGCCGCCTTCGCCACCGGTATTCCTCCAGATCTCTACGCATTTCACCGCTACACCTGGAATTCTACCCCCCTCTACAAGACTCTAGCCTGTCAGTTTTGAATGCAGTTCCCAGGTTAAGCCCGGGGATTTCACATCCAACTTAACAGACCGCCTGCGTGCGCTTTACGCCCAGTCATTCCGATTAACGCTTGCACCCTCCGTATTACCGCGGCTGCTGGCACGGAGTTAGCCGGTGCTTCTTCTGCGGGTAACGTCAATCGATGAGAGTATTAATCTCACCGCCTTCCTCCCCGCTGAAAGTGCTTTACAACCCGAAGGCCTTCTTCACACACGCGGCATGGCTGCATCAGGCTTGCGCCCATTGTGCAATATTCCCCACTGCTGCCTCCCGTAGGAGTCTGGACCGTGTCTCAGTTCCAGTGTGGCTGGTCATCCTCTCAGACCAGCTAGGATCGTCGCCTAGGTGAGCCATTACCTCACCTACTAGCTAATCCCATCTGGGCACATCCGATGGCAAGAGGCCCGAAGGTCCCCCTCTTTGGTCCGAAGACGTTATGCGGTATTAGCTACCGTTTCCAGTAGTTATCCCCCTCCATCAGGCAGTTTCCCAGACATTACTCACCCGTCCGCCGCTCGTCACCCAGGGAGCAAGCTCCCCTGTGCTACCGCTCGACTTGCATGTGTTAGGCCTGCCGCCAGCGTTCAATCTGAGCCATGATCAAACTCTTCAATTTAAGATTTGTTTGATTTGCTGAACTCGTCAGCGATGCTCAAAGAATTAAAACTGTTTATTCGTAATGAATTTACTGTTGTTCACTCTTCAAGACTTTTTTATATCGTTAAGATACGGTCTTGTGAGTGCCCACACAGATTGTCTGATTATATTGTTAAAGAGCAGTGCCACTTCTACGGTGGCGCGGGCTGCATATACTATGCTAATCCGCTTTAAAGTCAAGTCATTACTGACCGTCTTTATTAAATCTTTTTTCTGTCACCCCAACCGCGTGTCGCTGTTGCCGTGTCAGTGGAGGCGCATTATAGGGACTTCTCGGCGGCTGACAAGTGCTAAATTCAAATTATTTTCCAAGCGTTCAAAAACAAACCAAAAACCAGTATTTAGCGTATTCCACATACAGAATATGAATACAATATGAGCTTAAAACGTAAAACGGGAGACATTCATTAGCAAATGCCCCCCGTTGATTGCTTACCGCTTCACATTATTCCTGTCGTGCGACTATTTGTTCACCTTCAACATCTAATGTGATCGGTTTACCGGGTATCAGTTTCCCCCCCAGTATCTGCTGAGCGAGTGGGTTCTCTATCAGCTGCTGTATCGCTCTTTTAAGCGGGCGTGCACCATAGACAGGATCAAACCCGACCTCTCCGAGCATATCTAAAGCAGCATCCGCGATCGTGACGCTATATCCACGCTCTTCAAGACGTTTGTACAGTCTCTGGAGCTGAATTTGTGCGATCGATGTAATATGCGCCCTTCCCAGTGGATGGAATACAACGACTTCATCAATACGGTTAATAAACTCAGGACGGAAGCTGTGGCTAACAACTTCAAGAACCATATCTCTCATTTCGGTATAGCTGCGCTCACCAAAGCGTTCTTGAATAAGGTCTGATCCTAGGTTTGACGTCATGATGACGACAGTATTACGGAAGTCGACCGTTCTCCCCTGTCCATCAGTAAGACGGCCATCATCCAATACCTGAAGCAGGATATTAAACACATCAGGATGTGCCTTTTCGATCTCATCCAGCAAAATGACCGAGTAGGGACGACGGCGCACGGCTTCCGTCAAGTAGCCCCCTTCTTCATAACCGACGTATCCAGGAGGCGCACCGACTAAACGTGAAACCGAGTGTTTCTCCATAAACTCAGACATATCGATGCGCACCATGGCGTCATCGCTGTCAAAGAGAAAAGTTGCCAGCGTTTTGCAGAGTTCCGTTTTCCCAACACCTGTCGGCCCAAGGAACAGGAACGACCCAATCGGACGGTTAGGGTCAGATAACCCTGCCCGACTACGACGGATAGAATTCGCAACGGCTTCTACGGCTTCGTTCTGCCCAATCACCCGCTGGTGCAGTTCATCTTCCATTCGCAATAATTTTTCTTTCTCGCTTTCCAACATGCGGGAAACGGGAATTCCTGTCCAACGTGCCAACACATCAGCGATTTCAGCATCGGTGACTCTATTACGCAGCAAATGAACCGTTTTACCTTCCTGCAGTGTTGCTGCTGCCAGCTGTTTTTCCAGCTCAGGAATTTTGCCGTATTGCAGCTCAGACATTTTCCCCAAGTCACCCTGACGGCGAGCCTGTTCCAATGCAATTTTGGCCTGTTCTAAAGAAGCCTTAATATTCTGCGTTCCTGTGAGTGACGCCTTTTCCGCTTTCCACTCTTCGTCTTGTTGAGAATATTCACGCTCTTTTTGGTCAAGCTCCGCATTTAGCAATTCAAGTCGCTTCAGGCTAGCTTCATCAGATTCTTTTTTCAGCGCCTGTTGTTCCAGTTTTAATTGGATGATTCGGCGCTCAAGCCGATCAAGAGGCTCTGGTTTTGAATCCATCTGAATACGAATGCTGGATGCCGCTTCATCAATCAGGTCAATCGCTTTATCCGGCAACTGACGATCCGCAATATAGCGATGGGATAGCATTGCCGCCGCGACAATTGCCGGGTCAGTGATTTGTACATGATGATGCAATTCATAGCGTTCTTTCAGCCCACGCAGAATCGCAATAGTGTCTTCAACGGTAGGTTCCGCAACAAAAACTTTCTGGAAACGACGCTCAAGAGCGGCGTCTTTTTCAATATATTGACGATATTCATCCAGCGTAGTCGCCCCAACGCAATGTAGTTCACCACGCGCCAGCGCAGGTTTTAACATATTGCCGGCATCCATCGCGCCATCAGCTTTACCCGCGCCCACCATCGTATGGAGTTCATCAATAAACAGAATGACGTTGCCTTCCTGTTTAGACAGATCGTTGAGCACGCCTTTCAGACGTTCTTCAAACTCACCACGATATTTCGCACCCGCCACCAGCGCGCCCATATCCAGCGAAAGTACGCGCTTGTTTTTCAAGCCTTCAGGCACTTCTCCATTAACGATACGTTGGGCTAACCCTTCAACTATCGCAGTTTTACCCACACCAGGCTCACCGATTAATACCGGATTATTTTTGGTCCGACGTTGTAACACCTGGATAGTGCGGCGAATTTCTTCATCACGCCCGATAACGGGGTCGAGCTTGCCTTGTTCTGCACGTTCAGTGAGATCAATCGTGAATTTCTTTAATGCCTGGCGCTGATCTTCAGCCCCCTGATCGTTCACTTGTTCTCCTCCTCTCACTTGATCAATCGCGTTTGTTACACCTTGCTGCGTGACACCCGCCTTTTTCAATATATCCCCCAGCGTGCCGCGGGACTCCAGAGCGGCAAGCACGAAAAGTTCTGAGGAAATAAAGGTATCACCACGCTTTTGCGCGAGTTTGTCGCACATATTCAATACGCGGACTAACTCGTTCGAAGGTTGGACATCACCATCCGTACCTTCAACCTGAGGCAAACGCGTGATTGCCTGGTCGATTTCGGTTTTCAGGTGATTAAGATTAGCTCCTGCAACAGTCAGAAGTGGACCAACAGTTCCTCCGTCCTGATGAAGCAAAGCGCTCATCAAATGAAGTGAGTCGATAAACTGGTGATCGCGCCCAAGGGCAAGAGACTGGGCATCGGCAAGAGCAAGTTGGAATTTGTTGGTAAGACGATCCAGACGCATAACACCTCCCGTACACTGGTCAAAATTGCTACTGGAGATTAAATGAGGTCATCCCTCAAAAATTTCAAGGTTATTTTGCCAGTCGTGACAGGATTTAAACGTTACTTGTCTTGGATCGCCTTAATTCAATAGGTTATATCAGCCAGATTAAACTTGCCATACGGCCAGTCACGCCATCACGCCGATAAGAGAAAAATTTGTGAGGCTCGCTCACAGTACAAGAATTTCCACCAAAAATTTGCGTTACCCCTGCCGCGCATAAACGCAAACTTGCCAGTTGGTAAATATCGGCAAAAAACTTGTTTCCTTCAGGCCGAAATGCAGAGGCAGCCGACGCATCATGCTGAATAAACGCGTCCCTAACTTCTGGCCCAACTTCAAAAGCGTTAGGCCCGATAGCGGGTCCCAGCCACGCCATAATTTGTGCGGGTTTCGTTCGGAAACAGGCTAACGTTTCTTCCAGCACCCCCGCGTGCAATCCACGCCAACCGGCATGTGCAGCAGCCACTTCGTCGCCGCTGACTGCACAAAAAAGCACCGGCAAACAGTCAGCCGTCATCACCGCACAAACCTGACCTTTCTTATCCGTATAAGCAGCATCACCGCAAACGGCCGATGGCAAAGCCTCACCAATACGAATCACATCGGTACCATGAACCTGTTCCAACCAATGCGGCATGGCAGGAAGATCTGCCAGCGACACCAGCGTTTGCCGATTTGCGGTGACGTTTGCGGGTTCATCACCCACATGATTGCCCACATTCAGCGAATCATAAGGTGCCGCGCTACGCCCGCCAATACGCGTCGTACTACAAGATTTCACACTTTCTGGCACAGGCCAGTCGGGGTATATCAGCATAGTCCGTCACCTCTATAAATCAGCATTTATCAAATTGAATACATTACCAGTCGAGTTGATCCTTAAACGCTTCGGTATCAGCTTTCAGCGCATCAATCAGATCGACCATATCCTGCGGCAGTGCCGCATGCCACTCCATTTGGATTCCGGTAATCGGATGGTAGAAGCGCAGCATGGTAGCGTGCAGAGCCTGACGGTCAAACCCTCGCAGCGTTTCTATAAAATCATCCGATGCGCCTTTTGGCGGACGAGGACGCCCACCGTATAGCTGATCGCCAACCAGTGGATGGTTAATGTGTGACATATGCACGCGAATTTGGTGGGTACGCCCTGTTTCCAACCGCAACCGCAGACGGGTATGCGCACGGAAGTGTTCCATGATGCGGTAATGTGTTACCGCTGGCTTGCCCATCGGGTGCACCGCCATGTGAGTACGCTTAGTTGCATGACGGGCGATAGGTTGCTCAACCATGCCGCCAGCCGTCATCGAACCAATCGCAACGGCTTCATACTCGCGAGTGATTTCGCGTGCCTGCAACGCCTCTACAAGACGCGTCTGTGCTGGCACAGTTTTCGCGACGACCATGAGTCCTGTCGTATCTTTATCAAGCCGATGTACAATCCCGGCCCGGGGCACATCGACAATCTCAGGATAATGATGTAACAAGGCATTCAATACCGTGCCATCCGGATTACCCGCACCGGGGTGAACCACCAGATCTCTGGGTTTGTTGATGACGAGAATGTCCTCATCTTCATACACGATATCCAGCTTGATATCCTGCGCTTCCCAGCGTGCTTCTTCTTCAATCAATGCATCAATGGCTACCGATTCGCCGCCAAGTACTTTCTCTTTTGGCTTATTGATGACATTGCCGTTAATCTGTACTCGATTCTCAAGAATCCACTCTTTTATGCGGGATCGTGAATAATCAGGGAACAATTCGGCCAAAGCCTGATCTAAACGTTGTCCGAGTTGAGATTCGGCCACCGTTGCGGTGAGTTGTACTTGTTGTGCCATATTATGCAGCTTCTTCGTTAACGTTGGGTTTTGACGGCGACGCCGTTTAAAATAATGTACTATTGTAGCTGGTCTAAATCGGGAGCTTAACGGACAGCCTCCCGGAATAACATTCTGAGGATAATCAAAACGTCATGACGCGTATGAAATATCTGGTGGCTGCCGCCACGTTGAGCCTGGCGCTGGCTGGTTGCTCCAGCAATTCCAAAGATGCGGTTCCTGATAGTCCGCCATCTGAAATCTATGCCAATGCTCAACAAAAACTGCAGGACGGCAACTTTAAAGCAGCCATCACGCAGTTGGAAGCACTGGATAACCGGTATCCTTTTGGCCCCTATTCGCAGCAAGTACAGTTGGATTTGATCTACGCCTACTACAAATCCGCAGAGTTGCCATTAGCCCAAGCTTCTATTGACCGCTTCCTGCGGCTCAACCCGACCCATCCAAACGTGGATTATGTCCTGTACATGCGCGGCCTGACCGACATGGCGCTGGATGATAGCGCGTTACAAGGCTTCTTCGGGGTCGATCGTTCCGATCGCGACCCGCAGTATGCCCGCACCGCATTCAGGGATTTCAGCAAGCTCATTCAGGGATATCCGAACAGTCAATATGCCACCGACGCAAACAAGCGTTTGGTTTACCTCAAAGAGCGTTTGGCCAAGTATGAACTTTCTGTCGCGCAATACTACACGAAACGCGGCGCTTATGTGGCAGTAGTTAATCGCGTTGAGCAAATGCTGCGTGATTACCCAGATACCCAAGCAACAAAAAATGCTCTGCCGTTGATGGAAAACGCCTATCGTGAACTGCAACTGGCTGCACAGGCAGACAAAGTTGCAAAAGTCATCGCGGCTAATCCGGCATAAACGATACGTGACATCCCATAATAAGACGGCGACTTCGGTTGCCGTTTTTTTATGGTTCAATCAATTCGTTATACGTCGATGAGCAGAAAAAACAGGGGGGAAGGGAGTCAACAACAGCGCGGTAACCTCAATACATCCCATCAATAATGGCATAGGCCAGATGCTCCCTTCAAGGACTTCCCTTCTATTCCCAATGGTGCTTCACAAATCGCGTTTTCTTGACAAAAAGTGACGAAAAAAACTGATCAACATCACGCTTTTTGCCACAACTCGCGGTATGCTGAAATTATCCAAGACGGACATAGGCAGAGAGGTAAGTTTATATGACTATTAATATTACCAGTAAGCAAATGGATATCACCCCCGCAATTCGTCAGCATGTCGAAGACCGTCTTTCTAAGCTGGACAAATGGCAAACCCAGTTGATCAACCCGCATATTATTCTGTCAAAAGAACCGCAGGGTTTTGTGGCCGATGCCACTATCAGTACGCCAAATGGCCCATTGGTTGCCAGCGCCAAACATGATGATATGTATGCCGCTATCAATGAGTTGATTACCAAGCTTGAACGCCAGTTGGACAAACTCCAACATAAAGGTGAAGCCAGACGTGCGGTAGCTGGCGTCAAAGAAGCCAATTTACAGCCAACTCAAGAAGAGTAAGCTCTTGTTCTCTTTACCTCAATATAACGCGCCCAAGGGCGCGTTTTTGCATACTACATATCATTATGCTGCGACCTAAGGCACCAATATCATGCAGGGTTTAAAATTGCGCTCGGCGATTTTGTATTGACAGGATGAAAAGCCAACAGTTACCTTACCTGTTCAGAAGTTAGATATCTTCCTGACTAACCGAGCAAACATGATCAATAAACTGTTCTTCTTCGTATTCTTTTTCACCTTCCCCTGATTTGGGAGGCGATTCGTCGTAAGAGCAAGAATACGAAGACGAACAAAAAAGCCTCCTGACCAGGAGGCTTTTTTTATATAAGAACATAAGACAGGTAACCGGCATCATGACAGACAACCCATTACTGGCACTGCGAGAACGCATCAGCGCATTGGATCTGCAATTAATTGAATTGTTGGCACAAAGGCGTGAACTGGCGCTGGACGTTGCGCGCAGCAAGTTACATTCGCATCGCCCAATCCGTGATAAGGAGCGTGAACGCGATTTGCTGGACAAACTGACAGCGGCAGGGAAAAAACATCATCTTGATGGTCACTATATTACCCGCTTATTTCAGCTCATTATTGAAGATTCGGTACTGACACAGCAGGCTCTCTTACAACATCACCTCAACCAAACAACGGCACACTCTGCACGCATTGCGTTTCTTGGCCCAAAAGGTTCTTACTCCCATCTCGCCGCACGCCAATACGCCGCACGACACTTCGAGCAATTGGTTGAGTGTGGTTGCCAGAAATTTCAGGACATCTTCAACATGGTGGAAACTGGGCAAGCCGACTATGCCGTTCTGCCGATTGAAAACACCAGTTCCGGTTCGATCAACGACGTTTACGACCTACTGCAACATACGGGGTTATCCATCGTCGGCGAATTAACCAACCCGATAAATCACTGCGTTTTGGTCGCCACCGATACGTCTCTGGAACAAATCGAAACGGTTTATAGCCATCCTCAGCCATTCCAGCAGTGCAGCCATTTCATCAATCGTTTCCCGCATTGGAAGATTGAATATTGTGAGAGCACCGCAGCAGCGATGGAGAAAGTCGCGGCGCTTAACTCACCAACAGCAGCAGCCCTCGGCAGCGAAGCCGGTGGTCAGCTTTATCAGCTACAGGTACTGGAACATAATCTGGCAAATCAATCGCAAAACATCACTCGTTTCATTGTATTAGCGCGCAAGCCTATTGATGTGACTGAGCAAGTACCTGCGAAAACTACGCTGATTATGGCGACGGGCCAACAGTCAGGCGCATTGGTAGAAGCACTGTTAGTATTGCGTGATAACGGTATTGTGATGACCAAGCTGGAGTCCAGACCAATCAACGGCAACCCGTGGGAAGAGATGTTCTATCTTGATGTGCAGGCTAATTTGCGCAGCGATGCTATGCAGAAAGCACTAAAAGGGTTATCCCCCATTACCCGCTCACTAAAAGTATTGGGCTGCTATCCTAGCGAAAACGTCGTACCGGTCGATGTGAACGAATAATTGAAAAAGCCATCCGGGTTATCCACCCGGATGGCTTCCCAAACATAATTCAACGCTCAAACACAGTTAAAAGATCAAATCGAGCTATTGGCGAATATCGTTTGCCTGACGCAAAAGCACCCGGCTTTCTGCCTGAAAACGTTTGGCATAGTCGCCAAACCAGTGTTCGACTTTCTTGAAGCTACTAATAAATTCCGCTTTATCTGCCTGCTCCAGTAACTCAATCGCTTCGCCAAAACGTTTGTAGTAACGCTTAATCAGCGCCAGGTTATCCTCTGAAGACATGATAATGTCGGCATACAGCTGTGGGTCCTGTGCAAACAACCGCCCGACCATAATCAATTCCAGACGATAGATCGGCGATGACAGCGCTAACAGCTGTTCAAGCTGCACATTCTCCTCTGCTAAATGCAGCCCATAGGCGAATGTCGCGAAGTGACGCAGCGCTTGAATAAACATCATGTTCTGATCGTGTTCGACCGCGCTGATACGATGCAGACGCGCGCCCCATACCTGAATCTGTTCCAGTAGCCACTGATAGGCCTCCGGTTGCCGCCCATCACAATAAACGACAACCTGCTTGGCAAGACTACCACTGTCTGGCCCAAACATCGGGTGCAAACCGAGTACAGGGCCGCTATGTGCCGCCAACATTGCCTGAAGCGGGCCATTTTTTACCGACGCCAGATCAACCAAAATACAATCATCTGGCAAAGTAGGCAAACGGGCAATAATCTGTTCGGTAACGTGAATCGGTACACTAACAATCACCATACCTGCATCAGACAACAGTTCATCAGCGCGAGGCCAGTCATCTTGCTCCAGAATCCTCACCTGATATCCCGACAGCGTCAGCATTTTCTCGAACAAATTGCCCATTTGACCACGGCCACCAATGATGACGACCGGACGCAGTTGTGGACACAGCGTTTTAAAGCCTTTGTCGTTCTCGCTAGAATAGGATTCACGCATGGTGCGCCGCAGGATATCTTCAATGAGATCAGGCGGAACCCCCAGCGATGCCGCCTCTTTGCGACGTGAGCTGAGCATGGCCGCTTCACGATCGGGCGCATAAATGGGTAAACCGTAGCGACTTTTGACTTCACCTACTTCCGCCACCAAACGCAACCGACGTGATAACAGCGCGACAAGCTCCTTATCTACCTCATCTATCTGATCACGTAATGCGGTCAGTTCAGCTACCATATCTTGTTACTCTCCTGAATGTTTCACACGTGCGGCACTCAGATCTTGATGAACGGAACGCAGCAACGTTTCTGTACTTTCCCAACTGATGCAGGCATCCGTGACCGATACACCGTAGCGCATATCTGAACGCGGTTGTTCTGAAGACTGGCTCCCCTCGTTAAGGTGGCTTTCCAGCATCAAACCTATAATGGAACGATTTCCCGCCTTGATTTGTTCAATCGCAGATTCAACAACAAGTGGCTGACGGCGGTAGTCTTTATTCGAATTGCCGTGGCTACAATCTATCATCAGCGCGGGTCTCAGTCCTGCTTCCTGCATCTGTTTTTCACACTCGGCGACATCTTGCGCACTGTAGTTTGGCTTCTTACCACCGCGCAGAATGACATGACCGTCAACGTTCCCCTGCGTTTGCAGCAAACAAACCTGCCCGGTTTGATTAATACCAACGAAACGATGCGGCATTGCAGCGGCTCTCATCGCATTGATGGCCGTTCCCAGGCTGCCATCCGTTCCATTTTTGAACCCGACAGGCATCGACAAGCCAGAAGCCATCTCGCGGTGTGTTTGAGATTCCGTCGTACGTGCACCGATAGCTGACCAGCTAAATAGATCGCCCAGATACTGCGGGCTGTTCGGATCAAGCGCTTCTGTTGCCAGCGGTAGCCCCATATTCACCAGTTCTAGCAGCAGACCACGTGCAATGTGCAGCCCGGCTTCAACATCAAATGAACCATCCATGAACGGATCGTTGATAAGCCCTTTCCAACCCACGGTAGTACGCGGTTTTTCAAAATAAACACGCATCACAATGTAGAGACGATCGCTTAATTCCGCAGCAAGCGACTGCAAGCGTCGTGCATATTCCAGCGCAGCATCCGTGTCATGAATCGAGCAAGGGCCGCAGACGATCAGCAACCGATCATCACGGCCATGAATGATATCCGCAATGGTTGATCTCGCCTGCGCAATGTCGCGCTGTTCCGCATCGTTAAGTGGAAACTTGGCTTTCAATTCATCGGGAGTAATCAAAATCTGTTCTGCACTGATATTAATATTGTTAAGTGAATCTTTTTGCATGATCCCATTCCTGAAAAGTTCGGTCTGTTCGCGATTGCCTGAACAATCTACGTATGATGTTTACACCATAACACGAACCGTAAAGATTTCAATCCACATAGTGTAAATAAAAAATTACCACCCTAAATATTGCCAGAAAAACGATATCTGCATGCTCTATCACTTCCCGACGTAACCATACCTATCTTCAGCGCGAATAATGATAGAATTACGCCAACAAGGGGGAAGGATGCTGAAAGCCATAATCATCGATGACGAACAGCTAGCACGCGAAGAGCTCAGCCTGCTACTGGAAAATGAATCTGATATCACCATCATTGCACAGTGCAGCAATGCGCTGGAGGCAATACCGGCCATTCACCGACTGCAACCGGACGTGATTTTCCTGGATATACAGATGCCCAAAGTCAGCGGATTA
Source organism: Pectobacterium punjabense (assembly GCF_012427845.1). Lineage (NCBI taxonomy): Bacteria > Pseudomonadati > Pseudomonadota > Gammaproteobacteria > Enterobacterales > Pectobacteriaceae > Pectobacterium > Pectobacterium punjabense. The sequence continues at coordinate 3,551,226 of NZ_CP038498.1, forward strand.
GAGCTGGTTGCCATGTTAGACCCAGAAAATATGCCTTACGTCGTCTTTGTGACAGCCTATGATGAGTATGCGGTGAGGGCATTTGAAGAACATGCTTTTGACTATTTACTTAAACCGCTAGATGCACAGCGATTAAGCAAAACACTCAACCGCCTACGTCGCGGCATAAGTGTAAATAAAAACGTACAGATAATTTCAGAACCCTTGCTTCGCCATATACCCTGTAACGGACACAATCGTATTTTTTTGCTCAAAATTGAGGAAGTCGAGTATCTTTGTTCGGAGCTCAGTGGCGTACACGTCGTTGGCGTAAGCCAATCGGGCTATACCCAACTTTCCCTAAAAACGCTGGAAGAGAAAACACCGTTTGTCCGCTGCCATCGTCAATATATGGTTAATACAGAGCAACTGAAAGAAATCCAGTTAATGGAGAACGGCGCAGCAGAAGTGCTGACACATACGGGAAAGCACATCCCGGTCAGTCGACGCTATCTCAAATTGCTGAAAGAAAAGCTAGGCATCGTCTGACAGACGTGTTCATTCAGGCCGATGGCCGCAAATATTGAAGGTTTGATGATGAAATACAGTTATGTCTTGGCTGTAATTCTTTTAATGACGGCATGCCAGAGCAATATACCGTCGCTGCCAGCTAAAAGTGGGTCTGGGTTCTGGTATGAAGCAGGCTATCAGGATGCCATATCTGGCATGGTCGTAAAGGACGATAGCACCTTACAAGAATGGTTTGGCGATCCACAGATCGATCGAGAAACCTATCTGCGCGGTTATCAGGCCGGGCAATCAGTTTTTTGCCGAGCAGACACTATGGAAGAATGGGGGAAAGCAGGGAAAAATTTCCCCGCCAGCTGTGATGGCGTCGAGTCTGCGGAGACACTGCGAACTCGCTGGCAACAGAACGTACCCTAACCCCCCCTTATGAAGACAAGACGATGACGCAGGCTCATCAGCGAGTTAGCTGGAAAAAAGCGATGATTCATCGCATCTGGTAACAATTCCACTCACTTTTGTACTCTCACAGAAATACGTCAGACACACCTCACCTTTATTATCGCTCACATGAAACAATCACATTAAGTTATTAATGGGCTAATGCTGGAATACCGAGAAAATCATATATCACTGATAGCTGACCCCATCATCTCTGATAACGATTGATATTATGGAGTGCTCACATGCCCGGTTCAAACAAACCTCATAATCCGTCTCCAAATAATAGTTCAAGGCTCTTATCACACGCGGCTTCATCGCAGGAAAGTCATGATGAACGAGTTGCGACGGTAAAGAACAACATTATCGAGTCCGGCAATCATCCCGGTATTTCCGTAGAGGAACAACTCGCGATTCTAGACGCCTTCTCCCACCTTGAGATAGGTCGATTTTTACTGAAACATCATGGGTTAAATGCATATTGGACACATAATGTGATAACACATCAGCCAACTCACTATGTTAATTCGCTCGAAGAAACCATCTACACACGATTACCCAACGTTTTGGCGACACGTGAACGATTCAGCATTTTCCAACGTCTGCTTCAAGAACTCTTACGCCCCAATGCCGTCATGGTATCCGTCCCCTGTGGCGTCATGGCTGATTTATTACTGCTGGACTATACGCGACACCGAGATGTGAAATTAATCGGGATAGATCTCGATAAACACGCTCTGGAAGAAGCTTATAAGCTTGCCAGTCAGCAAGGGTTAGAAAACCAAATATCACTGGTTCTTGCTGATGCCTGGACAGTTGATTTAGCAGCACAAGCTGATGTGATCACCAGCAATGGGCTCAATGTTTATGAGCAAGATGATGACAAAGTCACCGAACTTTACCGTGTTTTCTACTCTGGCCTGAAGCCAGGAGGAACACTGATAACCAGCTTTATGACGCCGCCCCCTACGCAGTCACAAGACTCCCCATGGATAAATACCGATCCGAAATTGCTAGCGCTTCAATATGTACTTTTCTCCCGCATTATTGGCGCCACCTGGACAGCATTTCGCACCCACAAACAAACACAGTTGCAGTTAGAGCAGGCCGGGTTTACTGATATTCAGTTTATTAACGACCATATGCACATGTACCCAACGGTCATCGCTAACAAGCCATTGTGAATGGAGTAGAAAATTGGCGTCAACGCGATATATTGATCGTCGTTGCCGATCAATATTAGAAAATTGATCTGTATAAACGTTTATAAAATAGCCATATCTGGTGTCATCATGGTACTGAAATTCAAAAAATAATGATGGCACCAGGGAAAGCTAAGCCCACCAAATTTGGTGGGCTTTTTGCTACTAAAATAGCCAATACCTTAGAATATGACTTTGAGCAAAGCGCTATTCTCAAAAAGAGATGGCAACCACACTGCGGTTCTCTTTAGCCTACAAGCACAAAAAAAGGGGCTTAGCCTTTGGCTAAACCCCTTATTCATAACAACTTTCGGATGTTGCGAAAGCGCTATCTTAGTTAAGACGCTCTTTGATACGAGCAGACTTACCAGTACGCTCACGCAGGTAGTACAGTTTGGCTTTACGCACGGCACCACGACGTTTAACAGCAATGCTGTCAACAACCGGAGAGTGAGTCTGGAATACACGCTCCACGCCTTCGCCGTTAGAAATTTTGCGAACAGTGAATGCAGAATGCAGACCGCGGTTACGAATAGCGATAACCACGCCCTCGAATGCCTGCAGACGTTTTTTGCTACCTTCAACAACCCATACCTTCACTTCTACGGTATCACCCGGACGAAATGCAGGTACGTCCTGCTTCATTTGTTCGTCTTCGATTTGCTTAATGATGTTGCTCATAATATGTCTCTTACCCTAGGTAAACTGATAGTTGGGTTCACACGGTAAACCGGCGTAACCACCTAATACTCTCGTTGCTCAGACTGATATTCACGTTGGAATTCAGCCAGCAACCTTGTTTGCTCGTCAGTCAGAGCTAGGCTTTTCAGAAGTTCAGGTCTTCTAAGCCAGGTTCGGCCCAGCGACTGCTTCAATCGCCAGCGGCGTATCTCAGCATGGTTGCCAGACAGTAACACTGCTGGAACGTCCATGCCTTCCAGTATTTCAGGGCGAGTGAAATGAGGACAGTCCAGCAATCCATCAGCAAAAGAGTCTTCTTCTGCTGAAGCCTGATGCCCCAGAACGCCCGGAATAAAACGGGCAACGGAGTCAATCAGAGTCATCGCTGGCAGTTCCCCACCGCTGAGCACGTAATCCCCTATCGACCATTCTTCATCGATCTCGGTTTTAATTACGCGCTCATCAATCCCTTCGTACCGTCCACAGACCAGAATCATCTTCTGGTTCGTAGCGAGTTGACGTACGCCTTGCTGATCTAATTTACGGCCCTGAGGTGATAGGTAAATCACTCTCGCGCCTTCGCCTGCCGCTGCTTTTGCTGCGTGGATCGCATCCCGTAAAGGTTGCACCATCATCAGCATTCCGGGACCACCACCATAAGGTCGGTCATCCACGGTGCGATGCCGATCGTAAGTGAAATCACGAGGACTCCAATACTGTACGTTCAGCAGGCCATTTTTAACTGCCCGGCCAGTGACTCCGTAATCAGTAATTGCCCGGAACATCTCTGGAAACAGGCTAATTACCCCAATCCACATAGTCTCGTTCCGCTGGGTACTACTGGTCGATTCAGAGTTCAAAAACCCGGGTCCCAATCTACTTCAATAGTTTGAGCAGAAAGGTCGACGCGCTTAACAACCTGTTCGGTGAGGAACGGAACCAGCCGCTCTTTGACCCCGAAGGCATCTTTCAGGTTGGCTTTTATCACCATCACATCGTTCGAGCCAGTTTCCATCATATCGATGATTTTACCCAACTCATAACCTGTTACGGTCACGACCTGACAGCCAATAAGATCCTTCCAGTAATAATCACCTTCGCCCAGATCGGGCAGTTGTGACGAATCTACGACAATTTCACAATTGGTCAATAAATTAGCCGCATCACGGTCATCAGCACCTTTCACTTTTATGATCAGATCCTGATTGTGATACTTCCAGCCTTCAATTTCGATAAGCTGCCAACCACTTTTACTCTGGGTGAACCAAGGTTGATAATCAAAAATGCTCTCGGCATCTTCGGTGGATGAAAACACTCTGAGCCAACCTCGGATGCCATACGCCGACCCAATTTTCCCCATAACAATCGGGTTAACGGGAGGTTTTGGGCTGAGTTGATTGCTCATTATCACCACCGCAACAGATTATGCTGCTTTTTTAGCGTCTTTGATCAGCGAAGATACGCGATCAGACACAGTTGCACCCAGACCAAGCCAATGCTCGATACGGTCCAGATCCAGACGCAGGGCTTCTGCTTGACCAGATGCGATTGGGTTGAAGAAACCTACGCGCTCGATGAAACGACCATCACGCGCATTGCGGCTATCAGTCACGACTACTTGATAGAAGGGGCGTTTTTTTGCGCCGCCACGTGCCAAACGAATTGTTACCATAACATCCTCTTTAGTGAATAAAACAACTGGGCTCCATCGAGGAACGGAGCCCAGTATGTCATATAAAAAGCCCGAAAATTTTACTCATTTTGGCGCAAAAAGCAATCTAAAGCGTGTAATCTCGCCAAGAGTTTCTCTACGCCCTCAATTTCGGTGATTAACGTCCCGGGAATCCGGGTGGCATCATTCCTTTCATACCGCGCATCATTTTAGCCAGGCCGCCGTTTTTCATCTTCTTCATCATTCGTTGCATATCATCAAACTGTTTCAGAAGGCGGTTAACATCCTGCACCTGCATACCTGAACCCAGTGCGATACGGCGTTTGCGCGAACCTTTGATAATTTCGGGTTTAGCACGTTCCTGAAGCGTCATCGAATTAATGATTGCTTCCATACGCACCAGAACCTTGTCATCCATTTGTGACTTAACATTATCAGGCAACTGGCCCATGCCCGGCATTTTACTCATCATGCTCGCCATGCCGCCCATGTTGCGCATTTGCTTGAGCTGATCCAAGAAATCGGTCAAATCAAAACCGTCGCCCTTTTTCAGCTTCTTCGCCAGCTTCTCTGCCTGTGTACGGTCAACCTTGCTTTCAATATCTTCAATCAGTGAAAGCACATCGCCCATACCGAGAATGCGCGATGCGACACGATCGGGGTAGAACGGTTCCAACGCTTCGGTTTTTTCACCGACGCCGAGAAATTTAATAGGCTTGCCAGTAATATGGCGGATAGACAACGCCGCACCACCACGGGCATCACCATCAATTTTGGTGAGGATAACCCCAGTCAGCGGCAGCGCTTCATTAAAGGCTTTCGCCGTATTTGCCGCATCCTGCCCCGTCATGGCATCAACGACAAACAGCGTTTCAACGGGCTTAATTGCCGCATGGACCTGCTTGATTTCGTCCATCATCGCGTCATCAACGTGGAGACGACCGGCGGTATCAACCAGCAAGACATCGTAGAATTTCAGCTTAGCGTGCTGCAATGCACGTTCTACGATAGCAAGCGGTTTCTCCTGTACATCGGATGGGAAAAAATCGACACCCACCTGCTGTGCCAGCGTTTCCAACTGTTTAATCGCCGCAGGGCGATAAACGTCGGCAGACACCACGAGCACTTTTTTCTTGTGCTTTTCGCGCAGGAACTTGCCCAACTTGCCCACGCTGGTCGTTTTACCCGCACCTTGCAGACCGGCCATCAGAACTACTGCTGGCGGCTGAGCAGCGAGATTTAGTTCGGCGTTAATTTCGCCCATTGCGCTGACAAGTTCGTTTTTAACAATCTTGACGAACTCTTGTCCTGGCGTCAGGCTTTTGTTGACCTCATGCCCAACGGCTCGTTCTTTTACACGATTGATAAAATCACGCACCACGGGTAACGCGACGTCGGCTTCCAGCAATGCCATCCGCACTTCACGCAGCGTTTCTTTAATGTTTTCTTCAGTCAACCGCCCGCGGCCGCTGATATTGCGCAATGTGCGCGAGAGTCGATCGGTTAAATTTTCAAACATATCTCATGCTCAACGTAAGACAGGCCGCAGCGCGACACGAATAGAAGGGATTATACACAAAAGCGGGAACGATCTCAGCGCTGCTAACGGAGAACTGTTGGTGCCCACGGCGACTAACGCTATACTGATTCTTTATTTTACCTAGTTGATATTTAATAACCTATTTGTATGTCTGTTTTCGCTATTGTGGCGCTTGTCGCCTACACACTCAGCCTCGGACTGATTATCCCCAGTCTGCTGCGCAAGAACAGTGCATATCGTCGGCTGGCAATACTCTCGGCCAGCGCTGCGCTAATCTGCCATGCGGTGGCGCTCTATCAACGTATTTTTGATGTTCAGGTGGGGCAAAACCTTAGTCTGCTGAATATTGGTTCGCTGGTCAGCCTCATCATCTGTACCGTTATGACGATTGTCGCAGCACGCGATCGCGGCTGGTTTATTCTCCCTATCGTCTACACCTTTGCGTTGATCAATTTGGCTTTTGCCAGCTTCATGCCGAGTGAGTTTATTACGCATCTGGAAGCGTCGCCGGGTTTGATGATCCATATCGGCTTGGCACTTTTTTCCTATGCAACCTTGTTGATTGCGGCACTTTATGCGCTCCAGCTTGCCTGGCTTGATTATCTGCTCAAGAACAAGAAGCTAGGGTTTGCCGCTGACATGCCGCCGTTGATGGGCATTGAACGTAAGATGTTTCACATCACGCAGATTGGCGTCATCTTACTCACGCTGACGCTTTGTACCGGCTTGTTCTATATGGACGACCTGATTGACAACAAAGAGAACCTGCACAAGGCGGTGTTCTCACTGTTTGCCTGGTTCATCTATATTTTGTTGCTCTGGGGACACTATCATGAAGGATGGCGAGGTCGGCGCGTCGTCTGGTTCAGCCTGCTCGGTGCACTGATGCTGACGCTTTCCTACTTTGGCAGCCGGGTGATACAGCACTTCCTCGCAGTCTGACATTGTTCACGCACACAAAAAAGAGAGCCAACTTTCGGCTCTCTTTTTTTATCTGATCATACCTAACAAACTAGATATGCAGCTCAGCTAATTTGTCTTTCGGCAACGCCAGATCGTCATTTTGGTTAATGCCGATATCGTGATCAAGGATATGCTGAGCGATTTCCTGTGCTTCTTCCAGTGAATGCATATCATAGGTGCCGCATTGGTATTCATTCAGTTCAGGGATTTTACGCTGATCGGTGACTTTCAGAACGTCCGCCATTGCGGCTTTCCAAGAGTCGGCAACACGTTGCTCATCCGGCGTACCAATCAGACTCATGTAGAAACCGGTACGACATCCCATCGGAGAAATATCGATAATTTCAACGCCATCACCGTTTAAATGATCCCGCATAAAGCCAGCAAACAGGTGCTCTAGCGTATGAATTCCGCGCTCTGGCATGACTTCAATGTTCGGACGACAGAAGCGCAGATCAAATACAGTGATATTGTCGCCATGAGGGGTTTTCATGGTTTTAGCGACCCGAACGGCGGGTGCAGCCATACGAGTATGGTCAACGGTAAAGCTATCTAGTAACGGCATAATGCCACCTCCTCATAGAAAAAATTCATTTTTTCTCGTTTCCGGGAAACTTTTCCTTTTTATGCGGGTCTGACTTACTGAAAGACGCGCATTTATTATCATCATCCCTATTAGAGATGTTTATTTGGCCACAGTTTCTGTGGCCTTTTCTTTTTAATTCGCCGCCAGATAATCGGCAAAACTCATCGTATCTTCAGACTCAATCTGACGTTGGCGCTGCCAGGACTTCTCACTCGCCGCAGCCAACTGTTCTTCCGTCAACACCTGTAGCGGTTCGCTGCTGAGCATTTTGCGATATTCTTCCGCTAAATTCAGCCCCACGCTACCATTGCCTTCTTGCTTCATCAACGCTAATAGTCGACCAGAGAAGGTCGTTTCTGGATCGTCAAACCCCACAAGCAGCTCATCGCATACCTGCTGATAGTGTGGTTGATCGTTTTCCGCGTCCAGCACTTCCGCAACACGACGTAAATCTGCAAACAGGGATTTTCCCACCTCAGCAATCGGCTGCTGGATGGTTTCACACCGCATGCCTACCGTTTGCCCTGGCTTACGACCTTCAAGGATCACTCGGTTCCAGTTTTTACGTGTACACAGTAGTTCGTCCGCGCTCATTTCCGGCGCATCCGCTAACGCACACCAGATAAGGAATAAATCCAGGAAACGTACCTGACTTTCACTCACCCCGGTCGGAGAGAACGGGTTGATATCCAGCGAACGGACTTCAATGTATTCAATTCCGCCACGCAGCAAGGCATCTGATGGCGTTTCACCCGCACGCGTCACACGCTTAGGACGGATCGGCGCATAGAGCTCGTTCTCAATCTGCAAGACGTTCGTATTCAATTGTAGATAACGACCATCCTTCATCATACCAACCTGAGCATATTCGTCAGATGGCGTTTTTATCGCACGTTTTAACGCCGCGACATAGGTATCCAGATCGTTAAATGTAATCCCCAGATTGCTCTGTGATTTATTGGTATAGCCTAAATCACTGAGCCGTAGAGAAGTGGCATAAGGCAGGTAAAGCATGCCTTTTTCCGTACGCTCAAACGGCAGTGCGGTTTCTCTCCCTTTCAGGAAAGAAGAACAGATCGCAGGAGAAGCACCAAACAGGTAAGGGATCACCCAACCAAAGCGGTAATAATTGCGAATGAGTCTGAAGTATCCCGCTGATATGGCTTTTTTACCGCTTTCTACATCAGCGACACCTTCTCGCGCCTGCCAGAATGACAACGGTAGAGAGAAGTTATAATGCACACCGGAAATGGTCTGCATCAATGCACCATAGCGGTTTTTCAGCCCTTCGCGATAAAGCGTTTTAAAACGCCCAACATTTGAAGAGCCATACTGCGCCAACTCTATATTTTGCTCGCTGTCGATAAAGCACGGCATGCTCAATGGCCACATCCGCTCATCGCCTAGCTGACGGGAAACATGACGATGAATATCGCGCAAAAACGTCAGCAGATGATCGACGTCTTTGTCGACTGGGGTAATAAACTCCAACAGCGCTTCAGCAAAATCTGTCGTAATCCACGGGTGTGCCAACGCCGAGCCCAATATTTCAGGGTGCCCTGTCGTAGCAAGATGTCCGTTTTCTGTTACGCGCAACGTTTCGCGTTCAATTCCACGCTGAATACCCTTCACTGCCAGTGGGTGTTTTTCCAGCCAAGAAAGTGCTTCTGAAATGTCCGGGATCAAATCGACCTCCCGTTGTTAAAATGTAATTGTTGTAAGCATAATTGAAACTCAGTAGCGCTCACCAGCTCACATTGCAATCTGGCTAAGACCACCACGCCATCCCCTGTAACGTTATACCTGTCAATACGATATAGCGCAGCGCTTTTCCAATACCGATAAAAACCGCCGATTTCACCCAGGGCATACGTAACCAACCCGCTAACACGCATAATAAATCGCCTACTACCGGCACCCAGCTAAATAACAGCGCAGCACAACCATAGCGCTGTAACCAGCGCATGGCCATCGTATGCCCAGCTTGTTGTTTTGGCTGAGGAAGTAAGCGCCCTATAAAAATATTTGTTAATCCGCCCAGCGTATTTCCTACCGTTGCCACAATGATCAGCAGATAAGGTTTTGCGCTGTCAGCCAACAATAATGTCACCAGCAGTACTTCCGAACTGCCGGGCAACAGTGTTGCACTGAGCAAGCTACTCCAGAAAAGAGAAAAAACGGCCCAGAACTCACTCACAGTGTACGGACGTCAACCACAGCCATATTGGCCCGCTTAGCCGCTTCAATACCGTAATCAGCGTCTTCAAACACGATACAGTGTTCCGGTGCGACAGAAATCAACGCGGCGCAACGCAGAAAAGTATCGGGAAAAGGCTTATGCTGTGTGACATCATCTGCACCGACGATCGCATCAAAATAATTATGCAGCCCCAAATGGGTTAGCAGTCTATCAGCCATTCCATGCGTGCTACCCGTACCAACTGCCATAGGGCGCCGTCCGCGATAATGTTTAACAACATCAATTAACGGTAGCGGCTGTACAGTATCCAGTAGCATTTCCTCAACAACAGCGGTTTTTTCCGCTGCGAGTTGGTGGGCATCAATATCCGCCTGGTGGCTGTCAATAATACGCTGCGCAATACGCCAGGTAGGCGAGCCGTTCAATGCTGTCATGGCACTGGCATCATAATTCATACCATACCGGGCAAGCACCAGATCCCACGCTTTATGGTGTGTAGGCTCTGTATTGAGTAGGGTGCCATCCATATCAAAGATCAGCCCTTGATAGCGATCGTACATCATGACTCCATGCTCACTGAAAAGAGAGCTTACTTTATCGTAAAGTGAAAACGTTGTCGCTTACTCAATAACCTTATAAAAAACAGGTTATTACTACCATAGTGGTAAGATAGCCCTCATTTATACGTAGGCTCAATCTCAATATATAGACGGGAGGAGAGATAAAAATTCATGCACGGTCGTGCTTAGAAAAATATCGGTATGAATTAGCAAAACAGAGAACAGTACCGCTGTAGCGCTAAAAAGTACGGAAGAGAGTAAATGGTAAAACAAAGATGGTGTTTCTGAGAAAAATTATCTGACTAACCTTGAGACGTCTTCGCTGATACGAAGCGATTCGGTTAGCGACTAGAAAAATTTATTTATATTAAAATATGGTGCATCCGGGAGGATTACTCGGCTTAGCCTCGCCCTGCGGGCCGTTGCTAAAGCAACGTTTTCCTCCCTCGTTCTTACAAACCAAAACAGCAGATTATAAGAGTAACGAGAAGATTTTTACTATATTAAAATATGGTGCATCCGGGAGGATTCGAACCTCCGACCGCTCGGTTCGTAGCCGAGTACTCTATCCAGCTGAGCTACGGATGCAGAGTGTGGTGCAGAAATATGGGGGTGAGCAATTAAACGAGATACTTAAGAATGGTGCATCCGGGAGGATTCGAACCTCCGACCGCTCGGTTCGTAGCCGAGTACTCTATCCAGCTGAGCTACGGATGCATTACTAATTCTTCATCTACGACAAAACTTGCTTTCACTAATACCGCTTGCCTTGCAAAGGCAGTATTTAATGGTGCATCCGGGAGGATTCGAACCTCCGACCGCTCGGTTCGTAGCCGAGTACTCTATCCAGCTGAGCTACGGATGCAGATTAAATGGCGGTGAGGGAGGGATTCGAACCCTCGATGCAGCTTTTGACCGCATACTCCCTTAGCAGGGGAGCGCCTTCAGCCTCTCGGCCACCTCACCTTACATTACCTGTTTGCTACTAAGAACTTCTTGTTAGTGCTCACCGGTACTGCGTGGCGCACATATTACTTTCCCAGACTTATAAGTCAAACAATTTTTCCCACCTTACGTTCGTTTGAACAATTCGCATCCAAGACGCGCATTTTCACAACAAAAAGTCTGTTTTATCGACAGAAAAACAGGCGGTTACCTTGCCAAAGGAAGCGCGCAATAAAAATAGCTATATCGATAAATGTGTGGGGAAAAGCGGGAAGTGGCAATTGCGTCCCGCGAACACGAGACGCATTGTCAATCAATATGACGTCGGTTGAGATTTTTCGGCCTGAATACGCTGATAGATCTCTTCACGGTGGACAGAAACCTCTTTAGGTGCATTAACACCAATACGCACCTGGTTGCCTTTCACTCCTAATACGGTAACCGTTACCTCATCGCCGATCATGAGGGTTTCGCCAACTCGACGAGTCAAAATAAGCATTCTTTGCTCCTTGAAAGATTATAAAGAGTCGGGTCTCTCTGTCTCCCCGCCATTATCCATCATGTGCTGTGAAAACGTAAACCTAGCCGATGGTATAACCACCCCATCACACTTCGGCTCGTTACTACTTGTTAGTTTAGTCGATATCAGTAGCTTGTGCTTTTGTTATCACAACAAGAGGGCGTAGCATATAACGCCTCAGAATGTCTGAAGGTAACACACTTTCCCCCCTGTTTAATGAATCCTTTTCCGCAGAAAAAAACGCCACAACCAGAAAGTTATGGCGTTTTTGTGGGATAACGCAAATAAAACGTTATCTATCGCTTATAACTTAGCAACAACCCAAGGCTCAACGCTGGCTAGCGCGTCAGGCAATGCCGACACGTCTGAACCACCAGCCTGAGCCATATCAGGGCGACCACCGCCTTTGCCGCCAACCTGTTGGGCAACAAACCCTATCAGTTCGCCAGCTTTTACGCGGTCAGTTAGATCTTTCGTCACACCAGAAATCAAGCTAACCCGGCCTTCTGCCGCCGTTCCAAGAACGATAACAGCAGACCCGAGTTGATTTTTAAGGTCATCAACCATCGTGCGTAGCAGTTTAGGATCGACGTTATCCAGTTGCGTAACCAGCAACTTCACACCATTAATCTCTTTTGCTTTACCGGACAGGGACGAGCTTTCCTGCGCGGCTTGCTGAGCTTTCAACTGCTGAAGCTCTTTCTCCAATGCACGCGCACGATCCAGAACAGAGCGTACCTTATCCGTCAGATTGTGACTATCTCCTTTCAGCAACTGCGCAATGTCTTGCAGAACGTCGCTCTGGCGATGCAGCGCGGACAGCGCATTCTCGCCCGTGGTCGCTTCAATACGACGCACGCCGGCAGCAGTACCTGACTCAGAAATGATTTGGAACAGTCCGATATCACCAGTACGACTTGCATGCGTACCGCCACAAAGTTCAATGGAGAAATCCCCCATCGTCAGAACACGGACATGGTCATCGTACTTCTCGCCGAACAGCGCCATTGCGCCCTTCGCTCTCGCATCATCCAGCGCCATGACATCCGTTTGCACGGTAAGGTTACGGCGGATTTGCGCGTTAACGATATCTTCAACCTGACGAATCTGCTCAGGTTTCATCGCTTCCGTATGTGAGAAGTCAAAACGCAGGTAGCTATCGTTAACCAGAGAACCTTTCTGTGCGACATGATCGCCCAAGACCTGACGGAGCGCGGCATGCAGCAGGTGCGTTGCAGAGTGGTTCAGACGAATGCGCTCGCGGCGTTGGCTATCAACGTTTGCATCGACACTATCGTTAACACGCAGTGTACCCTGAGTCAGTTTACCGACATGACCGATTGCCTGACCGTATTTCTGCGTATCCTGAACGGCAAAGCTGACGCCCGCATTTTTCAATTCACCCTGGTCGCCAACCTGACCGCCGGATTCACCATAGAATGGCGTCTCGTTCAGAATCACGACTGCTTCATCACCTGCCGCAATCTGATCGACCGCGTTTCCGTTGTGATAAAGCGCAATCACCTTCGCTTGCTGCTGTGTTTTTTCATAGCCGCAGAATGGCGTGTTTTCATCCACTCGGATGAGGCTGTTGTAATCCACACCAAATCCGCTGGCCTCGCGAGCACGCTGACGCTGAGCCGTCATCGCAGATTCAAAACCTTCCTCGTCAACTTTTAATCCACGCTCGCGGCAAACATCCGCAGTGAGGTCGACAGGGAAACCATAAGTGTCATACAGGCGGAAGACAGTTTCACCATCCAGGGTATCCCCTTTCAGGTTTTTAATTTCCTCATCTAACAGAGACAACCCACGTTCTAACGTGCGGGCAAACTGCTCTTCTTCCATCTTCAGCGCTTGCTCAACCACCGATTGCTGCTTTTTCAATTCGGCAGCGGCGGGCCCCATGACTTCAATCAGTGGCGCAACCAGTTTATAAAAGAAGGCATCCGTCGCGCCCAGCATATTACCGTGACGCGCGGCACGACGAATAATACGACGCAGGACATAGCCACGATTTTCATTAGACGGCATCACGCCATCGGCAATCAGGAACGCACAAGAGCGGATATGGTCGGCGATAACACGCAACGATTTATTGGTTAAATCGGTTGTACCAACAGCTTTCGCTACCGCATCAATCAGCGTCTTGAACAGATCAATGTCATAGTTTGAATTGACATGTTGCAATACCGCAGAAACACGCTCTAAGCCCATACCGGTATCGACGGAAGGCTTCGGCAGTGGCAGCATAGTGCCGTCAACCTGGCGGTTGAACTGCATGAACACCAGATTCCAAATTTCGATATAGCGATCGCCATCCTCATCAGGGCTTCCCGGCGGGCCACCCGCGATGTGCTCTCCGTGATCGAAGAAAATTTCGGTGCATGGACCACACGGCCCCGTTTCGCCCATCTGCCAGAAGTTATCAGAGGCGTAAGGTCCACCTTTGTTATCACCAATACGAATAATTCTTTCGCGCGGCACACCAACTTCATCAGCCCAAATGTCGTAAGCTTCATCATCCGTTGCGTATACCGTTACCCACAATTTTTCTTTTGGCAGATTGAACCACTGGGGAGACGTCAGCAATTCCCACGCATAGCGAATCGCATCATGCTTGAAGTAATCACCGAAGCTGAAGTTACCCAGCATTTCAAAAAAGGTGTGGTGGCGTGCGGTATAACCTACGTTTTCCAGGTCATTATGTTTACCACCGGCACGTACGCAGCGCTGCGAGGTCGTCGCTCGGACATAGTTACGTTTATCCAGCCCGAGGAACACATCTTTAAACTGGTTCATACCCGCATTGGTGAATAACAATGTCGGATCGTTGTTCGGCACCAGAGAGCTGCTATCAACAACCTGGTGTCCCTTACTGTGGAAAAAATCGAGAAACGCTTGACGGATCTCAGCGGTGCTCTTGCTCATAATTGTCCTGGAATCAAGCTAGAAGAACAGATCGCGGGCAAGGTTAGTCCAGCATGCTGACGTTACCGAGCAACTCACGAACAAAAAAGTGGGAATAAGATAAATTTTCTTCGATGGGAAGTAAAATCCCGTGTGCGTTCAATCTGAAAAATTCGTATAGATTGACTGGATTTCTTCATGAAAAAAGCCACGATAGAGCAGATATCGCTGATGTTTGACTTTGTCTTTCCATTCATCGGACAGAGGATGCCCGAATTTCCGTTCCACAACCGATTTAGCAAGCGCACACCAGTCAATATCACTCTCGTTCAACGCCGTGGCTAATAGTGTTTTATCGATTCCTTTCTGGCTCAACTCCATTTTAATCCGCTGGACACCATAGCCTTTGCGACTCCGGCTGCTGATATAGCGGCGAGCATAGCGCGCATCATCCAGCCAACCATGCTCCTTGCAATAAGCAATAGCCGCTTCCACATCTTCTGCCGCAGCTTGGGCTGTGGCTCCGTCGACTTCACCCTCTACGCTTTCTGACTTATATAAATACGCCGCACATTTGCGGCGTATTTCAACTTCACTATAATCGCGAACAGAAAGCACATTCATCGCATAGCGTAACGGTTTATTCATCCATCGATCCGCTGACATGCTCTATCACGGGTAATTCAACCACCATTAAAATTCTTCGTTGCCTTCGCCTGCGAATTCATCTTCGTCATGGCTATTACCTGCTGCCGCGGGCGTTAGCTCATTGCCTTTATGCAGCAGCATTTCACGCAATTTTTTATCCAGCTCAGCAGCAATCGCAGGATTTTCTTTCAGGAAATTACAGGCATTCGCTTTACCCTGGCCGATCTTGTCGCCGTTATAGCTATACCAAGCACCGGCTTTTTCGATCAGTTTGTGTTTCACACCCAGATCAACCAGCTCGCCGTGGATATTGATGCCTTCGCCGTACAAAATTTGGAACTCAGCCTGCTTAAACGGCGCCGCGACTTTATTCTTCACAACTTTAACACGCGTTTCGCTGCCGACAACTTCTTCACCTTCCTTGATAGCGCCAGTACGACGAATATCTAAACGAACAGAAGCGTAAAATTTCAGGGCATTACCGCCAGTGGTGGTTTCAGGGTTACCAAACATCACGCCAATTTTCATACGGATCTGGTTGATGAAGATCAGCAGCGTATTGGCTTGCTTCAGGTTACCCGCCAGCTTACGCATAGCTTGGCTCATCATACGTGCCGCAAGGCCCATATGAGAGTCACCGATTTCACCTTCAATTTCAGCTTTCGGCGTCAGTGCAGCGACAGAGTCGACAATGATAACGTCAACAGCGCCAGAACGCGTGAGTGCATCACAAATCTCCAACGCCTGCTCGCCGGTATCCGGCTGAGAACACAGCAGGTTATCAATATCTACGCCCAGCTTTTTCGCATAAATGGGGTCCAACGCATGTTCAGCATCGATGAACGCACAGGTTTTACCTTCGCGCTGAGCAGCAGCGATCACCTGTAGAGTCAGCGTGGTTTTACCGGAAGATTCTGGGCCATAGATCTCAACGATGCGCCCCATAGGTAAACCGCCGGCACCCAGAGCAATATCAAGGGACAAAGAGCCTGTAGAAATAGTTTCAACATCCATTGAGCGATCCTCGCCCAACCGCATGATAGAACCTTTACCAAATTGCTTTTCGATTTGGCCCAGTGCTGCCGCAAGTGCCTTTTGTTTGTTCTCATCAATAGCCATTTCTGCTCCTGTCATGCGGCGTAAAGCTGCTGTCTCTACGCGGCTGCTTAATCATGAATTGCCGAATAATTACTGACATTATACTGTATGCGTATACAGCATCAAGGTTATTTTTTCAGAAATGCGTCGAGCAGCGTTTGCAGCGCAAAATGGACTGATTGCAGACGTACCGCATTTCGGTCTCCGCTAAATCGCATTTTTTGGGCAAATCCCCCGCCCTGCTTGTCGGTGAAGCCGAACCACACTGTACCGACAGGTTTCTCTTCAGTCCCCCCGTCTGGCCCAGCGACGCCACTTACTGATATGGCAAAATCTGCACTGGCGGCCTGCAACGCTCCGGCGGCCATCTCATTGACCACGTATTCACTCACAGCACCATATCGCTCCAATGTCTCTGCACTCACATTCACCAGACGCTGTTTCGCCAGATTGCTATATGTCACAAAACCATAGTCAAACCAGCCAGAGCTCCCTGCTACATCGGTAATAGACTTAGCCAGCCAGCCTCCAGTGCAAGATTCTGCACATGTCAATGTGGCACCGCGGGCTTTCAGTTTTTCCCCCACCAAAGCACTTAACCGCAGAATGTCTGCTTCTGTCATTGTCGCCTCATAGTAATCAAGGATAGTTTGGTCAGGGTAACACTTTTCCCCAAAAAAGACGCCTCGCTGCACAGTATGCGACGCGCTTAGCAAAGAAGATGAAATAGGGATGAAGAATGAGAGAAACCGAGGAAAATTGAATAGAAATAAATCGGATAATTATGCAGAAAACAGCCTGACCTTAATCATTCATCGGTCGGCAGGTCAAGAAGGTGGCGTAATTAATGATGATAGCATCATTTACATACAACCCGCACAACTGGTGCATCGCCAGTCCTGCTTATTTATGGCCTGAAAAAAATATCTAAAATAACACTCCTCGATAGGAACATTATTATCTTCAAAGCTATCGGCAAGCCAGTCTATATTTCCCAGAATCCAATCATCCTCATCTAATCCGTCACGATAAGTTTCATCATCAGGATCAATAATAGAATAGATCCCCATGGTTCCCATATGATTTTCTTTATATTTTTCCGGTAGCGAAAAATCTTTTTCTTTATAAGAGATTAACCAATGGCCATGGCAAAGCAGGTTGCCATTACGGCTCCACTTGGCAACAAAAGGATTATTCATATTTATTACTCACCAGCGAGAAAGCTGATTATAAACGTAACACGACGAACTTATAAAGTAAATCACGGCAATCAATACATTATTCACAGGACAGAAAACATGGACAAAATTCCATTACACCTTAATAGGTACAATCTCATTAATAATAAATTGACAAATATCAAATAATATAAAAATAAAATATATAAACAGGGAGGTAAAAATAAAAAAAAGCCCACTAATCATAGTGGGCGGGGTATAGCTATTATCGTTATATAAAAACCCTGGTGTTTTGCGGCACTTCATTCGGCTTCTGTCTGATACTTACAGTACTGAATGAACATTAACGTAACATTAGGCGCGTAAAAATTTAGGCTATTGCTGTGATAGCCTGTACCAACATACTGCCAACCTCCTCCAACTTTGCTTCGCTGGTCGATATCAGTCAGAATGGTGTTCATATGCCCATAAAGGGGTAACAATCCATTAGGGAGGATGACGGGTGTTTCCCTCTTTCTTAAGACGAATGGCAGTGAAAAATGGCAGCTATGCCAATGAAATCAGCGGTAGTATCACGATCAATCGGCCGGAAGAATGCTTGTTTGATCTTTGGCGCAAACCGGAAACGTTGCCGATCCTCATGGGCCACTTCGCGAGTATTGAGATACTGAACCATACCGACTCTAACTGGCGAATTAACACACCGATTGGTGCACTCATTGAGTGGCAGGCTCGTATTATTGACGAAAAACCGGGGGAATATATCCACTGGCGTTCACTAGAAGGCGCGCGTGTTCCTAATGAAGGCCGGCTTTCTTTTCGGCCAGCGTCGTCAGAAGCGGGAACAACCGTGACGCTGACTATTCGCTACAATCCACCAGGAGGCTTGATCGGAAAAAAGATCGGCCAAATGTTTGATATGTTTTCTCGCGATATGCTGACTAAAACACTCTATCGTTTTAAAAAATTAGCGGAAGGTGAGTTGGCATAGCGCACCACCGCGACAGCTCATCATTGACCATTTTCCTGAACTGACAAAAGCGCCCCAATAAAGAGGAACGTAGAATGCTGGAATTGATTCAAACCATTGGTCTTGGTCTGGTGTTAATCCTGCCACTCGCGAACCCACTGACGACGGTAGCGGTATTTTTGGCGATGTCCGGCAACATGAGCCAAGGGGAACGCAATCGTCAGATCTTTCAGGCCTCGCTGTATGTCTTCATCATCATGACTGTCGCGTACTATGCGGGTCAGATCGTGATGAATACCTTCGGTATTTCCATTCCCGGGTTACGCATTGCTGGCGGGCTCATCGTGGTATTTATCGGCTTTCGCATGCTTTTTCCTCAGCAAAAACCAGAACATGCGCCCGAAGTCAAAAGCAAAAAAGAAGAAATTAACGACAGCTTCTCAGCCAATGAAGTCAACATCGCCTTCGTTCCACTGGCAATGCCTAGTACTGCCGGGCCTGGCACCATCGCCCTCATCATTAGCTCTGCATCACAAATCAAAAGCGGCGTCGATATTACGCCATGGGTGATTACCGTCGCCCCCGTCCTCACGTTTATGTTGATCAGCCTGATCGTCTGGCTCAGTCTGAAAAGCTCTGGCCTGATTATGCGGCTGATTGGGAAAAGCGGTATTGAAGCCATTTCACGGCTGATGGGGTTTCTGCTGGTTTGCATGGGTGTACAGTTCATCATTAATGGCACACTGGAGATCGTGCATTCTCTCCATTAAGCTGAATGATAATAGCGGTGTCAGCACGTTGCCAAATAGCACGGTTAGCGTCTATAACTTTGAATAGCGGGGTTTATTCAACGGCCGTAAGAGATGTTCAGCCCGTGTTACATAACAAATTTTATATAACAATAAGAACGATTAATTTTTGCTTACCTAACGGAAAGTAGGGGCGGCCAATCATGAAAATAAGAAAGCGGTTCCCAGTCAATTTACGTTCACTCATTTTGTCCCTCGCCATTATCAGTATGATCGTTACGCTGACGAATGCTTATATCGCCGTTTATAATGTACAAAAAAAGCTCATTACCGATCAGATACTTAGTTCAAACCTTAATTACTCCACCAAATTAGCGGCCACCACAGAAAGTTTTTTATCTTCCGCACAGCAGGAGTTGGCCTACAGTGCGATATCGATGGCGGATAGTTTTAGCGACGATGATGTGCTGTTAGAGAAAAGCGAACAAACATTCCGCATGAGCCAAAGTTTTAATTCGGTTTTCGTTGCGGACCGCCAGAACCGCATACACACGGTTTACCCAACATCGCTCAACCTGAAAGGGAGCACGCTGACCTCAGATGCCAGCAAGTTAGCGCTAGAGGAAAAAAAACCGTTAATTAGCCAGCCTTATATTTCCGTTACAGGAAATCTCATCGTGCTGGTTTCCTCCCCCATCAAAGATAAGCAAGGCAATTACCTTGGCTACATCGGCGGAACCATTTATTTAAAAAGCAAAAGCGTGTTAAACGAGTTCATGAATACCCATTTCTACAACGATTACTCCAGCGTTTATGTCATCGATAAAAATGGAATTGTTCTCTACCATCAGGATAAACAGTGGGTCGGTAAGCCCGTCAACGACAAGAGAATCAAGGAAGCCTTTCAGAACAAAAAAAGCGGAGCGCTTGCCATACCCGATATGCAAGGCACTCCGTCTCTGGCTGGGTTTGATACAGTGGCATCATCAGGCTGGGTTATCATTACCTTACACCCCTATCAAAATGTACTCGATTCACTTAACAACGTCATGCGGTCCGTTTTATACGAAGGTGCACCGGTAATGGCATTAACGCTGATTGCGCTTACCCTACTTGCCTTCTCTATTGCCAACCCTTTGCGCTTACTGGCCGTTTCTGCCAGTAAAATGGAGGAGCCCGACGTCATTGAAAAAATCAAGAAAGTTCCCTCCTGGTATTTTGAGGTTGACCAGCTAAAACGCGTCATTCTTTTCGGTACGGTGTTGTTACACAAGCGGATCGGCAAGCTGAGTTTGCAAGCCCACACCGATCCACTCACCGGGCTACTCAATCGCCGTGGTATCTATGAGAACGTTGAACTCATTCTGTCAAAGAGTAATCAGGTCGCCGCTATCGTGATTGATATTGATCATTTCAAACGCGTCAATGACACCTATGGGCACAATGTCGGCGATGACGTTATCAGGCTGTTGGCTAACAACATAAAACAAGGTTCACGAGAATCCGATCTGATTTGTCGTACGGGTGGGGAGGAATTTCTGGCTCTCCTACCCGATACTGACATGAAGCAAGCCGCCGAGATTGCCGAACGGTTGCGTAAAAAAGTTGAAAGAATGCCACTGCCGATTCCTGAAAACATCACGATTTCATTAGGCGTCACCTGTTTTATTCCAGGAACGGAACAGATAGATAATATATTGAAAACTGCGGATGACGCCCTCTATCAAGCCAAGCATGAAGGTAGGAATCGAGTCGTTACCAAAATACCCCCCGATCACCCGCTCAAAAAAGATACAAACTAGGTATTCGCAGCGTTAATCTAATCGGCTGAATCGCAGGCAAAAAAAACCCGCACAAGGCGGGTAAGGTCATTCTAATGACAGGGATGGTTAACTACACAACACTCACAGAGATGTGAGGTACTGACAAGGGATGGAAGGACTATAGCAAGCCAAATGTATAGTATTGTCATCAGCAAGTAAGGTTAATCTACTGGTTGTAAAACAACATTGGTGAGGCTTTCCCTTACCGTAATATCTCGCTATTTCAGCCCACTCTTCTAATAGCCATTAGGCATTTTCGCCTTCATCAACGCGATCAGCAGCGCCATCATTGTCAATATGCTGGCCATCCCGCCGACCATCATCCATCCCCCCTGATGCCAGGCCGCTATCGCAACGGAGGAACCAACAGCACCGCCCAGAAACATACCGCCCATGAATACAGTATTAATTCGGCCTCTGACGGCCTCACCAAGCCCATAAATCACATGCTGATTGGCAATTAGCGTACTTTGGACACCAAGATCGAGCAGCACAACACCGATAATCAGGCCAATAAGGGAATCGAAGCTGATGAATATCCCCCATGAGAGCAGCGTCAACAACGTACCTGCGATCACCACTGGGCGACTACCGACTCGATCAGCCAACTTTCCCGCCAGCGGTGCGACAAGAATGCCAGCCACGCCGATCGCACCAAAGAGACCCGCCGCCGCCGCGCCCATCTGAAAATGCCCGCTTCCCAAATACAGCGCAAGTACGCTCCAAAATGCGCTGAAAGACGCAAACAATAATGCCTGAACCAACGTAGCTTTGCGTAATACACGCTCAATCCGCCATAGTGCCACCAGCGAACGCATCAGTTCACTGTAGCGAATGCTTTGATTCGATGGCAAAGTCGGTAGCATTCTCCCCATCGCCCATGCTCCCGCCAACGCGAGGGGCACACTTAGCCAGAACATCGCACGCCAGCCCGCACTTTCCGCCACCACACCCGCAATCGTACGACTCAGCAAAATTCCACTTAGCAACCCGCTCATCACCGTCCCAACAATCGCGCCACGCTGCTTCACATCGGCGAGTGCTGCGGCAACGGGAACAATCTGCTGTGCGGCGGTAGCACCAAAACCAATCAGTAACGAAGCGCTTAACAAGGAAAAAGCCGATGTCGACAATGCAACAAACGCAGAAGCTAGCGCCAACATCAAGAATTGCCAGACAATCAGTCGACGGCGATCAAACTTATCACCGAGGGGAACCAGCAACAGCAACCCGAGCGCATAACCTAATTGCGTTACCGTCGGCATGAGTGAGACCGCGCTACTCGACGTAAAACTTTCGCCTATCACGCCCAGCATCGGCTGGTTGTAGTAGATAGTGGCAACAGAAATACCACTGGCTGCTGCCATTGAGAAAATCAATACCTTGCCGGGAGCATACGGTGTTCCGACATCAACTTCGCTGGATAATGTACTCATCATCATACCTGTTTATGTATTTCCCGCCGGATGTCGGCAAGCGATGAGTGCAGAATAAGACGCCGTGATCATTCCCAGTAGAGCGGTTGAATGAATATCAGCTATTCCGAATGGGAATGAATTAGGAAAAGAGACGTTGAACGAAACCAGTAAAGATTCTGGCACGGGCTGATGTCATACGGCCTCCTGGGTAGACGGCCCACAGATCCATCTTACCTAGCGTCCATGCGTCCAGTGCAGTAATAACCTGTCCGCTTTCAAGCTCTGGTGCAAACATCCATTCAGATGCAACCGTCAACCCTGCGCCAGACAGCACAGCAGCACGCACACCTTCCGCCGCAGAAACACGGATACGCCCATTGGGGAATACCGTGGTCTGTGTTCCATCTTGAGAAAAAATCCAGCGATCGGTTTTCTCTCCCTGCAAATAGATGACAGATGGATACGCAGCCAGTGTATGAGGAGAAGCCGGTATGCCATGAACGGAAAAATAGTTGGGTGTCGCTAACAGGTGCATCGTACACGAGGCCAGCCGCTGTGCGATCAAACTTGAATCCTTCATCTCACCCAAACGCAGTGCTACATCAATACCTTCAGCAATCAGATCGATCGGGCGATCGTCGAGAATAACATCAACGTTGAGCTGCGGATGTTCGGCCATAAACTCATGGAGTCGCGGCATAATATGCAGTCTGGCAAAGGTGACTGGCGCGCAGATGCGCAACCGACCAGACAGCGCGGCATTCCCGCTAACCACACGCTCTTGAGCCTCTCCCAGCATCGTTAACGCGGGAGAGACTTGCTCATAAAAATGCTGTCCGGCTTCTGTTGGCGTCAACCCTCGGGTAGAGCGAATCAACAGCGTAGTTGCCAATTGTTTTTCAAGCTGCATGATCGCTTTAGAAACCGCTGGCTGACCAATACCGAGTCTACGGGACGCGGCGGAAAACGACCCGGTTTCAAAAACGCAGATAAATGTTTCCAACGCGCTCAAGCGATCCATTATCTCTCTTCCGCAAAGGGGTGGCACTGCATCATACCGCAATCCAGACTGGGTAACGCGGACTCACTATCATACCGCCCTTTCAGCAACGGCGAATCACATTCACTTTACCACCGACCCTACGAGGTATTACTCTGGTGGCATGACTTGTCATGACCGGGCGCGCAAATTTTCGCGGAATTTTTCAAAATATTACGAGGCGATGCATGAAACTTTTCATTTACGAACACTGCCCATTCTGTGTCAGAGCCAGAATGATTTTTGGTCTGAAAGATCTGCCAGTTGAGCAATCCGTCATTATGGAAGGCGACGTTGACACGCCCACGCGCATGGTCGGCCGCAAAGTGGTGCCGATTCTTCAGAAAGAAGATGGCAGCTTCATGCCGGAAAGCATGGATATCGTCCACTATGTCGACAGCAAGCAAACACCGTTAATCGCCGACCAACCCGTTGATGCCGATATTGAAGCCTGGTGTAAGTCCGTTTCCAGCGCGGTATTTAACCTTGCGGTTCCTCGCTTCACGAAAGCGGATTTCAAAGAGCTTTCTACACCAGAAGCGCGTCATGCCTATATCCTGCGTGAAGAAAAAGCCTTCGGCGATCTGGACGCGTTGATAGCAAAAACACCAGAGCTGATTGCAGAAGTGGAGCAGAAACTCGACGTGTTGGAACCGCGTTTGGCAAACGCCAGCGCCATTTCCACCACCGACTTTATTCTATTCCCTATATTGTTGTCGCTCACGATCGTGAAAGGCGTACAATTTGGCCCTAACGTACACGCCTACCTTGAGCGAGTATCAACAGCCAGCAAGGTCGCGTTGTTGACCAACAAAGCGCTGTAGGAATAATACGATTCGCAATAGCGTTATGGGGCGCTATTCCACCCCATAACGTGTGACCGATTTCAGTACGTGTTACATGAAATAATGGTTATATGAAAGGATGACGACATATCGTTACCCTACACATCGAGCAGAGATATCCCCTGCCTAGTGCTATACCGTTCTCCTTTGATTGACGAGCGCATTGACTTCAGCGTTAATCAGAGCAAATGCATCATGGCTTGCATAATCTGCCTTAATCCATTTTGCGCGCTGTAAGTAGCCAGGGTCCTCCAATATTTCGATAACAGACTGCTTAATTTGCTGTTCACTCGGCGTACTGGTTTGTAAGCTAATCCCGCATTTAGCAAATACCACGCGCGCGGCACTTTCCTGTTTATCTTCACCGACACCAGCCACAATTAATGGAACACCATCTTTCAGTGCGGAATTAATCGAACCATATCCACCATTGGTGATAAATATCGATGCTCTTGGCAGCCAGTCATCATAGGAAAGGAAACTGACCACTCTGGCATTTTCAGGTAATGAGGCTTGTAGCGCATCAACCGAACGTCCCCCAGTGGTCGCCAGTACCCTGACGGGTAAATCCGCGAGGGCGCGCAGCGTTGGCCCGATGAGTTGCTGGAGATCGACATTCGCCAGTGTTCCTTGTGAAACGATAATAAGCGGCCTGCTGTCGTCTGGCGCCCACCATTGCGGAACACGCTCTGCTGCGATGTGATGGGATAATGGCCCAATAAATCGCACACTCTGTGGCAAATCATCCCGCTGGTACTCAAGTTCAGTGGTCGATAATTGCAAGAAACGATCGCAATGACCAATTAGCGCATCCATAAAAGGCTGCTCAAGCGGCTTTCCTCCCGCCTGCACCATCACATCATTAAATACGTGCTGAACGTCGCTCAAGAACCCCCTCGTTTCTTCATCTACCAGTTGTTCATGACTCAGATCGAGCGGCAGCAATTTAGGGGGGATACGGGGCCCATAGAAAACAGAATCCCGCGACGAATAGGACAGTGGCGTTACGCCAACCGCAATGACCGGTGGCCGCGAGCCAGAAAACAACAGCGGCAAAACACCATAAAAACAATTTTCAACGATGAGCAGGTCGGCATGAGTCTTTGCCAGCGCATCACGCAATTGACGATCTAGCAATGGAATCGGTGCAGCAAAGAAATTCTTCAGTGCCAAAGCCATCTGCGCGTTGCCTGGCGGCAGCGTGGCTCGCAGAGGGAAGTGCTGCTCAAGTTTCCTGTAGTCGAAATCAATCTCATCACTAAAAGGGATAAAACCGACCCCAGCAGCCTCCGCCTGCTCACGGAACAACGCGCCGCTAAACAGCGTGACATCGTTTCCCTGCTCAACTAAATAGCGAGCGATGGTCAGCAAAGGATAAACATGTCCCGGCGTTGCCATCGCCGCCATGAGAATATGTGCCATGGTGTTTTCCCTTATGCCGCGCTATCAATGCAAGTATTCACGCAAACCGGCGTACCCTGAATGTGCACACGTTGCAGATGACGAGCCGAGTGAGCAGTAAAGGCTTCACGTCCATGCAGCAGCGAGAAGTTGTCGGCTATCACAACATCACCCTGTAGCCATTTATGCGCATAATAATAACGGGGATCGTACAAATGCTGCCGTAGCGTCTGGCTAAATGCGCTTTGCGCTTCCAGTGTGACATTATGGTATTCCAGCGCATGCTGGTTGAGAAAACGCTCCCCTTCGGTTGGCGGTTCGTTATAGCGCATAATCTCCCCAACGCCGTTAGGATGAGGAATGATTAATGGGGAAGTCACTTCACCACCATAATGCACAACGGCTTTAATACGATAGGTAATTGAAACACGACGCCACTCATCGACTAACTGTGCATCGGTTTCTGCCAACAAGCGCGTGGTATCAACGAAAGTGGTACGTCCACCTTGATCCTGCCCCGGCGCGGAAACGCAGTGGAACAGTTGAAATTCGGGGATAGTAGGCTTGTACATTCCATCCCAGTGTAGCGGCACATAGCTGTTATCAAAGATATGATCCTTGGTATCCGCATGCTCCTTCACATCCAATATCGCCCCGAAAGGCCACATCATGATTTCTCCCCAGTGGCCAGCATACTCGGTCAACGTTTCAGGATCGGAAAAGCCAGAGGAAAAACCGCGTAATACCAGAAGATGATGCTCACGAGCAAGTTCACGTAGTGTATCGATTGGCAGAGTGGCGATGCCCTGCCC
Source organism: Pectobacterium punjabense (assembly GCF_012427845.1). NCBI lineage: Bacteria > Pseudomonadati > Pseudomonadota > Gammaproteobacteria > Enterobacterales > Pectobacteriaceae > Pectobacterium > Pectobacterium punjabense. Next base: position 3,577,931 of record NZ_CP038498.1, read on the forward strand.
TACTTCAGCAGGCGTCAACAACGCACCAAAAGGGGAAAGCGTTTCAATGCGATAGTTCATGCTATTCTCCATCATGTATATTCCTTTATAAGATGATAATTATCGATATTTCGACGAATGATAAGACGAGAAAAATACGCTTACGCCATATCATGCTGCTTAACGACGTAATAACTCGGCGTACCGCGGATCTCCACGACTTCACCCGCCAACTGCTGTGCATCGGTATTCTTCATGAGCACAAACTGGCCATTAACATTGGCGGCGACACCATGCCAGGGCGTCAACCAATCGTCCTTGGTTGGCATCATATGAATACCCAGCTTCAGGCTGTCCGAGGGCTGAGGGTGAATCGACAGACGAATAGCATCTGGGAAATTTTCAGCAAGCAGGTTGCCCCACGCCCAGCTGCGTTGAATAACACCACACGCACGCTTTTTGGCATCTTTCTGTAACGCCGCATTAGAGCCGGTATAGTCCGGTCGCAGGCTATCTTCATAGAGAAAGCGGGTGATTGAACGGTAAAGCTGCAAGCCCTCTTCGCTCTGCATGAGCTGCGATTTAATGTCTTCTTCTGATTCAGCATAATCCTCAACCAGTCGCTGGCGAAGGTGATCGTAATCAGCAGTAAGCGCAGCCATGTTCTCGACATCCTTGAGATTAAACACACTAAGATGAATAGCACCCAATTCATGCAATAAGTTTTCAATCTCATGCTGGTAGGCATTAATGGTTTCGTCGCTAGTCCCAATCAGATCGCCAAATACGTGCCCATCAGAACAAATACGGATATGGGCTCCAGGCGGGTAATAAAGCTGAATGCGCTGGCATAATGAATTTAGAAATATCAGAGACAAGCGTTCCGCCATGTCCGGTTTCCTACCCAGAACCTTATAAGGGCTAGGCGATTTTACCGGGAACGCAGGTAGAATAAGTTCAATACGGCTATTTTTATCCACGAAAGCACGAATCCTGGGTAATTGAACCTGAGTCACCAAGGCCTCTTCTTCACTAATTGGTTTCGTCGAGTGAGTGAATCTACGCCGATATTGAATTAACTCACTTAATATTAGCGATGAAACTAATTCATTGTTTATTATATCCAAAATAACCTCATTAATTTAACAAAAGAAATTAGCCACATAGATATGACGTAGAAACAATAGAATAAAAAAACCATATAAGTACAAAAAAAATACTGAATAACATATTCAGTATTTTTATTTACACAACTAACAATTCATCATGGTTATCAAATAATAAATAATTAAAAATAAAATCACAAACAAACCTAAAACCAAGATAATTTCTATTTACCCCTAAAACAACACCCCTTCCTACACCAATAAGAAAAAACATATATAAGGTGCGGGAAATAACGTAAAAAACGCGTCCAAACCGCATTCACACAGTTCAAATTCGGCATATTTATAATATAAAAAACAAAATAACTTGGAATTAAAAAACAATTATCAAACCGTAACAGCTAATTAAATCCGATCGAAACCTTACGGTAAGAACGATATATTTTTCTGATTATTTCGGCATCAGACCGCCATTATACTGATGGCGTCTAACATTGTTGTAATAACTCAATATATAAAGGCTGACAACTGCGTGGCTATCACAGAGTCTGTGTAGTATGAGTAATCTTTATCCGCAACAAGCAGAGCGCATTCCAACCTGAACTCGGGAGAAAAAGACCCGTTTTATTTTCTTCGTCATAAAGCCACCTGTTTTAGGCTGAGGCGAGAGGATTGTCTCTGTTCAGGTGGCCAAATTTACTGTGCCACTACAGCCAATTGATTGGTAATAAAAACACCAATTATATTGATTTATTTGGATTTTTATCTGATATTGGTTATGACGATACTCGTACGGCAGTTTTCGTGCACTGTGAATGGCTAGTGAAGTTAACTTTTTCCTCGCGTTGATCTGGCAGACATGTCTATCTGGGATAACAGCGATTAGCGACGCAGATTGTCGTTTTAACATAGTAAATGTAGTCTTCGAAAGGTAACCCATTAGATGAGGAACTTACTATGAAAGAATTGCTCAGCTTTGCTATCGGTCTTACTGTTGGGGTTCTTCTGATGAAGAGCCAGAATGCGATAGATAATTTGAAAAAAGAGCTAGAACAAGCCCAGTCTCGTCATTGAAGTTAATGTAGCCTGGAAGATGGGTTACACATGGTGGCACATGATATTCATAATAGATGTTGCCGAATTACTACAATAAATCAAATATTATTAACACAGCATTATGTCAGAACCTAAGGATAGATTATTTCGGCATTTGGCGCTGCTTCGCCTGATACCTCGCGAGCCCAAAAGCATTTCAACTGCCGAGTTATTGCAAAAACTCAAAGACCGGGAATTTGATATCGACCTGCGCACATTACAACGGGATCTTGTTGGCAGACTCGGTGTTGACTTCCCGTTACTTTGCGATGAGAGCCAGCGCCCTTATCAATGGAGCTTTCCAAAAGAGATGCCTCAATTCGATTTTCCTGCACTGGATGTTTCAACAGCGCTGGCTTTCGTATTTGCAGAAAGTTATTTGGAGAAGTTATTACCGCCTGGTGTACTGCAACATCTCCGGCCTCATTTCGGTATGGCGCATAAGCAGCTACAAGGGTTAGAGCACAATAACCTCACCCGTTGGGCGGAACGTGTACGAGCATTGCCGAATGGTAAGACACTTTTTCCTGCAGAGATAGATGATGCGGTTTGGGAGAAAGTGGCTACCGCGTTGATGCAAAAAAATAAACTTCAAATCAGTTATCTCAGCAGGAGTAAAGGTGAGTCTAAACAGTTATGCATTCAGCCTTTAGGGGTCATTGCCCGCCATTCTATTAGCTATGTTGTCGGGGTTGTTGATGGCTATAGCGATCTACGTCAGTTTGCTTTACAGCGTATTCTTCAGGCACAAGTATTGAATGAGCCAGTAGATCGATATGATGATTTCAATATTGATGATTACATTGCTTCTGGTGCTTTTACATCTGGACATTCTGAGCCCCTTGTTGAATTGATTGCCGATATTCATCCTCAAATAGCTTGGTTGCTGCGCGAAACGCCACTTAGTCATACTCAGCGCTTGGAACCCTTGCCAAACAGTGATTGGCTACGTCTGTATGCGAATATTTCCCCCGACCGTGAAACACTGTGGTGGATTTTAGGGCTTAATGACAATATCCGTGTCTACCAACCCAGTGAATGGGTTGAGGCTATTAGGAAAAAAGTTCAACGAATGGTTCAGATGTATAAATAATAGGATTACTTGATTTATATTTCTTTCTTTGAGGTGATCATGGCTAGGAGTGAGATTTCTTTTGATTTTTGTAATGCCTCTCGCGGGGACATTCTAAATATTTATATTCACGGGTATTCTGCTGTTACCAGCTATGCTGAAAAAAAAGAACTGAAGAAAAAAGTTCCTCTTCGTGCTAGTAATACCACAAATGCCTTTATGTTTTGGCCAGCAGGAAATGCCAAGGATATTGATTATAAGAAATTGGCGGGTTACGCCACGCTGAATATTGCTGCGGCATTAGGGGCGACAACCAGTCTCACATGGGATGCTATAAATAGCTATCTAAATACAGAGAAAAGTATACCTAAACAGGCAAATGAGTTTCTTTCAAAACTAAAGGTATTTATAAAAAAAGAAAAAACAACCTATAAAGAATTGAATTTTTATGGGCACTCGCTAGGTGCCAGAATGATCATTGAAACATTTCTTCAGCTCCCCAATGAATTTAAATCCCTCAATGTAAATAATGTTGTATTTATGGGAGGGGCACGTCCGCTTGAGACGAAAGAGTGTAAGGTAATATTGAATATTATATCCGGCTCTATTTTTAATATCCACTCTGACGGAGATAGAATATTACAGTTTATCAAACCTGACCTAGAAAAATGTATTGGCCGCCATCCTATTAAAGCACCCACCGATAGTATTGAGAGAGTAAAAAACCATGCCTTTCACTGGCTTGGCCACATGGACTATTGGGATAATCTGAATGGTATTATCAATTACTTGAATTTGGATCAGGCGAGTACGCACAGTCTCATTCCTTTGGGCCCACAGGGAAGTCAAGTTGTGAACCCTTTTGCTGTGCAGGATGTTGGATTGTACTTACCTCTGTGCCACGCAAATGGGCAGGAAAAAAAGATACTTGCAGAGCTCTTGTGCCAGAGGAAAAGCGTTTCAATACAAAAAAATGAAACCAATGCTGTAGCATTAACAAACGAGCTCCAACTGATGGGGGGAGATTCAGTTGCTAACAAAGCCAGGGGACATGGCGTTTGCTATCGAGAAATACTGGATGATGCTGCTGAAAAATTGGGCATTCCTCAACGTGAGAACCTTGGGTTCATTTCCTTAGAGGAAGCCATCTATGCAAAAATTGTATCTATTATTCGGGAAAAACTTGAAACGTCTTCTGAGAAAGAAAAAATAGATTATCTTAAGATTTTAGCTAAAACAGGAGAAATTCCTCAGGGTGCATTACATTATTCCGCTCTTTCGTTAAGTGCGCTATTGTCAATAGGCTCACTTATTGCGGGTCGCATCGCAGCGGGCTCTATTCCTATTGTTGGGCAATTTGTAGGGGCCGTGTCTTTATTAGGTTCTGGTGTGACATATTTTAGTGGCCCTGCATTTTCTGTAACCATCCCGTCCATCATGATAATTCATCAAATTCGGAAACGGGTTTCACAAGAAGTCGGTGAGGGTTTTTTGTTTAATGATGAGTCGAGAAAGTAGTAGTCATTAATTATTACGTCATCTAATGTGTCAACCCCCTTTTTCTGTTCATATGGCGACATAGATTGTCGCCACACTCTGTAAAATCATTACCAGACAAACCCAAAAGATGTAATGGTAAGGCCATCTTTTAGAGATAGTTTATCTGCGCATATTTTCTTAAAAACTCCAGACCATTATTTGTAAAGGTTGCGTTATGAATGTTGATATCTTTAGTCGCTGTGCGTTCACTCGTGGTGCATTTGAATGCCTTGGGAATCAGCTAAATACGAATGTTCACATTGCAGTTTTTGATGTTGGTTTATATATAAGTGATTATCAAGAATATTTTCATGAGGGAAAATACGCTCTTATTATCGTCTTGAATGCACGAAAGCACCCCCCTATTTCTGTATCGAGAAAAATTATTTTACTCTCCAAATCAACACCACTAAAGAAAATAATAAGAACAATTCGTTCATATTTATTGAAACGATGTGAATTTAGTCAAGTAGCATTAACTTCTCGCGAACGTTTATATTATAAATATTGGCTAGAGGGAAAAACTACGGCGGCAATCGCAATTACAATGAGCGAAAGCATTAAAACAGTAAGTAATATAAAACAAAGTATCTATCGAAAGTATGATACCAGCGACCTTTATACTTTTATGCTAATAATGAAAATCTCACAAATTAACAGCAATGTTGATTGTCACCATTACAAACTGTCTGATGGCATAGAAATAAAAAGCCCTCCCCTAAAAAGGAGAAAAAACGCACAATTCAACAGTAGCGTAAACGCGACAATGCATGTCGATTTTTACTCAAGTGCTTAAGATTTTAGCCGATAACTCCTAAGTCAAATTGTTAGTAATAATTAGCCTGGAAATTTCAATACTAAACATTTAGCAGGCTAACTTTATTAAGTACTTCCTTTCTTTCCATGGATGAAAGACTCATGACAGCACAAAGTAACGCTCCCGCGCCCCCCAGAGCCCCCTTATCCTCGCACGAGCGTGGAGAAGGTAATAAAGCAGGCTCAGGAATTGGGTTAATACAAAACCCGCGATTCACCCTCGATAAAGACGTCATCTTATCGCAATCCACACGTACTGCATTGGATGAATGTCTGGCTCGCCTCCGCTTTCATCAAACTATCTATCAGCAGTGGAATTTTTCCTGTGTCGATCCGATGGGAAGAACCGCCATTCTTAATTTTTATGGTCCGCCAGGAACGGGAAAAACCCTGTGCGCTGAAGCACTGGCAGGGCAACTTCGCATGCCTTTTATTGCACTAGGTATTGCTGAGCTGGAAAGTAAGTTTATGGGGGAAACGGCTAAGAATATTCAGGCATCGTTTGCCAAAGCAAAGGAAACTGGCGCGTTACTCTTTTTTGATGAGGCCGACACGCTACTTGGCAAACGACTCTCTTCCGTCACACAGGGTGTCGACAATGAGGTAAACGCGATGCGTTCCACCTTACTGATTGAGTTGGAACGCTTTGAAGGGATTGTCGTTTTTGCCACCAATTTTGCCCGAAATTATGATGAAGCCTTTCGCAGTCGCATCGGTTATCACGTTGAATTTACCTTGCCTGATCTGCCAGCGCGTCAGCAGCTCTGGAACAAATTTTTGGTTGCGGAAATCCCCTTATCTCAGACGAGAGAAACATTGGTAGAAGCTGCCAGCGAGCTTTCCGAAGGGCTTGCCGGTCGCGAAATTCGTACTTGTCTGCGCCTTGCTCTGCCTAAAGTGTTGCTGGAAGCCGAACAGGAGAGAATAACGCCGCAACTCAGTATCAATCACTTGCGCAGTGCCATCGAACAAGTTTTTGCTTCTCATCAGGTGATTGCCACGCATTCAGGACGTACAGCGAGTGAAGTCAGCACGGCAAAAAAATTATTAGGTATTCAATAAAAACAATAGGAGATAAGTATGGGATGGCTTTCGAGTTGTGTGAGCTGGGTCAGTAATACAGTCAGCTCTGTGGCAAGCACGGTGGGACGAGTGTGGGATGGGGTCAAAGAAACAGCAGCAAAAACCATTTCCTGGATGGCTGAAAAAGCGGAGACCTTTGTAGGAAATGTAAAAAGTGTCTGGGAAAAGGTAAAACCGTTTATCAGTAATGTGATCCGCCCTATCGTGCAAAACGCAGCAAAACTGGCTGCAAAGGTGTTACCACAATTCCCATGGATTGGCGGTGCATTGCAAGCTCTTGATAAAGCGCTTGGACTGTTAGTTGAATGGGACAAAAGTGAGTTGGCAAAACGCATTAGTAAAGCCATTGAATGGGCAATAAAAAAAGCCAAACAGCTTAAAGATTTGTTCCTCACTCAGGAAGAAATGAATGAAGCTCGTGAGCATGAAGAAGCGCTACGTGAAGCCCGCAGCCAAATGCGTGGTGAAGCAGCCAGTGCCGTTGATCTCGCTAGCCTGATAACCCTCTATGCTCAACTCTCTACAAAAATTAAGGATGTGTTAGAAAACATCCAGATTAATGATTTCGAGCATTACCTCCGGCTACGCGCATCGCAGAAGCTACTGAAAGATACGGAACAACATCTGACGCGAGCACAAGATATTAATGCGATAACCGATGACGATCTGTTCCTGATTGAAACCGGTAACGAATTGCTGAATCCCAATCCCCAGCTAAGCGATGAAGCAACACAGCGCCTTGATCGCGTGGTGATGGCGCGTTTCGGTAAGAAACTCATTCCTTTTGTCTTTGAAGAAATGATCATGGCCTGGGGCTATAACCTGCAAGACATGGAAAATGAGTGGAAATCGTTAAATGACGATCTCTCCAAAGAGCAGGTATTACTGCGCCGTTTACAGATCGGTCAGCGCCTCAACGATCTTCAAGAAGAAGAGGTAGGGATGCTTAGTGAGCTTGAAGCTCGCTTACCTGAGCAACAAGCCAAGATGGAAGCAAAACGTAAACATACCAATGAAATGCGCAACTATGTTTTTGCCGCAGAAGGCTTTTTGCAAATGTTAGAAAAAGAACCAGAGGCATTTGAAGGTCAGGAGTATTTGATGGAAGACAGTAGTGCCGTCGGTATGGTGATCATTGAATGTGCGCAGTTTGGTAAACGTTGGGAAGAACTTGATAGTGAGCAACAAAGTTTGATTATCGATTTTGCCAATATTTTTGAAAAAGCCAGCCGTGAACGTGCCAGTAAGCTAGTTGAGGTGGCAGCATGACATTTCATGAATTTTTCGCTTTTCTCCTGCCAGAGTTCGACATCATTCAATTGCTTTTTGGCGGAGTGATGTTGTCTCTGGTTCTTTTAACTATCGTGCAGCTTTCACGCCAGGCTAACGTCCAGTTTTGGGAAAATAAATGGCAGGGTAACGTCTCCTCAGAATCTACAGATGCATTGGATGTTGAACATGGTTCAGTGAATGAGATCAGTGAAGTTGTCGCCAGCCCAGCCGAAAAAATGGCTGATATTATGCCTGGGATTTTGCTAATTCTAGGGCTGCTGGGAACATTCCTTGGTCTCGGCATTGCGCTGAATAAGGCATCGAACATATTGATCGATGCAAATTCCGCAGGGATGGATAGCGCCATGTCCAACCTAATGGGAATGATGGAAGGACTAGGGACAAAGTTCAAAACATCGACGTGGGGGATCAGCGCATTTTTGATATTAAAGACTTGGGTTGCCGTCAAAGGTTATGACGAGAAACGCCTACGCTGGTGTACACAGAAGATGAAAACAGCGTTTGAACTATCTCGGCAGAATAAACGTATCGAACATGAACAGGCTCAGCAACGACTGCTTAATACATTACAAGAAGGATTGGATTGCTCTCGGCGTGAAGGGGAAGCAACACGCCAATCGCTACAAACGCTGCACTCTGGGCTAGAGCCTTTATTAAAGATTCTCGTAGATCAAGGCCATGAAGCATCGTTACACGATAAGAGCCGTGAAAATCACCTGGCAAAACTCAGCGATGTGTTGCAGGCCACACAGCAACAGTTAATCACAAGCAGTCAGACTCAAGCGGAGCTAAATCAGCAGCAACTGGCTGAACTAGCGACGACGCGCGAATCGTTACAACGCTTTATTGATGCCAATAGCGATAACCTTACCGCCATACAGCAATCAGCAGAGAAAATGGCTCATGCTGCGCAGGAAATGGGCGATTCAGCCGGAGACCTACAGGGTGCAATTGGTGATTTCCGTTCAGGTATTACCGATATGTTAGGAACGGTGAAAAACGATTTGGGTTCTACCATTAATCAAATGGGTGAAAGCTTTAGTCAGAATATGGATTCAATATCCACCAGTATGGCAAATGCTACGGATGGTATTTCCCATGCAGTTTCCGATCTTTCACAAAACGTTGGCACCACAATGAGCGAAGTGCGTGTTTCTATCGATCAATCGATGAAAACGCAACGCGACGCCCAGCGTGAGTTCATGATCACCAGTGAAACATTGAACGAAAAAGTGATTGCCATGACGAAGCTGGTTGATGATCTGCGTGAGCAAATTGTTAATGGGCTTACTGCGGTATCCAGCAGCAATCGGCAGGTAGCAAGCCTGAATAACCGTTATGCAGGGATGACCGAGTCTGGCGAGAAAAACGTACTCGCAATCGAAGCACTGGTAAGCCAACTGCAAGCGATGCAGAAACATAGTCCTTTGCAGCCAAGTATGGACACCATCAATGCGAGTATCATTAAACTGGTACACAATATTGAATTATTACGTGATGAGACGCTGAGCAGCGCGGATGCCTCCACGGCTCTCTCTTCGCTGGATGACCGGCTGATCGATGCCCTCAAAGAGCTGAGCGTTATTCGTGAAACCCTCTCTTCACCTGAACGAGACCGCTTAACTCAGCAAATTGAACAAAGCCTGAAACCGCTGGCCGCTACGTTACAAAGCCTTGATCAAACGCTGGTGACATTAAATACGGTCAACGACGCCGCCTAAGGGAATAACTCATGAAAGATAAACCGAATGAGTGGGTCTCCATCTCAGACCTGATGTCGGGTGTGATGGCGGTAGTGATGTTGCTGCTAGTGATGTCGGTACTACAGAAAACCTGGTCAGATATCAAGCATAAGCAAGAAATGGAACAAGGGGCCAACGCACAGCGTGCGAAAGTCGGTGAGATGCTGGGCAATATCAAAGCGTCACTTAACGGTACTGCAAATGAAGGGCTGGTGGCACTGGATGTGAACTCACAAAAAATCACCTTGCGTGACGGTGTATTTAATCGAGGGAGTGCATGCATCGCAGCGCAGGCCAATCAGGCTTTTGCCACGATCGAAACACAGGTGGTGCAGTTTCTCAACGAGTTCAGCACCGGACAGGTATTTATTGAAGGGTATACCGATAACTTACCGGTCACACGTCCGGTGACGAACTTTGAGAGCTTTTGCACAGTGTATGACGACAACTTCACGTTGTCGGCGGCTCGTGCGAGGGAAGCGCGTAAGTTTATCGTGGGCGATCTTGCCCCAGCCATTGCGCGTCGGGTGATTGTCGCTGGATACGGCGATTCTCAGCCGATCCCTGGAGTCCCGCCAGAAGATGCACGTCAGCGTCGTATAGAAGTGCGTTTCGTATTACCAGAAAAATCATAATTCATGGCTTGATAGATAAGTCAGTGGGGATGGCTATCTGGTAAGTGGCGAATTTCACTTTTAAGAAATATAAGGTTGTTTGTATGGAAATAATAAATACCACATTGGTTGATTGGCTACCCGCCTTTTTTAAGCAATGGCCGAAAGGTATTGTGAATACAGGGAAAACGCCGGAAAACAAGATCAATATCGATCCAGACCAGTTAAAACACTTTTTCAGTAACCTGGCAGAACCGCTTAAGGCGGTACAGCATCGTTCACTCTCTTTTGACCCTTGGAATATAGCAGGGCTTAAACGAAACGAGGTTCGTAATTCTGCCGTACTCGCGTGGTTACTTAACCCAGAGGGAACACATGGTTTTGGTGCGCTACCATTAAATGCGTTGTTGACATCGATACGAACATCAGAAAATACTATTTTTCCTTCAACGTTTGAACGTTATTGCTGGGTGGATGTTGAAACCATCCCCAACGGAGATAGTAGCAATCGTGTTGATATTGAAATAGATGCTGGCAATTTCTTTTTACTGATTGAGGTAAAAATCGATGCTTACGAGCAGGATCAGCAAATAGCACGTTATTGCCAGGATGCGGAGAAACGGGCGGGTGGGCGTCCTTGGGCTGTTGTTTTCTTAACACCACATGGTGGTAAACCTCTCAGTGGTGACACTGAGACCAATCATTATATCTCTTGCCTTTCCTGGCGAAATTTTGCCACAAAATTAGAATCTTCAATGCAGGGACATTACCGAAACACGTTTATCGCTAAAAATATGTCACCAACGAAGCAGATGGCCGCTCATGCTGCATTTTGTTTTCTTGAACATATGCGCCAATTTTAATCAAGGATAAAAATATGACTCAATATAGTGATATCGAGCGTCAAGCGGGCGCAATGATTCTATCTCAGTTAAAAATGTTTAATGAAGCCGTTGTCGTATTTGAAAACCAAATTGATGGTGCTTTCTGGAAAGGCTTTGACCAATGTGTCGATCGATTTTTAAAGGAGAATAACTGGAAGGGTGAAGCTGAATATGGGCAAAAAGAGTATTGTTGGCTAGCACCCAAGAGTTGGGAACAAATAACAGATGTACCGAAATATTTTTTTGAAACCCATAATACAACGGTTTCGGAAGTTGATTACTATTTGGCAGTAATTACCGGAGTCGGTACAGAACAAGCCAGTTTTGGTTTTCGCTTTAAGGTTAATATAGAGTTGTTTGGTGGGAAACGGAAATTCACTGAGTTTGTAAAGAATATTAATCCCCTTCATCGCGAGCAACTTCGCTCTTTAGGCTTTGATGATCTGGCAAACGGTGAATTCTTTTTCCCAGTATTATTAAATGCAAACCAGCTTGCCGAATGTTGGCAAGAATATGGTTATTTCCCTGCGGATCATGAAATTTTTTCCCCGCTTAATAATGCGATGGAGAAACTTATGGACGCGGTTCCTTTTATTGATGAGATATTTTCTTCGTCATTTAAAAATAATGAATGAAAAGTGACCGTAATCCAGCAATAGTGGATGCCCCTTAAGTATGAGATAGCCTTATGAAAAGCGGGCTACACAACCGGTTGGCAGAAGGGGAGCATATGTATACCCGTCGAGATAAATACTAACATCACGATAAATATGCTGGTAATGCCACCACCCGCGATACCGTCACATCTCCACGTGACAGTATCGCGGCCCACAAATTAGGTTGGCTGTTGATCTGGAACTGGCAGGCTTAACTGTGCAAGCTGCCCCTGAAGTAAACCGAGCTTTTGCTGGCTTTGCCGGATGGCGTTGCTTTTCTCCGTCAGATCGGAAATGACCTTTTCCATGTTCTGAATCTGCGGCGCGAAGAAAGCGAACATTTTCTCGTCCGAGCTCAAGATGTCATAGATATCTTTAAACGGATCTTTGATCATTTTACCAAGCGATTCTTTCGCCTCGCTGATTTCCCGCTCATGCTCATGCGCTTTATACGCATCCCAGAGATCGGAACCGATAGTAAATACGGCACCCGCAGGGCCAGCCCATTTAGCAATGCCTCCAGCCAGTTTGGTTGCCTGCCAAGGCTTAAACGTATAGACATAACCGGTTAATTGCCCAATGGTGTCACGCGCGGCAAAAATGGTAGTTTTGATCGTCGCTGGACTAATTTTAGACACACCTTTAAAGGCTCCGCCGAGGGATTTAAACGCACCTTCACCGAGGTTGCTTAAGAAACTTTCACTGGAGTTCAGTTGGCGGGTAATGTCGTCCGACAGACGCTGCGTCACCGCGGTAGACTGGTTAAAAAAGCGATCTACCGCTATCTTAATACGCAGGTGGAGCTTATAGCCTACGCCCTCTTCGGTATACCCTAGTTCGTCATCCATAAAGGGGCGAATATCCTCCAGTTCCAGCGGACGCAACTGGCTCATTAGCTGGTTTTCCATCAACCTTAATTCTTCATACAGTTCACCTGCCAGGCGCTTAACCTCTGTACGGCTCTGGGTGATATCGTTTCTGAAGCGTAACGCATCTTCGTCATTTTTCTCGACGAACGTATTCAGTTCGTTGAGCTGCTGTCTAGCCTGCGTTACGCGCTGGTTAACAATATCTTTCACCACATCCATGCCGGTTTTCGCCAGTAGCACCCCGGGGACATTGGTTTTCAGAATATCTGCGGCTGTATTTTTGAGATCGTTAATACGTGAACGGCTCTCATAATGCTCTGGTTTGTTAAACCAAAAAGGCAGACCGCGGCCATTCGGGTTAGAGGCAATACAGACGATATTGAGTTGATCGAGTTCCGCTGCGTTCAGGTTAGCGGCACGCTGCAATTTTCCTTTGAGATTTTCTTTTTTTATCGCCGCCTGCTCGTCAAACAGTGCCTGATCGGTCAAATCGGTGACTTCATCCATTTTGTTGATGATGAAGACGGTTGACGAAAGCTTGTTAAGATCGCGCAGTATCCATTTAGCAACGCTGCTGTGGCTCTCTTTCAACGGATTGGTAGCGTCAACAACATAAAAAATAAGATGCGCTTCGGAAATATAACGTTTAGTGAGATCTTCATACATCACCTGTTTACCGTCGATTTCACGCTCTTTGTCGCCAAATAGTCCCGGCGTATCCACTATTTCACACTGGCCAGGCAGCCCTTCCGGTTTGTAAATACTAAGCCGATCGGAAGACTCGTCCATTGAGATGTTCATATCTTCCATGATCTTACCGAGCCAGGCAGCGATAACGCTGGTTTTTCCATCGGAAAATGCCCCCAGCAGGGCGATGCGCAGAACGTCAGATTCAACGGAAGCAATAGCAGACGAGATTTTTTGCAGATCGTCGCCGACGTCCATCTCCATCTCACCAAGAGTCTCCAGCATGCCGCGCAGTTTTAGCAGCGAGCCAATTGCAGCCTGCTTCTCAATACTGAACTGTTTGAATTGTTCCATAAGGCATCTTCTCCAGTTGATTTTTTAGTTTTGTGATTCGCATGATTTGCTCTTCGAAAATCGAAATTGGCCGCTGCAATGCCGTGTGCATCTCGTTCACTTTCTGTAGCAGGCTGCCCTGAAGCTCTTTTTCAATAGCCTCAACCAACTTGCTAGCTTCATCATCGACGCCATGTAATGCCTTATCCCTCGCACTTTCCAGCCTGTCGCGAACTTTTCCCTGAGCTTTGCGAATTTTTGAAGACTTACTGGTAAAAAATCCGACAACAGTCATGACCACGCCAACCAGCGCCCCTGCGATGGCACCGATGGCCGTACCAATGACGGGAAATGCGCTGCCGATCGTACCGCCAGTTAACGCATAACTGCCAATTTTAAAGGCCATTGAGCCGAAATCACCTAACCCAAGGTCATAGCCCAGTTCAATATCGCTGCCAAAATCGAACCCACCATGACGATCAAAACTGACGCGTTGCTGAAACTCGACATGCTTAATATCTTCCAGCAGACGAGTAACCGCCTGAAGCATCTGCTCCTGCAACGCCTTAACCCCCTCCTCGGTATCCTCCAGCATCAGTTGTTCGACGTGGGTACGTCGCGTTTTAAATTCCTGATTAATACGCCGGGAGATCGCATCGCTATCACCAAAATCGTCTTCAACAATATCGTCGCTTTTATCCATCAACTCATTAAAAAAGGTGTTCCAACGGTTACGACGATTGTTCACAATTCGGCGCTCAAACGTGGCAATCGCGTTTCTGAACGCTACATGGCATTTTTCAAATTCCGGTTCTGTATTTTTCAGGAACGCTCGATGGCTGGCGAGTTGTTCCACGAGAACCTGCAAATACTGGCCAAGCGACTCACGCACTTTACCTTTGTTGCTCTCGACAATATCTTCTCGAAAGGTGGCAACCTTACCTCTAATAACGTGCGCAACCGCGTTCACCTGACTGAAATCCAACATCTCTTGACGGCTGGGGAAATGCTTAAAATAGCGCTTCTGCTGTGCAGCGAGATTATGATCCCGAGAGGGATGAATGGTGGTACTCAGCGTAACGTCATCATAAGCCAGCGCGGAGAAAGCCATCAGCCCCTGGACACAATTTCCGGGCAGCAGCACATCCGGCCCCAACACTGGCGCAAGCACGCCAAGGGTTTGTTGCAACGCTTCTCCAGCTCCGCCCTGTTGCGCGAGATCCTGTCGATCCTCCTCAAACTCATAGGCATCGGCAAAACCGCGTACGTTTACAAGCGGATAAACCTGCGTGCCGTATTCAAGGTAGGACTTTATCTTTTCGGCGGTGGCCGTTTCCGGCTTTTTGTTGGTCCCATTGACGTAAACCACCATGTGCGCTTCAGCGATGGCTTCCTTCACTTGATGCACATAGCGCGATTCATTCCCCTCAATGCCCGGCACGTCTACCAGTTGAAAGGTTTTATCGTCAATATGTAAGGTATAACGAGTATTCCCTTTGGTAAAATCTGCCTCGCCAGTACCAATAATTAACCCATCTACTCGATTTGCCGTGTTTTTTAATTTCTCGGCCTTAATGACCGACTGAATAAGGCGCGACAGGTTTTTTTCCAGTACACCTTGAATATTGAGCGATGATTTCCTTTCCATTTGCCTGGAGGTGGCAGCATTTTCAGCAATATCATCCTGAAGGTACAATGCATCGCTCATTCTCATTGCCCCGCCAGCATGTTAACCAATATCACCGCGCCAGAACCGATAGCAAGGCCAGCAATCGCAGTCATAAGCAGTGTTAAACGAGCTTTTGCACTGGTTTGTCTCTGCAAAATTTTCAAGCGCGATTGGCTCTCATTTTGTTCAAGTTGCAGACGCGCTTTACTCTCCTCGCCTTCTATTTTCAGACGCAGGGTACTTTCATTGTCGATTATTTGCGTTAGACGCATTACGGAGAAACTGATATCGGTGATTTTACTCACTACATCGGAATAAACCTCCCCTAAATTAGAACGCAACTGCTCTAAGGTTTCACGTAGTTCCTGCTCGGCTTTATCCAGGTCGTTGTGGTTTTTTTGCAGTAACTGTCGGCGGGATTCTTCATCAAATAAAATACGAAGGGACTCGATAATCGTGCTTTTACCTGCATTGGTTTCGCCAAAGAACGCAAGGGTGAACTTATCCCACTCGGCATGTTTTTCTAAATAAGATAGTTTCTGATTGAAATTCTCCTGCAAAATTTGCAGTTTCTCAGTCATTGCGTTCATGTGCTGTTTACCGTCTTCATTCTCAACATTAAGCTTGGCAATATCGGCCAGCGTTTGCTGAATATTTCGTGAAACATCGGTATAGAGGCGGTTAAAGTCTTCTGCAGTATTCATTTTTTCTCTCATTAGCGTAAAACAATGGTCGGTTCACTTTCAGCATGAGTTGCCGCACGCGCACAGAAGTCCGTACTGAACGCCTCCTTCAGCGAAATCGGGGACAATATGCGAATATCGGGTAACCAGTAGCGTAGCCAGCGAAATAGTGTGTGCTTATCGCTAATCTCGGTGATAAGCGTCAGACTTCCGTCCGGGTGAATTTGCACAACGCGCTGCTCAGGGAAAAGCGGGCGTCGGGTGACATAAGTGGCTGCATGAGCGGAAACCCACAACGTGGCTTCAAGACGCTTGCCAAAGCGAATGCCGATGGTTTCATTGAGTTCCTGTATCACTGCAGGGTTCGTACAAAAAGATTTATCCGTCACAGTTGGTCGTTCAATGCGAGCCAGCTCGAACGCTTTCAGGAGCCCCTCATCTACTGCGGCTAGGTACCATAGCCCATAGTGGTTAATCAGGCGGTAGGGTTGAATGACACGGGATTTACCGCGATAGTCGCAGGTTATTGTGTGGCAGGCGGTAATGGCTTTATCAAGCGTATTCATTAGTTCGCCAAACTGGCGATTATCCCGGCCTCCTGCCCCGTGAATAGTGATATTTTCGCCTTTTTTCATTTGGTTACGTAGCGATCGCCCATCGTTATGAGGAAAGAGGTGGGCAACGCCAGCAAAGCTGGCAAACTCGGCGAGGTGGCCAGTATGCAATGCGGGAAGCAAATGTCCGCTGAGTTTGTAGCGCCGACTGAGACTTCCTCCAAAAGATGCGACAACCTGGCTAAATCACGGTACGCCGTGCGCTCCGTTACACCAAATTTCTCACAGAGCCATGATCTATCGATCACCTTTCCCTGATATAAAGCACCAAACGTTTCACACAGACGTTCGATAAGTAGCTCGTATTTTTTGCTCGTGTTGTCTTTCATTATTTGTCCAAGAAAAAGCCGTCTCAAAAGACATTAACAGGCGTCACAGGGGGTTATTTTTCCACTGCTCAATTTTTTCAAATTTATTGCCAGTAATAGTTAACGGCTAAAAAATCGGAAACTAAAATCTTAACGCCTACAAATTCCGACGTCTGACCAGAAATATAATATCACTCACTGACAGCTTGTGTCAGATAGGGAAAATTATACCGCCACAGGAAAAATAATTGATCTGATGACGACAAGCCAACGTGCACCGCAAGCACATACTAGAGTTTATCTTTTGGCTTGGCAGTCTTGACCTGTCTGGCATTGAGCTTCATCTGGGGGTATCTCCTTTAGACCGAACAGCGAATACCCCCATTGATCCCCCCAACTCACCGTAGATTTCTGTGAACGTGAGTAGACGAGCAGAGACAATAAGGGCCATGAAACCACGTATTATAAGGGTTTAAAGGATGTTTGAGTAGACTTAGGGAGACGTTAAAATAGGTAGTATGGTGCCGATAATAGGAGTCGAACCTACGACCTTCGCATTACGAATGCGCTGCTCTACCAACTGAGCTATATCGGCGTTGAGAATCGTCGCGACGAGAGCCTGACGTGAACTACGGGATGACAAACTAGTGAAATCAGCATCTCAAGTCAAGTGGCTGACGCTCGCCTGCTGGTTTTATCGTCGCTTGATGAAAAATAAAGACTTTTTAATAAGTAACCAAACTAATAACAGCCAATGATATAACTTTCAGGCTTAACACATTAGGATTGCGTTACACAAGATGAGCTATCGGTCACGTAGGGTCACGTCGTTTTCAGGTCCTCAAGCCCATACCTTGAGGACGATTGGGTATATCGAATAGAATAATTAGGTAGAATATAAATAGAAATAAAAAATTAACATTGATAAATAATAACCACTATTTATTACTCATCACATTACGTCCTCAATTTAAAATTCATTTTGCGTTATGTTTACTATTTTAGTGCCTTTAACTTTAATTAGTCATTAGGACATAAATACTAAGGCAATAGGAAACATTATCGATAAAAAAAACCATCGAACACTCTACTCATCTTTGGAGGTAAAAAACGAATTAACCAATGATAGAAAAATAACCCATTTAAATAAATAATAGCAAGTTAATCAATTCAAATTAAAGTATTTAGGCATGGAGAATATATGGTGCATAAAAAATTACTTCTCAGCGCGACGGCTTTACTATTCAGCATTTATTTCCCCCACGTCGAAGCTCAAGATGGAAACAATAAGCAACAAGAGAATGCATTCATGAACCCTCCTGTACTGGCTGAGTCTTCAACAATGCCGTCAGGAACGCTTTACCAAAGGAAAACCAACGAACCAGCTCAATCTCATGTTGGCCGAGAGCGGGCTTTAGATTTGAAAGTGCAATATACCGAAGGACTCATTCGTAACCCAGCACAAGGTCATCCAGATAAAGTACGCTTACGTAGTTATAGTGGCACCAATGTCGACCCTTACCACCCTTTTATAGCCCCAACCATTGAAGCCACGCCGGGTGATACCATCAGAATAAGGCTCGATAATCAACTTCCCGCTGAGCCTGAATGTGCCCAAAAAACGAAAGATATTAATATCCCGCACTGCTTTAACCATACCAATCTACATGGCCACGGGCTTTGGATCAGCCCAACGGGAAATAGCGATAATGTTTTGTTATCGATTAACCCAGGTATGAAGTTCGAGTATGAATATAATATCCCCAGCGATCACCCAGCCGGAACATTTTGGTACCATCCACACAACCATGGTTCAACGGCAATTCAGGTTGGCAGCGGTATGGCCGGTGCGCTTGTGATTCGAGGGGATCGTATGCCCACCGAGACCTCAAACGGCGATATCGATACGTTGCTTAAGACTGAGGACGGCAAGCCCTTCCCTGAACGCCTCTTAGTCTTTGAACAAATTCCCTATGCCTGTCTCAAAGAGGGCAAGCTGAAGAAAAAATCAGACGATTCAATTGATTGGTCATGCGCCCCTGGAGAAGTTGGTGAGGTAGTGTCTTACGAACAATTCAAACCAGGCTCATGGGATGACTCAGGACGTTTTACTACTGTCAACGGCCGGGTAAGGCCTGTTTTTGCCAATGCTAAGGCGGGTCAGATTGAACGCTGGCGCTTGGTGCATGCCGGGGTGCGTGAGACGATAAAAGTAGAATTTCGCAAGCTCGATACCCGTGATTTTTTCTCTCGGGAGAAAACGCTTGATGCAGAAAATCAGGATCGATTTGTACGAGAACTCTGCACAGGCTCACCGGTTCCTTATGCTGTCATCGCCGCTGACGGGTTGACGATGCCTCAAGCACAGGTACAAACCAATACCATACTGCAACCCGGATATCGTCATGATCTGCTGGTCAATTTCCCCGAAGACGGCCTCTATTGTATTGTCAATCCACCAGTAAAAGCCGCGGATAACGTCTCGCGCGAAGACAAAGTACGATCGGTTTTGGGTTTTGTCAGAGTTAAAGGCGGGCAGTCGATAGCAGACCCTATCGCATCAACCACTCAGCAATTAATCACACAAGCACAAAAAACCTATCAGCCGGCCAAACTGGCTAAAGAAATCATCAGTAGTTTGGAAGATGGGCTCAAACTGACCAAATTCATTCCCCATCCGCCTATCACAGATAAAGAAGTCAGCCATGTTCCGCCGCAGGAGTTGGTGTTTTACATTGATGTCACGAAAAAGCCCCCAACGTTTGAGGTGGGTAACTCATTTTCTGTGGTAAAAAATAGCGATGGTTCCTACAGTCCTAAGGGCGCTGCCCCCTATTCCCCGACCCAGATAGATCGCCCATTAGTGCTAGGAACCGCTCAAGAGTGGCAATTACAATCCTATTTTGTCAGCCATCCTTTCCATATCCATGTTAATCCCTTCGAAATTATTCAGGTCCTCGATCCGGATGGTAATGACGTAAGCTTGCCGGGCGCAAAGGAATCGGATGGCAGTATCTCGCAATATGCCGGTTTGAAAGGTGTGTGGAAGGACACTCTATGGATAAAAAGCAATATAGATGGAGCCTTGGAATCCACTGATGCGCCAAAAGGCACGTACAAAATATCTATTCGTACACGCTATGAACGCTATATCGGCGAGTTTGTACTGCACTGCCATATCCTGGATCATGAAGATCAAGGCATGATGCAAAATGTCGTGATTGGGCTTTCTGATGGTGGAGGTGGGATGGCACAAGGTCACCATTAATAGGCAACCTTAGCGTTTTTAATAAATAAATTACTGTAAACAAGGGGCTCACAGCTTGTCTTCCTGACTCACCGCGAGCTCCCTTCGACTAGCTCAACCTCATGGCTGAAAAATCAACTTTACACACGAATCAAATCGTCGCCATAGCCAATCCATTTATAGGTGGTTAGCGCTTCCAATCCCATTGGGCCACGAGCGTGCAGCTTCTGGGTACTGACCGCCACTTCCGCACCCAAACCAAACTGACCACCGTCGGTGAAGCGTGTACTGGCGTTGACATACACTGCCGAGGAATCCACCTCACGCACGAAGCGTTCTGCGTTGCTTAAAGAGCGAGTCAGAATGGCATCGGAATGCTGCGTGCCATGCTCACGAATATGCGCAACCGCTGCATCCAGATCGTCCACGAGTGTGACATTCAGGTCGTTAGAGAGCCATTCGTCATTGTAGTTGGCCTCTTCCACTGCGACGACGTTGGC
The DNA here is from genome assembly GCF_012427845.1 of Pectobacterium punjabense. NCBI lineage: Bacteria > Pseudomonadati > Pseudomonadota > Gammaproteobacteria > Enterobacterales > Pectobacteriaceae > Pectobacterium > Pectobacterium punjabense. The sequence continues at coordinate 3,598,720 of NZ_CP038498.1, forward strand.
AGGGCCACTGGCCAGATAAGGCATTGCTGTAGGGCTGGCGTGTAACGTGACGCCCGACGCCGCCATTTTTTTGCTCAGTTCCGGCAGGAAACGGTCGGCAATGTTCCGATTGACCAACAGCGTTTCCAGACTGTTACAGGCGCTAGGTCGCTGCACTTTCGCACTTTCAATAACCGTCAGTGCCTTGTCGAAGTCGATGCTGTCGTCAGCATAGATATGACACACACCAATACCGCCAGTGATCACCGGAATCGTCGATTGTTCACGACACAGCTTATGCAAGCCAGCACCACCACGTGGAATCAGCATATCCACGTAGCGATCCAATTTCAGCAACTGATTAACCAATTCTCGATCCGGGCTTTCAATCGCCTGCACCGCAGCGGCAGGCAGGCCGCACTGCGACAGCGCCTGCTGAATCACTTTTACCGTCGCTGCATTAGTGCGGTAGGTCTCTTTGCCACCACGCAGAATCACCGCATTACCGGTTTTCAGGCACAGGGAAGCCACATCAATAGTGACATTCGGGCGCGCTTCATAAATCACACCGACTACGCCCAACGGCACGCGGCGACGCTCCAGCTTAAGCCCGTTATCCAGCATACTGCCGTCAATTACCTGCCCTACCGGATCGGTCAGACGGCATACCTGACGCACATCGCTGGCAATCGCACTCAACCTTTCCTGCGTTAAGAGCAGACGATCCAGTAACGCCTCGCTCATGCCATTTTGGCGCGCATCGGCTAAATCCAGTGCGTTAGCTGCCAGAATCGCCGCGCTCTCAGCTTCCAGCAAATCCGCAATCGTCAGCAGCGCACGATCTTTCTGCGCTGTGCTCAAGACCGCCAACTGATAAGAGGCCGCTTTTGCCGCTTTACCCATTTGTTCAAGCATCGCGAACTCCTTAATTGATAATCATGTCGTCGCGGTGGATAGCTACCGGACCATATTCATAGCCAAGGATCTCGGCAATCTGTTGAGAATGATGCCCGGCAATCATACGCAGCGCATCGCTGTTATAGCGCGTCACGGCATGCGCCACATCGCGGCCCGCCAGACTGCGAACGCGGATCACTTCACCACGAGAGAAATTGCCTTCCACCGTGCGAATACCTTTAGGCAGCAGCGAACTACCGCGTTCAAGGATCGCAGAGAGCGCGCCGTCGTCGACGGTAATTTCTCCCGCTGGGGGCGCACCGAAAATCCAATGTTTACGACTTTCCAAGGGCGCATCAAGTGCATGAAAACGCGTTCCAACCGAAATATCGGCAATCACATCACCGATCACGCCCGGCTTGCTGCCTGCGGCTATCACCACATCGATACCGGCACGACAGGCCACATCGGCAGCCTGCAATTTGGTCGACATCCCGCCCGTTCCGAGGCCCGATACGCTATCACCCGCAATGCTGCGCAGCGCATCGTTGATACCGGTCACTTCACGGATCAGCTCAGCATCAGGATTATTACGCGGATCGGCAGTAAACAGCCCGGCCTGATCGGTCAGCAGCAGCAGCTTATCCGCATCGGCCAGAATCGCCGCCAGCGCAGACAGATTGTCGTTGTCACCGACTTTGATCTCAGCGGTAGCAACCGCGTCATTTTCATTAATCACCGGAACAATGTTGTTATCCAGCAGCGCCCGCATGGTATCGCGCGCATTGAGGAAACGTTCACGATCTTCCATATCGGCACGCGTCAGCAGCATTTGCCCAACGTGAATGCCGTAAATGGAAAACAGCTGTTCCCACAGTTGAATCAGGCGGCTTTGCCCCACGGCGGCCAGCAGTTGTTTAGTCGCGATGGTGGCCGGGAGTTCGGGGTAACCCAAATGTTCGCGTCCGGCGGCAATCGCCCCCGAAGTAACAATAACAATTCGATGCCCTGCCGCATGTTGCTGCGCACACTGGCGCACCAGTTCAACGATATGGGCACGATTAAGACGACGCGAACCGCCGGTTAGCACGCTGGTGCCCAGTTTCACAACCAAAGTCTGGCTGCCGCTCATAATTTCTCTGCCGTTAGATGTCAAAAAATAAGAATAAGGAAAACGTTGTAGCAGGACAGACGCGTTATGCCAACAGGCACAACGCGAAAACCTGTGAATAAATCGGGGAACGTCAAGGAAGCATCACGGTCGTGCGGTAAGCGTACAGGCGGGTTCCAGCGAGTGCAGCAGTTTCTCCAGTCGGACATGAAAAGCCTGTTTGGCATTTTCCACCTGTTCCATCACAGCGTTGTCCTTAATTTTTTCCTCACGCCAGTTGCCGTGTTTATCAAACAGACCGTAGTGATACTTATAGGCAAAGGCTTGGCCGGTATCTTCCAGGTTTAGCCACCAGCCCCAGAACTCACGCGCTTCCGGTGCAGGTTTGATGTTGACGCAAACCGCCAGACAATCAAAGAAGAACGCGCTATCCTCGCACTGCGCTTCACGTATATAAGGCCCCAACGCCGTAAAATTTTTCATGAGTCGGCTTTTGGAATGTCCACTCGGTAACATCATCTGCGATCTCCTTTGGTTGAACTTTCTTTTTAGCAGAGAATGGCAATTTATCAACCACCTGAGATCAGGTTACCGTTCGGTGTTAGACTTTTTATACACCATACTCAGCACACTTTATCCTGCAACCATCTGCTAATTTGCCGTAATGCACGATCGAAATTCTGGTACACCGGCGAGAAATTAACGGGCAGCAGCTTCCCTTGCGCAGACGAGTTCACAATCAGGCTGGCTTCCTCTTTTGGGCATAGCAGATCGTTATCCCAGTAGCCTGCCAGCATCGGCGTCGGGCAGCGGCGTCCTAACAGTCCCTGTGTTTTCAGCGAATAGCGCCCCAGCTCAGTTTTCAGCGACGCATCCGTCGAATACGGCATACCCAGCCGACTCGCCAGTACATCCATAAACATATCCGGCACTTGCTGCTGACGAGTAGGATCGCTTAACAGATGATGCACCACCGGGCCGAGACAGGCTACGCCGCGTAGTCGCTGTGATTCCAGATAAGCCAGCCGAACGGCAATATTGGCACCAAAGCGGAAGCCAAATGCAGCTACACGGGTGTGATCGATCCACGGGACATCCGGCAGCGCGCGTAAAACCTGCTGGTGCAGAAAACTGGCATCCTGAGTCAACTTCCAGCGGGAAGAAAATCCAACGGAGGGGACATCAATCGTCAACATCGCCATGCCCGCTGGCGCAAAATAGTCCTGAAACAGGCGATGATAATCACTCTGCAACATTTCCAGACTGCCGCACATAAGGACGGTAGGGAAAGGTGCCTTACCCTGCGATGGCATATGCAAAAAGCCAGTCAGCGTGCCGCCGCCCGTAATCGGGAAAGTCAGTTCCCGGAGTTCATAAGGCAGGTATTTTGCGGCTTCTTCATAAGCGCGATTTGCCAGCGTTTGCGCCTGTTCCGCCAGCTCATCGCCTTTAATATGCGGATAGGCGGCAATGCTGTAGAGATTGGCAGCATTCAGCCAGAACTGCCCGGTTTGTGCGTCAATCCCACTCTCGATTGCCCGCTGCTGCCAGTCTGCGCCCTGCTTCGCCCATTCATAAATCCAGTTACCGCCTCGGTAACCGATCACCGTGTCGAGCAACTGCTCGTTGCTTCTGTCAGCCTTACTGGCAGCAATACGTGACAGCACGTCTTCGATTTCCCACGGATCGACACCACGCCAAATCCACATCAGCCGGTTAATCATCCGATACCAGCTGCGGGTTTTTTCGCCTTCCAGCGTAGAATGCAGCCCCTGCACGTCCTGACTATTCCGCGTGCGTCTGACTAACGTCGAGGTTTCTGGATGTTTGAAAGAGGGTTTGAATAGCGTTTCAGACAGGTTAGCTTGCGCCACAGCAGCCTCCATTAATGTAAACCGCTGTTAGCGGACATCAGACGACGTCTTCGTCATCCGCTAAAGTGTAACGAACTCAGGCCACGGAAGACAAATGCCAACGGCAGAAACACACGATCGGATCAAGCCTTGCACCGATCTCGATAGCGTAGAAACAACAATGCCCGGCTAAACCGGGCATTGATGGGAATCGATATTCGTTCTGGCGATTAACGGCCAGACAAAGGCGGAACAAACACCACGCCCATATCCCACGGCTGTTCAATCCAGGTATCCTGCGGGATATCAATCACATAGTCATCGACCAGCGGTTGACCAGCAGGTTTGGCGAAAATGGTCACAAAGTGCGCTTTCGGGTACATATCACGAATCGCCTTTGCGGTACCGCCAGTATCAACCAGATCGTCAACCACGATAAATCCTTCGCCATCTCCCTCGGCACGCTTGATCACTTTCATTTCGCGCTGGTTGTCATGGTCATAACTGGAGATGCAAACCGTATCAACGTGACGAATGCCAAGCTCACGCGCCAGCAGCGCGCCAGGAACCAAACCACCGCGACTGACGGCAATGATGCCTTTCCATTGATCGGCTGGCAGTAAACGCTGTGCCAGTTTGCGGGCATGAATTTGCAACATATCCCAGGTTACGACGTACTTTTCGCTCATAAAATATATCCCAGCCGAATAAAAACCGGCTTAAGTTGAGTCTGAGGGGGGAAAAAGGTTGCGCGAGATTATAGATAGCCAACAACATAAAAACCAGTTTTTCTCAACGTGAGAACTGAGTTTTTCCTGATAACCTGCGCCCTGCCAAGCCTACGGATTCATATTGCAGCAGGAAAAATAAGCGGGGACGACGGCAATTTCCCCTGCTTTGATGGAAAATGATATTCTGTTGCGACACGCCATGTTACGTGGCTAACCACGATTAACTTTTAACCGACAACCCTTATATACTCTAAATAATTCGAGTTTCAGGAAGGCGGCAAGCGAAGGAATCCCGATGAGCTTACTCGGGTAAGTGATTCGGGTGACTGAACGCAGCCAACGCACATGCAACTTGAAGTATGACGAGTATAGGCGGGTGCTAAAAAGGAGACTGCAATAGTGTCTGAATTGTCTCAACTTTCCCCCCAGCCGCTGTGGGATATTTTCGCTAAAATCTGTTCTATCCCGCATCCTTCTTATCATGAAGAAGCATTGGCCGCGCACATTCTGGAATGGGCTAAAGAGAAAGGCATCTATACCGAGCGCGATCAGGTCGGCAACATTCTGCTGCGCAAAGCGGCAACCGCAGGCATGGAAAATCGCAAACCTGTCGTGTTGCAGGCGCATCTGGACATGGTGCCGCAGAAAAACAACGACACCGTACACGATTTCACTACCGATCCGATCCAGCCTTACGTTGACGGTGAATGGCTGAAAGCGCGCGGCACCACGCTGGGCGCGGATAACGGTATCGGTATGGCTTCTGCGCTGGCAGTGCTGGCCGATCCGAACGTCGAGCACGGCCCACTAGAAGTGCTGCTGACCATGACGGAAGAAGCCGGTATGGATGGTGCGTTTGGTCTGCAACCTAACTGGCTTCAGGGTGAAATCCTGATCAATACCGACTCAGAAGAAGAAGGCGAGATCTACATGGGTTGCGCGGGCGGTATTGATTTCATTACCCGCCTTCCGCTGGAGCGCGAACTGCCACCTGCCGGTTACCACACGCTGAAGCTGACGATTAAAGGATTGAAAGGCGGCCATTCCGGTTGCGACATCCATCTGGGACTGGGAAACGCCAACAAGCTGCTGGCACGTTTCCTGTTCGAGCAAGCGAAGGCACTGGATATCCGCATTCTCGATCTGAACGGCGGTACGCTGCGTAACGCGATTCCGCGTGAAGCTTTCGCCACGCTGTCACTGCCTGCTGCTAACGTCGAACAGTTGAAAGCGCTGAGCCAGGACTATCTGGCCGTGCTGAAAAATGAACTGTCCGCCGTTGAGAAAAACGTAACCGTTCTGGTGGAAGCCAGCGACAGCAATGAGCATCCGCTGACGCAAGACAGCCGCGATCGCCTGCTGGCACTGCTCAACGCCACGCCAAACGGCGTGATCCGCATGAGCGACGAAGTCAAAGGTGTGGTGGAAACGTCGCTGAACCTCGGTGTTGTTACGATGGAAGACGACCACGCGGAAATTATCTGCCTGATTCGTTCACTGATCGACAGCGGCAAAGATGCCGTAGTGGGTACGCTGACGGCGTTGGGCGAATTGGCTGGCGCAAAAACGTCGCCAAAAGGTGGCTATCCAGGCTGGCAACCGGATGCGCATTCACCGGTCATGGCGCTGGTTCGCGAAACCTATCAGAAGCTGTTCAACAAGACGCCGAACATCATGGTGATCCACGCAGGTCTGGAATGTGGCCTGTTCAAGAAACCGTATCCGGACATGGATATGGTTTCCATTGGGCCAACCATCACCGGACCGCACTCGCCGGATGAACAAGTTCACATCGGCAGCGTGGATTTGTACTGGAAATTGCTGACAGAATTGCTGAAAGCGATTCCGCCACGCGCCTAATCGTATTGCTGTAAAAACAAGGCGACGGATATCCGTCGCCTTTTTATTGCTATCCCCAATCAAATACCAACTGCCGCTCAATTTGTGGGTCGAGCAGCGTCACATGTAGCCCTACCAGACGAACACCTCGGGATTTACGCCGCTCCTGCCAGGTTTGTTGCGCCAGCTTCAACAGATCCTGTTTATTCAACATCGGCCACACATGTTCCTGTGTCGTTTGCTGAAAATCATCAAACTTGAGTTTGACGCCCTGACGCGCAATATGCAGATCGGGCTTTACCCGTTTCAAACGGACTTCCAATTCCTGATAAAGCTGTTCAACTAGGTTTTCACACTGTCCCCAGTCGTGGATATCCTGCGCCAGCGTCTTTTCCACCCCGACCGACTTCCTCAGCCGATCGGGTGAAATCTGCCGCTCATCGATCCCTTGACATCGTTCCCACAGCACGCGGCCAAATTTGCCAAACTCTTTGAGCAGATCTGCCAGCGCATACCCTCGAACATCTGCACAGGTATGCAGGCCTCGCTCTTCCAGCCGTTTCCCTGTCACTTTTCCGACGCCAGGAATCTTTTCCAACGGCAGCGTAAGCAGGAAATCATCAACCTGCTCCGGTGTAATCACATATTGTCCATTCGGCTTATTTAACTCAGACGCGACCTTCGCTAGAAACTTGATCGGCGCAATGCCCGCCGAAGCAGTGAGATTCAGTTCATTCACAATCGTTAGACGAATTTCTTCGGCAATGCGCGTCGCCGAACCGTTGCAGTGCGGGCTGTCAGTAACGTCCAGATAAGCTTCATCCAGAGAAAGCGGTTCGATCAGTGAAGTGTAGCGGGCGAAGATCTCTCTGATTTGGCGCGAAGTAGACTTATACACCTCCATGCGCCCCGGTAACAACGTGAGTTGAGGACACAGGCGCAAGGCAGTTGCTGTCGCCATCGCACTGCGGACGCCGTAGCGTCTGGCAGGATAGTTAGCGGTACTAATCACACCACGTCGATCGGCGCTTCCACCAATCGCCAGAGGAATATCGCGCAGGCGCGGGTTATCACGCATCTCAATTGCTGCGTAGAAGCAGTCCATATCAACATGAATGATTTTGCGCATACTGGCCTCCGACAACACTGTACAAATATACAGATCAAAGCCAGTATAGACAAGCGACACGATGCTTACATAGTTACTGCACGATAAGCATAACCAGCTTAACTTCGCTATGTCCGGCAGGATGGAAAGTCTGTTGATGATAGGCCACATCGCCAAGTAAAGGATGATGAAAACGTCGCTCGCCGCCTTCACGGGCGGTAACTGCCTGCTGCGACCACCAGAGGTTGAACTCGCGGCTTTCTTCACACAGCGCCATCACGATTTGCCGAACGGACTCGGTAGGCGCGTAATGACTTGATTCTGCACGAAACTCAGCCACAACACGCTTGGCTCGTTCCGGCCAGTCCACCACCAGTGATCGTGCCAATGGATTAAGAAACATGAAGCGCAGCAAATTCGGCTCTGGATCGCTTTCCAGCCATCCGGCAAACAGCTGTTCCGACGGCGCATTCCACGCCAGCATATTCCAGCAGCCATCCAGAAGATATGCCGGGCAAGCGATATGACGCAGGCTGGCAGTAACCTGTTCATCCAGCGATGTGGCCCGATTCTGCTTCTGGGGGTCCTTCACGCCAGCAAGGCTAAAAAGGTAGTCACGTTCGGCGGGTTCCAGTTTTAACGCCTGTGATAAACGAGTCAACGCGGATGCCGAAGCAGACACATCGCGCCCCTGTTCAATCCAGGTATACCAGGTGGTGCTGATTCGAGCGATTTGCGCCAATTCTTCGCGACGTAATCCACTGGTGCGCCGCCGCCCAGAGGCAGGCAGACCGACCATTTCCGGCGTGGTACGCTCACGCAACGCCCGTAAGAAAGCCCCCAACGCTTTTGGGCCGCTCAGAGAATTGGCAGACATAAACGTATTTGCAGACATCAGTCAGGCATCCTTTTCATCCCCCTCGTATAGGCAGGTTACGGTGACAACAGCATCAATAAAAACTGTGCTAATCAAACAGGGAGTATTTTATACCCGTATAAATGCTCATATTGTACCCGTATTTTTCTCTCATTATAGTGTTCTCAGACCAAGGTCTTCTTTATTGGCAGGCGCGCCGCCGTTTAACCATTCAGAGAAAGCGAGAGCAATAATGAAAGAACAGCAGAATCATAATCATCGCGTAGAACACCAATTCGGCTCACAGGCGCAGAACTACCTGACCAGCACGGTGCATGCGCAGGGCAAAGATTTAATTCAACTGGCCGCCTTATTAGCCCCTTTCCCACAGGCACGCGTGATCGATGTCGGCTGCGGGGCAGGACATGCCAGCTTCGCCGCCGCACAGGCCGTCGCAGAGGTTGTCGCCTATGACCTGTCATCTCAAATGTTGGAGGTGGTAAGTCAAGCCGCTGTGCAAAAAGGGCTGAATAACATCTGCGTTCAGCAAGGCGTAGCCGAATCTTTACCGTTCGATAATGACAGTGCAGGCATCATCATCAGCCGCTATTCGGCCCATCACTGGCATGATGTCGGGCAGGCGCTGCGGGAAATGCGACGCGTCCTGAAGCCAGGCGGTCGCGTGATCATGATGGACGTCGTTTCGCCCGGTCATCCGTTGTTGGACATCTATTTGCAGACGGTAGAGAAGCTGCGCGACACCTCACACGTGCGTAATTACGCGCCGGGCGAATGGCTGAATCTGTTTACAGAAGCAGGGTTTATCGTGCGTAACGTCACCAGCGACAGGTTGACGTTGGAATTCAGCAGTTGGATCGCCCGTATGCGCACGCCAGAACATTTCGCTATCGCCATCCGTGAACTGCAAAAAACGCTGGCGGACGAGGTAGTGCAACATTTTGAGGTACAGGCCGACGGTTCCTTTGTCACCGACATTATGATGATCGAAGCTACCTGCGCCTGACGCGTTCTCTCCCGCAATGAACGACGTCAAATTGAGCGGCCCGCATCCTTTCGGGCCGTTTTTTGTAAATGTTATTTCCTGGCGCTGTTCAACGCTTGATTAATATGAAACCAATGATAATGTGATTTCGTTTTCATCGTTATCTATTCAACGACGAAGAAATATATACCGATAACGGCTGTCCCAGCGCTTTCGCTAAAACACCAGTAGCGCGACGCGGATGCCGCGTGTAGCAGGCAATTTTATTATCAGGAACCATAATGCAAAAAATCGCGCTGTCGTTTGCGATGTTGTTTTTTTTGCCTTCTCTTGTTGTTACCAGCGCCGCCAGCGAGACTTCGCCGCCGTTAGCGCCGATAGCAAAAGAATTAAAACAGCAATTATTAGGCTCTCCGATCTATATTCAGATCTTTAAAGAAGAGCGAATATTCGAACTTTATGCAAAAGTCGGCAACGAATATCGTTTATTGGAACAATATCCCATTTGTAAATATTCGGGCGGATTAGGGCCAAAACGCGTTGAAGGCGATTTAAAAAGCCCAGAAGGTTTCTATCAGGTCGACTTACGCCAGCTCAAGCCTGACAGCCACTATTACCGCGCGATCAATATCGGTTTCCCTAACGACTATGATAAATCACAGGGATATTCTGGCCGCTATTTAATGATCCACGGCGAATGCGTGTCGGTTGGCTGCTATGCCATGACCAACACCTATATGGATGAGATTTATCGCTATGCCGAAGCGGCGCTACGCAACGGGCAGGCGAAGATTGATATCGCGATCTACCCGTTCCGCATGACGGAACAGAACATGCAGCGCCACCGTAATTCCACCTACGCCAGCTTCTGGAAACAGCTTCAGCCGGGGTACACTTATTTTAATCAGCACAATCAGCCACCGGCCATCACGGTTTTTAACGGACAATACGTCGTTAATCCACCGCTGATGACCAGCCAGCCGACCTTAAAGTATGCGCTCGCCGAAACAAAATAGAACGAATTCACCTGGCATGATCTGATGCCAGGTTTCGTTGCCCGTGAGCGGCTGCGTCGCCAGCACGGTAACAACATCATTGGGTGTTGTCTGCTGCTGGAAATCAATCTCCACATCCTGATCTAACAGCGTCGCTTTGCCGAACGGCGCACGGCGGGTGATCCAGTAGAGTTTGGTTGAGCAATACCCCATCACAAAGCGCCCGTCCGACAACAGCATGTTAAACACGCCTTTCTCCCGCAGGACATCCGCTTGTTTAGCGATATAGCGGAACACCGCAGGCCAGTTACCCGGCGTGCGCGGATAGCGCTCAGACAGTTGGGACAGCAGCCAGCAGAAAGCAAATTCGCTGTCCGTCTGCCCAACTGGGCGAAACATCCCCGTTTTCAGAGTGTTATAACCTTTCAACTGCCCGTTGTGGGCATACGTCCAGTTCCGTCCCCAAAGTTCGCGGGTAAAAGGGTGGGTATTTTCCAGCGCAACCGCGCCGCGATTCGCCTGCCGAATGTGTGAAATTACCGCACACGATTTTATCGGGTAATCCTGCACCAGCCGGGCAATCGGCGAGTTATAGCTTGGCAGCGGATCTTTAAACGTACGACAACCGTTCCCTTCATAAAAGGTGATTCCCCAGCCATCTCGGTGCGGCCCGGTGTTCCCACCGCGTTGTATCAGCCCGGTAAAGCTAAAGCAGATATCCGTCGGTACATTCGCGCTCATCCCCAGCAGTTCACACATCTGACTTCCTACCCTTCCCTTCCTGCCCTTTTAGAGCGTATTAATGCGGCTTACTGATCCGCCATCTCTTTTTCGATCAATTGAATCAGGATGTGAATCGCTTTGATATGGATTTCCTGAATACGGTCGGCATAGCCAAAGTGCGGAACACGAATTTCCACATCGGCCGATCCCGCCATTTTACCGCCGTCTTTCCCGGTCAGCGTAATGACCTTCATGCCTTTCGCTTTTGCCGCCGCAATCGCTTTAATAATATTGCCAGAATTACCGGAAGTAGAAATACCCAGCAGCACATCGCCTTCACGCCCCAGTGATTCAACGTAGCGGGAGAAGACAAAATCGTAGCCAAAATCGTTGCTGACACAGGATAGGTGGCTTGGATCGGAAATCGCAATGGCCGGATAGCCAGGGCGATTTTCACGGTAACGTCCCGTCAGCTCCTCGGCAAAGTGCATAGCATCACAATGCGAGCCACCGTTACCGCAGGAAATCACTTTACCACCCGCTTTAAACGCGTTAGCCAGCAGTACCGCAGCATTTTGAATCGACTGAATGTTCGCATCATCACTCAAGAAATTATTCAGTGTTTCTGCCGCTTCTTTCAGTTCACTACGGATTAAATCCTGATACATGGAATCCTCTCATTTTGTCCGGTGACAGTATCATCTTCTGCCATGCAGTGTAGCGGATCGTACCAACAGCGAGAAGCGCGTAATCACGGGATCGAGAGGAACGCTGATGCCTGTCAGAAAACTCGCGACAGCCGCTTGGTTTGTGAAGTGAGTTGTAATTATGATGTAAACAAATTGATAAAAATAATCAGATAAACTACAACGAATATAAGCAACAGGTCAGACCTCTTACAACATTGACCTATTACGCCTTATTTCACTGATGAAATCGTTCTCGCTTTCCACCGTCGTAAACACGTGGCTAAGGGGGAAAAATCCTTAATTCGATCACTATGCTGGAGACACGTTATGGTTGCTGTCAGTATCCTCCTCCTACTGATTATCATCGGCGCGATGTTTTACCATCGACTCAGTCTGCTGCTCAGCAGCGCCATCCTACTGGCCTACTTCGCGGCCATGTCCGCCATGTTGCTGTGGCCCGTCTGGCTGATGATTCCGCTCGTGATTCTGCTGATTCCGATTACGGTTCCTTCCCTGCGTCAAAAGCTGGTTTCCGCTTCCGCCCTACGCATGTTCCAGAAGGTCATGCCGCCAATGTCGAACACGGAAAAAGAAGCGATCGATGCCGGGACAACCTGGTGGGAAGGCGATCTGTTTCGCGGTGCGCCGGACTGGAAAAAACTGCATAACTACCCGCGTCCGCAACTGACCGCTGAAGAACAAGCATTTATCGACGGGCCAGTTGAAGAAGCCTGTCGGATGGCAAACGACTTTGAAATCACCCATGAACGTGCGGATATTCCGCCGGAACTGTGGGCATTTTTAAAAGAACATCGTTTCTTCGCCATGATCATTAAAAAGCAATATGGCGGTCTGGAATTCTCCGCTTATGCACAAGCGCAGGTGCTGCAAAAACTGGCGGGCGTCTCCAGTATTGTGGCGATCACCGTCGGCGTTCCTAACTCACTCGGCCCCGGCGAACTGCTGCAACATTACGGGACAGAAGCGCAAAAAGATCACTACCTGCCACGTCTGGCACGCGGTCAGGAAGTTCCCTGTTTTGCACTGACCAGCCCGGAAGCCGGTTCTGATGCAGGTTCAATCCCCGATACGGGTATTGTTTGCTATGGCAACTGGCACGGGGAACAGGTCGTGGGCATGCGTCTGACCTGGAATAAACGCTATATCACACTCGCCCCCGTCGCTACCGTACTCGGGCTGGCCTTTAAGCTGTACGATCCCGATCACCTGCTAGGCGATGAGGATGACGTAGGCATTACCTGTGCGTTAATTCCGACGGATACCGACGGCGTTAAAATCGGCCGCCGCCATTTCCCGCTGAACGTGCCATTCCAAAACGGCCCAACGCAGGGTGAGAACATCTTTGTTCCACTGGATTACATCATCGGTGGGGCGAAGATGGCGGGTCAGGGCTGGCGTATGCTGATGGAATGCCTGTCAGTCGGGCGCGGCATTACGCTGCCGTCTAATTCCACCGGCGGGCTGAAATCGATTGCCCTCGGTATTGGTGCTTACGCGCACATCCGCCGCCAGTTCAAAATCTCTATCGGTAAGATGGAAGGCATCGAAGAGCCGCTGGCACGCATCGCGGGAAATGCTTATGTGATGGACGCCGCCGCAACGCTGATTACCAGCGGCATTATGCAGGGTGAAAAACCAGCGGTGCTCTCTGCTATCGTCAAATATCACTGTACCCACCGCGGCCAGCGCAGCGTGCTGGATGCGATGGATATTGCCGGGGGCAAAGGTATCTGTCTCGGCCCGTCCAACTTCCTGGCACGCAGCTATCAGGGTGCACCGATAGCCATCACCGTGGAAGGAGCCAATATCCTGACGCGTAGCATGATTATCTTCGGGCAAGGCGCCATTCGCTGTCATCCTTATGTACTGGAAGAGATGGCAGCCGCACAGGCCAACGATGTGTCACGTTTTGACCGTGCGCTGGTTGGGCACATTGGTCACGTCGGCAGTAACAAAGTGCGCAGCTTCTGGCTTGGCCTGACCAACGGCCTTCTAAGCCGTGCGCCAGTGAACGACAAAACGCGTCATTACTATCAGCAGCTCAACCGACTCAGTGCGAATTTGGCGCTGCTGGCGGATGTGTCGATGGCCGTGCTGGGCGGTAGTCTGAAACGTCGCGAGCGCATCTCGGCGCGTCTGGGGGATATTCTCAGCCAGCTCTACCTGGCTTCCGCTACGCTGAAACGCTATGAGGATGAAGGACGCCAGAAAGCGGATCTCCCGCTGGTGCACTGGGGCGTGCAGGACTGTCTACATCAGGCTGAGCAGGCGCTGGACGATCTGCTGCGTAACTTCCCAAACCGCGTCGTGGCAGGTCTGTTGACTTTCATCATCTTCCCGCTGGGACGGCGTTGCGCTGCGCCGTCCGACCAGCTCGACCATGAGGTCGCCAAGATTTTGCAAACGCCGTCAGAAACACGTAGTCGCCTGGGGCGTGGGCAATATCTGGTTGCCAGCGAACATAACCCTGTCGGGCTGATGGAAGAAGCGTTGTTGGATATCATCGCCGCCGAGCCAATTTACCAACGTCTGTCGAAAGCCAGCGATAAACCGCTGTCATTCATGCGATTGGATCAGTTGGCAGAGCAAGCGCTGGTGGAAGGTCAGATTACCGCAGAAGAAGCGGATATTCTGACCAAAGCCGAAGCCAGCCGCTTGCGCTCTATCAACGTGGATGACTTTGCGTTCGATGCACTGGCCGCCAACAAGCCTAAACCAGTATCGCAGTCAGAAAGAAAAACCGAAGCAGCATAACAGCCTTATTTGCGAAATAGGAACGGTGATAATGGGATAGAAGAGTAAAGCGTCCGCGCCAGGGACAAAGGCGCTAGGAACGCCTTTGAACGTCGCTTGCGACGGCCCTGAAAGGGTGAATCTCAGGGATGAGATTCCTATCCGCGCGGCTCGAGCTTACAGGGATGTACTCGCAGCGTCTTTACGATCTATCCATTATCACCGCTCAACAAGCTTTGTCAGTAAATCCAGCTCGGTTATACCGGCCTGTTCTTTCCTTTAAAGGCACATCAGTTGTAAAATCCACATCACCTTTTCTTCTGAATGAAACCCGACACATGGCTTACATCCCCAAGAACTACGCCAGACTTGAAAGCGGCTACCGCGAAAAAGCGCTCAAGCTTTTCCCGTGGGTGTGTGGTCGTTGTTCACGCGAATTCGTCTATTCCAACTTGCGTGAATTAACCGTTCACCACATCGATCACGATCACAGTAATAACCCGGAAGACGGCAGTAACTGGGAAATGCTGTGTCTCTACTGCCACGACCACGAGCATTCGAAATATACCGATGCAGATATGTACGGCTCGACCGTCGTTGCAGGTGAAGATGCGCAGAAGGATGTTGGTGTTGCCACGCATAACCCTTTCGCGAATTTGCAGGCCATGATGAATAAAGGGAAGAAATAGTCTGTTTACCGCTCCCATCCGGTTCATTGACGGGAGCGGATCTTGAAATTGTGTGGCTAATTAAGCACCGCTCTGCCGTACACGCGCCAGTAGCGCATCCACATCAGCAATATGCGGAGCGGCCAGCACCAACGTCCTGCCCAGCGAAATCGCATGACGCTGACATGCCAGACGCGCTTCCGTCTCCTGAATGCTGTCCAAATCGGCGACATGTGCCAATCCTATCGTGCGGCGAATCAATTCAGTTCCACAGTAACCGATAGCATCCCGCCAAACCTGCTGCAAAAACAACGCGGCATAGCCCGACTCCGCCAGTGACGGATCGCGACTGTCATCTTCGCTTAATGCCAAGAAGCGGGCGGAAAAGGTCTGCCACAGCGTACGAATATCTTCAAGACGCCGTTCACGCCCTGCCGCCGCCTCACGCGGAGCCAACAGCCCCGGCAGGCCGCAATAATTCAGCAGCAAGTTGCCGACAGCGGTGCCGACATCAAACCCCATCGGTCCGTAGAAACCGAATTCAGCATCAATCGCCTTCAGGCGCCCTTCTGCCACAAAGATCGACCCGCTGTGAATGTCACCGTGCAACAGCGCCTCGGCTTTGCTCAGAAAGCGGTGCTTCAGCCCGGCGACCGCCAGCTTCAGCGCTTTATCGTCACGCAGTGCCTGCACATCCTGCGTCAACGCCGCATCAAACTGGTTTCTTTCGTGGTCGATATAAGGGTCGGTAAAAAACAGGTCTTCGGTAATCTGACACAGTTCAGGGTTGGTAAACTGGCTTACCGCCGCTTTCTTCTCATGCGGGTGCTGATAGAAATCAGAAGTATGGAATAACGTTTGTGCCAGATATTCCCCTAGCTGCGCTGCGGCCTGAGGATAATCCGCACCGTTCACCAGCTCGCTGCGCCAGATGCGATGATCGGAAAGATCTTCCTGCACCATCACCGCCAGTTCGGGATCGTGGTACAGCACGGCCACGGTATGCTGAGGACAAAAACGGGCGTGCGTCAGCAAGGTCTCAGCTTCAATACGGGCGCGATCGAGCGTCAGCGGCCAGGATTCCCCGACGCAACGCACATAGGGCAGCGCCTGTTTAACAATCACCTGACTGACACCCGTTTCATCTTTAATTTTAAACACCAGATTCAGATTGCCATCGCCGATCTCTTCTGCGGCTACCAGCGTTTGCGGCTGACTGACACCGCCGTACTGACGGGCATATGCAACAGCGTCATCCGCCGTAAAAGTGCGGTAAAGTGACATTCCAACTCCTCGCTATTCTGAAATCAAACTTATTCTGGAATCAAAACCATTCTGAAATTAAAACTATTCTTAAATTAAAATGTTTCTGGAATTTAAAATACGGACATAAAAACGTTCGGACGTCTATACATCTATTAGGCATCTTGGCAGAATACGAATATCGATGCAACATGGATTTAACGACCTATGCAGACACTTAACACAACGAGCCTGAAAATCGTTGATAACCAATTGTGGATACTTGACCAGCAGGCGCTACCGCAAGAGAAACGCTGGAGCCCTTGCCCGGATGTCGCATCACTGGTTGAGCATATCCAGACGCTACGAGTACGCGGCGCGCCACTCATCGGCCTGTCAGCCAGCCTGCTGCTCGCGCTGCTGGCAGAGAAAGGATTATCACAGGCTGAACTGGCACTGGCGCTGGAGACGCTGCGGGCATCGCGTCCTACCGCCGTCAACCTGATGAACAATTTGGATCGCATGAAACTGGCGCTGGCACAGCCACAGTTTGTCGCAGCGCTGGTGCAGGAAGCCCTACGCTTAGTAGAGGAAGATCGTGCGCTATGTGAACGCATCGCCGATCATGGCGCGGCGTTAGTGAAGCCAAATAGCCGCTTGCTAACCCACTGCAATACCGGCGGGCTGGCAACCGCAGGCATCGGCACCGCCATCGGCGTACTGCTGCGTGCACACCAGCAGGGGAAGGTCACGCAGGTGTGGGTCGATGAGACCCGCCCGCTATTACAGGGCGGACGCCTCACAACCTGGGAGCTAGGCGAGCTGGGTATTCCCTATCATCTGATTTGTGATTCGATGGCCGCCAGCCTGATGGCACAGGGTCAGGTCGATGCAATTTGGGTCGGTGCCGACCGTATCGCGGCCAACGGCGATGTCGCCAATAAGATCGGCACCTACAGTCTGGCAGTGCTCGCGCACTATCACCAGATTCCGTTTTACGTCGCGGCACCGCACACCACGCACGATCCGGCATGCCTAGATGGTCGGGCAATTCCTATCGAACAACGCGCCGCAGCAGAGGTTACCGGAGTTTCCGGCAGCTTCGGCCATTGCCAGTGGGCACCGCAGAACGCTGCCGTCTACAACCCGGCGTTTGATGTCACCCCTGCCGCACTAATCAGCGGCTGGGTACTCGACACTGGCATAATCACCCCACAGGACGTTAAAGAAGGGATATTTCAGAACACACTGAAATAGAAAAATACATTTCAGTCATGTGGCTCTCCTCGGCGTAACTATTCTGTGGGTGAAACAAAGGTCTGTGAGTGAAACAAAGGCCGAGGAGATAATGGGCGTCTGAATGAGCCGCACGGACGCGGCGCAACCAATTCTCCAATATTACCCGGTCTCCACTACTCATTCTGACTTTTAACGTCCAGGTTATCGGCCTCATATAAAGTAAATAAGCTAAAACACACGATGGCAGTCACGGTAGTAAAACCAGTCATACCTTTAGGATACCGCTCCTGAGAGGCGATCAAAATTTTCATTATGTATCAGATTAAAACCATTAAAGGCATTCCTTCCTTATTATTATGCTTATTATTACATGAATGTTTTATAAATTTACATGAGTCATCGGTCACCCCCTATTAATACAGAATATGAATATATAACAGAAACAACAATATAAATAAATCATTGCTATTTAGCTTTATTATTCATCAAAAATGACTATTGTTGATTGAGCAACTTTCTCACTCCATAGCCAACAGAGGAATTAACTCATGCCAATTTTTAAACGTTCAGTCTTGATTAACACTGTAGATTCCAAGCCGACAACCATGAACGCTAAACGTGTAACATGGGGACTATGCCTTATTGCTGCAAGTGCTTTGCTTTCGGCCAATACATACGCAGCGAAAATTCCCGATTGCGGTAAAAATGCGCCGAGCAAGACCCTGCCTACTCCACAAAATAGTGAATATGACGCTTACCGGAACGCGAAGATTAGTGCGGTAGATAAGAATGCAAATAATAAAATATTTAATAATAATGAAAAAATTCTTCCCGCGGCTGGAAAAAACGAAGTTTACTATGAATATTATTTAGGTTATGACGGTACTGGCGGGGCAGGTTCGCATCGTGCAGTACTGCTTGTGAGTATTCCAACAGGGAAACACAAAGTCTTGCAAAGTTATTATACGCAGGATCACTATAAAACGTTCTGCTCACTTCCATAATTAAGAAAAACGGTAGATAAAATCACTTCCACATTACATTTTTAGCACCTAATTTCACATTTAAAAAAGCTAATAATTAATTATAAAAAACACATCACTTGCGATCCTTTAGGTTGAAAGAGGAATAGTAAAGCAAGTACTCATCGATGGTATTTATAATTAGAGTAATTACGAAAATAAATTAGATGGTGAGTTAAATATCGATGTAATCGTTTGATGACAGGGAATTCCCTGTCATCAAACTCAACTCATCATACTTCGATTCGCGTGTGCGCTGGCAGGAGCCAAATACCCGTGTATTAACGCCCCAGCTTCGGATAGGCATCCGCGATCTTATCGCCGGTAAAATGGGCGATCCAGCCTTCTGGATTATCGAACAGACGGATAGCGGTGAAGTGCGGTTCCGGCCCCATATCAAACCAGTGTGCCGTGCCAGCCGGTACAGAGAGCAGATCGTTCTTCTCACACAAAATCTGGTAAATCTTGCCGTTCAGATGCAGACAGAACAGCCCCGCGCCCTCGACAAAAAAGCGCACTTCATCTTCATGGTGAACATGCTCGGATAAAAACTTGGTGCGTAGCTCCGCGCGCTGCGGATTGTCCGAACGCATGCTGATAACATCCCAGCTCTGATAACCTTTTTCTGCCACCAGCTTATCGATTTCATGCTGATAAGCAGACAGCACTTCCTCAGACGACGGCGCGTCGCTCAGCTTCTGGCTGGCTTCCCAGCGCTCAAAACGCACGCCGATGTCGTTCAGCTGTTTCTGAATCGCCTCGGCATCCTGACTTTGCCAAATCGGCTGGCTTGCATCGCTGTCGCTAAAAATGGTTAATCCACTCATTGGGCGTACTCCGGTAAGTCGATCTGGTCAAAACGTGCCACCTGACGGTGGCGGCTTACGCTATCCGCATCATCGCGAATAAGCTGGCAGGTATGCCAGCCGGCTTCCTGTGCGGCATCCAGCTCCTGACGAATGTCCGACAGGAACAACAGTTGCTCAGCAGGCAGTCCGATGGCTTGCGCAATGGTGCGATAAGAATTCGTCTCTCGCTTCGCGCCGACGCGAGTATCGAAATAGTCGCTAAACAGCGCTCGCAGGTCACCCGCGTTGCTGTAACCGAACAGTAGTTGCTGCGCTTCCACCGAGCCTGACGAGTAAACATACAGACGAAGACCTTGCTGCTGCCACGCAGCGAGCTGCTCTGCCACTTCAGGGTACAGGTGCCCCTGAAAATCACCATTACGATAACCCGCGCGCCAGATAATGCCTTGTAGCTGCTTCAGCGCGGTAGATTTACGATCTTCATCCATAAACTGGTGCAACGCGGCAATCAGCACGTCGCTATCCGCATCGGGTTGACCCAGTTCCTGACGCAAGGCGTTCAGTGCCTGTGCGATCTCAGGATCGCTACCGTGTTGCCGCACCGTGTCGGCCAGCCGCTCGCGGGCATAAGGAAACAGCACACGATGGACAAAACGGATGTCGCTGGTAGTCCCTTCAATATCCGTCACAATCGCATTAATCATGCTTTCGCCTCCAACAGTCGGCGCTGCAACTCACACTGAAACAGGAACTCTAATCCTTCAAGATGGCGACGCGCTTCTTTCACCGTCGCACCCCAACAGTAAAGGCCGTGGCCGCGCACCAGAAAGCCGTAGCGGAGCGGCGTGTGGCTGGCGTACTCGGTTACCCGCTGCGCCAGCGCCGGAATATCCTGATCGTTATCGAAAATCGGGATCGCCACACGATCCAAATGGGTAGTTTGCCCCGCCAGCGATTTTTGCATTTCGTAGCCGTGCAGTACCAGCTCAGCGCCCTTCTCTACCCGAGACAGTACCGTGGCATTCACCGAGTGCGTGTGCAGCACCGCACCGATAGTCGGCTCGCGGCGGTAGAGCAGCGTGTGTAGCCCGGTTTCTGCCGACGGCGTACGGCCGCTCGGCACATGGTTTGTGGCAATCTCCACCAGCAGGAAATCCTCTGCCTGAAGGCTGCCTTTATCTTTACCCGATTCGGTAATCAGGCACTGCGCGTCATCAAGGCGTACGGACATATTGCCGCCCGTCGCCGGACACCAGCCTTTTTCGCCGATCCAGTGGCAGGCTGCAAGCAGCGCCGTCAATTGTTGATTTTCAGTCATGAGGCTTCCCGTTTTTGGTTCATTTTTCTCGCTACTTTTCTGGATGCTTTTTGGCGATTTAGATGCTTTTGTTATGGCTTAGTACATAAAAGCATTTAGCCGTTTAAACGTCCAAGCGTCTTGATTGCCAAATACTAACAGCATGTTATATTACCAAGCAATACAGGCTTGCAGGAGTCCTATCCGTTATGAGCGCCGCTCTGATCCCCGACAGTAAACTGCCTTCGCTGGGCACCACCATTTTTACCCAGATGAGTGCGCTGGCCCAACAGCATCAGGCCATCAATCTATCACAAGGTTTCCCTGATTTTGACGGCCCGGACTATTTACAACAGCGGCTGGCGTATCACGTCAGTCAGGGCGCCAACCAATATGCGCCAATGACCGGCGTCGCGCCGCTGCGTCAGGCCATTGCTGAAAAAACGGAAGAACTGTACGGCTGGCGGCCGGATGCCGATAGCGAAGTGACCGTCACGGCGGGTGCGACTGAAGCGCTGTTTGCCGCCATTGCCGCGCTGGTACGTCCCGGCGACGAAGTGATTTGTTTCGATCCCAGCTATGACAGCTATGCGCCTGCCGTTACGCTGGCCGGCGGCGTACTCAAACGCATCGCCTTGCAGCCGCCCGCGTTTCGCGTCGACTGGTCGCACTTTGCCAATTTGCTGAGCGATCGAACCCGGCTGGTCATTCTGAATACGCCGCATAATCCGTCTGCCACCGTCTGGCAGAAGGCGGATTTCGAGCAACTGTGGCAGGCGATTGCCGCACGTAACATCTTCGTGTTGAGTGATGAAGTCTACGAGCATATCTGCTTTGATAGTGAAGGACACGCCAGCGTGCTGGCACATCCGTCGCTGCGCCAACGCGCTATCGCCGTTTCATCATTTGGCAAAACGTTCCACATGACCGGCTGGAAAGTCGGTTATTGCGTTGCGCCAGCGGCGCTGAGTGCTGAAGTCCGTAAGGTGCACCAGTATCTGACGTTCTCCGTGAATACGCCCGCCCAGTTTGCCATTGCCGATATGCTGCGTGAACAGCCGCAACACTGGCGTGAACTGCCCGATTTTTACCGTGCACGCCGCGATCGCTTTATCAAAGCGCTGGCAGGGAGTCGTTTCGAGATTCTGCCCTGTGAAGGCACCTATTTCTTGCTGGCGGACTATCGGGCGATTTCCGATCTGGACGATGTCAGCTTCTGCCGCTGGCTGACCGAACACGTTGGCGTCGCCGCCATTCCGCTGTCCGTCTTTTGCGCCGATCCGTTCCCACACACGTTGATTCGACTATGCTTTGCTAAACAGGAAGCAACGTTAGATGCCGCTGCGGAGCGTTTATGTCGACTTTAAAGATTTCATTACTGCAACAGCCGCTGGTCTGGCGCGATGGGGAAGCCAATCTGCGCCACTTCGATACCTTGTTGGCGGAAATGAACGGACGCGATCTGATTGTCCTGCCGGAGATGTTCACCACCGGCTTTGCGATGGAAGCCGCCAAAGGCAGCCTGGAACAATCAGCCGTCGAGGCGTGGCTGCATCAATGGGCGAAAAAGACCAATGCGCTAATCGGCGGCAGCGTCGCGGTAAATACGCCAAAAGGCGCGGTGAACCGCTTCCTGTTAGTCGATCCACACGGCGAGGTGTATCACTACGATAAACGCCACCTGTTCCGCATGGCGGATGAGCACCACCACTATCAGGCTGGAACAGAGCGAACGACTCTTGAGTGGCGCGGCTGGCGCATCTGCCCGATGATCTGCTATGACCTGCGTTTCCCGGTATGGTCGCGCAATCGACAGGATTACGATCTGGCGCTATATGTCGCCAACTGGCCAGCACCACGAGCCGCACACTGGCAAACGCTGCTGGCGGCGCGCGCCATTGAGAATCAGGCCTACGTGGCAGGCTGCAACCGCGTCGGCACCGACGGCAACGGCCACAGCTACCGCGGCGATAGCCTGATTATTAATGCTCAAGGGGAAATTCTGGCCTCTGCCGCTCCCAACCAGCCCGCCCGACTGGACGCCGAGCTATCGCTGGAAGCGCTGCAAAGCTACCGGGAATCCTTCCCCGCCTGGCGCGACGCCGATCGGTTTACGCTGTAACAACGTCCGCTATAGTCGTTGCGGTGGGCGTTACCGTGCTGATGCGTGATGGAACACCATCTGATAAAACGCCCGTAGCGCCAGCGCTACATCTGCCGCGATAACAGATTCGTCGGGATGATGGCTGATACCACCGCGACAGCGGACAAAGAGCATCGCCACTGGCCAGCGTTCGGCGATAGCGATGGCATCGTGCCCCGCACCGCTCGGCAGCATCAGCGTTTTCCCCTGCACCTGCGTCACTGCCTCGTTTAATGCCGACTGCAACGCGGGATCGCAGCGGGTTGCCGCAATACGATAATACTCTTCGGCGCTGAACTGGCAGCGGCGCTGGCGCGCGATATCCTGTGCCAGCGTCAGGAGTTTTTGTAGCAATGCATCCAGCGGCGCATCCTCCGGTCCGCGAATATCCAGCGTCATCTTTACTTCACCGGGGATCACGTTCGCCGCCCCCGGTAAACACTGCAACGACCCAAACGTAGCGACCAGATGAGGATCGCTTTCCCGCGTCACCCGTTCTGCCTGCGCCATCCAGTCAGCGGCCGCTGCCAGCGCATCCTGCCGCTGCGTCATCGGCACCGTTCCGGCATGCCCCGCCAGACCGAGAAACGTGCAGTTGAGCCGCCGCGCCCCGTTGATTGCCGTAACCACGCCCAGTGCCAAATCCTGCTGCTCCAGGCACGGTCCCTGCTCGATGTGCAATTCCAGATAAGCGACGATGTCACTGACCGGACGTGCCGCCTGCGCCACCTCAAGCGGATCGAGCCCCGCAATGGTCAACGCCTGCGCCACGCTGGTGCCCTCGGCATCCTCGCATGCCAGCCAGTTTTCCGGCCAGGTACCTGTCAAACCTCGGCTTCCCAGCAGGGTAATGCCAAAACGCGTACCTTCTTCATCACCGAAGCCGACGATCTCCAGCGCCACGGGCAATCGGATTCCCTGCTGATGAAACGTACGTACCACTTCAATCGCCGTTAATACGCCCAGCATGCCGTCATAGCGTCCGGCATTCCGCACCGTGTCCAGATGCGAACCCAGCAGCAGCGCCGGTGCATCCGGCGTCAGCCCGTCATAGCGACCGCAAATATTGCCCACGCTATCCTGCCAGACGTTCATCCCCGCTTCGCGCATCCACTCCCCCACCAGCCTATTGGCGCGCAGGTGTTCCAGCGACAGATAGACGCGGGTCAGTTGGCCGGGCGTTTCGCTAATTTCAGCCAGCACATCGCAGCGCGACATAATCTGTTCAGCGGCAGTCTGTGCAGCAGCGAGCGACAGTAAAGGTTCACTCATGCACGATCCTCATTTACCGCGTAGCTGTTCCAGGCAGCCTGCAAGGCCTCGCCTTGCACTGTCTTGAATCCAAGGCGATTAAGTACCGCCTCCAGCGCCGTTAATGTTTGCATCACGCAGTCTTTACGTGCGTTGTAACCCATGGTGCCGATGCGCCAGATTTTGCCCTGAAGCGGGCCGAACGAGGTACCGATCTCAATCGCGAAATCTTCCAACAGCAGCTTACGCACCTGCTCGCCGTGAATGCCGTCAGGAATCACCACGCCCAGTACGTTATTCATTTTGTGGTTGAGATCGCCAAAGGTTTCCAGTCCCATTCCCTGAATTCCCGCCACCAGCGCATTACCGTGCAGCGCATGGCGAGTAATACTGCGATCCAACCCTTCTTCGAGGATCACCCGCGCGCACTCGCGGGCGGCGAACAACATGCTCGTCGCTTCAGTGTGGTGGTTCAGGCGCTCCGGCCCCCAGTAATCCATCACCATCCCAAGATCGAAATAGTTGGAATAGATCATCTCATCGTCGCCATCCTGATGTGCGTCGGTTCTGATCCCCTGTTCGACGCATTTACGGCGACGGATCACCGCTTCCATCTGCGGGCTTAGCGTGATCGGTGAACTGCCAGACGGCCCGCCCAGACATTTCTGTAATCCGGCGGAAACGGCATCCAAACCCCATTTATCGGTTTCCAGCGGATTACCGCCGAAAGACGCCGTGGCATCGGTGTAGAACAGCACGCCGTGGCGGCGGCAAATCTCACCCAGTTCCTCCAGCGGTTGCAGCATGGTAGTGGACGTGTCGCCCTGCACCGTCAGCAACAGACGCGGACGCACCGTTTTGATCGCCTCTTCGATCTGGTCAGGTGAGAACACCTCCCCCCACGGCACGTCGATAGTATGAACCTCGGCACGACAGCGGCGGGCAATCTCACACAGCAAATGACCAAAACGGCCAAACACCGGTACCAGCACCTTATCGCCAGGGCGGATCGCCGACAGTAGGATCGCTTCGATACCCGCACGTGAGGTGCCGTCCACCAGCATCGTCCAGCGGTTTTCCGTACGGAAAAGCTGACGATAGAGCGCCATAACCTGATTCATATAATGGGTCATCGCGGGGTCATATTGACCAACCAACTGGCTGGCCATGGCCCGTAATACGCGCGGATCGGCATTGATCGGCCCCGGCCCCATCAGTAAACGATGAGGGGGATTAATTTGCGCGTACAGTTCGCTGCTCATGGTTATTGCTCCAGACTTTTATTTCGACTTACACACTCGGAAAGCGTCATTACGCTTCCGATAATCCTCGGACCGAGGCGATAAACTGTTTCAGTTCGCGGGTCTGCGGGTTAGCGAACAGCGTTTTGCTGTCTCCCTGCTCCCAGACCGTCCCCTGATGCATAAACACCACGCGGTCACCTACTTCACGGGCAAAATTCATTTCATGCGTCACCAGAATCAACGTCATACCTTCTGCGGCAAGCTGTTCCAGCACCTTCAACACTTCACCGACGAGTTCAGGATCGAGTGCCGACGTAATTTCGTCACACAGCAGGACTTTTGGGTTCATCGCTAATGCACGGGCAATGGCGACTCGCTGCTGCTGACCGCCCGACAGATTGGCGGGATAATAATGAAGGCGTTCGCCCAAACCGACCTTGTTGAGCATCTGTTCGCCCAACGCCTGACACTCCGCCGCACTTTTACCCAGCACGCGGCGCGGTGCCAACATCACGTTTTCCAGCGCCGTCATGTGCGGAAACAGATTGAAATTCTGGAACACCATCCCGACCGAGCGGCTGATTTCCCGCGCCTGCGAATCCCTGTCGGTGACGGTCATCCCGCCCAGCTTGATGCTGCCATCCTGATACCCTTCCAGACCGTTCATGCAGCGCAGTAATGTGCTCTTACCCGAACCGCTGCGCCCAATGATCGAAATGACTTCGCCCATTTCAATATCCAGATCCACCCCTTTCAGGACATGGTTCTGGCCGTAATATTTTTGAACCTGATTAATGGTGATGAGCGGCATTGAATTTCTTCTCCAGATAGCGGCTGTAGTAAGAGAGCGGATAGCACATCAGGAAATAGCCCAGCGCCACCAATCCGAACACTTTAAACGGCTGATAGGTCACGTTATTCAACATGGTTCCCGCTTTGGTCAGTTCGATAAATCCGATGATCGATGCCAGCGCAGTGCCTTTGATCACCTGCACAGAGAACCCAACGGTAGGCGCGATGGCGATACGCATCGCCTGCGGTGCAATCACCCGATAGAGCGTCTGACCGAAATCCAGTCCGAGACAGCGTGAAGCTTCCCACTGCCCTTTCGGCAAGGCTTCCACGCTGCCGCACCAGATATCCACCAGAAAGGCGCTGGTAAACAGCGTCAGCGCGAGTGCCGCCGCCGTCCACGGACTGACATCAATACCGAACAGCGCAAGACCGAAGAACGCCAGAAACAGCTGCATCAACAGCGGTGTACCCTGAAAGAGCTCGGAATACAGATGGACAAAGCGCGTAGCCCATTTGCGTTTGGTCAATCGCAGCAGCATGAGCGGAAACGTCACCAGCGCCCCGCCGATGAAGGCCGTCAGCGACAACAGCAGCGTCCAACGCGCCGCCAGCAACAGGTTGCGCACAATATCCCAGTCGGTAAATGTCATGATTGCTGACTCCCTAAGAAACGCCGGCCCGCCAGCAGTAAGAGTTGCCGCATCAGAACAGACAGCACGAGGTAACACAGCGTGGTCGCCAGATACACTTCAAAGCTCAGGAACGTACGGGACTGAATCAGGTTGGCGGCGAAGGTCAGTTCCTCGTAGGAAACCTGCGACACCACCGACGATCCCAGCATGACGATGATGCACTGGCTGACCAGCGCTGGATAAATCCGCTGGAGCGCAGGCGGCAAAATCACGCGCAGAAAAGTCTGCACTCGCGTCAGCCCCAGTACGCGAGCAGCTTCCCACTGGCCTTTCGGCGTCACCTGAATCCCCGCACGGATAATCTCCGTGCTGTATGCGCCAAGATTAATCAACATCGCTAACAACGCAGCCTCCCCGGCCGTCAGCTTCCAACCCAGACTCGGCAAACCGAAGACGATAAAGAACAGTTGAACCACAAACGGCGTATTGCGGATCAGCTCGACGTAGAGCCCCCATAGCCGACTCAGCAGTGTGGGCTTGCCGCTACGCAAGGCCGCACCACAGATACCGATGGCGATGCCGCCAAGGGTTGCCATTACTGTCAGCTCAATGGTGACCCACAGCCCCGCCAGCAGCTCAGGCCAGAACGGCAACAGTGCGGAAAAATTAAGCTGATAGGTCATGGCGCGCTCCCGTTACGCTTTGATGCTGGCTGGCAGTGGTGCTTTCAGCCATTTTTCCGATAGGCTATTAAGCGTATCGTCTTTCAGCGCCTGTTCGATCAACGCATCGACTTTCGCTTTCAGCGCAGGCTCATCTTTCTTCAGCCCGATGTAGCACGGCGAATCTTTCAGCATAAACTTCGCGACAGGGGCTTTCGTTGGGTTCTGCTCGGTGATAGCGGCGACAACCAAATTACCCGTGGCAACAAACTCCACTTGCCCTGACAGATACGCCGACAGCGTGGTGTTGTTATCCTCGTAGCGCTTAATCTGTGCGGCCTTCGGTGCCGTTTCCGTCAGAACCATATCTTCCACCGCACCACGCGTGACGCCAATGCTCTTCCCTTCCAGCGCTTCTGACGAGGCTAACGCGCTGTCTTTCGGTCCAAATACGCCCAGAAAGAACGGCGCATAAGCGCGACTAAAATCGATCACTTTTTCACGCTCGGCGTTTTTGCCCAAGCTGGAGATCACCAGATCGACCTTGTTGGTTTGCAGATACGGCACGCGGTTGGCGCTGGTTACTGGAACCAGTTGCAACTTTAGTTTCATCTCTTTCGCCAGATAGCGAGCGATATCGATATCATAACCCTGCGGTTGCAGATCGGTGCCTACCGATCCAAACGGTGGGAAATCCTGCGGTACCGCGACACGCAGCACACCGCGTTTCTCGATATCCTGCAACTGATCGGCCATCGCGTTACCGGCCTGAACCAGTAACATTGCCGCGCCCATCACCGCCAGTAACCCTTTTTTGATGCCCAGTTTATTGATCAACATCGTCTCTGCCCCCGGTTAGTATAATTGAAACGAAAGATTCTTTAAAAACAAAAATTGAAACCATCGTTGCAGATATTAAGCAAGGAGCATGCCAGATTGAATTCGTACTCTTGGCGATGAGGAACAACGTAGAAGGTCAGGGAATTGTGCTGAAATATGGCAGTGGGACATGAAATATTGGTGAACAGTTTCGGGCGCGATTGCAGAGAGATAATTTATGCAACTCATGCACCACGCCCGAGTCTTCTGTTTTTTATGCCTTATTCGCGTAAAAAATTGCGCAGAGGTGAGCATGACCGCCGGATGAGCGGCATGGACGCCGCGAAAGTCAGCGCCGCGCAGGGAGCGCGTCGCTGGCGGTCCGTGTTGCGGCCATGAACGCCGAAGGTACCGCGAAGCGGCGCAATTTCGCGAAAAAAGCCTGGGTTCATAGGGCAAGCGGCGTTTGAGCTGCCCTATGTCGGGCGTGGTGCTATGTCACAAAAATAATCCAGTGCTATCACGCCCGAAACAATCCACGTGACTACATGACAGATAAGCGCATTAGGAATCTAAACACTCACTTTAACGCATCATTTCGGTGCAACAGCACCACACTAACGCACCATTAGCGTTGCTCAAGCTCATCCAGTTCACCATAAAGATCCGCGATCTGGTGGATGCGCTGGCGTCCATCTCGTAGCATTTCATGCAATAACGCGTTGCTGATCACATTCACTAAACTCATCGCGGATGAATAACTATCAAATGCCGAGACGCTGTCCAGCGGGACGCACAGCGACCAGGTTGCCAGTGATATCAACGCACTGGCCTGCGGTTCACACAGCAGCAGCACGGGCACGCCGCGTTTTTGCAGTTGTACCAGCAACGGCTGAACCAAGCGTGGACGGCGGCGAAAAGCCACCACAATCACGACATCCTGCGCCGTGAGATCGACCAGCTCTTCGGATAGCGTCTGCCCCGGCTGTGCCAATAGCGTGACCTGTTGGCGAATCTGAAGCAGCTGTTGGCGCAGGTGCAGCGCGACCGGATAGCTGTTGCGTAGCCCAATCAGGCACAGGCGTTGCGCCTGCATCAACGCCTGAATCACCGCGCCAAACTGTACGGGGTCAATCTGGTTTATCCACTGCGTCAGGTTCGCCATTTCCTGTTTGTAATGCCGTGCCAGCAGCGTATTCCCCTGCACCGCATCACGGTTATCCGCCAGCGGCATCCCACTCTGGCGCAACGTTCTCAGTTCATCGCGCATATCACGGTAACTGGGGTAGCCCAACCGCTTGAACAAGCGGCTGACGGTCGCTTTGGAGACACCGCTCAGCCGCGCCAGCTCGGCGCTGTTGTAGCTGATCAGATCGTCAAAGTGATCGAAGATGAAATCCGCGACGCGCTGTTCCTGCGGTGAAAGCTCGCTATAGCGATCCCGTAATCGTTCATCTATCTGCATCATCGTCTCTCGTCCATTGCGCGTGCTGTAACGTTTGTTTCATTGCGCAGAACATAGCAC
Organism: Pectobacterium punjabense; assembly: GCF_012427845.1. NCBI lineage: Bacteria > Pseudomonadati > Pseudomonadota > Gammaproteobacteria > Enterobacterales > Pectobacteriaceae > Pectobacterium > Pectobacterium punjabense. Next base: position 3,628,606 of record NZ_CP038498.1, read on the forward strand.
AGGATTGTCAGGATGATATAGCCACGCCTTCCGGCACACATATGGACTTCCCATCGCACCGAAAAACTGGAACGCCGTTTGCTTATAGCTAGGGTTAATAGAGCAACTCACACTACCCTACATAAAAAGGAATATCGAAATGATGCAAAGTAATACCGCCCCGCTGGGCATGGCGGTGGCACCTCATCATTTAGCCAGCGCAAGCGCATTGGCCGTTCTGCGTGAAGGCGGGAATGCTATTGAAGCCATGGTCGCGGCGGCGGCAACCATTGCCGTGGCCTACCCACATATGAACGGGATCGGCGGTGACGGCTTCTGGCTGATTGTGCCACCGCGCGGTGAACCCGTTGCTATTGATGCCAGCGGCGCTGCGGGGTCATTGGCATGCCGTGAACGCTATCGGGGTGAAAGCCGCATCCCGCATCGCGGCCCGAAAGCGGCGCTGACGGTCGCGGGCACCGTCGGTGGCTGGCAGGAAGCGTTAGCATTCTCTCAAGAACTGGGAGGAGAACCGTTGCCGCTCGCTCGCTTACTGTCTGACGCGATTCGCTATGCGGCCGACGGAATTCCCGTCACACAATCGCAGGAAGATGCGCTCACTCAGCGCTATCACGAACTGAGCGATTTTCCAGCCTTTAGCCAACTCTTTATGCCGCAGGGGAATATCCCGCGTGCAGGCAGCCGTTTCACGCAGTCCGATTTAGCCGATACCTTAACGACGCTGAGCATTGAAGGGCTGGACAGTTTTTATCGCGGCTCCGTCGCCGCCCGTCTCGCAGCACAGATGACGCTGCTCGGGATGCCGTTGACGGCTGACGATCTGGCGAACTACCGCGCCAAGCGAACAACGCCGCTGGTGTTGAAACACAGTAAAGGCGATATCTACAACCTCGCGCCGCCAACGCAGGGTCTGGTATCCCTCGCGATACTCGGCCTGACCGATCATTTAGAAATGGAAGATCTGAGCGATAGCCAGACGATCCACCGTATTGTCGAATCAACCAAGCTGGCATTTGGCCTGCGTGACCGCTTCATTACCGACCCCAAGCTGATGACGCAAAATGTTCAGGCGCTGCTGGAAAATGATGCGCTTGGAGCACTGGCGCGACAGGTCGATACGCGAAAAGCCGCATCGTGGGGAGAAGGCAAAGGCCCCGGCGATACCGTCTGGATGGGCGTATGCGACAGCAGCGGTCTGTGCGTCTCTTTCATTCAAAGCATTTACCATGAATTCGGCAGCGGTGTTGTACTACCGGGAACCGGCGTGCTCTGGCAAAACCGCGGTGCCTCGTTCAGTCTCGATCCTGCACACCTATTAGCGTTGGAGCCGGGCAAACAGCCTTTTCATACCCTAAACCCCGCCGCTGCACGTCTGTCCGACGGACGAACGATGGTCTACGGATCGATGGGCGGAGACGGACAACCGCAGACACAGGCGGCCATCTTTATCCGCCACGTCCAGCAAGGGCTGCCGCTGCAACAGGCGATTACCGCTCCACGCTGGCTACTGGGCCGCACCTGGGGACAGTCCTCCGACACGCTGAAGATCGAAGACCGCTTTAAACCCGCCACCGTGGATGCACTGCGTCAATTAGGCCATGACGTCGAGCTGTTGAGCAGCTTTAGCGAAACCGTCGGTCACGCGGGTGCCATCGTGCGCCACACCAACGGCATGCTGGAAGGCGCTTTCGATCCACGCAGCAACGGCAGTGCGGCAGGCTTCTAGCCCTACTTAACTCGGAGAAAACAGAATGGCAATGATCGAACAAGACGCGCTGGCAGCCTATCTGCAACAGATGGAAACGCTACTGGCGCTGCAACTTAGTCAGGAGCGGCGTCAGGAACTGTTAGTGCAATTCAGCCGCATCCATGCGATGGCACAGCCGTTGATGGCATTCCCGCTCGATGAACATCAGGAGATTGCAGGGGTGTATACGTTATGAGTTTATACGCCAAACGCACGTCCTCACCATTATCCATCCGGCAGATTCAGCAAGGCTTGCAGGCGGGAACGTTCTCCGCCAAAGAGCTTGCACAGCAGGCACTAGACGCGATTGGGCAGAACAACCCCACGATTAATGCCTATACCCATGTCACCAGCGAACGCATGTTGGCGGAAGCAGAGCGTATCGACGCATACCGCCAACGCGGAGAAGCCTTACCCGCGTTGGCCGGTGTGCCTTATGCCGTCAAGAACCTGTTTGATGTCAGCGGTGAAACCACGCTGGCGGGAGCCGAACTTCTCAGCCAACGCCCCGCCGCTGCGCAGGATGCCTTTGCCATCCGTCAGCTTGCCAGTCAAGGCGCACTGCTATCCGGCATGTTGAATATGGACGCCTATGCCTACGGCTTTACCACCGAAAACAGCCATTACGGCCCCACACGTAATCCGCTCGACACGCAGCGTATTGCCGGCGGGTCGTCTGGCGGATCGGCGTCAGCCGTCGCCGCAGGACTGGTTAACTTTACACTGGGCAGCGACACGAATGGCTCTATCCGCGTGCCGTCGTCGCTCTGCGGCATTTTCGGGCTGAAGCCGACATTTGGCCGTTTATCACGCCACGGTAGCCACCCGTTTGTCGCCAGCCTCGACCACATCGGCCCGCTGGCACGTAGCGCAGACGATCTGGCATTAGTATTCGATGCCTTACGAGGTCGCGATGAACACGATCGTTTTCAGGCCAAGAGGGAAACGCAGCATACCGCCGCACAGTTGGAAGCAGGCAGCGACGGACTGCGCTATGCGGTGCTTGGTGGCTACTTTTCCACATGGAGTAGCGAGGAGGCAAAAACCGCCGTCAGTCAGATCGCACAAGCGCTGGGCGCACAGAGCAGCCTGACACTCACCGATGCCGCACTGGCGCGCAGCGCTGCCTTTATTCTGTCGGCCAGCGAAGGCGGGAACCAGTATTTGCCTGACTTACGTACTCAACCTGAACGCTTCGAGCCACTATCACGCGAGCGGTTGCTGGCTGGCGCGATGATCCCCGCCGCCTGGTATGTACAAGCACAGCGCTTCCGTAACTATTTTCGTCACCAGACGCTGGCGCTGTTTGAACACACCGATCTGCTGATCGCCCCCGCAACCCCCTGCTCTGCCACGCTGATTGGTCAGGAAACCATGCGCATTAATGATACCGACCTGCCCGTGCGCGCCAATATGGGCATGCTGACACAGCCAATCTCCTTCGTCGGACTACCGGTCGTGACGGTACCCGTGGCAACCGCCAGCGGCCTGCCGATAGGTATTCAGATTATTGCCGCGCCGTGGCGCGAGGATCTTTGTTTGCGGACGGCGTGGGCGCTTGAGCAGCAGGGCATCACGTATACCCGTCATACTTCAAGTTGCATGTGCGTTGGCTGCGCTCAGTCACCCGAATCACTTACCAGTGTAAGCTCATCGGGACTCCCTCCCTTGCCGCCTGCCTGAAACTCGAATTATTTAGGGTATATACCTTATGAGGAAAGAAAATATGTTGCCTGAAGATATTAACCAGCCGGATGTGCTGGCCGACGTGACCGCTGCGTTCTATCGCTATGAGAAAGCCTTAACGGGTAATGACGTTGCGGTACTGGATGAACTGTTCTGGCACGATGAAAAAACGGTGCGCTACGGTGCGGGAGAAAATCTGTACGGGATCGAGGAAATCCGTGCCTTTCGCCTCGCTCGCCCCTCTTCCGGTCTGGACAGAACCCTGCGTAATACGGTCATCACCACCTACGGCCATGATATGGCTGTCGCCAGTACCGAATTCACCCGCACAGGCAGCACGAAAGTTGGCCGCCAAATGCAAACCTGGGTAAAAATGCCCAAAGGCTGGCGCGTTGTCGCCGCCCACGTCAGCCTGATGAACGAATGACAATAAAAGACACAAACGATCCGCATGTAGCGTTTGTGTCAGTTGTCAGCCATCGATTTATCTGCTTGTTTCGGTGCGTCTGAAGCCAAATAATATTTGCCATCAATAAGCACATATTCACCTGAAGTCAGCTTACGCTCGATCACCTCACGCGCCGCCATTTGCAGCTTTTTCCCCAAGGCGAAAAATGCCTGTTCCTGAAGACTTAACGTCGTAATATCGTGTGAGGATGACATAGCTTCTCCTATCTGAACCAAGTCGATTAAATGACTGCATACCTGGGATACGAATGTTAAATCTGCTTTTCCCTGCTAACCCCAGTAAGCCATCATATAAATCCGTGAGATCAATTTTCCTTTTCCCCGAAAGGTCGGGGGCGGCGCACCAATAGTAAGCACCCGATCGGGAAACATTGTAGTGGTCAAAAATTGCTCTGGCAACCGATGTAATCACCTTTAGAATTTGCCCAGAATTGAGCTCAACATGCCGATAAGCTTCCAAATGCCCTTGATTCTCAACTTTATCAAAAGCCACCGTCCAAAGACCCGACTGGGGCATTTAAAAACCAGGTATGTTATGTTTCTCATCAATCCCTTTATTAAGCAATTCGTCCGCTGACTGGAGTTTCTGGAAACCAATGGCATATACCATGCCACCAACGATAAACTGACGCATGAGCAACTCACCATTCCCTGTATAGTCTTCGAAATCATGGTATTCCCAAGTGACCACGTTTAGCTTTTCCTTAGCAGAAATCAGATGAGCAGATAACCAAAATACCTTTCTTGTGACAATGTCCTTATTTCTCTTTCTGGTTTTGCTTCGCAATTTTTAAAAACACTCAAAATCCCCACTTACCGATGGTTGTTACTCCCTAAATATGACAGATATATTATTCAGAACACTCTCATTTATTGGTGGGAATTAACGCAATCATTTTACCCGCAATATCTTTGCTATACTGTATAAAATACCGACAGATATCATAAGTAAAAAATGTACCTACGTCGGTCTATTTGAGTGTCTATAACCCAAAAAATGTGATTTATTTATCATATTATTCGATTAGTGAAATTCACTATAAATCGCGGCTTATCCATCATCAGAAAAGGTTATATCAGCCGTTAATTCAGCACGTAAAAACCAACAGCTAACACACTGTTATAAAAAGAATTACACCGTAAAACGAAAATCATAAAGATCACATAAATCATGAAGATAAGACAACAATAATAACGTTGACGATATCGACTATATTGGCTAAAAGAGAAACATCCATGGGGCAATAAAGGGTTGTCTCAGAATCTGAGTATGGTAGGGTAGATTATGTTTAATCATTATCAGGGCTAGGTTATAGAATTATAAACGACACAGGAAAACAATAATTTCATGGCAATTAAACTTGAAGTAAAGAATCTTTATAAGATATTTGGCGAGCACCCAGACAGAGCATTTAAACTGATTGATAAAGGCCTGAGCAAAGATCAGGTATTTGAAAAAACAGGGCTTACTGTCGGGGTAAAAGATGCCAGTCTGGCCATTGAAGAAGGCGAGATATTTGTCATCATGGGATTATCCGGCTCCGGTAAATCCACCATGGTACGCCTTCTCAATCGTCTGATCGAACCCACTCGGGGTCAGGTACTGATCGACGGTGAAGATATCTCCAGAATATCTGATACCGCGCTGCGCGACGTGCGCCGCAAAAAGATCAGTATGGTGTTTCAATCCTTTGCGCTGATGCCGCATCTGAATATTCTTAACAATACCGCGTTTGGTATGGAACTGGCTGGCGTACCGAAAGCAGAGCGTGAGCAAAAAGCGCTGGATGCCTTGCAACAGGTCGGGCTTGAAGCCTACGCGGCGTCTTACCCTGATGAGCTGTCTGGCGGGATGCGGCAGCGTGTCGGTCTGGCGCGTGCGTTAGCGAATGACCCCGATATCCTGTTGATGGATGAGGCATTCTCCGCGCTCGATCCGCTGATCCGTACTGAAATGCAGGATGAATTAGTCAAACTCCAGTCCCGTCATCAACGCACTATCGTCTTTATCTCGCACGATCTGGATGAAGCAATGCGCATCGGTGACCGGATTGCCATCATGCATGGCGGTGAAGTGATTCAGGTCGGTACGCCCGATGAGATCCTGAATAATCCAGCCAATGACTATGTGCGCACCTTTTTCCGCGGTGTCGATATCAGCCACGTGTTTAGCGCCAAAGATATCGCCCGTCGTCGCCCAGTCACCTTAATCCGTAAAACTCCCGGCGTGGGACCGCGTTCCGCGCTGAAAATCCTTCAGGACGAAGACCGTGATTACGGCTACGTACTGGAAGGGGGAAAACGCTTCATTGGCGTCGTGTCTATTGATTCACTGAAGCAGGCGCTGAAAGAACAGCAGCCGCTGGAACAGGCGTTACTGCCTGAACCTGCTCCCGTGCCCGCAGATATGTCACTCAACGAGCTGATTTCTCAGGTCGCACAGGCTCCCTGTGCCGTCCCTGTCGTCGGCGAAAACCATGAGTACATTGGCATCATTTCCAAAGGAATGTTGCTACAGGCACTGGATAAGGAAGGAGTGACCAATGAGTAAATCAACCTCAAATCCGTGGGATACCACCGCGGCACAACATCAGCCTGCCGAGCAAAACGCAACGTCTGAGCAGGGTAATAACACCGCGCAAAACGATCCGTGGGCAACCAGCTCGCAGAACGCGCCAGCCGATCACGGTGCTGATAGTGCTACGTCAGCACAGCACGGTTCGACGCCTGACAGCACATCGCAAAGCGATCCCTGGTCTACCGGCGCACCTGCTCAAGATGCACCGACTAACGGCAGCGACGCCTGGAGCAGCGCTCCAGCTCCCGATGGTTCAACCGATGCCGCTCATCAGGCTGCACAATCCGGCAGTGACTGGTTAAACAGCGCGGCTCCTGCGACACCCGAGCATTTCAACCTGCTCGATCCGTTTAAGGACACGCTGATCCCGCTGGACAGTTGGGTCACCCACGGCATCGACTGGGTTGTGCTGCACTTCAGACCGATCTTCCAGGGCATTCGCGTGCCGGTCGATTTTATTCTGGGCGGCTTCCAGCAATTTCTACTGGGGATGCCTGCGCCGATTGCCATTCTGGTGTTTTCACTGATTGCCTGGCAGATGTCCAGCCTCGGCATGGGCGTGGCAACCCTACTATCTCTGATTGCGATTGGCGCGATTGGTGCCTGGTCGCAGGCCATGATCACGCTGGCATTGGTACTGACCGCGCTGTTCTTCTGCGTACTCATCGGGCTCCCCATGGGGATCTGGCTGGCACGTAGCGAACGAGCCGCGAAGTTTATCCGGCCACTGCTCGATGCCATGCAAACCACGCCAGCGTTCGTTTATCTGGTGCCTATCGTCATGCTGTTCGGTATCGGTAACGTGCCGGGTGTCGTGGTGACCATCATCTTTGCCCTGCCGCCGATTATTCGCTTAACGATTTTGGGTATTCGCCAGGTGCCAGCAGACTTGATTGAAGCCGCAGAGTCATTCGGTGCCAGCCCGCGCCAGATGCTGTTTAAGGTTCAACTGCCGCTGGCCATGCCAACCATCATGGCCGGTGTTAACCAGACGCTGATGCTGGCGCTGTCGATGGTGGTTATCGCCTCGATGATCGCTGTCGGAGGTCTGGGTCAGATGGTACTGCGCGGTATCGGCCGTCTGGATATGGGTCTTGCTGCCGTCGGCGGCGTCGGGATTGTTATTCTGGCCATTATTCTTGACCGTCTTACCCAGTCTCTGGGGCGCGATCGCCGCAGCAAGGGCAACAAAAACTGGTACGCCAGCGGCCCAATTGGCCTGCTGACCCGTCCTTTCATCAAGCAGTAACGCACGATAAAAACAGAGGGAATCATGATGCGTAACACCAAACTTTGGGCCGCCGCCCTGACTACCGCACTGTTGAGTACACACGTTTACGCCGCCGACACCCCCCAACCCGGTAAAGGTATCTCCGTTATTCCAGTGCAAAGCACCATCTCCGAGGAAACGTTCCAGACGCTGTTGGTCAGCCGCGCGTTGGAAAAGCTCGGCTATGACGTGCAACCTCCGCGTGAAGTGGACTACAACGTCGCTTACACCTCGATCGCCTCTGGCGATGCGACGTTTATTGCAGTGAACTGGGACCCGCTGCACGCCGATCAATATAAAGCCGCCGGTGGAGACGAAAAATTTTACCGTCAGGGTGAATATGTCTCCGGTGCTGCACAGGGTTATCTGATCGATAAGAAAACAGCTGAGAAATACAAAATTACCAATATTGCGCAGCTAAAAGATCCGAAAATCGCCAAGCTGTTTGATACCAATGGTGACGGCAAAGCCGATCTGACGGGCTGTACGCCGGGCTGGGGATGTGAAGCCGCTATCAATCATCATCTTCCCGCCTATGGCTTAACCAACACGGTAGAGCATAATCAGGGTAACTATGCGGCGATGATTGCCGATACCATCACCCGTTATAAAGAAGGCAAGCCGATTCTTTACTACACCTGGACGCCGTATTGGGTGAGTGATGTGTTGGTGCCGGGACGTGACGTGGTGTGGTTGCAGGTGCCTTTTTCTTCTCAACCGGGTGAAATGAAGGATGTCAGCACCAAGCTGCCAAACGGTGCCGACTATGGCTTCCCGGTTAATACCATGAAGATTGCCGCGAACAAAGCATGGGCCGAGAAAAACCCCGCAGCCGCGAAGCTATTCGCCATCATGAAGCTGCCGATCGCCGATGTGAATGCGCAGAATCTGCGTATGCATGAAGGTCAGGGTTCACAGAAAGATATCGAACGTCATGTTGATGGCTGGATTAAAGCTCACCAACAGCTGTTTGACGGCTGGGTGAAAACCGCTGCCGATGCCGCGAAATAATCACCAGTAGACGAGCGCCCCTTTCACAAAAAGGGGCGTTTTTTATTGATGAGCGGCAATTACGGCAGTTTAACGATTTCGACCCAATTCGCGCCTTTTCCAGTCGGATAGCGCCCTACTCGCACTAAATCCCCGTTATCCTGATTGATACGATACACTGACAGCGACGTCGATTTTTCACCGCTGGCAATAAGGAATTGCCCGCTTGGATCGATCTGAATACCGCGCGGCTGCGTTTCCGTCGGGTAGCGTGTAATGTATTTCAACTGACCCGTTTTCGGCTCAACCCGCAACAGCGTAATCGTGCTTTTGGTACGTTCCGATATGTACAGAAATTTTCCATTTGGCGTCAAACGCAAATCGGCGCTCCATATCTGCGGCCGACCATCGGCGTTATTTTTATCCGGCGCACTCGTTCCCGCTCTCATCCCAGCCTCAGCAGGAATGGTGTCGGTGTAATCCAACAGCGTAAGCTGCCCTGTCTTTTCATCCAGCGCCAAACGCGCGACTTTACCGGACAATTCGCTGCTCACGTAAAGCGTTTTATTATCGGGCGATAACACCAGATGACGTGGCCCATTTCCTTCGGGCAGTTTAATTTCTGCTGGCTCATTCGGCGTCAACGTTCCCGTTTTCGCATCAAACCGGAACTGCACAATTTGATCGCTGCCTAGATTGCTGGCAAAGACGAACCTATTTTTGCGATCGGCAATAATGCTGTGCGCTTTCTCCCCCGTTGACACCACCGTGACCGCACTCGCGTTCACCTTGCCCTCGTTATCGATACCATTAACCGCGATTTTATTGCCGCCGTAAGACGCACTGAACAACCATTTCCCCGTGAGATCCGTCGAAATGTAAGCCATGCTGTCCGGTAATTCTGCTTTGCCTAACGGGCTCAGCACACCACTCTTGGCGTTGATGTTATAGCTGACCGCCGAGTAAGGAATACCGCGCGTAGCAGCATAGAGGTGCGATTTATCTGGGCTAACGGCCAGCGGCATCACTTTCGCACCAGCGGCTGATTTCCCGATGGCGGTCAATTCGCCGCTTTGCATATTGAGCGTGTAGGCATCGATTGCGCCGTCACCAGCAGCAGAGACATAAACCGCCGTCACCGCCTGCGCGCTCATTGACCACAGCGCCGCTGCTGGCAGAAGTGCACATCCCATTAGCACCGCAATACTTTTTTTCTTAAACACCTGATAATGCTTAAACATACTGTCCCCTGTCGAAAGTGGTATGACGCTGGCGATAAGCTAAATCAATCTCATTAAAAACAAAACAAACTAATCGCGGGATGCAGGAAACGATCTCGCTGTTATAGGCAGTTGTGATTCTTCAATGAAGTAAGTGAACGCGTTGAAATAGGATGGCACCGCCTATTTAGTTCAAAAAACAACCTATTCATGTGATGAAATTAAATACCTTTTATATAAAAATAAATCATGCTTAATTATTGACAACATAATTAATCGTTAGTATAAATGCAACCTGGACGCAACAAATCATTAACAAGGATGTTTAATGTGAATAATCTGTCGATCAGGAACCGCGCGCTAATTCCATTAAAAGGAATCAACAGTAATGTTGAATTTATTACTTTTCATGGTCTATCAGATGGAAAAGAACACATTGCCCTAAAATTCTCCCACTGTGATGGAAATTCAGATCCTTTAGTCAGAATTCATTCTGAGTGTATGACCGGGGATGTATTCCATTCTCTTCGATGTGACTGCGGTGAACAATTGACAGAAGCTCTCTCTTTGATGGATAAAAAGGGAGGGATTTTGCTTTATCTAAGACAAGAAGGCCGTGGTATTGGCTTATACAACAAAATAGACTCTTATCAATTACAACGTTCAGGTATGGATACTTACCAAGCGAATATAGAGCTTGGCTTTCCTCAGGATGTCCGCGACTTTTCAATTGCCGCTCAAATGTTATATGCCTTGGATGTTAAATCAATAAAACTGTTAAGTAATAATCCAGAAAAAAAGATTCAGCTTGAGCTTCATGGAATTTCGGTTTCTCAACTCATCAATACTGGTACTTTTTTAAATGAGTTCAACAAAGATTATTTAACTACAAAAAAGTATAAAACAAACCATATTCTTAACGTATAAAGGCATATATACATGTACAAACATACTGCACCAATCAGTGGGATTGCTACTGCCCAAAATAAATGGGTATTGACAGCAGGATATGATAACCGGGTTATTTTGTGGGATGCCAATACAAAATCCCCGATTAGTCGTGTATTTCATGATCATTTAGTTAACCAGTGTACTTTCAGTCCACGTGGAAATTTTATAGCCACTGTTAGTAGCGATTATAGTTGCAGAATATGGTCTTTTCCTGAAATGGGTTTAACAGGGATCATCAATTCACATAAAGATGATGTAGAGTCTGCCGCATTTCACCCTGAAGAAAATTTAATTGCTACTTGCTCTAGGGATAAAACAATTCTTATTTCCGATTTCCAAGGAAATACCAAACATCATCTTAAAGGCCATAAGGCTGATGTTATTTCTGTAGAGTGGAGTGCAAATAATAATCTGATAAGTTCTAGCGATGATGGAACGATCAGGGTATGGAACACTCAGACAGGAGAGGAAGTTGAGTGCATTGACCTCGATGAGGTCGAGACTGACACTATCGTTATTGCATCTTGCGGAACTATTTATGCTGGCAATGATAACGGCGAAATTATTACTATTTCCCAAGGTAAAATAAAAACCACGCCAGCACATGAAGCGGGGATAAAACGCCTGATATATGATAACAATAGAGAAGTTATTGTTAGCCTGAGTTACGACCGAAAAATGAAACTATGGCGTCGGTATGATGATGGGCTTGAGAATTATCACACAACAGATTTGCCTTCTATCGTTTGGCCACGTTCCTGTGCATTTTTGGATGAAGACAACCTTGTTTTCGCATCATTTGGTGATAGCTATGCTCAATACAATATTTCCGAAAAAAAATGGCAACTGGCACATATCAAGCCGACTCATGGACTGAATGCGGTTCAGTTATTAAACGGGAAGTTATGGAGCGTGGGCGATGCAGGAACTGTTTTCTGTGAAGAGAACAAAGTTGCGGAGATGGGCAGTTTATGCAATTTCCTATGTGAGTTTAAAGGAACACTGCTAACGGGTGGTCAGATGGGAACTTTATTTGATGCAAGAACAGGGGAAGTGGTTTATCAGCACCATTCTCCACTTAATTGTGCATATAGTTCTAGCGGAGATAATTCGTTATGCGTGGTCGGATCTTACACAGGAGAAGGTATTATTCTCCGTGAAGTGAATAATCGTATCCAAGTCACTGATATCGTCAGCCTCCATCATAATGCAATTAAGGGTGTTGCCTTGTCAGACTCACTCATATTTTCTGTCTGTGCAGATTCGGCAGCGGCGTTTCACAAAATATCAGATTTAAGCTGCCATAAATACATTCCCAAAGCGCATGACAAGATAGCTAATGGCTGCGATGGAACGGATTCGGGAACGTTTGTCAGTATAAGCAGAGACCTAAAATTACGTATTTGGAACGATGAGAAAGCAACGATAATTGAGACGCCAAGCCAGAATTCAATCAAGTGTGTAGCACTGAGCAAAAATAATAAATACATAGCCATCGGTAATTATACCGGTTGGGTAGGTATTTATGATTTAACAACAGAAAGATGGTCTTATTGGCATCGACGCTCTTTTTCCGGCATTTCAAGCATTAAATCCACTGCGGATAATTTTATTTTTTCAACATATGAAGGCATATGTGAATATGTAATATCGGAATAATTACGTGATGAGCCAGTTACCGAAAAACCTAACTCTAACGGGAATAGTGACAGAACACGCGGAATTTTTAGATAAGAAAATCAACGCTCTTAATTCCCGAGAAGCAATGGGGTTGCCTTCGCATATCTGTATGAGCGAACTGGATAACCTTGGTTCAGATTATCAATCACTTGCACCAGCAGACAGCTCTTTTCTGGTTGCCATTACTGCGGATAAAAATCGTACCTTTAGAGAAAGGTACGTAGCAGGAAATTTGTTAGCTCTGAAAGGTGATCCACGGATCAGTGTTTATGAGCCAGAAATGATAACGCTGCCTGCAGCAGATGTAGAAATTGGATTGCCTGAAAACATGGTAAAGAGCGTGACAGAACTTTTCAGTCAATATGGTGTGGAAGAGGACTGGATAAGAAAAGAATGCCCCGTACATACCGTTAGACTAGAGCATTTTGCATTAGGAAAATTTTGCGTCACTAACTGGGAATATCATTGCTTTCTTATCGATACTGGCTATGACGAACTACCCGATCGCTGGCCGTTCGGGATATATCCTCACCAGCGTGCAAACTATCCTGTCTTCACCGTTTCGTTTGAAGCAGCAACAGCTTATACAGAATGGTTGAGCCGCAAAACAGGTCGATGTTTTCATTTACCCTCTGAAGCACAATGGGAATATGCAGCTTCAGGTACAGATGGTCGGGAATATCCATGGGGAAACGAGTTCCATGCTGGCTGTTGTAACTCTGTTGAAAGCGGCATTATTGATGCAACACCTGTCGGCATATTTCCTCATGGTACAGGACCATTTGGGCATTTGGACATGGCTGGCAACGTTGAGGAATATACCGCAGGCGGTTACAAACCTTACGGCGGTTATTCAGAAATTAAAGATGATCTCTGGATTACGCAGGGAAGTGATTATCCGGTCTCACGCGGCGGAAGTTTCACCCGATTTCGTGATCTTTGCAGAACACGTAGGCGTCACGGCAGATACGACTCGGAGCTTTACGCAATGGGTTTCCGACTGGCTGAAAAAATAGCATAACAAGGAATGTAAAATGAATATTCAAAACAGACTGTTACGTATTTTTTACTCAGATAATGAAATTATCTGCTCTGATGTTAAGGGACGCTTGCATAAATTCGATGTTGAACTTAACTTGATCTGCTCGTCACCGGCGTTAGGTTTTAATAAACCAATCAATGCTGTTGTATTACATAGTGATTATATTTTTACCAAAGATCGTTTTGGAACTGTCGGAAAATGGGATCGTAGTACCCTAGAACCAATCGATTTTTATCAGGCAGAAAATTTATGCGACAGAGAGAAATTATTTGAAGATGAGGAACCATCCCCATCGCCAAATAGAGCTATCGCTATTTTAAATGATCGTCTTTATACTAACAATGGATATGGTCAAATCGCTGTAATCGACATCCATGATTTTAGTTTGCTAGATATTAGAGAATCACCTTCCTCATCATTTTTCGATGCCATATGTATTGAAAATTCAAGTATACATGCACTTTCTGATGTAGAAGGAAATGTTTATATAGGTAACATTGAAGAAAACAGTTTTCTGATAAAAAGAAAACTCGACAACAATGTTATTCATGGTGTTATCTATGATAAGAAACATGACCGTTTTTGCACCACACAAGATGGTGGATTAGGTGATGATGAATGTGTACATACGGGTATAATATCAATAGATAAAGATGGAGAAAACATCAAGGAATTCAAAATATCTCATGAAGATAACGAATTCATCTGTTTTTCTCATAATTATGAGAAAATATTTATTGGTGGCTTTAACGGTAAAATATCTGTTTTCGATAACAGCGAGAAAGACTTTAAACTTGAAAAAGTATTTGGTCCTTTAGAATTTCAAATAATACATGCATCTGTAGACGAAAAAAATAATATCTATGCATTGCTTCAAACTGGAGATATATTTAAATTAGATTCGAATGGGAAAATCGTCAACCGTACCCATTTTTCTAATAAATGCATCTGGATACTTGAGCCTCATCCAAATGATGAACACTGCCTTTATGCAGGAACCGACGCCGGAGTAGCTATATTCTCGTGGGAAAATGGAAAGTTTGATAGTATTCAAATTCGTCAAAGAATGCATCATCGACACGGTTTTGGCATAGTAAAAGATATTAAGCCGCTAAACGATGGTTCTTATATAGGTATAAGCCGGAAAGGAGATTTTTTCCGTTGTACTCAGGAAGGACACATCATGTGGGTTAAAAAAGTGCATGGTGTTCCTAGAGGCTTGGCTGTCAACTGTCAACAATCTCGATGCATGCTTTCTTCAGATGCCAATGTTGTGTATGAATTTGATGTTAAAACTGGAGACTTATTAGATACTATTAATATTAGCGGCCCTTCTTACGCCTGCGCCTATACAAAAGAAGGTCTGCGAATCTTTACATGTGACTTTCATCAACAGATTATATTTATGCCTGGTGATTCACAAAAAATACTGGGTTCCATTAAATTAGAATCTCGCCTGAAAAGGTTAATTACAGATAAACATGGACATCTCTTCGTCACAGGACCAGGCGGAGTCTTTGAAATTGACACCGCGAATATGACAGTAAAATCGGAAGCTGGAGAGTTCCTTGTTAGCACTAAAGAAACCTGTGTTTATTGTAATGATTATATCTTTGCAGGTGGTTATGGTTATCAGGTTGGTGTTTATCAATATAGCGATGGTGATATTGTCGATCTTGAAGAAAACCTACCTGATTATACTAAAGCTTTTGCAGCCTTTCCCGGTGATAATGAGGAAGTTATATTATTTGTCGGTGGTAGAGGCGGCTTTATAAATACTTATCGAGTTCGCTCTGGAAAATTACATAAAATTAGAGAAACGTATGTTTCCTAATTCACGTCGAGGCCTCGACCTTGACACCCACTGCCAACCTTGTTGGTTCACTTAAATCAGGAGAATATACGATGACTAAGCCTAAGCGCCGCATTGTTCAGTCTAAAGGCTAATTCTTTAGAAACGGTTTATTGACTTTATAGCCGAGGTGGCGAAAGCCACCTCTCAAGGAGACTGTCGTGAATTCAATATTTCACAATTCAAGATTTACGGCATGGGCTATTGGATTAGCTTTTGATCGACTAGGTAATGCAATGTATATGGTGGCTTTGCCTCTTATGGTCTACCATATGACATCGTCCCTTAAGAATATGGCGATCGTAACTGTTTGTCAGTTTTTACCACGAATTTTCCCAGGGATTTATGTCGGAAGCATGGTTGATATATCCAATAAAAAAAATATTTTTTTTATTTCCCTGCTTCTACAATGTTTTATCGGAATTATCATTGCAACTCTTTACAGCATGCAGTTATTGCCATTTATTTTACTATGCATCCTTGGCGCGATTACAAGCGTCTGCTTTGAAATATCGCGTACAACTGAAATGACACTTGTTCCGGTTATATTCGCCAAAGAACGGGTGAAAGCCACCACAGCCTTGGCATCAATCCATACCGCAATGTTCATGGTTGGTCCCTTACTTGGTGCCCTATTACTTAAGTATTTTAGTTATACATCATTGCTACTGCTTAATGCACTCACGTATCTTGCCCCTATAGTCGCTAATTATTGGACGAAAATTCCTTCCCTTCAGTCTGTCCAACACCGGACAAAAGGGCTAAGAGAAAAGCTTGCACTGACTAATCATTCACTCAAAGAATCTCTCGCTACGGTGCGTAGTAGCAAAGCTTTGAAATTGCTTATGATGTTTATCACCTGCATCACACTAGCAACTGGTGGACTGGAGTTATTAATCATCTTTTACATTAAAAACAGGCTCCACGTAAGCGATCAATTCGCCAGCTTGATGTATGCAATAGGGGCTGTCGGAATGTTTCTGGGATCGATCCTTGTTCCTCTATTTAGGAAAATAAAAAGAAAAATTTTCCTTTTTATAACATTGTTAATGATTGCAGGCGGGATCTCACTTTTTCAGATTGGTTCCATACCAGCTCTGATATCAGGTCAATTACTCATATTTATGGGAATATTCGCCTGTAGTGTCACACAGGATCTGATAATTCAAGAAAGTGCACCTCCCACAATGCTGGGAAGAATCAGCGGTATTTTACGTATTATTAATAGTACGATGATATCCCTATCTACGTTTTTTCTTACCTCCCTTACAGCATTTCTAAGTTTTAAATACATAGCCTTGATAGTGATACTCCTGGTTCTGTTAGCACTCATTTTAAGCCAAAATCCGCATTTTTCTTCCACACATTATGAGCACAGTGAGCACCAAAATGAATAACTATGTCATTATCAGCGGAAGTACCCAACAAAAAAGCCAATCATCTCGGCTGTCAAAGGTGATAAAATCACTGATCGATACCATTGATATTGATTCGCACATCGCACTGATTGATTTGGCAGAAATCAAGCATCAGGAATGGAATAAAGAGTTCTGGAGCGACGAGATTCCTTGCCCTGAATGGAAAAAAACATCCTCTATTCTGGCGAAAAGTGATGCTATTATTTTCGTTGTACCAGAGTGGCACGGAATGATTCCACCAGCATTAATGAATCTATTAATTCTATCTGAACGTAACGAGCTTTCACATAAACCAGCCTTAATTGTCAGCGTTTCTGCCGGTAATGGAGGTGCATATACGGTTGCACAACTTAAAGGCTTTTATTCCAAGAATAATAGACTTTGCTTTATCCCCGACCATGTCATCATCCGTAATATTCGAGATAAAGAATTTGATGGTGATAAGAATAGCGCAGAAGACTATGAACGCTTAACGTATTCTCTCAGTGTACTTAAGGCTTACATCCCCGGACTGGCTCATGTACGTCAGTGCGGTGTGCTAGATTATGATACCTGGCCTTATGGGATGTGATCGTATGCTAAATTCTAAAGACTATAATATGGTGATAGAGCAGGCATTCCAGCAGCATTATACCGAACAATCCGATGTCTGGACTACTGACATTGGCATGCGTATTCTGCCGTTATTGATACAAGGAAAACTTCGCTTATCAGGACACAGTAGAGTATTGGATATCGGTTGTGGTAGCGGACTTGATACCCTTATTTATAGTGAACTGAGTAGTCAGGTGACCGGAATAGATATCTATGATCATCCTGAATGGCGGTCGATACAAGAACAATTTGATAATATCACTTTTTATCGCGCCAACTTTCTTCAGCATCCTATAGATGAATATGATCTTGTCATTGACAATGGCTGCTTTCATCATCAAGCAAATGAAAATTTGTTGACCTATCTATTAAAAGTAAAGGAAATACTGTCAGATAATGGTCACTTTATTCTTTCGACATTTTACGATCCAGCGACACTGACGTATGTAGATAATTATGAAAGAATACACCATTATTTTAGCGATCAAGATATTGAGCAGAAACTAAATAGTGCAGGATTTAACATTATGGACACAGTTTATATCTATCGAAAAAGATATAAGAATTACTATAGAATTTCATTTTGCAAGAAGATATAGCAATAACTAGGATGTTATCCTAATAGACAATCACGTAGCGATATTATAGTCGTAACGCTGATACAGCTCGTCCTAAATTATCGATGAACAGCATCACCCAATCAGGTTGGTAATTTTCACTGGCTCAGACTCGGCAATATCCCTTTCTCAAAAACAACCTGATGGCGCCCAGCTTAAACGTACTCAGAAAAGACAGGCTTCCTGTCTTTTCTGAGCGCATAGCAATATGACGCTTCTCTTTTAGTACCGCAAAGCAACACTCAGCTACCGTTTGCGACGCGCTCATTTGAGACCGTCGCAAACGAAAAAATTTCGCGCGAAATCATCACATCCGTTCCGCAATAGCGTGAAATTCTGGTAACGCTTTGCTAGTGTTACCGGTTAATTTCCTTTAAGTGCAAAAATTATCAGGCCAGTGAATACATTAACCACCGCGATATCGAAAAAACCGGCGTCTTTTAGCGAAGGCGTATTTGATAGTCTGCCAATTGTTATCGGCTACATGCCTGTAGCATTCGCGTTTGGCATGAATGCTGTCAAATTAGGGTTTACCCCGTTGGAAGGCATTTTCCTTTCGTGCATCATTTACGCTGGCGCCAGCCAGTTCGTCATCACCGCGTTGCTCAGCGCAGGTATGTCCATCTGGGTAGCCGCGTTGACCGTCATGGCGATGGATGTTCGCCATGTGCTATATGGGCCCGCACTACGGCATCGCATTACACAGCGACTGCCGACCCGGAAAACCGCACTGTGGGCTTTCGGCTTGACGGATGAAGTGTTTGCGGCTGCAGCCACTCGATTGGCGAAAGATAACCGACGTTGGTCAGAAGAGTGGATGATGGGCGTATCGCTTTTAGCCTGGCTCTCTTGGGTACTCGGCACGGTGATAGGTGCCGTGTTCGGTAACGGCCCATTGGATAACTACCCTGCCGTCGAAGCGGCGCTATCCTTCATGCTTCCCGCACTTTTCCTGAGTTTTTTGCTCGCCTCCTTCAAACGGAAACAGAGTCTGGTTGTAGCCTGCGCGCTAGGAGGCGCACTGCTTGGGCTGCTGCTCTCCTCCATCCCGGCCGCAATACTGCTCGGTATCCTCAGCGGCTGTCTGGCGTCGCTGGTTAATACCGCTACACCGCAGGTGAACACATGAGTACAGAAGTCATTCTTATCGGGCTGATTGTGGGGTTAGTGAACTATCTCTTTCGTTATTTACCTCTGAGACTCAGCGCCTCACGCGCTTCCGGTTCGCTGCAACGCGGCAAAAAGGCTTTGTTGCTTGATAGCATCGGCATTGCTTCGATCTGTGCGCTGCTGATCGTTTCCAGCGTGCCGGATATTCTCGCGCATCACGAAAAGCTACTGCCAACATTGACGGGTTTTATTACGCTGACAGCCTGTTTTTATAAAACCCGTAGTATCGTTTTATCGACGCTACTGGGGGCGCTGTGCTACGGCATTGCTTTTAAACTGCTCTGAACACGCAGCGAAAATTATCAAATAAGATTTTGATTTAAATAAAGTAAGCGGCAAATAATCCTTACCCTCGACTATTCTCCGCTTACTTTCTGTCACATAAATAAGCACAATTTCCCACCCGAATGCCGTTTACCCATTTAGTAACATTAGTTACTATGCATACCGTGATTAATGAGGTTTATATAAAAAATGGACAGTTCATTCACTCCTATAGAACAAATGCTCGATCTGCGTGCTTCACGCAAACCCGGTTTCCCACGTCAGGAAGTTTTATTACTGCGTCTATTCATGCATGTTCAAGGGAAAATCCTGGAACACAGAAACAGAATGCTGAAAGATCAAGGTATTAATGAAACCCTTTTTATGGCATTGCTGACGCTGGAATCCCAAGAATCTTACAGTATTCAGCCGTCCGAACTCAGTGCTGCGCTGGGGTCGTCACGCACGAATGCGACACGCATCGCTGACGATCTGGAAAAAAGGGGCTGGATAGAGCGACGCGAAAGCAATAGCGACAGGCGCTGCCTGCACCTCCATCTAACAGAAGAAGGCAAAGCCTTTCTTGGCCAACTGATTCCGCCACAGCATGACAGTCTCCATGTGCTTTGTTCAGCACTTGAATCCGGCGAGCAAAAGCAGCTTGAAACGCTGATGAGAAAGCTTCTGGTTCGGCTGGATGAAATGGACGATTTCGGCAACGTATAGCAGAAAAACAACAACAAAAATCATAACCAGCACCTTTTTTTTTCACCCGGAACGACCCGATGCCTAGGTATCGGGCAGGTGAATTTTGCTGCAAAAAATACACATGATCTTTCCGCAGCAGCAGCGTGCGACTTAGCGCAACAGCAATCTCACGCTCCGGTGGAGCCTCCCTCGGGCTGCGCAGCAATATGAATTCGTGACTATCGCCAGACGACGCTGTCTGGCGCAATGGCCGATACAAAGAAAATAAGAAGAGAGAGAACAGCATGAGTGAAAGTGTGGAAAATCAGGTGCCGCAGACGCCTCAAAGAAACAAGAAACAGCAGCGCAAGCGTGTGTTATCGCTGCTGACATTTATTTTCGTCGTGCTGGGCTGTGCCTGGCTGGTTTACTGGTTCCTGGTGCTCAGGCATCACCAAAGCACTGACGACGCCTACGTCGCAGGCAACCAGATTCAGATCATGGCGCAGGTTACGGGTAGCGTCACTCATGTGAACGTCGACAACACGGATTTTGTGAAGCAGGGACAGGTGTTAGTGGAGCTAGACCCCACCGATGCACAGCAAGCATTCGAGCGCGCAAAAACCGCATTGGCTAATAGCGTACGCCAAACGCATCAGCTAATTATCAACAGCAAACAATATCAGGCCAACATTGAACTGCGTCAGACTGAACTGAACAAGGCACAAAGCGACTTAAGCCGCCGTGAAGCACTGGGCAGCGCAAATGCTATCGGGCGTGAAGAAGTACAGCATGCTCGCGATGCCGTCGCAACCGCCAAAGCCGCGCTGGAAGTTGCCAGGCAACAATATCAAGCGAATCAGGCAATGATTCTGGATACGCCGCTTGAGAAGCAACCCGCTATACAGCAAGCTTCTGTAGAAATGCGCGATGCCTGGCTGGCGCTACAGCGCACCAAAATCGTCAGCCCGATTGACGGCTACATCTCACGCCGCAGCGTGCAGATTGGTGCCCGGATTTCCTCGACCTCAGCATTGATGGCTGTGGTGCCCGCCAATCATCTGTGGATCGATGCTAACTTCAAAGAGACACAGTTAGCCAACATGCGCATCGGCCAACCCGCTACCGTGATCGCGGATATCTACGGTGACGATGTCGTGTATCAGGGAAAAGTGGTCGGCCTCGATATGGGGACCGGTAGCGCGTTTTCTCTGCTGCCAGCCCAGAACGCGACCGGAAACTGGATTAAAGTCGTCCAGCGCCTACCTGTGCGTATTGAGATCGATCCGAAGCAGGTCGCCGAGCATCCGTTACGTATCGGCCTGTCTGCTTTAGTGAATGTCGATACCGCCAATACCGAAGGCAGCGCGTTAGCAGAAACGTCACGCACCACACCAGCCTACCAAAGTGATGCGCTGACGTTGGATCTCACCCCCGTTAACCAAGACATTAGCGCCATTATTCAGGCGAATGCCGGTTAATCGACCAGGAGAGAAACGTGCAGAGAAAACCGCTTAAAGGCGCGAGTCTGGCCTGGATGACCGTTGCGCTGTCGCTGGCAACGTTCATGCAGGTACTGGACTCCACCATCGCCAACGTCGCTATTCCGACCATCGCCGGTAATCTGGGTGCGTCCAACTCACAGGGAACGTGGGTTATCACCTCGTTCGGGGTCGCTAACGCCATCTCTATTCCTATCACTGGCTGGCTAGCCAAGCGGTTCGGTGAAGTCCGCCTTTTTCTATGGTCAACCGCGCTCTTCGCCCTGACCTCCTGGCTGTGTGGTGTGTCCACCAGCCTGGAAATGCTGATTTTCGCCCGTGTATTACAGGGGATCGTTGCCGGGCCGCTGATCCCGCTGTCACAGAGTTTATTGTTAAGCAATTATCCTCCCGCGAAACGCAGCATCGCGCTGGCGCTGTGGTCAATGACCGTAGTCGTTGCGCCGATCTGTGGCCCCATTCTGGGCGGCTGGATTAGCGATAACTATCACTGGGGCTGGATATTCTTCATTAACGTCCCACTCGGTATCGCGGTGGTGTTTATCGCGCTGCAAACGCTGCGCGGGCGGGAAACCAAAACCGAGATCAGGCCTATCGATACCATCGGGCTGGCGTTGTTAGTTGTCGGCATCGGTAGCCTCCAGATGATGCTCGACCGCGGCAAAGAGCTGGACTGGTTTAACTCGACGGAAATCATCACCCTCACCGTGGTGGCGGTGATTGCGATCGCGTTCCTCATCGTCTGGGAACTGACAGACGACCACCCGGTGGTGGATTTGTCGCTGTTTAAATCGCGTAACTTCACCATTGGCTGTCTATGTATCAGCCTCGCCTATATGTTTTACTTCGGGGCGATCGTACTCTTGCCGCAGCTATTGCAGGAAGTGTATGGCTATACCGCCACCTGGGCTGGACTGGCATCCGCGCCCGTTGGGCTGATGCCAGTAGTGCTGTCGCCGATCATCGGTCGATTCGCACCGCGTCTGGATATGCGCAAACTGGTGACGTTCAGCTTTATTATGTACGCCGTCTGCTTCTACTGGCGTGCATATACCTTCGAGCCGGGCATGGATTTCGGCGCGTCAGCCTGGCCGCAGTTCGTGCAGGGGTTTGCCGTCGCCTGCTTCTTCATGCCGCTGACGACCATCACGCTGTCTGGCCTTCCGCCTGAACGTTTGGCTGCCGCATCAAGTCTGTCGAACTTTGCCCGAACGCTGGCAGGCTCGATCGGAACCTCACTGACCACCACGCTCTGGACGCAGCGGGAATCGCTGCACCACGCGCACCTGACGGAATCGATCACACCGTATAATCCGATAGCGCAGGAAACGTACCAACAGCTTCAGGCAATGGGGATGAGTCAAACGCAGGCCTCGGCTTACATCGCAGAGCAGATTACGGCGCAGGGGCTGATTATCTCTGCCAACGAGATCTTCTGGGCTGCTGCGGGCGTATTTCTGGTGCTGCTGGTGCTGGTCTGGTTCGCTAAACCGCCTTTTACCACCGGTGGCGGAGGCGGTGGCGCGCACTAACCTATCAGAATCCCCCTCCCCTTTCGGCCAGTCATTGGCCGAAAGGGAACTCTCTTGCCACATCCTACCTTTCCCTGATTAATCGACTGTTTCCCCAATTGTTATAGCGCGATAGCGAATAAGGATTTACAGATTCGGGATAAACATATTTTCACATTCCGATTACAATGCGCCTCTTTTATTCGGGGATTGAGTGGTTCTTCTATGTCACAGGTTTTACATTTCATTTTGGCAACGACCGCCATTTTTTTACTGGCCTTACTCGTCAGTCACGACAGAAAACGCATCCGACTGCGTTTTATTGTGCAACTGCTGGTGATTGAAATTTTACTGGCCTATTTCCTTTTGCATTCCAGCATCGGGCTTAACGCGATTAGCTCCTTTGCCGGTTTGTTTGAAAAGCTATTATCTTTCGCCAACCAGGGGACCGATTTTGTGTTTGGCGGGATGAACGCACAGGGACTTTCCTTTATTTTCCTCAACGTACTCTGTCCTATCGTCTTTATTTCCGCGCTGATTGGAATTTTGCAGCACTGGCGCATTTTACCGCTAATCATCAAAGGCATCGGCACACTGCTGTCCAAAGTTAACGGAATGGGGAAACTGGAGTCATTTAACGCCGTGAGTACGTTGATGCTTGGGCAATCGGAGAACTTTATCGTCTATAAAGGCATCATCGCTGATATGTCACCACGGCGGATGTACACGATGGCCGCGACAGCGATGTCAACGGTTTCCATGTCAATCATCAGCGCCTACATGACTATGTTGGACGCTAAGTATGTCGTTGCAGCACTGATTCTGAATATGTTCAGTACCTTTATTATTCTGTCGATCGTCAACCCTTACCAGCCTGACGACGAACCGGAGCTGAAGCTGGAAAAGCTGCATGAAGACCAGAGCTTCTTTGAAATGCTGGGGGAATATATTCTTGCTGGTTTTAAAGTCGCGATGATTATTATGGCGATGTTAATCGGTTTTGTGGCCTTGATTGCCGCCGTTAATGCGCTGTTCAGCACCGTCTTCGGCATTAGTTTCCAGGCTATCATGGGCTATGTTTTTTCACCGCTGGCCTGGCTGATCGGCATTCCGTCTTCCGATATTCTGAATGCGGGCAGTATTATGGCAACCAAACTGGTGGCCAATGAATTCGTTGCCATGATTGAACTGAAGAAAATCGCGGCAGAGATGTCGCCACGCGGCTTGGGCATTTTGTCCGTATTCCTGATTTCCTTCGCCAACTTTGCGTCAATCGGCATTATCGCGGGCGCCATCAAAGGACTGAATGAAGCACAGGGCAACGTGGTATCGCGCTTCGGTCTGAAGCTGGTTTACGGTTCTACGCTGGTGAGCTTACTGTCTGCGGCAGTAGCGGGACTGGTGCTGTAGTCCTTTATCATAAATAGATAGGTTAAAAACCATCATACTAATGACAGAGTCACATATTAGGGGAAACACGGGGATGAGGTTCCCGCAGGGACGCCTCACCTCGTGGTAGCCCCGAGTATCTCGATCTCATCGCGATGATTTTTGACAATATCATCAGCCCCTGAAAAGGGGCTGATGAAAAAATCAGAACGCGACGCAGACGGGTGCATCAATCCGCATGACGGATTCCTGCGCAAAACGTGATTTGTAGGTAGTACGTAACGCTTCAATATCACGTTCTTTACCGGCGCCGTGAATCAACATCAGCGCCTTGCTGTTCTCTCTGGCAACCAGTCCATTGTTCCCCAGCCATTGTCCTTTAGCATCAAACACCGTCAGCCCTTCTTTAAAACGTGGCGTCACCTCACCGTCCAGAAATGCTTTCCACTCGGCATCAGAAATCACCGGGCCAGCAGGACGATTCAAACCAAAATACAGCGTAGTTTGTACCTGTTTGTCGCCAATCTGGCATACATCAGCGCTTGGTGCTGCGGCAACAGCAGTGGATGAACGTGGCAACGAACTGCAACCACTTGCCAGCAATGCACCCAACAGTAACGATATCGCGACAACTTTCTGCTTTTTCTGCTTCATCGATCGTTCTCTCATCCGTGGTGATGCCTTCTCAGAGGGGGATTGCCCTCTGAGAATCGGCACGTGATATCAAGCTTGGTTCTGCCGCCACCACTCGGACAGCAAAATGCCCGTTGCGACTGAAATGTTCAGGCTTTCAACCTTACCAGTACCGCCGATAGAGACTTTCACGTCCCCTTGTTGCCAAGCGCTATCCGACAGACCATCGCCTTCCTGACCCAGCACAATCACGGTTTTCGCCGGAAGCGTCGCTTTCGACAGTGCGGTCCCTTTATGGCTCGAGGTGGTCACGATGGTGTAGCCTGCGTGACGGAATTCAGCGAGTACAGACAGGAAATCGTCAGCGTTGATCGCTTTAACGTGTTCCGCACCGCCTTCTGCCGTGCGTACCGCCGCACCGGATTCCAGCAGTGCAGCATCCTGAACCAGCACGCCTTTCACACCGAAATGCGCGCAGCTACGCATAATACCGCCGAGGTTGTGCGGGTTACCCACATCTTCCAGCGCCAGCACACAGTCACTCTCGCCAACCGTTTTCAGATACTCTCGCACATCCAGTCCCTGACGCTTTTTAATTAGGAAACAGACGCCACCGTGGTGCTCAGTACCGGAAGCCTTAATCAGCTCTTCCTCTTCCACAACGTGATAAGCCTTGCGGTTTGCCGCCATCCAGCGCAGTGCATCGCGGAAACGCGGCGTCACTTCTTGCAGGAACCAGGCACGAACGATCACTTCAGAGCGGTTTTTAAACAGCGCCTGACAGGCATTTTCACCGTAGACACGCGTTTCTTCCTGACGCTGGCGACGCAGTTGCTCAGGATCGATCTGGCTCTTGCCAGTAATACCGCCATGATCCGGCGTATCGCTATCGCTTGGCGCACGAGACACGGTTTTCCACGGTGATTCATAACCCCCCGTATCTTCACCGCGCGGGCGACGAGGACGATCGCCGCTGCGTTCGTTACGATCTTTATTGCCCCATGGCGTTTTAGCACTGCTATCACCGTCGCGGGACGGGTTTTCCCGGGCATAACGCGGGTTAACATCACGCGGATGCTTCGGCTTTTCACGCTGATCGCGAGAGCCACCACCATCACGCCGATCGCCACGGCGATCTTTGTCAGCAGGGCGCTTGTTTTTATTCTCTTTCTCGCCCTCATCATCACTGCGGACGTACATCACACGGACTTTGCCGCTTTTACTATTGAATGAATCGCTCATTGTTCTCTCCACCTACGCGCTGGGCGCGAAGATTACCTTATGTACACCCGCTTAGCCACACGCTTGTGGTAAAAGAGCGCTAACAGTCAGAAGCTATTGTAGCTATTGGGCAAACCACGTTGTTGCCATAATGTCTCCCCACCATAATTTATTCACTCTTAAGCAACATGCCGTTGACGTTCCAATGCCGTATTACGCGCATTTTATCAGCGACATCTTTATTTTAGCCCTTTTATCTGAGGCCCTGTTATGAATACGGTATGTGGATCTTGCCAAACAACCAATCGCCTGCCTGAAGCGCGTATTGATGACCATGCAAA
The DNA here is from genome assembly GCF_012427845.1 of Pectobacterium punjabense. NCBI lineage: Bacteria > Pseudomonadati > Pseudomonadota > Gammaproteobacteria > Enterobacterales > Pectobacteriaceae > Pectobacterium > Pectobacterium punjabense. The sequence continues at coordinate 3,655,437 of NZ_CP038498.1, forward strand.
ATGTGGTCGTTGCGGAGAAACCTTATTCAGCGGTGACGTCATCAATGCGACAGAAACAACGCTCGATAAGCTGTTACAGGACGATCTTCCCGTTGTGGTCGATTTCTGGGCACCCTGGTGCAGCCCTTGCGTTAACTTTGCCCCTGTGTTTGAAAACGTCGCACAGGAGCGGAGCGGGAAAATCCGCTTTATTAAGGTCAATACTGAAGCCGAACCATCACTCAGCGCACGTTTCCGTATCCGCAGTATCCCTACACTCATGATCTTCAAACAGGGTCAGATGGTCGACATTCTCAACGGCGCGCTGCCGAAAGCGCAGTTTGAGGAGTGGTTGGATGAATCACTGTAGAAAACTGTGAGGCATTATTGCCTCGCCTCTTTTGGTCAACCCGTCTGTCGATTAGAATGTCGTCTTTCTGAACCTGCTTCCCAATAATTAAAATGGAGCGGGTTCGTTGCAGAATCTCATGGCGTCATCTATTTCATGCTCAACCGCCCTTTCGTGAACAACAATGCCGTACTCCGCCTGCGTCAGCAACGTCTTGAGCAGTCAACCAAACCGTTTCGCGCCCGTGGCTGCCGCGTAGTTCGTTGTCAGCAGTGTTTATTACCCGAAACTAACTGCCTGTGCCACACCGTTCAGGCACAGCAATCCCGCAGCCGTGTGTGTCTGGTGATGTTTGATACCGAGCCATTAAAACCAAGCAATACCGGACGTCTCATCGCCGATATTCTGCCCGATACGCAGGCGTTTCGCTGGTCACGCACCGATCCCGATCCCGAGTTGCTTGCAACGCTGCAAGACCCAGATGTTCAGCCCTATCTGGTCTTCCTTGCCGATGCGGCGGAAGAAGGACGTCAGGTACTTCAACAACTTCCCGCAACAGAAAAGCCGGCCCTATTTGTCTTGCTCGACGGCACCTGGCCGGAAGCACGTAAAATGTTCCGCAAAAGCCCTTACCTGGATAACCTGCCAATTCTGTCGCTGAATGTAGAGGCACTTTCCCGCTATCAACTGCGTGAGGCCAGCAGCGCCGGGCAGCACTGTACCGCCGAGATCGCCATTGCCCTGCTCGCACAGGCGGGGGATCTTGTCGCGGCCGACGCGCTATCACAGCATTTTGATCGTTTCCGACAGCATTACCTGGCGGGGAAATCGCACCACCGTTTGCGGGAAAGTTTACCCATCGTCACAGCACAAGCGGCAGAAAGCGTTTAGTATCAAAGGGGATTGATGTGAAGGAGTGACGCATGAGCCAGCGCGGATTGGAAGCACTGTTACGCCCTAAGTCTATCGCCGTTCTCGGCGCATCAGAAAAACCGGGAAGAGCCGGTTTTCTGATGATGAAAAATCTGCTGGACGGCCATTTCAGCGGCCCCGTACTACCTGTTACGCCAAAATATCGTGCCGTTTGTGGCGTGCTGGCCTACCCCACTGTCGCCAGCCTGCCCATGACGCCTGACCTTGCTGTAATTTGTACAAACGCCAGCCGCAATCTGACGCTGTTGGAAGCGTTGGGGCAAAAAGGCTGTAAAACCGTCATCATCCTCTCCGCACCGCCGACCCAGTTCAGCGAGTTAAAGGCCTGCGCCGTGCGCTACCACATGCGCTTGCTTGGTCCTAACAGTCTCGGGCTACTCGCTCCCTGGCAAGGCCTGAACGCCAGTTTCTCTCCCGTTCCCATCATGAAAGGCAAGCTGGCATTTATTTCGCAGTCGGCCGCCGTTTCCAATACGATACTGGACTGGGCGCAGCAGCGCGGTATTGGCTTTTCCTATTTTATCGCGTTGGGCGACAGCCTGGATATCGATGTCGATGACCTGTTAGATTTTCTGGCACGCGACGGCAAAACCAGTGCGATCTTGTTGCATCTGGAACACATCTGCGATGCGCGTCGCTTTCTTTCCGCTTCCCGCAGCGCCTCCCGAAATAAACCGATACTGGTGATAAAAAGCGGTCGTAGCCAGCAGGCGCAGCAGTTGTTGAATGACCAGCGCCACGGCCTGGATGCCGCCTATGACGCCGCCATTCAACGCGCAGGCTTACTGCGGGTACGGGATACGCATGAGCTTTTTTCCGCGGTGGAAACCTTAAGCCACCTGCGGCCGCTGCGCGGTGAACGCTTGATGCTGGTGAGCAACGGTGCGTCGCCCGCCGCACAGGCGCTGGATCAGCTCCTCAGCCGACAAGGCAAGCTGGCACAGCTCAGCAAGGCGACCCAACAAGCACTACAGGAAGCGCTACCGCCAACCGTCACTATTGGCAATCCACTCGATCTGCGTGATGATGCGACCGCAGCCCGCTATCAGGCAGCAGTTTCGGTATTACTGGACAGCGATGAAGTCGATGCACTCTTGATCATTCACGCCCCCAGCGCCGCCGCACCCAGTACCGATAGCGCTGCGCAATTGATTACGCTCTTCCAACAACATCCGCGTGGGAAAAGAATTACGCTGCTGACCAACTGGTGCGGTGAATTCTCCTCGCAGGAAGCACGACGCTTGTTTAACGACGCAGGCATTCCGACCTATCGTACGCCGGAAGGCGCAGTTACGGCATTTATGCATATCGTCGAATATCGGCGTAATCAGAAACAGCTAAAGGAAACCCCAGCACTGCCGCTGAATTTAGGCATCAACGCCAGTCAGGCACATGCGCTGATTCATCAGGCGCTGTCAGACGGCGTGACTCAACTCGATACGCATGAAGTCCAGCCGATCCTACAAGCCTATGGTTTGGATACGTTACCCACCTGGATTGCTGGCGACAGTGCAGAAGCCGTTCATATCGCCGAGCAAATTGGCTATCCGGTCGCGATTAAGCTGAGATCGCCAGATATTCCACATAAATCGGAAGTTCAGGGGGTCATGCTCTACCTGCGAACGGCCACAGAAGTCCAACAGGCGGCAGAGGCGATTCTTGACCGGGTGAAGCGCACTTATCCGCAGGCGCGCATTTACGGCCTGTTGGTGCAGAGCATGGCAAATCGTGCTGGTGCGCAAGAACTTAGGATTGCCGTTGAACAAGATCCCGTTTTCGGCCCATTGATTATGCTGGGAGAAGGTGGCGTTGAGTGGCGAGAAAAGCAGGCTGCCGTCGCACTGCCCCCACTGAATATGACGCTGGCTCGCTATTTGGTATTGCAGGCAGTGAAAGGCGGCAAGATTCGGGAATACAGCGCGTTGCGCCCGCTCGATATTCCCGCGCTCAGCCGCTTGCTGGTTCAGGTTTCCAATCTGATTCTCGACTGCCCTGAAATTTCCCGGCTAGATATTCATCCTCTGCTCGCGTCAGGAGATACCTTTACGCTACTGGATGTCACACTGCATCTGACGCCGTTCAGTGGCGATCCGCAGTCGAGGCTGGCAATCCGCCCTTATCCCCATGAGCTAGAAGAAACGGTCGTCCTTAAAAATAGTGATGTTTGCCTGTTCCGGCCAATTTTGCCGGAAGATGAACCGCTGCTCAGCGCGTTCATTGCCAGAGTGACGAAGGAAGATCTGTATTACCGTTATTTCAGCGAAATTAATGAATTTACTCACGAAGACTTAGCCAATATGACACAAATTGACTACGATCGTGAGATGGCATTCGTTGCTGTGCGCCAGATCGGAGAAGAGACTGAGATTATAGGCGTAACGCGCGCGATTTCCGATCCAGATAATACGGATGCGGAATTTGCCGTGCTGGTACGATCCGATCTAAAAGGACTCGGCCTTGGCAGACGACTACTGGAAAAGCTGATTGATTACGCTCAAGCACATGGCCTCTCACGCTTGACGGGCATTACCATGCCGCATAATCAAGGTATGATTCAGCTTTCCAAAAAACTCGGTTTTCACATCGACGTACAATTAGAAGAAGGCATTGTGACGCTGGAATTACCGTTGAAGGAGTGAGCGGAAGACGTAACATGGCTCTTACAATGGGAATGGGATATCGGCCAACGGCAAAACAGACTCACTACAGCCGAAAAGTAATGGTATTATCGCCTATTCGGCTACTCCTTAACTTTTGATAATGACCAGAAGGTCATATACCCTGGCACAGCTCGAAGTATGATGGGTATAAACTGATGAGAGAAGAAACGCACTGTGATGCTGTCAAATTTTAAACGCAATAAATACCAACAGCACCTTGCACAACTGCCCAGAATTCCTCAGAACGCAGATGATGTTCAGACATTGCATTCGCCTGAGCTTTTCCGCACGACACTGATTAACGCCATTTTAAGCGCCAAGAAACGCATCTATATCGTGGCGTTGTATCTTGAGCGTGATGATGGCGGCATGGGAATTCTATCCGCAATTTATGAAGCCAAACGGCAGTGCCCGGAGCTGGATGTTCGCGTTCTGGTAGACTGGCATCGTGCTCAGCGTGGCAGAATCGGTGCGGCAGCAGAAAATACCAATGCCGATTGGTATTGCGATATGGCGAAAAAACATCCAGATACGCATTTCCCTATCTACGGTATTCCGGTCAACACACGTGAAGCGTTGGGCGTGCTGCACCTGAAAGGGTTCATTATCGATGACACTGTCATCTACAGCGGAGCCAGCCTGAATGATGTTTACCTGCATCAACATCAGAAATACCGTTATGACCGCTATCAGCTAATTCATAACCCAGTATTGGCTGAGACGATGGTGCAATATATCCAGACAATGCTGTCGGCTCCGGCAGTACAACGGTTAGATCATACCGATCGTCCGAAGAGTCTGGAGATCAAAAATGATATCAAACAATTCCGTCAGGCGTTACGTACCGCCAATTATATCGCCCCTGAACACAGCGCAAATGCGAACGAATTAACCGTCACGCCACTGGTCGGGTTAGGTAAGCAAAGCCCGTTGAATAAGACCATACATCACCTGATGTATTGCGCTAATGAACATTTGGTCATCTGTACCCCGTATTTCAACCTACCCGCTCTGCTGGTCAGAAATATCATCCGACTATTGCGGGACGGCAAAAAAGTAGAAATTATTATCGGCGATAAAACCGCTAACGATTTCTATATTCCAGAAGACCAGCCCTTCAAAATCATCGGCGCATTGCCGTATCTCTACGAGATCAACCTTCGCCGTTTCCTGAGTCGTCTGGAGCGCTATATTGAGAATCAGCAGCTTGTTGTGCGGCTATGGAAAGACGGTGATAACAGCTTCCACCTGAAAGGCATGTGGGTGGATGATAAGTGGCAGTTGCTGACGGGAAACAACCTTAACCCACGCGCGTGGCGCTTGGATCTGGAAAACGCCATACTGATTCACGATCCTCAGCAAGTACTGTTGCAGCAACGTCTGGATGAGCTGGACACGATAAGAACGCACACCCAGGTTGTAAAAAGCTATATGGAACTGGAAAGCATCGCGCAATATCCAGTGAAAGTCCGTAAGCTTATACGACGTCTGCGCCGTATTCGTATCGACCGGCTCATTAGTCGTATTCTCTAAAACTCGCGCTATACTTTAAAAAACCTCGGCTTCCGGGGTTTTTTATTATGGGGAAAGCTATGCGCGTACTATGTATTGCCGCAATACTTTGCTGCTCGGGATGTAGCCATATCGCGCAAGATCGTTGGACAGGGCAGGATAAAGCCCAACACTTTCTCGCCTCAGCCGCCATCAGCGCAGCCGGGTATGAATATGGTACTCATCAGCGCTGGAGTGCAGATCGTAGCGGGGGATTCGGCATTATGGTGGCAATCAGCGTAGGCATGGCAAAAGAGCTTTATGATAGTCGGGAAGGCGGGACAGGATGGAGCTGGCAAGATCTTGTTTGGGATATAGCCGGTGCAACCACCGGCTATGCATTATGGCAATTATCTGAACACTAAAGCTTCATCCCTTTGCCTTTACGATGTAGCGTTAATGACACAATAAACGCAACCGCCCCCATCGCTGAGACATACCAAAAGAAAGCCGTTTCCATACCAAATGATTTCAGCGAAAGTGCAACATATTCAGCAGACCCACCAAACAGTGCATTAGCCACTGCATAAGATAAACCTACGCCTAACGCACGGACTTCTGGCGGAAACATTTCTGCTTTTAAAATGCCGCTGATCGACGTGTAGAAACTGACGATAATCAGTGAGAGCATCACCAGAGAGAAAGCAAGAACAGGGCTCGTCACACTCTGTAAAACCGTCAGAATGGGAACCGTCAGCAGTGCAGCAAGCCCACCGAAGCAGAGCATTGAACTACGGCGCCCCATTTTATCCGACATCGCACCAAAGAACGGTTGCAGCAGCATAAAGATAAACAGAGCAAGCGTCATTAGCCCGCTGGCGGTTTTCGCATGCATCCCCGCGGTATTCACCAGATACTTTTGCATATAAGTGGTGAACGTATAAAAAGCTAAAGAACCACCGGCCGTAAACCCCAGAACAGTAATAAAGGCGCGGCGATGTTTCCACAATCCAGCAAGAGAGCCGGCATCTTTGTGTTCGCGAGTTGATTTATCAGATGTTTCATTGAGAGAGCGGCGTAAATAAAGTGCAACAATTGCCAAAATAGCGCCGAGAGCAAAAGGAATACGCCATCCCCACGCCCGTAAGTCTTCATCGCTCAGAATCTGCTGCAATATGACAACCACTAACAGCGCCAACAATTGACCGCCAATCAGCGTGACATATTGGAAAGAAGCATAGAAACCCTTTCTTCCCTCAACCGCGACTTCACTCATATACGTTGCACTGGTTCCATATTCTCCACCAACAGAAAGTCCCTGAAATAAACGGGCTAATAACAGTAAAAACGGTGCCCAGGTACCAATACTTTCATATCCCGGTAGGCAGGCAATAACCAGAGATCCAAAGCACATCATGCAAACCGAAATTAGCATTGAATTTTTACGACCATGCTTGTCAGCAATATAACCGAAAAGCCAACCGCCTATCGGTCTCATTAAAAAGCCTGCTGCAAAAACCCCTGCGGTTTGTAGTAGTTGAGTCGTGGTATTTCCCGAAGGGAAAAAGATATGGGCAAAATAGATTGAGCAAAAGGAATAAACATAAAAATCAAACCACTCAACCAAATTACCCGATGAAGCGCCAACTATAGCTCGGATGCGCTGGCGCGTATCTTTTGCATTTTCTGTTAGTTCAGTCATCTTATTTTATTCTCCTATTTTTCCGGGCATAAAACGATGCCCGCTATAGTAAAACAGTACTTAAACCCTGAGGCAAAAAGTTCCTGATTGTAATAATTTATTAATGTAGCGACGTAACTCTGCGGCTTTATTGTATTTAGCGGGGATATAGATAAATGAATCTTTAATAAACAATACGTTAATTATTAATTTGACAGCGAAGAAGATAAATAGAGGTTTTATTTAGGTAAAAAGAAGGATCTAATATATTGAAATAGAAAAAAGGCCATCCTTAATAGGATGGCCTTCTTCTTAATTGAAACCTGGCAGTTCCCTACTCTCACATGGGGAAGCCCCACACTACCATCGGCGCTACGGCGTTTCACTTCTGAGTTCGGCATGGGGTCAGGTGGGACCACCGCGCTATCGCCGCCAGGTAAATTCTTTTTTAAGCCGAACATTAACCCAAATAACTGGTGCTGATACCCAGAGTCGAACTGGGGACCTCACCCTTACCAAGGGTGCGCTCTACCAACTGAGCCATATCAGCGCACCTGTATAATTTGATGCCTGGCAGTTCCCTACTCTCACATGGGGAAGCCCCACACTACCATCGGCGCTACGGCGTTTCACTTCTGAGTTCGGCATGGGGTCAGGTGGGACCACCGCGCTATCGCCGCCAGGCAAATTCTGTTTCATTCCAACCGTTATGCTCTACTTTTCTTTTGTATCGCACAACCATCAGAACCAATCTTCGAACAAGCTGAATATCGTTCTCTATGAGTCTTTCATCACCCACAAAACACCTTCGGTGTTGTAAGGTTAAGCCTCTCGGGTCATTAGTACTGGTTAGCTCAACGTATCGCTACGCTTACACACCCAGCCTATCTACGTCGTCGTCTTCAACGGCCCTTCAGGGACATCAAGTGTCCAGGGAAGACTCATCTCGAGGCAAGTTTCCCGCTTAGATGCTTTCAGCGGTTATCTCTTCCGCACTTAGCTACCGGGCAATGCAATTGGCATCACAACCCGTACACCAGTGGTGCGTTCACTCCGGTCCTCTCGTACTAGGAGCAACCCCTCTCAATCTTCCAACGCCCACGGCAGATAGGGACCGAACTGTCTCACGACGTTCTAAACCCAGCTCGCGTACCACTTTAAATGGCGAACAGCCATACCCTTGGGACCTACTTCAGCCCCAGGATGTGATGAGCCGACATCGAGGTGCCAAACACCGCCGTCGATATGAACTCTTGGGCGGTATCAGCCTGTTATCCCCGGAGTACCTTTTATCCGTTGAGCGATGGCCCTTCCATTCAGAACCACCGGATCACTAAGACCTGCTTTCGCACCTGCTCGAGCTGTCACTCTCGCAGTCAAGCTAGCTTATGCCTTTGCACTAACCTCCTGATGTCCGACCAGGATTAGCTAACCTTCGTGCTCCTCCGTTACGCTTTGGGAGGAGACCGCCCCAGTCAAACTACCCACCAGACACTGTCCGCAACCCGGATTACGGGCCTACGTTAGAACATCAAACATTAAAGGGTGGTATTTCAAGGTTGGCTCCATGCAGACTGGCGTCCACACTTCAAAGCCTCCCACCTATCCTACACATCAAGGCTCAAGGTTCAGTGTCAAGCTATAGTAAAGGTTCACGGGGTCTTTCCGTCTTGCCGCGGGTACACTGCATCTTCACAGCGAGTTCAATTTCACTGAGTCTCGGGTGGAGACAGCCTGGCCATCATTACGCCATTCGTGCAGGTCGGAACTTACCCGACAAGGAATTTCGCTACCTTAGGACCGTTATAGTTACGGCCGCCGTTTACCGGGGCTTCGATCAAGAGCTTCGCCTTGCGGCTGACCCCATCAATTAACCTTCCGGCACCGGGCAGGCGTCACACCGTATACGTCCACTTTCGTGTTTGCACAGTGCTGTGTTTTATTAAACAGTTGCAGCCAGCTGGTATCTGCGACTGGCTTCAGCTCCATCCGCAAGGGACTTCACCTACGCGCCAGCGTGCCTTCTCCGAAGTTACGGCACCATTTTGCCTAGTTCCTTCACCCGAGTTCTCTCAAGCGCCTGAGTATTCTCTACCTGACCACCTGTGTCGGTTTGGGGTACGATTTGATGTTACCTGGAGCTTAGAGGCTTTTCCTGGAAGCGTAGCATTGGTTACTTCATCACCGTAGTGACTCGTCATCACGCCTCAGTGTTAACGATGACCCGGATTTACCTAAGTCACCCACCTTCACGCTTAAACCGGGACAACCGTCGCCCGGATAACCTAGCTTTCTCCGTCCCCCCTTCGCAGTAACACCGAGTACAGGAATATTAACCTGTTTCCCATCGACTACGCTTTTCAGCCTCGCCTTAGGGTCGACTCACCCTGCCCCGATTAACGTTGGACAGGAACCCTTGGTCTTCCGGCGTGCGGGTTTTCACCCGCATTATCGTTACTTATGTCAGCATTCGCACTTCTGATACCTCCAGCAACCCTCACAGGCCACCTTCAACGGCTTACAGAACGCTCCCCTACCCAACAACGCCTAAGCGTCGCTGCCGCAGCTTCGGTGCATGGTTTAGCCCCGTTACATCTTCCGCGCAGGCCGACTCGACCAGTGAGCTATTACGCTTTCTTTAAATGATGGCTGCTTCTAAGCCAACATCCTGGCTGTCTATGCCTTCCCACATCGTTTCCCACTTAACCATGACTTTGGGACCTTAGCTGGCGGTCTGGGTTGTTTCCCTCTTCACGACGAACGTTAGCACCCGCCGTGTGTCTCCCGTGATAACATTCTTCGGTATTCGTAGTTTGCATCGGGTTGGTAAGTCGGGATGACCCCCTAGCCGAAACAGTGCTCTACCCCGAAGATGAATTCACGAGGCGCTACCTAAATAGCTTTCGGGAGAACCAGCTATCTCCCGGTTTGATTGGCCTTTCACCCCCAGCCACAAGTCATCCGCTAATTTTTCAACATTAGTCGGTTCGGTCCTCCAGTTAGTGTTACCCAACCTTCAACCTGCCCATGGCTAGATCACCGGGTTTCGGGTCTATACCCTGCAACTTAACGCCCAGTTAAGACTCGGTTTCTGCGGCTCCCCTATTCGGTTAACCTTGCTACAGAATATAAGTCGCTGACCCATTATACAAAAGGTACGCAGTCACCTAACAAGTAGGCTCCCACTGCTTGTACGTACACGGTTTCAGGTTCTATTTCACTCCCCTCGCCGGGGTTCTTTTCGCCTTTCCCTCACGGTACTGGTTCACTATCGGTCAGTCAGGAGTATTTAGCCTTGGAGGATGGTCCCCCCATATTCAGACAGGATGTCACGTGTCCCGCCCTACTCATCGAACTCACAACTTGTGCATTTTGTGTACGGGACTATCACCCTTTACTGTGCGACTTTCCAGACGCTTCCACTAACACACAAACTGATTCAGGTTCTGGGCTCCTCCCCGTTCGCTCGCCGCTACTAGGGGAATCTCGGTTGATTTCTTTTCCTCGGGGTACTGAGATGTTTCAGTTCCCCCGGTTCGCCTCATTACGCTATGTATTCACATAATGATAGTGTGTCGAAACACACTGGGTTTCCCCATTCGGGTATCGTCGGGTATAACGCTTCATATCAGCTTACCGACGCTTATCGCAGATTAGCACGCCCTTCATCGCCTCTGACTGCCTAGGCATCCACCGTGTACGCTTAGTCGCTTAACCTCACAACCCGAAGATGTTTCTTTCGATTCATCATCGCGCTGCGATTATTTGAGAGACTCATTGACAGACTGACTCACCACGACACACCCGAAGGCCGTCATGCATGTTCAGCTGTCATGTTTCAATTTTCAGCTTGTTCCAGATTGTTAAAGAGCAATATCGTAAACATGACTCCGAAGAATCATCTTTAAGATATTCATGATAATGTCTTTCACTCATTATCGGATTGGCGTCCCCAAGGGGATTCGAACCCTGTTACAGCCGTGAAAGGGCAGTGTCCTAGGCCTCTAGACGATGGGGACACGAAAAATCCGTACCGAATTAAAAATCCGGCACTATCGCGTCAGCATGAGTTAACACTCATTACATCAACAGGTGCGCTTGCTCAGTATTTTCATCAGACAATCTGTGTGAGCACTTCACTTAACACACATCTTCTTGGTAAGGAGGTGATCCAACCGCAGGTTCCCCTACGGTTACCTTGTTACGACTTCACCCCAGTCATGAATCACAAAGTGGTAAGCGCCCTCCCGAAGGTTAAGCTACCTACTTCTTTTGCAACCCACTCCCATGGTGTGACGGGCGGTGTGTACAAGGCCCGGGAACGTATTCACCGTAGCATTCTGATCTACGATTACTAGCGATTCCGACTTCATGGAGTCGAGTTGCAGACTCCAATCCGGACTACGACGTACTTTATGAGGTCCGCTTGCTCTCGCGAGGTCGCTTCTCTTTGTATACGCCATTGTAGCACGTGTGTAGCCCTACTCGTAAGGGCCATGATGACTTGACGTCATCCCCACCTTCCTCCGGTTTATCACCGGCAGTCTCCTTTGAGTTCCCACCATTACGTGCTGGCAACAAAGGATAAGGGTTGCGCTCGTTGCGGGACTTAACCCAACATTTCACAACACGAGCTGACGACAGCCATGCAGCACCTGTCTCAGAGTTCCCGAAGGCACTAAGCTATCTCTAGCAAATTCTCTGGATGTCAAGAGTAGGTAAGGTTCTTCGCGTTGCATCGAATTAAACCACATGCTCCACCGCTTGTGCGGGCCCCCGTCAATTCATTTGAGTTTTAACCTTGCGGCCGTACTCCCCAGGCGGTCGATTTAACGCGTTAGCTCCGGAAGCCACGCCTCAAGGGCACAACCTCCAAATCGACATCGTTTACAGCGTGGACTACCAGGGTATCTAATCCTGTTTGCTCCCCACGCTTTCGCACCTGAGCGTCAGTCTTTGTCCAGGGGGCCGCCTTCGCCACCGGTATTCCTCCAGATCTCTACGCATTTCACCGCTACACCTGGAATTCTACCCCTCTACAAGACTCTAGCCTGTCAGTTTTGAATGCAGTTCCCAGGTTAAGCCCGGGATTTCACATCCAACTTAACAGACCGCCTGCGTGCGCTTTACGCCCAGTCATTCCGATTAACGCTTGCACCTCCGTATTACCGCGGCTGCTGGCACGGAGTTAGCCGGTGCTTCTTCTGCGGGTAACGTCAATCGATGAGATTAATCTCACCGCCTTCCTCCCCGCTGAAAGTGCTTTACAACCCGAAGGCCTTCACACACGCGGCATGGCTGCATCAGGCTTGCGCCCATTGTGCAATATTCCCCACTGCTGCCTCCCGTAGGAGTCTGGACCGTGTCTCAGTTCCAGTGTGGCTGGTCATCCTCTCAGACCAGCTAGGGATCGTCGCCTAGGTGAGCCATTACCTCACCTACTAGCTAATCCCATCTGGGCACATCCGATGGCAAGAGGCCCGAAGGTCCCCCTCTTTGGTCCGAAGACGTTATGCGGTATTAGCTACCGTTTCCAGTAGTTATCCCCCTCCATCAGGCAGTTTCCCAGACATTACTCACCCGTCCGCCGCTCGTCACCCGGGGAGCAAGCTCCCCTGTGCTACCGCTCGACTTGCATGTGTTAGGCCTGCCGCCAGCGTTCAATCTGAGCCATGATCAAACTCTTCAATTTAAGATTTGTTTGATTTGCTGAACTCGTCAGCGATGCTCAAAGAATTAAAACTGTTTATTCGTAATGAATTTACTGTTGTTCACTCTTCAAGACTTTTTTATATCGTTAAGATACGGTCTTGTGAGTGCCCACACAGATTGTCTGATTATATTGTTAAAGAGCAGTGCGTTGCGGCCTTAACCGCTTCGCGAGGTGGCGTATGTTACGCTTTCCACCTTGAGAGTCAACGTTTATTTTAAAGCGTTTTCTCTTTCTTTATCGACCCGGTTGTGTGTTCACAGCGCCGTGTTGATGGAGGCGCATTATAGGGAGCCAATTCAGAAGCGCAAGCAAATCTAGTAAACTTTTTTCCGTTTGCGCATCTTTCATTCGTTCCGCTTGTTAACTGCGCGTTTTTATCCATTTTGGCAGCTCTGCGAGGCTTTCCAGCACACCATCAGCCAGCGCTTCGCCCTGCTCAGTAACCGGTTTACCGGTGCGAACCAGTAATTTATTTCCCACACCAGCGCCAATGGCAGCCTGCATATCCTCTACCTTATCCCCCACCATATAAGATGCTGCCATATCAATGTGCAGTTCACTCTGTGCGGAAAGCAACATACCCGGCTCAGGCTTACGACAATCACAGACCTGCCGATACTCATCTTCGCCAGCTTCAGGGTGATGCGGACAAAAGTAGATGCCATCCAGATCAACACCGCGGTCTGCCAGCGACCAGTCCATCCATTCTGTCAGTCGCATAAACTGATCTTCTGTAAATTTACCGCGGGCGATGCCGGACTGATTCGTCACTACAACCAGCGCGAACCCCATGCTCTTCAACTCGCGCATAGCATCGATAACACCATCTATAAATTGAAAATCGTCAATCTCATGGACATAACCGTGATCGACATTGATCGTACCGTCACGATCAAGAAAAATTGCTGGAACGCTTTGTGCCACTGACTTTGCTCCTGAATGGCGGAAATTGCGCAGTAGTATCGCATGTTTTCTCCCACAGAGAGAATGTAGAGCCATGACAATCCCGATTGACTTAGCCGTCTAGACGCCCTAACATCCATTTCATATTCTGTTGATACAGAAACTAATTTATCCAGCCATAGGCACTTACGATAAAAACATATGATTGAACTTTCTAATATTACTAAGGTTTTCCAGCAGAATGGGCGGGCCATTACCGCACTTTCTGATGTCAGCCTTCACGTCCCCACCGGGCAAATCTATGGCGTTATCGGTGCATCGGGCGCAGGTAAAAGCACACTGATCCGCTGCGTCAATTTATTGGAACGCCCAACAGAGGGGAAAGTGCTGGTCGATGGGCAAGAGTTGACCCAGCTATCCGATAGCCAACTGACACGCGCTCGCCGTCAAATCGGCATGATTTTTCAACATTTCAACCTGCTCGCTTCGCGTACCGTTTTTGGCAACATTTCGCTACCGCTGGAATTGGATAACACACCAAAAGCGGATATTGCCAAGCGCGTGAATGAATTATTGGAGCTGGTTGGGCTAGCAGATAAACATGACGTGTACCCAGCCAACTTGTCCGGCGGACAAAAGCAGCGTGTCGCTATTGCCCGCGCGCTGGCGAGCAATCCCAAGGTTCTGCTGTGTGACGAAGCAACCAGTGCATTAGATCCTGCAACGACGCGTTCGATTCTTGAATTACTGAAAGACATCAATCGCCGTCTTGGCCTCACCATTCTTCTTATTACACATGAAATGGATGTGGTGAAACGCATTTGCGATCAGGTTGCGGTGATCAGTGACGGACGGCTCATCGAGCAGGACACCGTAAGCGAAGTCTTCTCGCATCCCAAAACGCCGCTGGCGCAGAAATTCATTCAGTCAACGTTACATCTGGATATCCCTGACGATTACCTCACTCGTTTGTCACCAGAGCCTCGTCCAGAAACTACGCCATTATTACGGATGGAATTTACCGGCAAATCAGTGGATGCCCCACTGCTGTCCGAGGTTGCTCGGCGCTTTAACATTAACAACAACATTATTAGTGCTCAGATGGATTATGCCGGTGGCGTCAAGTTCGGCATCATGCTGACAGAAATGCACGGCAATGATGCAGATATCAAAGCCGCAATCCAATTCCTGCAGGAAAGTCACGTTACAGTTGAGGTTCTGGGTTATGTCTGAAGCAATGATGTGGTTAATGGCCAAGGGAGTATGGGAAACCGTCGCGATGACGTTCGTTTCTGGTTTCTTTGGCTTTGTGCTTGGCTTACCTGTAGGCGTTTTATTGTATACCACGCGTCCGGGGCAAATCATTGCCAATCCAAAGCTGTACCGGATCGTTTCTGCACTGGTAAACATTTTCCGTTCGATTCCGTTCATTATTTTGCTGGTCTGGATGATTCCCTTTACCCGCATCATTGTCGGAACCTCTATTGGTCTGCAAGCGGCGATCGTTCCTCTCACCGTAGGTGCAGCCCCGTTTATCGCCCGCATGGTCGAAAATGCACTACTTGAAATTCCAACTGGCCTGATCGAAGCCGCCCGTGCAATGGGTGCGACGCCGATGCAAATCATTAGAAAGATATTACTGCCGGAAGCGTTACCGGGGCTAATTAATGCTGCAACCATCACTCTCATTACGCTCGTAGGCTATTCTGCTATGGGTGGTGCCGTCGGCGCAGGCGGCTTAGGTCAAATTGGTTATCAGTATGGTTATATTGGTTATAACGCGACGGTCATGAATACGGTATTAATATTACTGGTTGTTTTGGTTTACCTGATTCAATTCTGCGGCGACAGAGCAGTAAAAGCTGTCACACATAAGTAATCACCACAATACGCATTTGCCTGAGGGCATCTGCCAAAAACAGTTAATTAGGGGTAAGGATATGGCGATTAAACTGAAATCTATTGCGACCATTGGCGCACTTATTGGTGCGCTGGCGCTAGCGGGATGTGGGCAGGAAGAAAAAAATCCTAATCATATTAAAGTCGGCGTTATTGTTGGCGCAGAACAACAAGTTGCGGAAATCGCGCAAAAAGTGGCGAAAGACAAATATGGCCTGGACGTTGAGTTAGTCACATTTAACGACTACGTGTTGCCAAATGAAGCCCTGAGCAAAGGTGATATCGATCTGAATGCTTTCCAGCACAAACCTTATCTGGATCAGCAGATCAAAGATCGTGGTTATAAACTGGTTTCTGTCGGCAACAGCTTTGTCTACCCGATTGCCGGTTACTCCAAAAAAATCAAATCGCTGAATGAGCTGCAAGATGGTGCGCAAATTGCGCTGCCAAACGACCCGACCAATCTGGGCCGCTCCCTGCTGCTGCTACAAAAAGTCGGCTTGATTAAACTGAAAGATAACGTTGGCCTGCTGCCAACGGTACTGGATGTCACTGAAAATCCGAAAAATATCAAACTGGTTGAACTGGAAGCGCCACAGCTGCCACGTTCTTTAGATGATGCGCAAATCGCGCTGGCTGTCATCAACACCACTTACGCTAGCCAGATTAACCTGACGCCAACTAAAGATGGCCTGTTTGTTGAAGAGAAAGATTCTCCGTATGTAAACCTGCTGGTTTCACGCGAAGACAACAAAGACGCTGAAAGCGTGAAGAAATTCGTTCAAGCTTACCAGTCTGACGAAGTCAATGACGCAGCAAATAAAATCTTTAATGGCGGCGCAGTGAAAGGCTGGTAATCCTGCCCTAATGTGTTTAATTAAAAGATATCTGCAAGACGGGCTACGGCCCGTCTTGTTATTTGTGCAATTGCTTGCTTCAATACTCGCTCTTTGAGAAAAAGCAGAGGAATCCTTTAATGCGTGCTGTTCCCTTTATATTGTTAGCCATGTCGCTGACAGGCTGTTCTTTATTTCAGAAGCCACAGGCACCCGTTCCTCAACCTGTTGTTGAAACCAAAGCCGTAGAGCCCGCACCGAAACCAAAGCCACCCGTTCGCCCTGCTCCAGCCGTGCTATATAAAAGCGCTGAAGAATTAGTCGGTAAACCTTTCCGCGATATGGGTGAAGTTTCAGGCTCTTCATGTCAGGTCAGCGCTCAGGACTCACCTCCCAACACGGCAAATGCACGTAAAAGAATGCAGAACCGCGCAACGGCAATGAAGGCCAATGCGGTTTTACTGCATGAATGCCAAACCGTTAGCGGCGTAGCGGGTTGCTATAGCCAAGTCGTTTGCCAAGGAACCGCGCTGAAAGTCTCTGCACAATGAGTCAATTTGTTTTCAATCAGATCGGGATTATCCGCTCACCGTATAAAGAAAAATTTGCCATTCCGCGGCAACCGGGTCTGATTGAAGATGGAGGTGGAGAACTTCAGCTATTACCGCCCTATAACCAAGCCGACTGTGTGCGGGGACTAGAGAATTTCAGTCATATTTGGATACTGTTCATCTTTCATCAAACGATGGAAGGCGGCTGGCGCCCAACGGTTCGACCACCGCGTCTGGGAGGAAATACTCGTACAGGCGTTTTCGCTACGCGCTCCACTTTTCGCCCCAATCCTGTCGGTATGTCGCTGGTTGAATTAAAAGGAATCCGCGCAAAAGGCGAAGCCATTACGCTCGAATTAGGCAGCCTTGATTTGGTCGATGGCACACCAGTCGTCGATATCAAGCCTTACCTGCCTTTTGCAGAAAGCCATCCTCAGGCGCGAGCGGGTTTTGCCCAAATGGCTCCCGATGCCACGATGCCGGTATTTTTTTCGCCGTATGCAGAAAACCAGATTGCCGAACACCAAAAGAAATATCCTCAGTTGAAACGCTTTATCTCGCAGGTATTGGCGCAAGATCCGCGCCCCGCCTACCGCAAAGGGGAAAGCGCCACGCGAGAATACGCCGTTTTACTGTTAGAATTCAATGTGCGCTGGCGCGTCTGTGGAGAACAAACCGAAGTGTTAAGCCTCGACCCGTCTCACGCGTGTTAAGACACGAGTCCAGCAATATATTCTAAAATTGTTCCTACTCTCTTTTGACACGCAGCCCACGCTGGTAAACTAAACCACTTTTTATGCGCCTTCGGCTGCGCGGCAGCCCTATGCTATTTGTTGTTCTAACGGAACTAAAACCCCATGCGTACTAGCCAATACATGCTCTCCACCCTCAAGGAGACACCAGCCGATGCGGAAGTCATCAGCCATCAGTTGATGCTCCGTGCAGGAATGATTCGTAAACTGGCCTCCGGCCTTTACACCTGGTTGCCGACCGGTTTACGTGTTTTGAGAAAAGTTGAAAACATCGTGCGCGAAGAGATGAACAACGCGGGCGCCATTGAAGTCTCAATGCCGGTTGTTCAACCTGCCGATTTATGGGTGGAAAGTGGACGTTGGGATCAGTATGGCCCAGAACTGCTACGCTTTGTCGATCGTGGCGAACGCCCGTTCGTACTCGGCCCAACACACGAAGAAGTGATTACAGACCTGATTCGTAATGAAATCAGCTCTTATAAGCAGTTGCCGCTGAATTTCTTCCAGATTCAGACCAAATTCCGTGATGAAGTTCGTCCACGTTTTGGCGTGATGCGCTCGCGTGAGTTCCTGATGAAAGATGCCTACTCTTTCCATACTTCACAGGAATCGTTGCAGGTCACCTACGACGCCATGTACGCCGCTTATAGCAAGATTTTCAGCCGTATGGATCTGGATTTCAGAGCGGTTCAGGCAGATACGGGTTCTATCGGTGGCAATGCATCCCATGAGTTCCAGGTACTGGCGGCCAGCGGTGAAGACGATATCGTTTTCTCAACGGAGTCCGACTACGCGGCAAACATTGAACTGGCAGAAGCTGTCGCGCCGAAGTTAGGCCGTGCCGAAGCGACGGAAGAGCTGCGCGTGGTGGATACGCCAAACGCCAAGACCATCGCCGAACTGGTCGAGCAGTTTAAATTGCCGGTAGAAAAAACAGTAAAAACGCTGCTGGTGAAAGCTACGGAAGAAAGCGGGCATAAACTGGTTGCATTGCTGGTGCGCGGCGATCACGAACTGAACGAAATCAAAGCTGAGAAAATTGCTCAGGTCGCAAGTCCGCTGACGTTTGCAACGGAAGAAGAAATTCGTGCAATCATCGGCGCAGGCCCAGGATCATTGGGCCCGGTCAAACTGTCGATTCCTGTCGTTGTCGATCGCACCGTTGCGGCCATGAGCGACTTCAGCGCTGGCGCGAACATTGATGGCAAACACTATTTTGGCATCAACTGGGAGCGTGATGTGGCACTGCCGCAGGTTGCAGATATCCGCAACGTGGTTGAAGGCGACATCAGTCCAGACGGTAAAGGCACGCTGCAAATTAAACGCGGTATCGAAGTGGGTCACATCTTCCAGTTGGGCAGCAAGTATTCTGAAGCGTTGAAAGCGACCGTTCAGGGCGAAGACGGCCGTAACCAGACTCTGACGATGGGCTGCTACGGTATTGGTGTAACGCGTGTTGTCGCGGCAGCGATTGAGCAAAACCATGACGAACGCGGCATCATCTGGCCAGACGCGATTGCACCTTTCCACGTTGCCATTCTGCCAATGAACATGCACAAATCTTTCCGCGTTAAGGAAGTCGCTGAGGATATCTATCAGCAGCTGCGCGCTAAAGGTATTGAAGTTCTGCTCGACGATCGTAAAGAACGTCCAGGCGTGATGTTCGCCGATATGGAATTGATTGGCGTGCCGCACACTATCGTCATTGGCGATCGCAATCTGGATAGCGAAGAGATTGAATACAAGAATCGCCGGATCGGTGAAAAGCAAATGATTAAAACCAGCGACATCATCGATTTCCTGCTGGCGAATATCGTACGCTAATCGCCATCAAACCGCCCTTTCGTGTGAAAGGGCGAGTGACAGACATAAAAAATGGTGGGTTTCCCCACCATTTTTATTCCAAGACATCAGTAACCGTCACGAATTATTCACGAAACAGTTCTTCAATGCTCAAGCCCTGAACCTGCAAAATTTCCCGCAGGCGGCGTAAACCTTCGACCTGAATCTGACGAACACGCTCGCGCGTTAAGCCGATTTCACGACCCACATCTTCCAGCGTAGCCGCTTCATACCCCAACAGGCCGAAACGACGCGCCAACACCTCACGCTGTTTGGCATTAAGCTCAAACAACCATTTAACGATATTCTGCTTCATATCGTTATCCTGCGTGGTGTCTTCAGGTCCGTTATCTTTTTCGTCAGCCAGAATATCCAGCAGCGCCTTTTCCGAATCCCCACCCAACGGGGTGTCGACAGACGTAATGCGCTCATTCAAGCGCAGCATGCGGTTGACGTCATCAACGGGCTTATCGAGCTGTTCGGCAATTTCTTCCGCACTCGGCTCGTGATCCAGTTTATGAGACAGCTCGCGCGCGGTGCGCAGATAAACGTTGAGTTCTTTGACAATGTGAATAGGCAAACGGATGGTGCGGGTTTGATTCATGATCGCCCGCTCTATCGTCTGTCTAATCCACCACGTCGCGTAGGTTGAAAAACGGAATCCTCTTTCTGGATCGAATTTTTCAACCGCACGGATCAGACCAAGATTTCCCTCTTCAATCAGGTCCAGCAACGCCAGACCACGATTGTTGTAACGGCGGGCAATTTTCACTACCAGCCGCAGGTTACTCTCGATCATTCGGCGGCGCGATGGGATATCACCGCGCAGCGCGCGTCGTGCAAAATAAACTTCTTCTTCTGCGGTTAAAAGCGGCGAATAGCCGATTTCTCCCAAATAGAGTTGCGTTGCGTCTAGAACACGCTGTGGGACCCCTTGCGATAACAGCTCGTCTTCCGCCGAGTCACTATCATTGGTATCTTCCTCTGCCAGCGCTTTATCGTCAAAAACGTCAAGTCCATTTTCGTCGAAATCGGTATCTTCATGTAACTCGTTAACTTTCAGCGTACTTTGGCTCATAAGTGGCTCCTACCCGTGATCCCTTGGCAGAATACCGAAATACTCTGCCCGATTTATCGCTGCGGCAGAAAACGCAGCGGGTTTACGGATTTCCCCTTGTAACGAATTTCAAAGTGCAAGCGAACTGAGCTGGTGCCTGTACTGCCCATCGTAGCGATTTTTTGTCCTGCCGTGACATCTTGCTGCTCACGGACTAGCATCGTATCGTTATGGGCATAGGCACTGAGGTAGTCATCATTATGCTTGATGATTATCAGATTTCCGTAACCACGTAGTGCATTGCCCGCATACACCACACGCCCACTGGCAGTTGCGGTGATCGGTTGCCCACGTGAGCCGGCGATATCAATCCCTTTATTTCCCCCTTCGGAATCGGAGAAACTATCTATGACTTTCCCATCGGTAGGCCAACGCCAACTGGCGACAGCAGCCGTATTGCTGCTGGCAACAGCCGCTGGTGCGGAAACAGGAGCGGTTGTTGTTGCCCCTGCCGTAGGTAACATCTTACCTACATTCTGTTTACCCTGGTTACCAGAATACGCATTAGTTGACTGAGAATCAACCAATGTAGATTGTATTTGAGCACTTGATGGCGGCGTCGGTACTCCACCTCGGGTGGCATCGGTTGTTGCCAACATTCCGCCGCCGCTCGTCAGGCCACTGCCCGACGTATTGTTACCGACCCCGTTGCCTAAGCTCAGCGATTGCCCCACATTCAGGCTATATGGCTCAGGAATATTGTTGCGCTGCGCCAGATCCCGGTAGTCATTACCAGTAATCCAGGCAATATAAAACAGGGTATCTCCCCGCTTAACGGTGTAGGAGCTTCCGCCGCTGTAGCTGCCTTTCGGGATATTACCGTAGCTGCGGTTATAAACGATCCGGCCATCGGACGTTGTTGCTACATTTTCACCCGCCGTTGAAATGCGCGGTGGTGGCGCAGATAACATCCCCCCTCGGCTGCCCGTATTTCCGTCAACGCTGCTGATCGGTGCGGATTTGGAATTATTGTTGGAGCATCCAGCCACCCCAAAGACAACCACCATACACGCAGCAATGTGACGCAAATTCATCATTCGGCTTCCCATGCGCCTTACTCCCCTATAACTATAGCGTTCAAAAAAGTCACTATATCCATCATACTTCAAGTTGCATCGATGCTGGCAATACTCGGCTCATCTGCGAGTTTCGTCCTAGCAGGTCAACGTTTTGCGTTGTTCAAGACGCCCATGTTTTGTCCTGCAACTCGAATTATTTAGGCTATATAACGTTCAAAAAAACAGTAATACTCAGAACTCAATTTGGACATGTCTGCTTCACATCTGCTGTCGCTTAACTGACCGTAGCGTAAATGATTGTAGCGTAACCGATATTTTATTCGTTAAGTTGGAACGAGAAAGATCGCTACTTCACCATCGCTGGTGCATAAGCAAAACAGGAGAGGCACCACGATGATTGGATGCTAACAACACCAACAAGTTCGCACCATAAAACCGTTGTATTGAAATTTTAAAGACTTAGCAACACATGCACACCATTGCCACGGTATCAGGCTAATTCGCCTTTGACTAGCGGAACAAACCGAACGGCTTCAACCGTTTGAATAATAAATTCGCCAGCACGGCGCTGAACAACTTGCAGTATTTGCGACTGTTCGCCAACGGGCAACACCATTACACCGCCCTCATCAAGCTGTCCCAACAGGGCCTGGGGAATTTCCGGCGGTGCAGCCGTAACGATAATGGCATCAAATGGCCCACGCGATGCCCACCCTTGCCATCCATCGCCATGCCGGGTTGAAATATTATGCAAATCAAGCTGCTTTAAACGACGTTTAGCCTGCCATTGCAGCCCTTTGATGCGTTCAACGGAGCAAACGTGACGAACTAAATGCGCTAAAATCGCCGTTTGGTAACCTGAACCGGTGCCAATCTCAAGCACGCGGGATACCGGTGTCAGGTTGAGCAGCTCCGTCATCTTCGCGACCATATAAGGTTGCGAGATAGTCTGGCCGGAGCCGATAGGTAGAGCAGTGTTCTCATACGCTTTATGTTCGAACGCCTCGTCAACAAAGCGTTCTCTGGGTACGGCTTCTATTGCTTTCAGCAGACGTTCGTCCTGAATGCCTTGCTGGCGCAGTTGTGCCAGCAACGTTTCTATACGTTTGTTTACCATTCCCCGCCGACCTCAGCTCTGGTTAACCTCGCCACCAATACAGCAATTTTCCCGCACAGGGGTAAACCAGCCGCCGCTATCACGCAGTGACTAGCATTGATTCTCTTCAACTATTTTCTGCAAAAAAGCTTCACTGCGCATCAAGCACCGAGATCGGTATCCTGCTGAGCATGCAGTAATTCACGTACCACACTGGTCGCAAAGCTGCCCGCGGGTAGCCAGAATTTCACGTCGACTGTCGCATCATCCTGCCATTCCCACTGCATTTGCTGCGGATACAGCAGTACAGCGCGCCGGGCAGGTTCAACCCGCTCACGTTTGACCAAAGACCATAGCGTTTCTTGTCCGCTCAAGGCCTGTTCTTCAAATACTCGCGCGTCATCCTGCGTACCCAGTTCACCATCACCGGGCAACGGTGCAGTAATCTGGAGCTCGCCAGCATCAAGACGCGCCTGCAAGGTTTCCAATTCATCAGGTTTAGCAACAAACCAACTACCGCGACCCGTTAGCTGTAATGCGTCGCCACACAAAACGGTTTTCGTTTGCTGTTGCGCCAGTCTCGCACTGGCAACCTGATTAAACATCGCACTGCGGCTGGCAGAAAGATAAAAGCTACGCTTACTACGTTCTTTTACCCGAATATCATTATTTGCCCAAAGACGTGCCTGCTCAAGATTATTCCCGTTCCGTCCAAAACGCTGACTACCGAAATAATTAGGGACGCCATTGGCGGCTATCAGCGCCAAACGCGCTTCCACCTCGTGTCGATCGCTCACCTGACGCAACACCAGAGTAAAATGGTTACCCCGTAGCGCACCAATGCGCAATTTGCGGCGGTGGCGAGTCACCTCAAGTACGTCACAACCGTCAAGTTCCAGCAAGGAGAAATCTGGCGTCTCTTTTCCCGGCATATGCAGGCAAAACCACTGTTCGGTGACAGCATGGCGATCTTTCAGACCCGCATAGCTGACGGCACGCAGCGGCAGACGGGCAAATTTTGCCAGCATCTCAGCCACGAATTGCGTATTGCAGCCGCGCTTACGTACGCGCACCAAAACCTGTTCACCATCACCATCTGGCTGAAATCCCAGATCTTCCACCACCAGAAAATCTTCCGCGGCGGACTTCAATGAGCCAGTAGCCTGTGGTTCACCATGCAGCCAGACGAGCTGTTCGCTATTTTCCATCGTTATCCCACAAGGTGCATAACTGGATAATACGCAGTCATGACATTGTTTCTTATACTGTTAATTTTCTATTATTGACAAGGTGTTGTTGATAAAACATGGCTTATAAAGAACGGCTTACCACGCAACAATTTCGCCCGTTCCTTTTTTCACGAGTAAGGCAACGGCTTCGCAGGCAATGCCTTCGCCACGACCGGTAAAACCCAGCTGTTCTGTCGTGGTGGCTTTCACATTGACGTCATCCATGTGGCACTGCAAATCTTCCGCCAGATTCACGCGCATTTGCGGAATATGCGGGGCCATTTTCGGTGCCTGCGCAATAATCGTAACGTCCAGATTACCTAGCTGATAGCCCTTTTCATTGATACGACGCCAGGCTTCACGCAGTAGGCCACGGCTGTCCGCACCTTTAAAAGCCGGATCGGTATCAGGAAACAGCTTGCCAATATCGCCCAACGCAGCGGCACCTAACAGGGCATCGGTCACCGCGTGTAACACCACATCCCCATCGGAATGCGCCAGCAGGCCTTGAGAATAAGGAACTCGAACGCCACCGATCACCAGCGGACCTTCTCCACCAAACTTATGGACATCAAAACCGTGACCGATACGCATCGCGCGTTCTCCTTATCTGTATTTAACGAATAAAATGAGGTTACTGCAAACGGGTTAAATAGAATTCGGCCAATGCCAAATCCTCTGGACGCGTGACTTTTATATTATCCGACCGCCCGCTGACAATTTGCGGGCGATAGCCACAATATTCCAGCGCAGAGGCTTCGTCCGTAACGGTAACACCATCCTGAAGCGCACGTTGCAAACACTGTTTCAGCAGCGCCGCAGGGAAAAGCTGTGGCGTCAACGCATGCCATAAATCGTTACGCTCTACCGTGTGGCCGATCAACCCGCCCGTACCACGTTTCATGGTATCACGAACCGGTGCGGCCAGAATTCCACCGACCTCAGTCTGCTCAACAATCGCCAGCAAGCGCGTCAGATCGTCCTGATGCAGGCACGGACGCGCAGCATCATGCACCAGCGCCCACGCCGTATCGGAAACGGTAGCTAGCCCTGCAAGTACGGAATCCGCACGCTGCTGCCCGCCTGTCACGGCACAAATACGAGGATCGTTGGCAATCGCCAAGGTATGAAAAAATGCGTCATTTGGGCTAATGGCAACGACGACACGCTGTACGCGTGGATGGCGCAAAAGCGCATCGATAGTATGTTCAAGAATGGTTCTATGGCCGATCGCATTATTGCCAATCGTCAGGTACTGTTTAGGACGATCGTTCTGCATCCGGCTACCGTTACCCGCAGCGGGTAAAACAGCAACAATTTCAGGCGGGGAAAGGCGTGGTGTCTGCATGCGTCAACGTTGTGTATTATTGGATGAAGTCGAATTGGGTGAAGTTGTATTCGCGCCACGATGCCCCGATTCTGGCACCAGACGATAAAAGCTTTCACCGGGCTTGATCATACCCAGTTCATTACGCGCACGCTCTTCTATCGCC
The DNA here is from genome assembly GCF_012427845.1 of Pectobacterium punjabense. Taxonomy (NCBI): domain Bacteria; kingdom Pseudomonadati; phylum Pseudomonadota; class Gammaproteobacteria; order Enterobacterales; family Pectobacteriaceae; genus Pectobacterium; species Pectobacterium punjabense. The sequence continues at coordinate 3,680,980 of NZ_CP038498.1, forward strand.
TCTTGTCCGCCATTGAGGTCGTCAATTTCAGCAAACAGTTGTTCGTTGCGGTCTTTTAATTTGGCATTGTTACCCAGTTGGACAACAACATCATCGTTCACCCGAACATAATCGTGAATGCCATTTTTGCCCAGCCACAGTGAGTACTGAAGCCAGCCAAGCAATATCAATAATAACAGCGTAAGCTTTCCCATCCCGCCCCCTGAAAAACCGCTTAATCATCCCATAACTTTTGTTTCGACTCCACTGTGTCCGGTAGTGGAAGGCAAGATTCACCTCGTTGCGTCCCCAAATAGGGATATTTCTGGCAAAAATCACGCTCAATGCGCTCTCAGGTAACTTATGTCGGTCGATTTATCCTGCACATTTACGCTCAGACTACGGCGCGTTCCTCTCTTGCGTAGTAGCCATCACACTGAACGAAGGCATGACTATAGTCATCGTAACCCATGAAATGGCCTTTGCCAGAGAGGTCGCGGATAGAGTGATCTTTATCGATCAGGGGATTATTCAGGAGCAGGGGACACCAGAGGCGATCTTTACTCATCCGAGTAACCCGCGCACACAGGCTTTCTTGAGCAAGATTCTGTAACATTGAACGCTGTAAAATAATGGGCTGTCAGCATCCACGCTGGCAGCCTTTTCCCTTTACCACCCCGTCAGAAAAGAAAAAACCAGCCAGAACAGACATATTACCGTCAGCCCTGTCGCAAAAAGCGTGTAAAAAAGATAGCCTCTCAGCAGAAAGCTAAACCCGACGCCAACCAGCACTGAAAACGGCATCAGCGCCAAAAAGAACGGCCACGTGTAAAGCATGAAGAAAAACGTAGTATTAGAGCCATACACCAGAAAAGGGATGCTAAAAGCCAGCCAATAAAAGGAGAACCCCGTCACCGCTCCCATAAACAGATAGGAAACGCTGTCATCCTCTTCTTGCGCTGGACGAGTCTTGCTAATCGTTAACTGCGTGGCATTTTGCATAATCTTTCCCATTATTCCCCTGCATCACCCAACAACTCGGTGAAAAAAAGCGGGGACATCAGAGCTTGATAATAGCTCGCTTGCCAAGCAGATCTAACAATTGGCCGGTCAAAGTTGTTACGAATTGTTCACCATCCAGATGACTATCCGGCGCTTCCGGCGCCTCATACACCGAGTCGATCCCCGTGAAATTGCGCAACTCCCCCGCGCGGGCTTTTTTGTACAACCCTTTAGGGTCACGCGCTTCGCAGGTCGCTAAAGGTGTATCCACAAAAACTTCAATAAACTGCCCGTCACCGAGCAAATCCTGCACCATTTTGCGCTCGGCGCGATGCGGAGAAATAAACGCGGTCAGTACCACCAGCCCCGCATCCACCATCAGTTTGGCAACTTCACCCACGCGGCGGATATTCTCGCGCCGCTCGTCGTCAGTGAAGCCGAGATCCCGGCATAGGCCGTGCCGAACATTGTCGCCATCCAGCAGGTAGGTGCTGACACCACGCTGGTGCAATGCCTGCTCCAGCGCGCCTGCTAGCGTGGATTTACCGGACCCAGACAGCCCGGTAAACCAGATAACGACGCCCTGATGACCATGTAGTTTCTCGCGCGACTCACGGGTGACATCGTGCGCATGCCAAACCACGTTATCGTCAGTCGGTTCATCGCGTAAAGACACGTTATTTGCCTCCCAACAAATCGCGCGCACCCCAATGCGGGAAGTGGCGGCGCACCAGTGCATTCAGCTCTAGTTCAAACGCACTGTACGCACCCGGTTCCTGATACACCTGTTCGATAGGTTCGCGTACCAGGCCAGCGCCTACCGTGACATTACTCAGACGATCGATAAAGATCATCCCGCCTGTCACTGCATTATGTTGATAATTGTCCAGCACCAGCGGCTCATCAAAAACCAGCTCAACGGAGCCGATACCGTTCAGCGGCAGATTTTCGGCGACGCGCTGCGTCAGCGTATTGATCTCAACCTGATATTGAATATTCTCAACCCGGGCGCGCGTTTTCTTACCGCCAATCTTGATGTCGTAGCTCTGTCCCGGCACCAGCGGCTGTTCCGCCATCCAGACAACATCCACCAGCGCATGCTGCACCGCTTTCAGCGATTCGCCGCTATCGACCAGCAGATCGCCACGGCTGATATCCACTTCATCCGCCAGTACCAGCGTAATCGCTTCACCGGCCTGTGCCTGCGGCAAATCACCGTCAAAGGTCACAATACGGCTGACGGTGGATTCTACGCCAGACGGCAGTACTTTGACCCGCTGCCCGACACGGATAATGCCGGATGCCAGCGTTCCTGCGTAGCCACGGAAATCCAGATTCGGGCGATTGACATATTGCACCGGGAAGCGCATCGGCTGTTCCAGCGTACGCTGTGCCACATTGACCGTTTCCAGCACGTCCAGCAGTGTCGGTCCGGTATACCAGCCCATCGTCGTGCTTGGCGTTGCAACGTTGTCACCATCCAGTGCAGAAATCGGCACGAAGGTAATATTCAGGTCGGCAGGCAGTTGCTGAGCAAAATCCAGATAATCCTGCTTAAACTGTTCAAATACCGTTTGCTGGTAATCCACTAAATCCATCTTGTTCACCGCCACCACCAGATCGCGAATCCCCAGCAGGGTCGCGATGAAGCTGTGACGACGAGTTTGATCCAATACACCTTTACGGGCGTCAATCAGCAGGATTGCCAGCTCACAGGTTGATGCACCCGTTGCCATATTGCGGGTGTATTGCTCGTGTCCTGGCGTATCCGCGATGATAAATTTGCGTTTTTCCGTCGAGAAATAGCGGTAGGCCACGTCAATCGTAATGCCCTGTTCACGCTCGGCCTGAAGCCCATCGACCAACAGCGCCAAATCCAATTTTTCGCCCTGCGTGCCCAGACGCTTGCTGTCGTTGTGCAGCGTACTGAGCTGATCTTCATAAATCTGGCGCGTATCGTGCAGCAAACGGCCAATTAGCGTACTTTTCCCATCGTCAACGCTGCCACAGGTCAGAAAACGCAGCAGCGTTTTATCCTGCTGCGCGTGTAAATAGGCTTCCACACCGCCTTGCTCGGCGATCTGCTGTGCAATCGCATTATTGATAACGACTGCATCTTTCTCAGCCGCATTTTCTGCCGCTGCATCTTTTAAAGAAATTTGGCTCATTCGACGATTCCTCAGAAATACCCTTGACGCTTTTTCAGCTCCATTGAACCGGCCTGATCGCGGTCAATTACCCTTCCCTGACGTTCACTGGTTGTGGAAACCAGCATCTCTTCGATGATCTCCGGCAGCGTTTGCGCATCCGATGCCACCGCACCAGTCAGCGGCCAACAGCCCAGCGTGCGGAAACGCACCATGCGCTGTTCGATCACTTCACCCGGTTGCAGATCGATGCGATCGTCATCCACCATCAGCAGCATGCCATCGCGTTCTACCACTGGACGCGGAGCAGCCAGATATAGCGGAACAATATCGATATTTTCCAGATAGATATATTGCCAGATATCCAGCTCGGTCCAGTTAGAAAGCGGGAAAACGCGGATGCTCTCGCCTTTGTTAATCTGACCGTTGTAGTTGTGCCACAGCTCTGGGCGCTGGTTTTTTGGGTCCCAACGATGGAAACGATCGCGGAAGGAGTAAATACGCTCTTTGGCACGCGACTTCTCTTCATCGCGACGTGCCCCGCCAAATGCGGCATCAAAACCGTATTTGTCCAATGCCTGCTTCAGTCCTTCGGTTTTCATGATGTCGGTGTGTTTGGCGCTACCGTGTACAAAAGGGTTAATTCCTAGCGCTTCACCTTGCGGGTTGCGGTGCACCAGCAGTTCACAACCGTAAGCTTTCGCCGTACGGTCGCGGAATTCGTACATTTCACGAAATTTCCAACCGGTATCAACATGCAGCAGCGGGAAAGGCAGCGATCCCGGATAGAACGCCTTGCGCGCCAAATGCAACATCACCGAAGAGTCTTTACCGATGGAATACATCATCACCGGGTTACTGAACTCGGCCGCCACTTCGCGGATGATGTGAATGCTTTCGGCTTCGAGCTGCCGTAAATGCGTGAGTCGTTTCTCGTCCATACCCTTTCCTTAAGCCAAGTTTACTACCGCTGGGCGGCTGTCTTGCGGCACCGTCGGCGTTGTCTGACCAAACCAGGCAATCTGGTGATGTAAATCCACCACCTCGCCAATCACCAGCAGCGCCGGCGTCGGCGCTTGCCGTGCCAAATGTTCCAACTCTTGCAGCGTACCGATTTGTACCTGCTGATCGTGTCGAGTACCGCGGCTAATCACGGCAACGGGCGTCTGCGATGAACGGCCATGCGCAATAAGCTGCTGTGAAATCTCTGCGGCTTTCATCGTTCCCATATAAATCGCCAGCGTCTGACGGCCACGCGCCAGCGTTGACCAGTCCAACGCATCGCCATCGGGGCGACAGTGGCCAGTAATAAACAGTACGCTCTGCGCGTAATCACGGTGCGTAAGCGGAATCCCCGCATACGCCGTGACGCCCGCGGCGGCCGTCACACCGGGTACCACCTGAAACGTGATCCCCGCCTGTGCCACCGCCTGTAGCTCTTCGCCGCCGCGGCCAAAAATAAAGGGGTCGCCGCCTTTCAGACGCACCACCCGCTTGCCTTCCTGCGCCAGCGTCACCAGCAGTTGATTAATCTCATCCTGTGGCAACGAATGCGCGCTGGCACGTTTTCCGACGCAGATGCGTTCGGCATCTCGGCGCACCAAATCCAGCACATCGGCACTGACCAGATGGTCATACAACACCACGTCAGCCTGCTGCATCACCTGCAATCCACGCAGCGTAAGCAACCCAGCATCGCCGGGGCCTGCACCAACCAGCGCCACTTCACCGCGTACTGCCGCAGGCAATTGTTGCTCGTCTTGCTGATTAACCAGTTGCTGTTGCAATTCGTCTTCGGCCTGCCCCAACTGTCCGGCAGAAACCAGCGATGCAAAGCGTCCGACAAACAGCCGTTCCCAAAAACGGCGGCGTGCTGACATCGAATGCAATCGGGTTTTAATCCTGTCGCGCCAGCTTCCGGCGATATCCGCCATCGTACCCAAACTGGCAGGCAGTAATGATTCCAGCTTTTCACGCAGCAGACGCGCCAGCACCGGGGCCTGTCCCCCCGAGGAAATAGCCACCACCAGCGGAGAGCGATCGACAATCGAGGGGAAAATAAACGAGCACTTCGGCTGATCGTCCACCACGTTCACCAGCAAATGACGCTGATTCGCCGCCTCAAACACCGCGGCATTCAACTCGGCGTCATCCGTGGCAGCAATCACCAAAAACACACCGGATAACAGCTCGGGCGTAAAAGCGTGCGCCAGCCATTCAACCTGTCCGGCCTGATGCTGTGCAGCCAACGGTTCCGCCAGCGCCTGTGCGACAATTTTTACCTCCGCGCCCGCGCGTTGCAGTAGATCGATTTTGCGCGTGGCAACCTCGCCGCCGCCAACAACCAATACCGGGCGCTGACGAAGATCGGCAAATATAGGGAGATAGTTCACAATCGCCTTAACTAAGCAAAAAAGTAGATAATGCGACTATACGGTGAGGACAGAACACTTATGAAATGCCGAATTGGAATGACAAGTTCCGTAATGGAATAACAACACGTTTACAACTGAGATTGGGATGATAACGGCGGTAAAAAATGACGGTGATAAAAAAGTGGGCGATGCCCTAATGCCTATCGCTTAAGCATTGAGATACACGGGGCGACCACAGGGGTGAGGCGTCCCTACGGGAACCTCCCCCTGTGTTTCCCCTAATAACGGGCTTAAGTAACCCGTATTAGACGATATCCAGTTTTTTCTTTTACCCTTCGTGCAGCCCGCATTCGCGTTTCAGGCCGAAGAAGCGGGTTTCTTCTTCGCTCATGCCCGGTTCCCATTTACGGGTGGTGTGCGTATCGCCGACGGATAAATAGCCCTGATCCCACAGCGGATGATAGCTCAGGCCGTTTTCTTTCAGATATTGATACACCGTCCGGTTATCCCAATCGATAATCGGCAGGAATTTGAAGACGCCGCGCTGAATCGCCAGCACCGGTAATTCCCCCCGGCTGCCAGACTGCTCACGACGCAGGCCAGCAAACCAGGTCCCTGCATTTAGCTCGCTCAGTGCCCGATTCATCGGTTCGACTTTATTCAGCAGGTTATAGCGCTCAATACCTTCCACGCCCTGCTCCCAGAGCTTGCCGTAGCGCGCTTCTTGCCAGGCCGCGGATTCAGCGGCGCGATACACTTGCAGGTTCAGTTTAAGCTGTTCCGTCAGTGCATCAATAAACTGATAGGTTTCAGGAAACAGATAACCGGTATCCGTGAGGATGACCGGAATATCCGACCGCTGTTGCGTCACCAGATGCAGCGATATCGCAGCCTGAATACCGAAGCTGGACGACAACACAAAATTGCCCGGCAGATTCTCTAGCGCCCAGCTCACCCTTTCCTGTGCAGACAGTTGCTCAAGCTGACCATTCACAGCAGCCAACGCGGCCACCTGTTCCGCTTTCGGTAACGCGTTGAGCACCTCAAGGTTAAATTCGGCCATCAGGATCTCCTGTCAATCATAAAAATCGCGGGCGGGGTCCAGCACCGGTTTAATGATGTTGGTACGAATGACGAAATCACCGAAGCCTTCATTCGGCTGGCGATCTTGCGCCCACAGCCCGATAAGCCTGTCGATTTCTGCAAGGATCTCAGTTTCATTAATGTTTTCGCGATACATACGGGGAATACGTGTTCCTTCTCGATTCCCACCGAGGTGCAGGTTATAACGCCCCACCGCTTTGCCCACTAAACCAATTTCCGCCAACATCGCGCGGCCACAGCCGTTCGGGCAGCCCGTCACGCGCAGGACAATGTGTTCATCGCCCACACCATGCTGCTGCATAATACCTTCCACTTTCGTGACAAATTCCGGCAAGAAGCGCTCGGCTTCTGCCATCGCCAGCGGACAAGTTGGAAATGACACGCAGGCCATTGAATTCTTGCGCTGCTCGCTGACGCTGTCATCAATCAGGCCGTGCTCACGCGCTAGCGCATCAATCTTCGCTTTGCTACGCGCAGGAACGCCTGCCACGATCAAGTTCTGATTCGCCGTTAAGCGGAAATCCCCTTTATGGATCTTGGCAATTTCCGCCAGGCCGGTTTTCAGCGGACGGCCTGGATAATCCAGAACACGACCGTTTTCGATAAACAGCGTCAGATGCCATTTATTGTCGATACCTTTAACCCAGCCGATGCGATCGCCGCGCCCAGTGAATTCATAAGGGCGCACGGCTTCAAACTTCACACCAGCACGCGCCTCCACTTCCTGCTTAAAGTTATCTACCCCCACGCGTTCCAGCGTGTATTTGGTTTTCGCATTTTTACGGTTGGTACGGTTACCCCAATCACGTTGCGTGGTCACCACGGCTTCCGCGATGGCCAACGTATGCTCAACGGAAATATAGCCCAGTTCACTGGCGGTACGCGGATAGGTTTCTTTATCGCCGTGCGCGATAGAGAGTCCACCGCCCACCAGCACGTTAAAGCCCACCAGACGGCCGTTATCGGCAATCGCAACGAAGTTAAGATCGTTCGCATGCAGATCGATATCATTCTGCGGCGGGATCACCACTGTGGTTTTGAACTTACGCGGCAGATATGTCGAACCCAGAATTGGCTCCTCATCCGTCGTTGCCACCTTTTCCTGATCCATCCAGATCTCAGCATAGGCGCGCGTGCGCGGCAGCAGATGCTCAGAAATCTTTTTCGCCCACTCATACGCCTGCTGATGCAGTTCGGATTCTATCGGGTTAGACGTACACAACACGTTACGGTTCATGTCGTTCGCCGTCGCCAGCGCATCCAGACCGATGCTATTCAGCATCTGGTGTACCGGTTTCACGTTCGATTTGAGAATACCGTGATACTGGAACGTCTGACGATTCGTGATGCGAATGCTGCCATAGATCGTATTTTCAGTCGCAAATTTGTCGATCCGCAGCCACTGCTCTGGCGTCATCACGCCACCGGGCAGACGGCAGCGCAGCAGCATCGCATGGCGCGGCTCCAGTTTCTGCTCAGCACGTTCGGCGCGAATATCGCGGTCATCCTGCTGATACATTCCGTGGAAACGGATCAGCAGAAAGTTATCGCCCTTAAAGCCGCCGGTCAGACCATCGTTCAGGTCGTCAGCAATCGTGCCGCGCAGAAAGTTACTTTCTGTCTTCATGCGCTCAGCATCAGCGAGTTTCCCTTCTACCACCAAAGGACCGGGGTGTTTTTCACTGAAAACGTATTTTTCACTCATTAGTACACATCTCGCTGATAACGGCGCTCAAGGCGCAGATCGCTTAAAAACTCATCGGCCTGTTCACTGTCCATGCCGCCATGCTCAACTATCACATCCAGCAGTGCCCGCTCGACGTCTTTCGCCATACGGTTGGCATCACCACACACGTACAGGTGCGCGCCATCCTGAATCCAGCGCCAGACTTCCGCGCCTTTTTCCCGCAGTTTGTCCTGCACGTAAACTTTATGCGCCTGATCGCGCGACCAGGCCAGATCGATGTTGGTTAGCAGGCCATCTTTAACGTAGCGCTGCCATTCAACCTGATACAGAAAATCTTCCGTAAAGTGCGGGTTGCCGAAGAACAGCCAGTTTTTCCCTTCAGCCCCATCGGCATCGCGCTGCTGCATAAAGGCGCGGAACGGCGCAATTCCGGTGCCCGGCCCGATCATGATGACCGGCGCGTCGGAATTAGCAGGCAGACGGAAGTTATCGTTATGCTCGATGAAAACACGAATTTCATCGTCTTCACTCAGTCTGTCAGCCAGATAGCTAGAGGCGCCACCGGCACGCTCGCGGCCTTCGTATTCGTAGCGCACCACGCCAACGGTGATGTGCACTTCGCTTTCGACTTCCGCCTGCGAGGAGGCAATAGAGTAAAGGCGCGGCGTCAGCGGACGCAGCAGGCTCAGTAGCTGTTCTGCCGTCAGTTCAGTCGGCGCCTGTCGCACCATATCCACCAGCGGCGTTCGCTGTGCAAACTGCTGGAGAGCTGGCTTATCGGCCAACAGCGACAGCAGCGTTTCATTACGCGACAGTGCCGCGTATTTCTCGACAATCGGTGCGGTGTTCTGCGTCAGCTCAAAGTGACTTTTCAGCGCCTGCGATAGTGGCAGCGTCTTGCCGTCAACGCTGACGGACTCATCGCCTTTCAGCCACAGTAATTCCAGCAACTCCTGCACCAGCGCGGGGTCGTTATCGAACCACACGCCCAGCGCGTCGCCCGGCTGGTAGCGCAAACCGGAATCGCCCAAATCGATCTCGATATGGCGAACATCCTTTTCGGAATTACGCCCGGTCACTTTCTGGTTCACAGCAAACGTGGCATGCAGCGGTGAGGATTTGCTGTACGGGCTGCTGGTAATTTCATCCAGTGCACCCTGAGAGGCAATTTGCGCGACGGCTTCGCCCTGAACCGGCACTCGAGCCTGCAAAATATCAACCAACTGGCGTCGCCACTGTTCGGCGAGCGCCTGATAATCGACATCGGCATCGACGCGATCCAGCAGGCGTTCAGCGCCCAGCTCAGCCAGACGGTTATCGAAATCTTTACCCGCCTTACTGAAGAATTCGTAAGAGGTATCACCCAGGCCAAACACGGCAAACGCGGTGTCTTTCATCTCCGGGGCTTTTTTGGACAGCAGGAACTTATGCAGCGCGACCGCCTCTTCCGGCGGCTCCCCTTCCCCCTGCGTCGAGGCGACGATTAGCAGCAGCTTTTCCTGTCCGATTTGCTTGAACTTGTAATCACCCGCATTGACCAGATTGACAGACAGCTTGGCCGCCAGCAGATCGTCACGCAGTTGTTCCGCGACCCGACGCGCATTACCTGTCTGCGAGGCGGAGATCAGCGTAATGGTTTGCACTGGCACCGTGACAGCGGACGCCGCCGTGGCCGTTATCGCGCCTGACTGCACGTTCCCAGGCTGCTGTACCAACCCCCAGAAATAGCCAGATAGCCAGGCCAGCTGCGTCGATGAGAAATCACCGGTTGCCGCCTGTAAACGCGTTAATTGCTCCGCACTCAGCGGAAGCAATGAAGTGGGGGAAACCGGAGTAGTCATTGTGATTTCTGTTTCCTTGTGCCTGTGCAGTTAGCCAACGACGCTAATACAAAAACATGCAATAAAAAGATGAATGGAGGATAAGGGTAACGATCTGCATCTTAACAATTAAAGAAATGATGGAAATATTAAATAACCAAAATGACTAAATGGTTTTTCTGATAGTCCTTATTGCTTAAAGTGTTATAGCTGATGGCATGCGCGTTGCGTGGCGATATCGGTAAGAATGCATTCAGAAAGAGGGGCTGCCGCGCAGCCCCATACAAACAGGATGTGGGCTAAATTTTCAGCACTTTCATGCCAAAATCGTCGGGATGTACGACGTTTTCAAGCTGGCCGACCTGCAACAAATCCCCTTTAGAGACGACGCTGCTGATATTGGTATCAGGAAAGCGCAGATTCTTGACGAGGTGCACCACGATCGGTTTACCCTTTTTATCAATATCCATCACCCAGCCAAGAAACCCCCCCGAGTATTTAGCCAGACTACCTATTGGATAGAGGCCGTAAATCTGCACGTAATTGACCAACACCGCTTTATCATAGGCACCGTTCGCCTCATAGATTTTCCGGTAGGCTGCCAATGGCGTACGGGGAGAAATGCCATTGCGCGTATGCCTCAGCTTATTAATCGCCTTAATCACGGAGACTAAGCGGACGAGCTCCGATAGTCGATCGCCGTGTTTACCCTGTGGATAGCCGCTGCCATCCAAACGCTCGTTAGCATTCTCAATCACATCGCGACACGTGGGGGTTATCACCCAATTTAGCTCACGTAATTTCGCACACAACACGCCCACATGGCCGCTAAGGATCGCTTTCTGCGCCGGGTTCATGTTTACTTTCAGCGACGGAAGGCTGGCGTTCACCAACAGCGGCTTGCCCATGGTGTGAAGTAACGCACCTAGCACCGCCTCACGCACGTGAGGCGCATGGGGATCGGAAATTAACAGCATATCGGCCAGTTTCCCCGCGACCTGCACGGCATGCCTGACCCAATCCGCCTCATCACGCAGGAACGACAGCGCATACAAAAAAGCCTTTCTCTCTTTTTTGACCATATAAAGCAGAGTGTCAACACAGTCATAGAAGATCTCAATAGGCAGTTGATTGCGCGTTTTCATGTACATCAGCCCAATCTGAAGCCGATGGGCGACTTCCATTACCCCGCGTTCCATCGGCGTTTGCCGGGTACGTTTCTCTCGCTCCTGACTTTCTCGCAGCAATAGACTTTTCTCCTTGGTGCCCGGAATAAACAATGGGGACGAATACACCATGCTGCCAGTCACGCCGGTTCGGTATGCTGCTTCTCTTTCCGATTCATTCGTATAACGGAGCAACGCTTCAGACTGTGATGAAGACAAATTAATAAATTGGATGCCAACAGCGGCGTAGCCATTATTCCCAAAAGGTCGTATATGGCGAATTTTCCCCTCGGCATAAAAGCTTTCTCCGTTAGGGAATTCAAGCGCGACGCCGGGAATGTCTTGACCAACTTCAATTGCAATGCTCTCAACCAGATCGATTTCGACCATACACCCACCGGTCGATAAATTGCGTAACGTTCCAGGTACGTTAAGCGTGTGCATATAGACTTCAAGGCGAGCACGAGCCTGCATGCCAAGAATAAAAGGAATACGAATCGCGCCTCTGTTTTCCGTGACAAAAACAGATTCCGGCAAACGACATTCCAGACGATAAAACATACTGTCCATCTTGAATAATTGTGTGGAAATATTACAAAGACTGTAGGTTTCTCGTTCGATGTTCTCCGTCCCTTTGAGAGCTTCCAGATCAAAATTCAAACCACCATCTGCAAGATATCTGTCGATATCCGAACCAGAATATTCCACATCCAACACGATTCGACTTTTATCCAGATTCAGTTCTGCAACATCTGCTTTTAATGCATATAGCATATCTTTAGCATAAATAGACATCACATAAGTATGTTGCAGCAATGCGCTAATCACTTTAGCGGGAGGGGGAGAAAATTTTTCCACTATAAGATCCACCTATTAACGCGATGGTGATATATCCCAAAAAATCCCCAAAAGGACTTCTCTCTTTTTAATAAAACGAATTCTACCGTGGGATGTAATGATCTAGAAATGTGCCTACTTTTACTGGGTAAAACGTCAACCAGGCTCAATTTCTTATTTTTCTCATCCCAATATCATTACGAAACGACGATTTCATCGTTGTTTATCATCCTAACAAGGATACCCAAAAGCCACAACGACTACACATACGCCAAAATAAGATCAAAATACAAACAAAATGAATTTTAAATTCAAAATACTAAAAATAACAAAAATTAAAAACCACAAAAATACAAATTATCAGAGCAAAAAACCAACACCAACATAGATTTAAACGATCATTATTTTTTAATCAATAGCCAATGACTATCAAATGAGAATTATTGATCATTTAAAACAATTTCCAAACATTCTAAATTACTGTGTAGAATCCAGACGAGCCATGTTATGAAATTGCTAATTCTATGGAGAGGGTGAGTAATCAGTAAAATGAATACAACAACATTGCATATCGATGGGAAAATTTTTAGGCTGTCAGCAGAGTTTCAGCCTATTATCCATCTCCCTCAAAATAAAATATTTCGCTATGAAGCCCTTGCCAGGTTTTATAACTCCGAAGGTGTGTTAGCACCAACCCAGCAAACAATAGATAAAATTGAGAAGTGTGAAGCAATTGATGAAGTAACAGATTTCATGTTTGATGTTGTCTGTCAGGTAATAAAAATCAAAAGCAGCATGACAATATCATTTAATTTGTCACACTTGCTTTTTAATAACTCAGCGTATTTGGAAAAATTGTATCAAAAATGCGTAATACATAAAGTCAGCCCACAGAATATAGAAATAGAGATCAGTGAAAAAACAACTCGACAACAGTTGATTGATGGAATCCCCTTTTTAAACCAGGCTAAACAATATGGTTTTATGATTTCATTAGATGATTTCGGCGCAGGAAATTTACAGATAGACAGCCTGAGCTTGTTTAACTTTGATACAATAAAAATCGATCGTTCCATTATCGATGGCATAGGTAAAGAAGAGACAAAATCACAAAAGCTGAAAATCTTATTGAACAAACTCATTCCACTTGGGGTAAATATTATCTGTGAAGGCGTTGAAAAAGCCACCGATTTGAATCGGTTAAATAAATATCATCCGATTGGGATTCAAGGGTATATTTTCTATCGCCCATTAACATTCAGCCAATTAAGGCTGCTGGAAGGTTTTTAACTGATATCCTTGGCTTCAGTTGTCTAATTCCCCATTGGTCAACGCATTTTTGACCTCAATGCCCGCCAAAAATCCCCCGCCAACCACACCTTAGACGATCGACATTAGCGAACAGGCTCACATTTCTGGCGTTCGCCGCAGGAATTTATCCTTTGCGATAACCCATCAATGCGATACTCACGCCAGTGGCAACGGGAGAGAAATGATGTGGCAACGACGCGCGCTGGAACTTAATACGCAAGATATTTGGCACTGGCAACAGGTCATCTCGGTTGTCGATTACGCTCGTGAACAGGGCTTCAATACGTTAGTGCTGGGGGCGGCAGATTTACTGGATAAACTGGTAACGCCGGATGCCTACAACAACGCGCGTTTTGACGATCGCATCAGCAGCCAGCAGCGTTCCCGCTGCGTTTACCTGAATCAAGTCGCAGCGCACTGCCGCGAACAAGGTCTGGCGCTGTATCTGCAATGCAAAGAGCTGTCGTTTCCCACGGATCTACTGCTTCATCATCCAGAATTACTGGACGACAAACATAGCCTCCGCATGGATACCGATTTTTGGTGCGACTACCTTGCAGCCAAAGTCGAACTGCTGATGCAGCAAATCCCGCGATTGAGCGGCCTGCTGCTAGCAATCTCCAACAGCGACAGTTTACTGCGCTTTTCTGCGCCTTCCGGCGATGAGATTAACGGCACCGTTCCTGTTACCACACACTGGCCGACCAACGCCACCAGCGAGCAGATCTACCACCGTTTGTTCTCCGCCGTCGCCCGTGTGATGCATTATCACCAGCGCCATCTGGTGTTGCGCGCCTTTCCCGCCAGCCATCAGGATATCGGTAACGTTCTGAACGCGATTCACACACTGCCGGAGTCCGTTTCCGTCGCGATCAAAGTCACACCGGAACGCTTCTGGCCTGAGTTTCCCAATAATCCGACACTTCTGGACGTCAACGGGCGTGAAGTCTGGGTTGAATTGGACCTGGCAGGCGAAGAAGTCGGCTGGGGCAATCTCCCTTTTCTACGTTACACCGAAGTTCAGGGTCGACTGCTGTGGTGTCGGGAGAAAAATCCCGCGATTGTCAGCGCACTGTGCCGCATCAGTTGGGAAGGCGTAGACAATCACAGCGTGATAGGCACACTCAGTGAGTTCACCCTGTTCGCCTGCTCTCGCTTACTCACGAACCAGACTGCATCGGCAAACGAAAGTACGCTATTCGCACAGTGGGTAATGGCACGCTACCAGTGGCAGCCGGACGATAACGTACTGCACACCATGCAAGCCTTGTTGGATCAGGCGCATCAGGCTATTTCACTGTCGCTCTATGCCAGGCACCACGTTTTTCATCGTCACAGCCTGCTGCCGACCAGCTTTGGTCAGGCAATCTGGAGTCTGTACGGTCAGCTAAATCGTAATCACTGGCTACCGGGCTCTGGGCAAGATATTACTTTCGACCCGCAGCACGCAGAGCTCGCATCGCAAAACCTCTATCACATTGCAAAAGAGAAAGATGCCGCGTGGCAGTTGGCGGAGCAGTGCCAACAGGCCGCACTGCAATTTTTTCGTGAACACACGATGCCGGAGGCGCTCAGACAGCGCTGGCAGCAGGAATGGCGTGGTCTGGCGCTGTATTGCCGCGCCTTTGTTCACGCGCAGAAAGCCTTCTTTACGCTGCACTACTGCAAACAGGTGGAAAACAACTGGACGCTGCGGGAAATCGCCAAAACCAATATTCAGGCGCTATACGGCATCGGACATGAAATGGAGGATTTCTGCCTGCAACACCGGGATTACCCGGTGAGCATGCATGTGATGTTTGATGCCGGACGCCCACGCGCGTTAGCCGATAGCCTACAACAGCAGTTGGCTGAACTGACGTAACGCGCTGGCCAGTAACGATCTTAGCCCTTCATTCGATTAGCGAATCACCCGTTTCAGGATGCGCTCCCCTGAACTACTGAAGTTTTTCGCCGATTCTTCTACGCTCTTTTTGCCATAATCAAGCTGTTCAATCGTTTGTAGGATCAGACTCGCCAGTTGGGGATCTTCAAGATAAGAGGAAACGGGCGTTTGCATCGGCTTTTGCAGCGCCAGCGATAATCCGGCAACCGACAGATCGTTAGTATCCAGCCTCTGCTTTTCTTCCAGCGCTTGTCTGGCGATGCGGCTGAGCGGAATACCGCGCTCGGTCCCCATCAGCAGCGCCCCTTCAGGATCGTTCATCAGGAAATTCAGCAACAGCGCCGCTTCTTTCGGGTGTTTGGTATTTTTGCTAATGGCAAACAGCATCGACGGTTTGAAGAACTGCCCTGAATTCTCCGAACCCGGCGTCATGATGTACGGTCCTAATTCGAGCTTGCCGGGCGCGGCCAGCGGATCGGCGTATTTTTTCACGACCGAAATCCACAGATGTGCACCACCGTATTCCCCGTTAATCCAGGGGCGCGTTTCATACATGCCAACTTTGCCAAACGCGTTGTAATACTTCGAAGACGGCATCACATGTTCATCGATCAACCGCTTATAGAAGCGAAATGCCTCAACCCATTGCGCCTCGCTGTAGTTAAAGCGTTTGTTCTTTTCGTCGATCATGCCGATCTGATATTTCTGCGTCATGTAATAGTTGATCAATTCCAGCACGCCTTCACCGCTGTCCTGAGCAGGCGAAGCAATGGGGAAATAGTTATCACCCAGTTTTTCTTTAAATACCTTACCCGCATGGAACAGATCATCCCAGGTCGTGGGATACAGTAGCCCGGCCTTCTTCCAGGTTTCCGTGTTGTAGTACATCATCAGCGCATTTAGCGAGGTGGAAATCGCGTTCACCTTGCCATCAATGGTCGCTGGCTTCAGGGCATCTTCGGGGAAATCCTGTAATTTCAGCGTATCTTTCAGCTTATTCAGATCATAAAAACCAGTGCCCGTCTTGGAGAAAATCGGCAGCCAGTTCCAGTTTACCTGAAGCACATCCGGTTCTTCGCCGCTGGCAATCTGCGTCGTCAGGCGAGATAGGTGCCCATCCCAACCGGTATATTCGGGTTTTACGCTGATATGCGGATATTGTTTCTGAAACGCTTCCAGCGCGGTCAATGTCGCCTGATGACGACTGTTTCCTCCCCACCAGGAGAGGCGTAATTCCACGGGTTCAGCAGCCTGCGCGAGTGAACAGAGCGCAGAGAAGGCGATGGCAATCAGTCCAGGTAATCTCATTTTTCCCCCAACGACATTATTATTGTGGTGTGTCTGGTGTGGCGTATAGATGAGAACAGGTAGGGTACATGGCTACATTTCTCGACCCTGACAAGATAGGCAGAACCTTTTTTATCGCGCCAGTCGCCACGGCGAGAAAACGCGTGATTTGCGGGGCTGATGGAAGAAATATCGCGGACAACGCAGCGCTAATGAGCGTTTCAATCACATCTCGTAAGCGCTATCTGGCGCGGTAGGGATATCCCTCACATCATTAACCGACGCATCACACCAAAAAGAGATTTAATTCACAAATAAGATACACAAAAACAACAAAACCACTTCAGGCATGCGGCAAAAGAGAAAAATCGGCGTAAAAGCGTGATGAAACACACACGGAATGAAACAGTACGCCGCCCTCTTCGTTATGCCTTTCACATTCTCTTGAGCGGTATACCCTGCGCTGTGAAGCCCGCTCCAAGCTCCACAGATTTCATCGTGGCAGCGCCTGCCGAACACGCCAAAACGTGCTGCAATGCGCTCATGAAGGACAACATGGGATCTCATCATGAAACACTCTATTCAGTCATACTCCCCCGCCGCTGATGGCATCACACTGGATACTGTCATTTTTCAGCAGGCTATCGATCGAATTGCGGCACAGGGCGGCGGCACGCTGACGGTGGAACCGGGACGTTATCTGTTAGGGGGATTACTGCTGCCCTCCAATTTTTGTCTGCAACTGGAGGCGGGTGCGGAGCTCATCGTCAGCGGGGACTATGAGCAATTTACGCAGGCCACGACGATCAGCATGGCCGAACTGTCGCATCGTGCGTTTCTTTATGCCTATCAACAGCGCAATATCACGATCTGCGGCCAAGGTAAGATCATGGGGAATGCCGACGCCTATTTCTCTGCGGAACCGGACGATCAGGGCTATCGTTTGCCCGCAAAACATCGCCCACGCATTGTGGTCTTTGAGGATTGCGAACACGTTCGCTTGTGTGATTTTACGATTGAACACGCCCCGATGTGGACCGTGCATCTGGTCAGCTGTCGCCAGATCATCGTTGAACGTCTAACAATTGATAACGATCTAAGCATGGCGAATACCGATGCGCTGGATCTCGACAGTTGTCAGCAGGTGCAAATCAGCAACTGTTCATTGAGCGCCGCCGATGATGCGCTGTGTATCAAAACCACCCATAAACCGCCCCCTCTGCAACGTAAAGTACAGCAGGTTGTCATCAGTAACTGCCTGCTGCGTTCCAAGAGTTGTGCACTGAAAATTGGTACCGAAACCTTTGCCGATATTGAAGATATTTCCGTCAGCAACTGCGCTATTTACGACACTAACCGCGCAATCGGCCTGATCTCCCGCGATGGCGGCGCATTCAGACGCCTGCAATTCAGCAACATCACGTTCCAGTGCGTCGCTGCGCATCCGTGCCATTGGGGCAAAGCCGATCCGATCTTTATCTCCGTGCGTTATCGCGATCCGGCCATCGAACCGGGCCGGATCGAAGCCGTACAATTTTCACAGATCTCAGGGATCAGCGAAGGAGCGATTAACCTGCATAGCACGCCCGCAGGCTACATTCGTGATATCCATTTCCAC
This sequence comes from Pectobacterium punjabense, assembly GCF_012427845.1. Taxonomy (NCBI): domain Bacteria; kingdom Pseudomonadati; phylum Pseudomonadota; class Gammaproteobacteria; order Enterobacterales; family Pectobacteriaceae; genus Pectobacterium; species Pectobacterium punjabense. The sequence goes on from NZ_CP038498.1 coordinate 3,699,198, forward strand.
GCGGTGCATCTCGAACAGCGGCAGAGCGATTCACCGGAACAGGGCATGTACGATGTGCGCCCGCCCTGCAACCCGGAGCGACCAACAGGGATGGGGCTGGACAATGCCTATCGGGTCGATCCTGAAACGGGTCGCGCCTTCGGTGTTGAGCACTACCCTAACGGCATGCCTGCACTCTTTGCCCGTGGCGTACTGAACCTGACCACCAGCCACATGACGATCCACCGCCCCGATCCGCTGCCATCCGGCTGGCATCACGCCGCGATCGTGCAACAGGAAGAATAAGTGATTCGCGCGACACTTTCGGGTAGTATGCGACGGCTTTTTGCATACTATGTTCTGAAAGCCCCTTTTTTCAGAACGAAACCGGGAACATCGCTATGGTCACGACACTCTTTAAAGATTTTCAGTTTGAAGCCGCACATCATTTGCCTCACGTGCCGGAAGGCCACAAATGCGGGAGACTGCATGGGCACTCTTTCATGGTGAGACTGGAAATTACCGGTGAAGTCGATCCATATACCGGCTGGGTAATGGATTTCTCTGAACTGAAAGCCGCGTTCAAGCCGACATGGGAACGGTTGGATCATCACTATCTGAATGAGATCCCCGGTCTGGAAAACCCGACCAGCGAAGTGCTGGCGCACTGGATCTGGCAGCAGTTGAAACCGACGTTACCGCTGCTCAGCGCCGTGATGGTAAAAGAAACCTGCACCGCGGGCTGCGTCTATAAGGGCGAGTAACGAGGAAGTGGTAAGAAGTGGTATGTAGTCTGGCGTGAAGATCCCTCTCTCACGCCCTTACTATCTATCGATAACTATCAGGCGATATTCAGGTATTTGTGTGTCTGCATGGAGAGCCGCCAGTTGCGGGCGATGCAGGTTGCGATGCACAGTTTCGTTGCATCCTCTTTCTGACTAATCGGCTGTAGCGCCACAATACGCGGCTTATCATCATCAAGCCGTGCCAATAACGCATCCAACGCTTCAATATCACGTTCACGCGCTACCGGATGTTTGATCTCATCCGCCCGTTGCAGCGCTTGATCGAGTACCTTCATGCCGCCGCGCATGTTCACCTTTGGCGATACCGTCACCCAGGTTTTAGGCGAACAACGCACGTCGTGCGTGCCGCTGGTTTCAATCTGGCAGCTGAAGCCCTGCTTTTCCAGCTGTAGCGTCAGCGGAGCCAAATCATGGATACAGGGTTCTCCGCCGGTGATGACGATGTGGCGTGCCGTATAACCCTGCTGCGCCATCAGTGCCAGAATATCGTCCGCACTCGCCGCGCCCCAGGCATCGCTTTCTTCCGTTTTTACCAGCACCTGATCCAATGAGGTTTCCCGCTCTGCCAGTTTGTCCCAGGTGTGTTTGGTATCGCACCAGCTACAACCTACCGGGCAACCTTGCAGACGCACAAACACCGCCGGTACACCGGTAAAATAGCCTTCGCCCTGTAACGTCTGGAACATTTCATTAATCGGGTACTGCATGTTTTTCACTGTCTCGCTCACTTAAAAATGCATTATACCCTAAATCCTTCGCGTTGCAGGACAGTGGCGATGCGGCGGAAACACGCCAGTCTGAGGACAGTTGAGTAATTCGGAACATGCGTCAATAATCAATCTGTTGTTACGATTTCGCCTGCTTTTTATGTTTCATTATTAACAAGGACAACAATAAATGAAGTTATTGAAACCATTAGCCTTATTACTCGCCTCGTGTGCATTTGTACCTGCGATTGCGCAGGCACAGGATATTGCCCAGGTTAAAACTCAACCAGGCTATTACCGCATCATGCTCGGACAGTTTGAAATCACCGCCCTGTCTGACGGCACCAACACCATGTCCATGGATAAACTGCTACAGCGCACGCCACCGGAAAAAATCACCGAGCTGTTAGCGGAAAAATCGCTGTCACCTCAGGTGGAAACATCGATCAACGCCTATTTGGTCAATACCGGGAAACACCTCATTCTGATCGACACGGGCAACGGCAAACAGAGTAATCCTACGGTAGGGAAAGTGCTGCCACATCTGATTGCGGCGGGCTACAAACCTGAGCAGGTCGATACCGTGTTGATGACTCACCTGCACGGCGACCATTTTGGTGGTTTGGTGCAGGACAATAAGCTGAATTACCCGAATGCCACCGTGTATGTCAGTCAACCAGAAACCGATTTCTGGCTCAGCCCGGAAAGCCTGAAGAACGCGCCAGAGAACAGAAAGGCGGCGTTCCAACGCGTGCAAAACACCTTTGATGCCATTAAGAAAGAGAACAAACTGAAAACCTTCCCGGCCCAGCAGACAACACTGCTGCCCGGCATCACCGCCATTCCAAGCCCAGGCCATACGCCGGGACACACCTCATTTATGGTCGAAAGTGAGGGGAAAAAACTGCTGGTATGGGGAGATATCATTCATGCAGAAGCGGTACAGATGAGCTTACCCACCACCACCATCAGCTTTGACTCAAATATGGATCAGGCGACGGAATCCCGTAATAAAGCGCTGGCCGACGCCGCCAGTCAGGGATACTGGGTCGCGGGCGCTCACCTACCTTTCCCCGGTATCGGCCACGTAGGTACACGTCTGGAACGCAATGGAACCACCAACGGTTACCGCTGGCTCCCTGCGAATTACAGTATGGCGGGGCTCAAAAACTAAGGGGCAGAATGGAATTCATTACGTTGATTACTGGCGGTTCGCGCGGCATCGGTCGCGCAACGGCATGCTATCTGGCAGGAAAAGGTCACAAGATTTGCATCGGCTACCGCACCCAGCAGGACAGTGCGAATAGCGTTCTCGAAGAGATACGTGCGAACGGCGGAACCGCCATCGCCGTTCAGGTCGATATCGCGGATGAAGAGCAGGTCGTCGAGCTTTTTAAGCGAACGGATAAAGAACTTGGCTGCCTGACAGGTCTGGTGAATAACGCCGCGATGCTGAAACCGCAAGCGACCATTGAACAGCTTGATGCCGTGCGGCTTAACGCTATTTTTGCTACCAATACGGTGGGCAGTTTTCTCTGTGCCCGGGAAGCGGTCAAGCGTATGGCCTTCAGGCATGGCGGAAAAGGCGGGGCCATCGTCAACGTGTCATCTGCGGCTGCCCGGTTGGGTTCACCGCATGAATATATCGACTATGCGGCATCAAAAGGCGCACTCGATACGCTGACGATTGGCTTATCGCTGGAGGTCGCCGATCAAGGCATTCGTGTTAACGCCGTGCGGCCCGGTTTTATCTATACCGATATGCATGCTGACGGCGGTGAGCCGGCAAGAGTGGATCGCATCAAGCATTCACTACCGATGAAACGGGGGGGTCACCCGATGGAGGTCGCGCAAGCGATAGGCTGGCTGTTATCGGACGAGGCGTCCTATGTGACAGGGAATTTTATCGATTTAGCTGGCGGCAAATAGACGCAACCTATGCAGGTTCCCACCACTTAGCCTGTCTCTTAATCACACTTGTATGCAGATTAAGAGGGGCTTTCGTGCGCCATACTACGGTAATTCATGTTGCGATACCGTATACGCGCCCTGCGTCGGGCGCGTATACGGTATCGCATATGAATAGCGACGGTGTGGCGCACGAAACTGCCCCTTAGCCAGCATAACCGATATGACTAAGAGGCAACGCTCGCGTTAACCCAATTACAGATAGACCCGCAGGTATTCCGCCAGACATAGGATCGCCATAGCCTGGCCGTACGGCATGGAGGTCAGGGCGATGTTGCGGTAGAAATCCAGATCGTTGCCCATCGCCGTGCCGAATGATACCTGCGTTAGCTCACCATCCTCATTAACGTGATTAATCACGCCGCGAATCGCTTTCTCCGCCACCTCAGCGTAGCGTGGGTCGACGTAGCGCTTGCGCACCGCTTTCAAAATACCATAGGCAAAACCAGCGGTTGCCGAGCTTTCTAGGTATGAGTTTGGATCGTCGATCAGCGTGTGCCACAGGCCGCTGTCATCCTGATATTTCGCCAAGGCTTCAATCTGACTTTCCAGCACCTGCAACAGGAAGCGACGCGTCGCATTGTTTTCCGGCAGATCCAGCAGTTCGATAAATTCAGGAATAACAATCGTCAGCCAGCTGTTACCACGCGCCCAACGCGCTTTCGCGTAGTTGTGCTGCCCCTCAAACGTCCAACCGTGGAACCACAGGCCACTTTCGCGATCCATCAGATATTGCACATGCAGCAGGAACTGATACGTGGCTTCTTCCACAAACTCTGGCCGGTTTAACAGCTTGCCGATTTTCGCCAGCGGCAGCACGCTCATCATCAGCGTGTCGTCCCACATCTGCTGGTGGTTTTCATTGTTATAAACAATGTGCTGCAAGCCCTGCTTGTCCGTGCGCGGCATTTCGTACATCACCCACTCCGCCCAGCGCTCCAGATACGGCAGCCAGCGGGCATCGCCCGTTTCTTCATAGCGATAAGCCAGCGTCAGGAACGGGCACACCGTGTTCACATTCTTCGTTGGCGTGCCTTCAGCCAGACGTTCGGTAAACCAGTCGTCAATGATGGCGCGCATCTGCTCGTCACCCGTCTGCTGGTAATACTGATAAATCCCGTACAGCCCGATGCCGTGCGTCCACTCCCATCCCGCCCAGCCTTTGGTATCAATCACCCGACCATCGTCCAGCCGTAACAAGAACTCACCGGTTTTATCCTCAATATTCACCAGGTTGTCGGTGATACGGCAAATCAGCGCCTTCAGATCCTCACGGGAGATGAAGCGTTCCGGCTGACGTAAAAGCGGGCTATGTTTTACACTGAATACGGTCATAGTCATTCATCCAATTGAGTTATCAGTTAACAGTTCAATACAGTTACGACTGCGTGGCGTGCGTTACCGGCTTGTCACCTTTATGACGGTTCAGGTAGCCGATATTGTTGTTACCCCACAGCGATTCATACGGCATACCCGCCAGCATTTCGACCGTGGCTCGCGCCTGCGGCGTAATCTTCTCTGGCACAGGACGCCCAGCCTCACGCATTTTGAGCGTCTCCTCGCGCAGCACGCTGTGTGTTTGCAAATTGAGTTTAAAGCGCAGAGAGACCAGGAAGCCCAGCGCCAACACGCCTACGGTGCCGAAGCTCAGAATCATCAGAATCGTGTGGCTAACGCCCGGCGCTTGTACGCTCTGCCCGGATACGAAGCCAGACAGTTGCAACACAATCCCCACCAGCATCACCGCACCAGCCTGAGAGGCTTTGCGCGTCAGCGTCATAATCCCGGCAAAGATCCCTTCACGACGCTGCGCGGTGATCACTTCATCCACGTCAGCGATGTAAGTGTAGGTGTTCCACGGTACATAGTTGATCCCACCACGCCCGATGCCCGCCAACGCAGAAATCAACAGCAGCAGAGAGAAGGTGTCATGCAGGCCGCTGTGCCACAGGACAGCGTAGGAGAGCGCACTCAGGCCAAACAGGCACACGACCAAGCGGTAAGACGGCGCTGGCCCAAAGCGAATACACAACGGGATCATGCCAATCACCGCGATGAATTGCAGAATTGCCATCGTTCCCATCAGGTTAGAAGCCATCGTCGGGCTTTGCATCAGCACAAAGACCACGTAGTAGGTAAATACGGCGTTGAACACATCCTGCGCAATATACCCGCCCAGATACATCCCAAGATGCTGGCGGAAAATGCGAATACGCAGCGTTGAAACCAGTTCAACGTTCAGGCGTTTCAGGCTTTCACCCAGCGTCAGAGACTGGCGCTCTTTTTCCGCCCGTAGCGAGGCTTCCGACATCTGATCGCGCGGCCGCTCCCAGGTAAAGAAATAGACCAGCGTCAGCACCAGCGCGCAGATAACGGAGAACACCAGGCTCGAATAGAAGAAGGAAACCGCATTGTCTTTGCCAAAGTAGCCCAGCAGGATACCCGGCAGGAAGGCAGCTAAAATGGCAGACAGCTGCGCCAGCGCGATACGTGCGCCGGAGAACTTGGTCTTTTGTTTGAAATCGTCGGTCATTTCCGGCACCAGCGTTTCATACGGCACCAGCACCATGGTGTACACGACATCAAACAGCAGGTAGGTCAGCAGATAGTACCAATAGCTCATATCCCCCACCCACATGAAGCTGTAGCTGAACACGAAGGGAATACCGAGCAAAATAAAGAACTTGCGGCGGCCAAAGCGTTTGCCCAGCCAGGTTGAACCGAAGTTATCAGTCAGGAAGCCCATCAGCGGGCTGACGACGGCGTCGAGCACACGCGCCATCGCAAAAATAAACGTTGCCTCAATCGGCGTTAAGCCACAGAACGTGGTGTAAAAATAGAGTAACCAAGCGGCCGTCAGCGCCGTTGTACCAGCACCAAGAAAGTCCCCTGAACCGTAGGCTAAATAGTTAGCCAAACCGATCTTACGCGTTTTCATCGCCATCCTTCCCCGAACATTTTTAATTATGAAGGTGTCACGCTGATACGGTAGCGCCCGGCGATCGTGAAAACCTTTGCGCTTTTGCCACCACGCACCGCACGCTGGCAGCACAGGGAAGATTGGTGCGATCCGCGTCAAAGATTTTATAAAAAGCTATTTTAACTGAACAAAACCAACAGTTCGTTTATGGCGATCACAGGATGGAAAGTGAGGGGCAAGCAAAAAGGAAGGCGGAACAGGCAACGGGCTACGCCTCATTATGTATTGAAAAACAGCATTTTTTTTAACCGAGGACGAGATTACTCCGCATGCTGCAAGCGCCACAGGAAAGTTTGCCGCGCATGGGCTAAACGCGGTTGGCGCAGTGCGCCCGGCACCCAGACCAGATAGTAATCCAACTGCGTGGTGCCGACAGGCGGCGGGATAATGACAAGTTCCCCCGAGTCCAGCAGATCCTGACATAAATATATCGGCATCACCGTCCAGCCAAACCCGCTGGTCAGCACACGGCGCAGCGCACGCAGATCCTGACTCACCACGGCAGGCACCAGCCCTCTGTCCTGTATGCGGTTCTTCTTCAACCAATGGTCAATCAGAGGAAGTTCAAGGTCATACGCCAGCATCGGCTCCTGCGCCAGCGCCTGCGGCAGGTCGTCCGCCTGTACCAACCGTTCGACAATCGCGGGAGACGCCACCGCCTGGAGGGTTGCACTCTTTAACAGATCGCTTTTCAGCCGCTTATCTGTCACGGGGTGCGCCGTTATGCCAAGATCGCAATGTCCTTCGAGCAACATCTGCTTGATCAAGTCACCATCACCAGTATGCATATGCACCCGCACGCCCGCCTCAAGTAGCGGCAACAGCTGTTCTGACACCACTTCAGCCATGAAATCCGCATGACCTATGATATGCAGTGTTCCCGCAACGTCCATTGACCGCGCGCGTGCAGAGGCTAACGCGGCTTCGGCTTCATCTAGCTTATCTCCGAGATCCGCCGCTAAGTCGTCTGCTGCCGACGTTGGCGTCACGCCGTTAGCCTGACGCTCAAAGAGACGCCGTCCCACCGCCACCTCCAGCCCGGCAATGTGCTGCGACACCGCAGGCTGAGTCAGATTGAGCGCGCGCGACGCTCCGCTAATCGAGCGCTGCCGATAGACTTCCACAAATGTGCGTAGACGAATGAGTGACATACGGTACCTATAGAAACTGAGATATAAAATTATTTATACCCCCCGAATAATAATCTTGTTGGCGGGAGGATCAACCCCTGCCGTATCCTTTATCCCATCTTGAGCGACCCGGAAACCCCGGTTAACTTTCTGTTTTCTCTGGTACTCGACGACAAAAAAGGGGACAAAACATGTCGACACAACAATCCAAAAAGGATTTACAAGCTATCCTGAATACGATGAAGCGTGCTCACATTGCATCTGGCCCAGCCGATGCCGCGCTGCGTCAAGATCGCTTACAGCGCAGCATCAACCTGCTCCGTGAAAACCATGCGGCGCTCGCACAGGCCATGAGTGAGGATTTCGGCCATCGCAGCCTGTATCACTCCTTCGCCGCCGATATCGGCATCACACTGAAAATACTCCAGAATGCCATCGACAACGTGGAACGCTGGATGCAACCAGAGCCGGTTGATGAACCCGCTCCCGGCATGCAGGCGTGGATTCAACATCAGCCTCTGGGCGTGATCGGCGTGATTAGCCCGTGGAATTTCCCGGTGAACCTGTCATTCGGCCCGCTGGCTGACATTTTTGCCGCCGGTAATACCGCGATTCTGAAACCGTCAGAACTCACGCCGCGCACGTCTGAGCTGCTGGCGGAATTGATCGCCCACTATTTTGACCCGCTAGAATTGGCCGTGGTGCTGGGCGATGCGGAAATTGGTCAGGCATTCAGCGAACTGCCGTTCGATCATCTGGTTTTCACTGGCAGCACCGCCGTAGGGAAGCATGTGATGCGTGCGGCGGCTGAGAATCTGGTGCCGGTCACACTGGAGCTGGGTGGTAAATCCCCTGTCGTGATTGATCGCAGCGCAGACATCACCGAAGCCGTTGAACGCACGCTGACGGTGAAAACCTTCAACGCCGGGCAAATCTGCCTGTCACCGGACTATGTTCTGCTGCCCGCAGGTCAAGAGCAAGCCTTCCGCGATGCCGCGAAAGCCTTTATGCAGAAAAGTTTCCCGACGTTACAGGCGAACCCAGATTACACGTCTATCATTGCTGACAGGCATTACGATCGCCTGATTCGTATTCTGAAAGAAGCTGAACAGCAGGGCGCAACCGTCGTCAGTCTGGCACCGGAAGGCGAAGCGCCCTACGATGCGAAAAGCCGCAAGATTGCCCCGCATCTGGTGTTCGGCGTACATGATGATATGACGATCATGCAGGAAGAAATTTTTGGCCCGCTGCTGCCGATTAAAACCTATCAGGCAGCAGAGGAACCGATTCACTACATCAATGCACATCCACGTCCGCTGGCGGCGTATCTGTTCAGCCATGATGAAGCCATGCAGCAGCGCTTCGCAGCCAGAACGACATCAGGCGCGCTGGTTATCAACGATGTAATGACGCACGTGTCTATCGAGACACTTCCGTTCGGCGGCGTTGGCGCATCCGGCATCGGCGCATACCACGGCGTTCACGGATTCCGCCGTTTCAGCCATGCCAAACCGATTGTCATACAGAGTGAAGATGGGGCGTCTAACCTAACGCTACGTGCGCCTTACCATGAGAAACAAGACGCAATTGTCGCCGTACTCAAAGGGTAACCGGCAGCTATTCACCCGATCATCCTGCAACTATAGAGAGAAAAATGATGAAAATTTTAATGGTCCTGACTTCTCACGACACACTGGGCAACACGGGTAATAAAACCGGTTTCTGGCTGGAAGAGTTTGCTGCCCCTTATTACACCTTTAAAGACGCCGGTGCCGAGCTGGTACTCGCCTCCCCTGCTGGTGGCCAGCCACCTCTCGACCCGAAAAGCGATCTCGCTGATTTTCAAACCGAGCTAACACATCGTTTTAAAGCCGATCCTGCCGCACAGCAGGAACTGGCCAATACGGTAAAACTCGATACCGTCAGCGAACAGGATTTCGATGCCGTCTTCTATCCGGGCGGCCACGGCCCGCTCTGGGATTTGGCAGAATCACCGGTTTCTATCGCGCTCATCGAAGCCTTTGTTCGCGCCAACAAACCGACTGGTTTTGTCTGTCACGCACCGGGCGTACTGATTCATGTGAAAGCAGAGAATGGCGACGCCCTGATTAAAGGCCGTAAAGTGACAGGCTTCACCAACGGTGAAGAAGCAGCCGTTCAATTGACGGACGTGGTACCTTTCCTGATTGAAGATGAATTCAAGAAACTCGGTGGCCTGTATGAAAAAGGTCCCGACTGGGCACCGTACCTCGTTGAAGACGGCAAGCTGATCACCGGTCAGAACCCGGCTAGCTCAGAAGTCGTCGCCAAAGCGATCCTCAAGCAGCTGGCGTAATCTGCGCGATACCTCATTTTTCTGTGTCTAAAAAAACAGGGCCGCATCACAATGCGGCCCTGTTATCAAGTCACTCCCCTAATGTACTGGGGGAGACAAAATTAACGCTACCTGTTGCGCAGTCAAATCGATCCCGTAAAAGCGCTGATAAAAATCATGCGTCTCTTTTGCCATATCGATGTGCTGCATCTGCTGCGGATAGAGCATTTTTGCCAGCCAAAGAAATTGCAGCGCCTGCTCCGACGTTTCTCGACACCACCAGAACATGCCCAGCGGATTGACGTAAACACGCCCTTCTTTTACCGCACGCAGCTGCTGCCACTTTGCATCCTGACGGATAGCTTTCGCATCTTCAGCCTGCATCGTAATAATCACATCGGGATCGGCCTGAAAAATTTGCTCAAGCGAAACAGGCGCCGTTGTCACACCACTTTGGCTAAACCACGGCTCAGCCACGTTAATCGCACCGCCCAGATCCATCCAGTCCTGATTCAATGAAGGACGTCCCGATGTCGTCAACGGATCGCCAACCGAATGGTAGACCTTTACACGCTGCTGTGGCGGAATGCGCTGGATAACCTCCGTCACTCGCCTGACGTTATCCTGATAGTAGGCGGCAAAATCCTGTGCCCGACGCGACGCCTCCGGCCCCAGAATCTCACCGGTAATCAACGTGCGCTCCACCATCGCCGCCAGCGAATTGTAACGCAGTGGCACCACGGCAATTCCGGCTTTACGCAATACCTCAGCTTCAGCAATAGGCACATTTTCCGACACGAAAAAGACCTGAGCACGGCGCGCAATTAGTGCTTCAGTATTAATTCCCATATTTCCACTCTGGGAAACCAGCGAAGCCTGCGTAATGGACGGCACAAACTGGCGGAACAGCGGCATATCGCGCACGAGCTTCGTCGTCCCGACAATACGATCGCCATAGCCCAGCATCGCCAGTATTGAGTTTTGCGCATTCCACGAGGTGGCAACCCGTTCAACCGTCGCGGGCACCGTCACCGTGCGATCGCCGTAATAGTGAATCGTCCGCTGCGGCGATTCAGGCGTTTCCGCCTGAACCCACTGCACACCGGAGAAACTCACCGCCAACAGCACTAACGCATTGAGAAAATACTCGCGATACCGCGTGGTAAGGTTACGTTTCAGCATCACACTCACCAGTCTACGGTCAGAGAAGCGCGAATTTCACGCGGATCGCCGACAAACGCATTGGCACCGCCGTTAATGCCGTCCGTGCTGCCAGGGAATATGGAAGCCCAGTAATGTTCGTTGGTGACGTTATTGAGCGCAATGCGAAACGCCGCAGGTTTATCATAAATTTTAAAACCGTAGCGTGTACCCAGATCCAGCGTGACATAACTATCCGCCCAGGCCGTATTAGCATCATTAGCTGCGCGTTTACCGGTGTAGTGAAGGTTCGCCATATAGACCATATTAGGGTAAGACGGGTGGCTATATTCCGTCAGCAAATTAGCTTGGAATTTCGGCACACCAACCACGCGCTTATTACGTGTTACGGCTAATTCAGTGTCTTTCAGCTTAGGATCTAACAGTGTCATGCCGCCATAGAGATGCAAGCCGGAAAACACTTCACCATCCGCCATCAACTCCAGACCCGTATTGACCTGATTACCCTGCTCTTTGAATACGTTATCTGCTGCGACATACGCGAAGGGGCGCTCCAGACGGAAAATAGCCGCGTTCAGATTCAGCCCATCCCACTGCGATTTCACCCCCGCTTCATACTGGGTACTGCGATAAGGCTTCAGCGTCTGCCCTTTATTCACCACATAATCATCTGTTGGCGCGGTGCCGCCCTGCTCCAACGAATCGGCATAGGCGACATACGTCATCACGTTAGGCAAAGGTTTGTACATCAGAGACAGCGTCGGGCTAGTGCCCGTATCACGGGTCACTTCACCATCAGAGCCAAAACTGCGTGAGGTAATCCAACTTTGGCTCACGACGCCCATGGCCGACCAGCGATCGTTAAACGTAATGGTATCGCCGGCGGTGATCGCCTGCTGACTGGTACGGCTGGATTTATAGCGTCCCGATCCCATATAGAAACGCCCGTCGCTAGGATCGGTATAACTACGCGGTGAATCAATGGTGCTGTTTCCCAGCGGGAAGCGCTTGCTATTACCCAGTCCGTTATAGATTGTCCACTGGTATCCGGTGGTGCTGAAGACCACGTCATGAGAAGGCCCGTTCGTATCGATATGGCCATTCAGTTGCAGCGTATTGCTCAATACCTTAAAGCGCCCGGCACTGTAAGGCTGCGTCAGAGAAGTACTCACCGCGCCCTGATTGTTAGTAATCGTATTCGACAGCGAGCGCATACCGCGATCGGCAGTTTGATAGCCCACCCCGCCCGAGGCATACCAGTTATTGTTGAAGTAGTGCTTCAGACGCGTGCTGGCGGTTTTCGTCACCAAATCGAGCCCCGCAAAGCTCTGCCCGTATCCCTGTTTCGTCACGTCCGGTGCGCTGGGTAACTGAATCGTCGGGCCATAGGAAAAGCCACTGGCATAGCCCATTTTTCTGAAGCGATACTCGCTGGCATTGACTTCCAACACCGTGTCGGGCGAGAGGTTCCAGTCAAACGCGACGCTGGCGAGCTGCCGTCTCAGCGTGCTGTTGCTGATACTCCCCTCACCTTCATCGTGCAACAGGTTGATGCGATAACCGAACTGGTTTTCGTCACCCAGATGTCCGCCCAGATCGGCATGGCCCATCGCCGCACCTTTACCAGAATAGCCTACGGTAAAACGGTTTAACGTCTGCGCCGTTGGCCTTTTCTGCGTAAAGTTAAACTGTCCGGCTGGGCTGGCAGGCCCATACAGTGCGCCAGTCAGGCTATTAATCACATCCAGTCGCTCCAGCATCTCAACCGGAAAGGCGGTGGTGGAAATAATATTTAACCCATCCAATCTGCTATTCGCCAGCACGCTTCCTTGCATACCACGGCTTTGAGGACGACCCACGTCAATGCCGCCGCGCGCCTGCATCTGGCTGGACGCGTTATATTTGAGGAGATCGTTAACATTTTTTGCCTGCTGATTGGCTATCATGGCTTCCGTCACAGTCGTGGTCGAATACGGCGTATCCAACCTTGAGCGTTTGCCTAATGGCCCGATCTCTACATCGTCGGCCGTCATACCTGCACCAGCCAGATTCGCATTCGCCTCGCTGCGATCGGCTTTGACGACCATCACGTCAGCCGCTTTTGTCTTTTCGCTGTCTTTGATCGTTGCCGGTTCGGCGCTTAATACCGGTGGAACAACCACCATTAATGCTGGCAATAACCACTGTGCTTTTTTTCTATTATTTTTTCGGGCTTTCATCCGCTATATCCCTGTTGGTCAATATTATGTCAATTATCGATATGTAATCATTTATATATCGACGCATACTATACAGACATGACAAGAAGAAAATAAGGAGAGCGATAGAGGGATTTATTTTATAAAACGTTGAATTTTAAATATTCAAATATAAAAACAGGGTGTATGAAAAGTACTACATTGTAGGTATTTCCCTACCTGCAACAGGAAATATAGCGGACAGGAATGTCCTGTCTAAAAACGTCGGGAACGTTTTTCAACGTTGCGCAAGCAACGGCCCGTAGGGTGGCAGACAAGGATGTCCGCCATAAAAAAACGTCGGGAACGTTTTTCAACGTTGCGCAAGCAACGGCCCGTAGGGTGGCAGACAAGGATGTCCGCCATAAAAAAACGTCGGGAGCGTTTTTCAACGTTGCGCAAGCAACGGCCCGCAGGGTGACGGACAAAGATGTCCGTCATAAAAAAAATCCAGAAACGCTTTCACGCTTCTGGATTGTTATCGTTAATCACGTTGGTGCGTATCAGGCCGCCTTCTCAGCGACCGAATTACCCCAGAGACGTAATTACTGGCCTTTAACTTCTTTCAGGCCGTTGAACGGCGCAGAATCACCCAGTGCTTCTTCGATACGAATCAGCTGGTTGTATTTAGCAACGCGATCAGAACGGCTCATAGAACCGGTTTTGATCTGGCCTGCTGCGGTACCTACTGCCAGGTCAGCGATGGTTGCATCTTCAGTTTCGCCTGAACGGTGAGAGATAACAGCCGTGTAGCCTGCGTCTTTCGCCATTTTAATTGCAGCCAGCGTTTCGGTCAGAGAACCGATCTGGTTGAATTTGATCAGGATAGAGTTAGCGATGCCTTTCTCGATACCTTCTTTCAGGATCTTGGTGTTGGTTACGAACAGATCGTCACCAACCAGCTGGATTTTGTCGCCCAGAACTTTAGTCTGGTAAGCGAAGCCAGCCCAGTCAGATTCGTCCAGACCGTCTTCGATGGACACGATTGGGTACTGTTTGGTCAGATCTTCCAGGAAGTGGGTGAATTCTTCAGAGGTGAACGCTTTGTTGCCTTCGCCAGCCAGAACGTATTTACCGTCTTTGTAGAATTCAGATGCTGCACAGTCCATCGCCAGCGTGATGTCTTTGCCCAGCTCGTAGCCTGCTGCTTTTACCGCTTCAGCGATAACGGCCAGCGCTTCGGCGTTGGAACCCAGGTTTGGCGCATAGCCACCTTCGTCACCAACAGCCGTACCCATACCTTTGGATTTCAGAACTTTAGCCAGAGTGTGGAACACTTCAGAACCCATACGGATGGCTTCTTTCAGCGTTTTTGCACCAACAGGCTGAATCATGAACTCTTGGATATCAACGTTGTTATCCGCGTGCTCGCCACCGTTGATGATGTTCATCATTGGCAGAGGCATAGAATATTTACCTGGGGTGCCGTTCAGCTCAGCGATATGCGCATACAGCGGCAGACCTTTTGACGCGGCAGCCGCTTTAGCAGCAGCCAGAGACACAGCCAGAATGGCGTTAGCACCGAACTTGGATTTGTTCTCAGTACCGTCCAGGTCGATCATGATCTTGTCGATGTTCGCCTGATCTTTCGCGTCTTTACCCAGTACAGCCTGAGCAATCGGGCCGTTAACCGCAGCAACGGCTTTCGTTACGCCTTTGCCCAGAAAACGGGATTTGTCACCGTCACGCAGTTCCAGCGCTTCGCGAGAGCCAGTAGAAGCCCCTGATGGCGCAGCAGCCAGACCTACAAAACCACCTTCCAGATGAACTTCAGCTTCAACAGTTGGGTTTCCGCGTGAGTCGATGATTTCACGGCCGATGACTTTAACAATTTTGGACATTAGATTTTCCTCAGTACAAGTTAAACTAAAACTTTAGATAGAACTAAAACCCTAGACGAACAACGCGCGATAGCGATCGCGCGTTGCTGATATAACTCTTACTTCACCTGACGCTTCTGGTACGCGCCAGCGGCTTTGACAAAGCCGGCAAACAGGGGATGTCCATCTCGCGGCGTTGATGTGAATTCCGGGTGGAATTGACAGGCAACGAACCAAGGATGATCGGGTAACTCGATAATCTCCACCAGTTTGCGGTCGGCGGAAAGACCAGCAACCCGTAATCCCGCCGCTTCAATCTGTTTCAACAGCATGTTGTTAACTTCATAACGATGGCGGTGACGTTCGATAATCGTTTGTTCACCGTACATCTGACGCACCAGACTACCTTCGGTCAGATGGCATTGCTGCCCGCCAACACGCATGGTACCGCCCAGATCGCTGGCTTCATCACGGACTTCAACATTGCCGTTCTCATCACGCCATTCCGTGATCAACGCAACGACAGGGTACTTACAGTCTGGCACAAACTCTGTTGAGTTTGCCCCTTCCATCCCAACAACGTTACGGGCAAATTCCATTAATGCGACCTGCATCCCCAGGCAAATGCCCAGATAAGGGATGTTGTTCTCACGGGCGTAATTCGCCGACATGATTTTCCCTTCGACGCCACGATAGCCGAAGCCGCCAGGAATCAGGATAGCGTCCAAATCTTTCAATACTTCGACACCACGGGTTTCAACATCCTGTGAGTCGATCAACTTGATGTTCACCGTCAGGCGATTCTTCAAACCACCGTGTTTCAGTGCTTCAATCACAGACTTGTAGGCATCCGGCAGCGCAACATACTTGCCGACCATACCGATAGTGACTTCGCCGCCCGGGTTGGCTTCTTCGTACACAACCTGTTCCCATTCTGACAGGTTTGCCTCGGGACAGTCCAAGCTGAATCGTTTACAAATATAATCGTCCAGCCCCTGCGATTTCAATAGCGACGGGATTTTATAAATTGAATCAATGTCTTTAAGGGAGATTACTGCTTTTTCCGGCACATTACAGAATAAAGCAATTTTTGCACGCTCGTTGGCAGGCACGGTGCGGTCGGAACGGCAAATCAGCACGTCAGGCTGAATACCGATAGAAAGCAGTTCTTTAACGGAGTGCTGCGTTGGCTTGGTTTTCACTTCACCCGCCGCCGCCAGATACGGCACCAGCGTCAGGTGCATAAACAGCGTGTGCTCGCGGCCCACTTGTACCGCCATCTGCCGAATCGCTTCAAGGAACGGCAAAGATTCGATATCACCGACAGTACCGCCGATTTCTACCAGAACAACATCGTGACCTTCGCCACCTTCAATGATGCGCTCTTTAATTGCATTGGTGATATGTGGGATCACCTGGATGGTCGCACCCAGATAGTCGCCGCGGCGCTCTTTGCGCAGGACATCAGAGTAGATACGGCCAGTGGTGAAGTTGTTGCGGCGCGACATTTTGGTGCGGATGAAACGCTCGTAGTGACCCAAGTCCAGATCGGTTTCGGCACCGTCTTCGGTGACAAACACTTCACCGTGCTGCGTCGGGCTCATCGTGCCCGGATCCACGTTGATGTACGGGTCCAGTTTCATGATGGTAACGTTGAGGCCACGGGCTTCAAGAATAGCCGCCAGAGAGGCTGCGGCAATGCCTTTACCCAGAGAGGAAACGACCCCGCCGGTCACAAAAATATAATTAGTTGTCATGCTGAACCTGAGAGTTTAGGTTTAAAGACGATGGAAGTACCAAGACGGGAAAGTAGTATACCTGAACCTGATGAACGCCACAAATGTTCGTTTTACACAATGTGGCGATTCCAACACACTCGCAGACGAGGTAAAACCACATTCACCCCAACCTACAATTACCTTTAAAAACAGATAAATAAAAACAATAAAATCGCCAAAAAACGGTTTTACGGTTAAAAACGGATCAATGGCCGGTTTCTTGTTTTTTCACCTGCTGCCACGCGGCTTCCATTTCATCTAACGTCGCCTGTTCCAGCGTTTTTCCCGATGCGGTAACGATTTGTTCTACCTCACGAAAACGACGAGTAAACTTGCGATTGGCAGCCTGTAACGCATTCTCGGCCTTGTGTCCCAGATGACGAGAGAGATTAACCGTGGCGAACAATAAATCACCAATCTCTTCGCCCAATTTTTCTTCATCGACAACGGCTTGCCGCGCCTCAAACATCACCTCATCGATCTCTTCATACACTTTATCGAGCACCGGTCCCAGACTGTCCCAATCGAAGCCAACAGACGCACAACGCTGCTGAATTTTTTGCGCTTTCATCAAGGCAGGCAACGCATCAGGAATATCATCCAACGGCGAATGACGATCTTTCTCCGCGCGCTCCTGCGCTTTGGTTTGTTCCCAGTTTGCCAACACAGCATCGCTATCCGTCAGCGTCAGTTCGCCGAAAATATGCGGATGCCGGCGCTCTAGCTTGTCGCTGATGGCGTTACACACGTCGGAAAAATCGAACAATCCTTTTTCCTGCGCCATCTGCGCGTAAAACACCACCTGAAACAGCAAATCACCTAACTCACCGCGCAAATCATCAAAATCCTGACGACTGATGGCATCCAGCACCTCATACGTTTCTTCCAGCGTATAAGGCGCGATGGTATCAAAAGTCTGTTTCTTGTCCCACGGACAGCCATTTTCGGGATCGCGGAGGGTTTTCATGATGGCGAGCAGACGCTCAATGGAAGGTAAATTCGTCAAAGATACGGTCATAATATTCCTGAAAAAATTTGTTTAAAAATAGCAAAATACGGCAGCTAACTTGTGCTAAAAAGCGCAAAGACATCACTATTTTCATTTCAACGGCGTAAAAAATTGTGCTGAGATGCACATGGCCGCCGAGTGAGCCGCATGGACGCGGCGAAAACCTGTGCCGCGTCAGGAACGCGTCACAGGTGGCTCGACAGCGGACATGTACATCGAAGGAACCGCAACGCGGCACAATTCTCGCCAAAAGCCAGGGTTCTGAGGGATGCGGCACCTGAGCATCCCTCAGTCGGGCGTGGCAATGGTGCCACAAAGAACAATATTGCTAACCACGCACGAAACTTTTCACCACGCTCGCACAAGGTTTTCAGCTGGCTGATGGTGAAACCATCATTTACGCCCCCTGCTGGCGCCGTGCATCAATCACATCCGGTAGTTGGTTGAGCTTCGCCAGAATGCGGCCCAGCACTTGCAGGTTGTAGATTTCAATATCCATATCAATCGTCGCCAACTGCTGCTTGGTGTCGCTACGGCTGGCGACGCCCAGTACATTGACTTTCTCATTCGCCAGAATCGTGGTGATATCTCGTAGCAGACCGCTGCGATCGTTAGCAATTACCCTCACCACTAGCGAATAGCCGCTGGAGTAACTTTCACCCCATACCGCATCCACAATCCGCTCCGGCGAGCTGGCTCGCAGTTCGTCCAACTGTTCACAGTCAGCGCGGTGAATCGAAATTCCCCGTCCGCGTGTGATAAATCCGGTGATTTCATCACCCGGAATTGGCTGGCAGCAGCGGGCAATGTGATGCATCAGATTGCCAACACCTTCAACGACCACACGGCCATTGTCTTTGTTATTGCTGCGCGCTGGCGGCTGATGCGTTTTTTGCGTCAGCTGGCGCAGGGCTTCGCGATCCAGTTCTTCCGCACTCGGCTGTTTTAACTGCGATTGCAGGAAATTCACCATTTGGTTCAGACGAACATCACCGCCGCCAATCGCGGCCAGTAATTCATCCAGCGAATTCACGTTGTAGCGCGGTAGCAGCAGTTTTTCCGCCGCTTTCAGGCTAACTCCCAAATGCGCCAGCTCGTCATCCAGAATCTGTCGACCTGCCAGAATGTTCTTGTCGCGATCTTGTTTACGGAACCAGTTCTGGATCTTGGATCGTCCGCGGCTGGTGGTGATATACCCCAGATTCGGATTCAGCCAGTCACGGCTTGGGTTAGGCTGCTTCTGGGTGATAACTTCAATTTGATCGCCCATTTGCAGTTGGTAGGTAAACGGCACAATCCGTCCGCTGATTTTCGCCCCGATGCAGCGATGCCCGATATCACTGTGGATGTGATAAGCGAAGTCCAGCGGCGTGGAACCGGCAGGAAGATCGACCACATCACCTTTTGGCGTAAAGACATAGACGCGATCGTCGAACACCTGACTACGGACTTCGTCCAGCACGTCATTCGAGTCGGCCATCTCTTCCTGCCAGGCAAGCAGTTTACGCAGCCAGGCAATACGGCCTTCATAGCCAGAACGCCCACCCACGGAGGTGCCTTCTTTGTATTTCCAGTGTGCTGCGACGCCCAGTTCAGCGTCTTCATGCATCTGACGCGTACGAATCTGGATTTCGAGCGTCTTCCCGCCCGGCCCTAACACCACGGTGTGGATGGATTGATAGCCATTCGGTTTGGGGTTAGCAACGTAGTCGTCAAACTCATCCGGCAGATGACGATAGTGCGTATGCACGATACCGAGCGCGCCGTAGCAATCCTGTAAACGCTCGACAACAATGCGTACCGCACGCACATCGAACAGTTCATCGAACGACAGTGCTTTTTTCTGCATCTTGCGCCAGATGCTGTAGATATGCTTGGGACGGCCGTAGATCTCTGCCTGCACGCCCTCTTCTTTCATCGCATCGCGCAGCGTTTTGACAAAATCATCAATGTACTGCGCACGATCGATGCGCCGCTCGTGCAACAGTTTGGCGATTTTTTTATATTCATCAGGATGCAGGTAGCGGAAGCAGAAATCCTCCAGCTCCCATTTCAGTTGGCCGATGCCCAAGCGGTTAGCCAGCGGCGCGTAGATATTGGTACACTCTTTGGCCGCCAATACCCGTTCTTCTTCCGGGGCATCTTTCACTTCTCGCAGGTGTGCAATCCGCTCGGCGAGCTTGATCACCACGCAGCGGAAATCTTCCACCATCGCCAGCAGCATGCGGCGGATGTTATCAACCTGCTCAGACGCGCCCGAATCATTCTGCGTCGCTTTGAGCTGGCGGATTGCATCCATATCGCGCACGCCATGCACCAAATCAACGATGTTTTTCCCAAACGCGGCTTCCAGCGTCGGTTCATCGACCACGTTTGCATCTGCCAGCGGAAAGAGCAGCGCTGCGCGCATGCTGTCATTGTCCATGCTGAGCGTGGACAGGATTTCCACCATTTCGATGCCACGCCACAGCAATAACGAGGCATCGGCGTGATCTTGCGTTTGCTGTTCACAGTAACGCCAGGTTTCGGCTAAACGTTCACACGATTGCTGACTGGCAATGCCCAGTGAAGCAATCCACGCGTCAGGGACAAATTCACCTGCCGTATTCAAATGCGCACTTCTTACCGCAACCATAATTTCTCCCTACGTTACCCTTCACCTTGCAAACGACGCTGTGCTTCTGTTTATTAAGCCTTCCGCGTGCCGGAATCGTGCAAAAACAGTGCCATCGATTCAAGGTGTCCGGTATGTGGAAACATATCCAACATCGCGACATTCGCTAGCCGGTAACCGGCGGCGAGTAATACTTTGCTGTCGCGTGCTAGCGTCGTGGCGTTACAGGAAACATACACCACCCGTTTCGGTGCCAGTCTGGTTATCTGCTCCATCACGCCTGCTGCGCCCGCACGTGCCGGATCAAGTAATATCTTATCAAAACCCTGAGCCGCCCACGGCTGCTGCGTGACGTCATCCTCAAGATTTTGGTGAAAAAATGTGACATTCGACAGCGCATTGCGTCGGGCATTCTCGCGCCCTTTCTCGACTAACGCAGTAACCCCTTCCACACCGACAACGCTGGCAGCACGCTGTGCCAGCGGCAGCGTGAAATTGCCCATGCCGCAAAACAGATCCAATATTCTATCCTGCGGTTGCACATCCAGCCACGTTAGCGCCTGCGTGACCATCTGCTGGTTAACCGCATCATTAACCTGAATAAAATCACGCGGGCTAAATGCCAGCGTCAGCCCGGCGACGTGATAGACCGGCTCTTCACCGTGTAGACACGTCAACGAATCGGCATCCGATGCCAGATAAACCGAGACACTCTGCTGCTGGGCAAAATCACGTAACGCCTGCTCATCCGATGGATGCAGCGGATCAAGATGCCTCAGCACCAGCAGCGGACCGTTCTCCGCTTGCACCAGTTCTGCATGCCCAAGACGCTTTACCGCTTTTAGTCGATTCAAACATTCGCGCAGCGGTTGTAGCAGTACTTCAAGCTCGGGACGCAATACCGGACAGGTTTTGATATCCACCAGATCGTGAGAATTTGCCTGCCGATAGCCCATCAACAATCGTTGCTCTTTTGCCTGAAAGTATAACGCAAGCCGCGCACGCCTCCGATAGGCATAAGGTGTGCCAGCAATCAGCGATGCCGCAGGCAGCTCAACGCCCGTTTCCCGCGTCATCATGCGCATCAATGCCACCGTTTTGCTGCTCTGTTGCAACGTAATTTCTGCATGCTGCTGCTGACAGCCGCCACAGCGGGTAAAATGAGGGCACTGAGGCTCAACGCGCTGCGGGCTAAGCGTCAACAGGCGTTTAAGTTTTGCATGCGAAAACTGACGCTTCTCTTCCGTCAATTGCACCTCGGCCTGCTCTCCCGGCAGCACACCTGTAACAAAAACCGTCTTGCCTTCGTGACGCGCCACGCCCTGCCCAAATGGATCAAGTGACGCCACCGTGACAGTAAGGTTTTTCGCTGGAACTGCTTTCCGGGTCGTCACACGCCGGTTTGGAGAGTAGAATTGCGCCATAATGTACTATCGATTTTTCTCTTGAGTTGAACGGCTGTAACAGATAAACGCAGTACCCAATAAACATTAGGGTACCCAGCATCCTCTAATTCTCCCACATTGGAACCTCATGACCAAATACAGTCTTCGTGCACGGATGTTGATACTGATTTTGGCACCAACGCTGATGATCGGGCTGTTGCTCAGCTCGTTCTTCGTTATCCATCGTTACAATCAGTTGCAGTCGCAGTTGGCCGATTCAGGCACCAGCATCATCGAACCACTGGCAACCATCAGCGCCTATGCCATTACCCATCGCCAGATGGACACAATTCCTGCGTTAATCAATACACTTCATCGCCGCCACTCCGCGATTATTCGTACCATTAGCGTATTCGATGCCCGTAATCAGCTACTAGCCACCACTAATGTACGCAATAATGTGGCGTTGCAGCCGCTCAGCAGCGATGCGCTTTCGTACAATAAGCTGCATCTGCACCACACGAGTGATGCGCTGATTCTGCACATGCCGATAGTTAACGACAGCGAATTCATGCCTGGCGGGGGAGCCCCCCTATTCCCTGGTACAGCGACACCTCTCGGCTATCTGGTCATTGAGCTGGATACCAGTACCATTCGGCTTCAGCAGTATCAGGAAATCTTTATCGCCGCGCTCCTACTGCTGTTATCGTTGGGTGCAGCCGTTGTCTTTGCCTATCGTCTGATGCGCGATGTCACCACGCCAATCCGTAATATGGTGGATACCGTCGATCGTATTCGCCGCGGGCAGTTGGATAGTCGGGTGGAAGGCTACATGCTCGGCGAGCTAGATATGCTGAAAAATGGCATTAACTCAATGGCTATGTCGCTGACCGCCTACCACGAAGAAATGCAGCAAAACATCGATCAGGCGACCTACGATCTGCGAGAGACACTGGAGCAGATGGAGATCCAAAACGTTGAACTGGATCTCGCCAAAAAGCGGGCACAGGAAGCCGCACGCATCAAGTCCGAGTTTTTGGCGAATATGTCACATGAACTGAGAACGCCACTGAATGGCGTGATCGGTTTCACCCGCCAGACATTGAAAACCCCACTGAACACCACCCAGACTGACTATTTGCTGACTATCGAGCGATCTGCCAATAACCTGCTAAATATTATTAACGATGTACTGGATTTCTCTAAGCTGGAGGCCGGAAAGTTGGTGCTGGAGGATATTCCATTCTCCCTGCACAGCACGCTAGACGACGTTGTGATGTTGCTGGCACATACGGCACATGAAAAAGGGTTAGAGCTGACGCTCAGCATTCAGAATGACGTTCCTGAACAGTATGTCGGCGATCCGCTACGGATACAGCAGATCATCACTAACCTGCTGGGCAATGCGATTAAATTTACCGAACAGGGCAACATTGACATTCGCGTAGAGAAGCGGCGGCAGGAGCATCATCAAATTCAGCTAGAGGTGCAAATACGCGATACTGGCATCGGTATCGCCGAATTGCAGCAATCGCAGCTGTTTCAGGCTTTCCGTCAGGCTGACACCAGTATTTCACGTCGTCATGGCGGCACAGGGCTTGGGTTGGTCATCACTCAGCGTCTGGTCAAAGAAATGGGCGGCGATATCAGTTTCCAAAGCCAGCTCAACAAAGGCTCGACCTTCTGGTTCCACATCACGCTGCCGCTCAATCCCCACGCCATACCAACCGAACCGGCCTATACGATGCTGCAAGGTAAACATCTGGCCTACGTGGAGTACCATCCTATCGCCGCACAGGCTACGCTGGATATCCTGAGCCAGACGCCGCTTATCGTGAGCTATAGCCCGACGTTTGAGCAACTGCCGGAAGGGGAATTCGATATCCTGCTGCTCGGTATTCCCGTGCAATATCGCAACTCTCTGCTCGACTACACGCCCAGACTGCGCGATATCTGCCGCCGTGCGCCTTGCGTCATTCTGGCACTACCCAGTCTGGCGCAAATGGATGCCGAGCAGTTGAAAACTTTCGGCGTACATGCCTGTCTGAGCAAGCCGCTTGCCTCATCACGCCTGTTGCCACTACTACAGGACAGCACGCTGTTCCAGCTCTCTTTCCTGCCGAGCGACACCGCAGCGAACCAGAATGCACTACGCCACCCAGCTCGTCTGCCGCTGAGCGTGATGGCGGTAGATGACAACCCCGCAAATCTGAAACTGATCGGCACACTGCTGGAAGAACAGGTCGATACGATTATCCTGTGCGAAAGCGGAACAGATGCGATTGCACAGGCGCAAATACATCAGCTCGATATTATCCTCATGGATATTCAGATGCCGGGCATGGACGGTATTTGCGCCAGCGAACTGATCCGCCAGATCCCTCATCATGCTACGACGCCCATTATCGCGGTGACTGCGCAGACCATGACGGGTGAACGCGATCATCTATTGCGCTCAGGTATGGATGACTATCTGGCTAAACCGATAGACGAGCAAATGCTGAAAAGCGTGCTGACACGTCATGCCCGAAAAAATCCGTTGAAGCGCGATCGAGGCGATATTACACGTCTGTTGAACGAGCACGATGATAGCCAACTGTCACTTGACTGGGCATTGGCACAGCAACAGGCCGCTAACAAGCCGGAGCTGGCGCGTGACCTGTTACAAATGCTGCTGGATTTCCTACCGGAAGTACGACGAAAGATCGAGAACGTACTCAACGGTCAGACGGATGACGACATTATTGAACTGGTTCATAAACTGCACGGCAGTTGCAGCTACAGCGGCGTCCCACGTCTGAAGCGCATCTGTCGCTATCTGGAACAACAACTGCGTAAAGGCGTTCACGCCAGCGATCTGGAACCCGAATGGCTGGAGCTACTGGACGAGATCGACAATGTCAACAAAGCCGCCCAGCCGCATATCAATCCCATGCATTCGTAATCAATCGTCCCGCTTCGCCACATTTTATGTGGCTGCGGAGACAGTTTCGTGCGCTTTGCTGTTATCCGGCATAATTTACGCCGAAAGCCTAGGGGTCACGGGGCAAGCGGCGATGGAGCCGCCCCGTGTCGGGCGCGTGCTGCGAAGTAGCATGGAATAGCAGTATTGTGGCGCACGAAACCGCCTCAGCCTCCGCGTCTACATCTACGTCTACATAAAAAAGTGTAGTAAGACCAACATTGAATCTAAATCACGATGGCGCTCAGCACGATACTGACTGCGCCAGTCGGATCGTGGCGGCGATATTACGCGCCGTCATTCGCACATTCTCTGCCGCATTATCCAGCGCTTCTTCTAGTGAGCAGATGTTGTAAAGCACGCTGAATACGGCATCTAGGCCATGTTCATGCACCACCGCGACATCTGCCGTTAGGCTACCTGCAATGCCAATCACCGGTTTATTGTACTGCTTGGCGACGCGTGCCACGCCAATCGGTACTTTGCCATGGATCGTCTGGCTATCGATGCGCCCTTCCCCAGTAATCACCAACGTGGCATCTCGAACCAGTTCGTCCAGTCCCAGCGCTTCCGTAACAATCTCAATACCCTGACGAAGTTCAGCGCCGCAAAAAGCCTGTAACGCCGCGCCCATTCCGCCCGCAGCACCCGCTCCAGGAACGTGTTCCACGTCCATGTCCAGACCGTGCCGGATCACCGTCGCATAATGCTTCAACGCATTATCCAACTGTTCGATCATCTCCGGCGTTGCGCCTTTCTGAGGACCAAAAATAGCCGATGCCCCAAGTTTCCCCGTCAACGGGTTGGTTACATCGCAGGCCACTTCAAAACGGCAACCTTTAATACGCTCATCCAGCTCGCTGATATCAATGCTGGCAAGCTTATCGAGTTCACCGCCGCCAAAACCAATCTGTTCGCCCTGCTTATCCAGCAACTTCGCGCCCAGCGCCTGCACCATGCCCGATCCGCCATCATTGGTTGCGCTTCCGCCAATCCCGATGATGCAGTGCCGAACGCCGTGATCCAACGCGCAGCGAATCAACTCGCCCGTGCCATAGCTCGTGGTCTTTAACGGATTACGCAGTTGAGAAGGCACACGTTCCAGGCCACTTGCCGCCGCCATTTCAATAAACGCCGTTTTCTCATCGCCAGACAGGCCAAAGAACGCGTCAATATTATCGCCTAACGGTCCTGTCACCTTAACATTAACAATCTTGCCATCGGTCGCAGCAACCATGGCTTCAACCGTGCCTTCTCCACCATCTGCAACGGGCAATTTGACATAGCAGGCATCGGGAAATATTTCACGAAATCCCTTTTCAATCTGCGTAGCAACCTCTTGTGCAGACAGGCTTTCTTTATAAGAATCCGGTGCGATCACTATTTTCATAAACGATCCGATTTCATCAACGTTCCGATTGCATCAATAATCCGCGCGCTCATGAAATAGCGCTTATACCCATCAGTTTTCAGGGCAGAGATCCTGAAATCTCTTGGGTAGATCAGAATGCTTATCTGTCAGTCGGCTGGCACCTTATGCCAGCCGACTGACTATCGCTTCACGGCTTATCGCGTAACTTCTACTTTAGCCAGTTTCTCGTAATAGCACGCCAGCGCACTGTGGTCAGCCGATCCCAGATCGTCCGCTTTCAGCGCCTGCATCATTTCCATCACCGCCGCCGTTAACGGTAACTGTGCACCAACGCCGTGTGAGGTATCCAATGCATTAGCCAGATCTTTGATATGCAGATCGATACGGAACCCCGGCTTGAAGTTACGATCCATCACCATCGGTGCTTTCGCATCCAACACCGTGCTGCCCGCTAACCCACCGCGAATCGCCTGATAAACCAGATCGGGGTTAACACCCGCTTTCGTCGCCAGCACCAGCGCTTCAGACATGGCGGCAATGTTCAATGCCACAATGACCTGGTTCGCTAGTTTGGTGACGTTGCCCGCACCGATATCGCCGGTATGTACAACGGAACCTGCCATTGATTTCAGAATTTCAAAGCAGCGGTCAAACTGCGCCTTGTCACCGCCAACCATCACGGACAGCGTGCCGTCGATCGCTTTGGGTTCACCGCCGCTAACCGGGGCATCCAGCATCGCGATCTCTTTCGCGGCCAGTGCGGTCGCAATTTCACGGCTAGCAAGCGGGGCGATTGAGCTCATGTCCACCACAATGCTTCCGGCACGCGCACCGTCGATGACGCCGTTTTCACCCAGCACTACGTCTTTAACGTGTGGAGAGTTAGGCAGCATGGTGATGATGACATCGCACTGCTCTGCAACCTGTTTCGGCGTTGTAGCCGCCGTGGCGCCTGCCGCAACCACTTCCGCGACCGCGTCCAGATTTCGATCCATCACGACTAATGAGTAACCTGCTTTCAGCAGATTTTTACTCATCGGTTTTCCCATGATGCCCAATCCAATAAAACCAATTTTCATCGCCCTAACCTCATTGTCTGATGTAGATATCACTTCAATTCATGATGAACCCGCCTCATGGCAGATTCGATTCGCTACGGAATGACTGAGTTTGCTAACAAAGTACGCCGAGCGGTGATAATGGGTAGATCGTAAAGTCGCTGCAAGTACGTCCCTGTAAGCTCGAGCCGCGCCATCCCTGGCGCGGACGCTTTACTCTTCTATCCCATTCCCACCGTTTTCATTCTGTAAGTAAGTTTGTCGGCAGTCTGAATCACTTCTTGTATTTGTCGCTCAGCGCCTGTGTTGCACTGCGGAATACGCCCAGATCGCTGCCTACCGCGACAAAGCTTGCGCCCCATTCCAGATAGCGACGCGCATCGGCTTCAACCGGTGCCAGAATGCCGCACGGTTTGTTATGTGCTGCTGCGCGATCGAAGATGTGGCGGATCGCCTTCTGCACATCGGGGTGGTTAGGCTGACCGAGATAGCCCAGCGCCGCAGACAGATCGCTCGGGCCAACAAATACGCCGTCTACGCCATCTACCGCGATGATCGCATCCAGATTGTCTAGGCCATCCTGACTTTCGATTTGCACCACGACGGTAATGTTGTCGTTAATCTTGGCGAAATAGTCCGGTTCAGTGCCATAGCTGTTGCTACGATGCGCCACGGAAACACCGCGAATCCCCGCTGGCGGATAACGGGTGGAGGCCACCGCACGCGCGGCTTCTTCCGCCGTTTCTACGAAGGGGATCAGGAAGTTATTGAACCCAATATCCAGCAGCCGTTTGATGATGATTGGCTCATTACATGGCGGGCGGACAACGGGCGCGCTGTGACTACCTTTCAGCGCCATTAACTGGGGAATAAACGTCACGATATCATTAGGCGCGTGTTCTCCATCCAGCACGAGCCAGTCGAATCCCGCCAGCCCCAGCACTTCAGTTGAAATCGGATTGCCTAGCGCGCACCAGCAGCCAATCAGCGTTTTCCCCTGCTGCAAATCTTGGCGAAAACGGTTAGGTAACAGCGGAGTCTTCATTTTTTATCCTCGGTCATTCCAGCGCCGCTTACCTGAAGCGGCGCGCTCAAAAAACGGAAAAGCAGAACGTTAGCGAACCAGACAAGGACGTTTATTATCAAACGTCCACTCAGGAATAAGGTACTGCATTCCCATTGCGTCGTTACGTGCGCCTAATCCCATGTTTTTATACAGTTCGTGTGCTTTCATTACCTGATCCATATCCAGCTCGACACCCAGACCCGGTTTCTTCGGCACTTCCACCATACCGCCAACAATCTGCAACGGTTCTTTCGTCAGGCGTTGGTTGCCTTCCTGCCAAATCCAGTGCGTATCAATCGCCGTAATCTTACCCGGAGCCGCTGCGGCAACTTGGGTAAACATCGCCAGTGAAATATCAAAGTGGTTATTGGAGTGAGAACCCCAGGTTAAGCCCCATTCGTGGCACATCTGCGCCACACGAACCGAACCTTGCATCGTCCAGAAGTGCGGATCGGCCAACGGAATATCGACCGATTGCAGCGAGATAGTGTGGCCCATTTGTCGCCAATCGGTAGCGATCATGTTGGTCGCGGTAGGCAGCCCCGTCGCCCGGCGGAATTCCGCCATGACTTCACGACCGGAGAAACCCTGTTCCGCACCGCACGGATCTTCTGCATACGCCAGCACGCCGCGCAGCTGTTTGCCTAAACCGATGGCTTCATCCAGCGACCAGGCTCCGTTCGGGTCTAGCGTGATGCGCGCCTGCGGGAAGCGTTTCGCCAGCGCAGTCACCGCTTCGGCCTCTTCGCTACCGGCCAAGACGCCGCCTTTCAGTTTGAAATCATTGAAACCGTATTTTTCATACGCAGCTTCTGCCAAGCGCACGATGGTGTCAGGAGACAGGGCTTCTTCGTGGCGCAGACGATACCAATCACACTTCTCATTCGTCTGGCTCTGATAAGGCAGATCGGTTTTATTACGATCGCCGATATAGAACAGGTAACCCAGCATTTCTACCGCATCACGCTGTTGACCATCACCGAGCAGCGAGGCCACGCTGACATTGAGGAATTGCCCCAGCAGATCGAGCATGGCGGCTTCAATCCCTGTGACGACATGGATGGTGGTACGTAGATCGAACGTCTGCAAACCGCGCCCGGATGAATCACGGTCAGCGAACTGCGTACGCACCGCTGTCATCACGTTTTTATATTCACCCAGCGTTTTCCCCACCACCAACGCGGCGGCATCCTCCAGCGTTTGGCGGATTTTTTCACCACCAGGAATTTCACCGACACCGGTATTCCCAGCGTTATCTTTCAGAATCACAATGTTGCGCGTGAAATAGGGTGCATGTGCGCCACTCAGGTTGAGCAGCATACTGTCGTGACCTGCAACCGGAATAACCTGCATGTGGGTAATAACCGGCGTTGAACTTTGCAATGTCATTTTCTTATCCTTATCTCTCTAATTTTTCACTGTAGGGTTAGCGGCCAAAAACCGGGCGTTTGCGATCAAACTTCCAACCAGGAATCAGGTACTGCATGGCGGCGGCATCATTACGTGCCCCACTCGGTAATTTTTTGTACAGATCATGGGCTTTCATCACCTGTGCCATATCCAGCTCGATTCCCAAACCGGGTCGTTCCGGCACCTTAATTTTACCGTTGACGATTTGCAGCGGTTCTTTAGTCAGGTGCTGGCCTTCCTGCCAGATCCAGTGCGTATCAATCGCTGTCGGGTTACCCGGCGCCGCTGCGCCCACGTGTGTGAACATCGCCAGGGAGATATCGAAATGATTATTGGAATGGCAACCCCATGTCAGACCCCATTCGTCACACATCTGAGCAACGCGCACCGCACCGTGCATCGTCCAGAAATGCGGATCGGCCAGTGGGATATCGACGGCCTGCAACATCACGGCATGATTCATTTCACGCCAGTTGGTGGCAATCATGTTGGTCGCCACCGGCAGTCCGGTAGCACGGCGGAACTCAGCCATCACTTCACGACCAGAGAAACCCTGCTCAGCACCGCACGGGTCTTCCGCATAGGTCAGAATACCCTTCATGTCTTTGCATAAATCAATCGCTTCATCCAGCAGCCAGGCTCCGTTGGGATCGACGGTAATGCGGGCATCCGGAAAACGTTTCTTCAGTGCCTTCACAGCATCGATTTCCTGCTCGCCGGGCAACACGCCACCTTTGAGTTTGAAATCTTTAAATCCGTAGCGGTCAGTGGTGGCTTCGGCCAAACGCACAATCGCCTCACTGTCCATCGCCTGCTGGTGACGCAGGTGATACCACTCGTGTTTGTCTTTCTCACCCGACAAATAGGGTAAATCCGTCTTCGTACGGTCGCCGATATAGAACAGATAACCGAGCACGGTGACTTCATCACGCTGTTTACCCGGCCCCAGCAGCTCAGCAACAGGGACACCCATAAATTGCCCCAGCAGATCGAGCAGTGCCGCTTCGAGTGCTGCCACCGCATTCACGCGCAGTTCAAACGTCCAGGCACCTTTGCCGAAAGAATCAAAATCAGAAGATTGGTTGCCGAGATGAATGTCATGAACCAAACGGTTCATACGGGCGATTTGTTCGCCTTTTACGCGGGGAATCGCTTCAACCAGCGTGTTGTAAATAACGTCACCACCGGGCGCTTCGCCGACACCGGTATGCCCGGCGCTGTCGGTTAAAATGACGAGGTTACGAGTGAAGTAAGCGCCATGTGCACCCCCGATGTTCAACAGCATGCTGTCATAGCCTGCAACAGGAATGACTTTCATATCGGTAATTACAGGGGTTGCGGAAAAACTTGTCATCACAGGCTCCTTTCATGAATGGAGCGCACAGGGTTTACGCTTAGGTTTCCGATGTTTGCCAAAATGCAGGAACACATTGAGGCAGATGAAAATAATTCAGTCATACAGAAAGAAAAAACAGATGGTGCACCAGTAGATGATTTCATATTGTTTTCCTACTTTATTAGCGCGACCTTGTTTTTACTCTGATTTAGAATGAACCATGCTTGTAGGGTTATCAGAATAAAAACAGGTATAACTGCCTTAATACCGAAATAACACGGTCAGAAAAGCGGTGTCGAACTTCGTATCGCCTTACCAACCTCAGTAAAAAGTATAAGTTTTCTTATTTCACAACTCATTGGGCAATAGCACAGCATTCCCTGTCTAAATGCAGATTAAATATGTCATTATCACAGTCGAATGGGAGATGTTTCACGAAAACGAGGAAAAGCGAATTTCTTTAACTTATGTTGTGTGAGAATTCAGCTAGTAAAAAATCTTAACTTATTGTTTTTATTTAAATAGTTAACATCAATAATTGTCCACAATTAACACACTTCATGAACTAACGCTGTGTCACTCGTTTTTTAGGCTTTTTTATACAAGTTGATAGTCACAGTTTACGTTCCCTCTCACACCACACTTTTAAAACTAATCTTCTAAATTACACAGAATGAAGGTCGAATGCCTTTATCGAGCGTTTTAACCGGACATACCGGACTGAAGTCTGTTCAGAATGCTGAATTAAGCACGAGAAATCACAAGGCGTTAGCTAACAGAATACAATAGCGAGCAGTCTCACGAATCGCTGAACGATCTAACGCAGGAAAACTACCTGCTGATGGCTGAAAAACTGGGAGCGCCAACAGTACGTGTGACTAAAACAGGTCTACTTGCAAGCACATCAATAGAGAAGCGCCCTACGAATATGACATCTTATAAAATAACTGATAGATTACCATTCATTTTCTATTCAATAATCTATTCATTTTTAATTCATTAAGTGGTTCGGCGTTATGAAAAATCGCTTTGACATGATACGCAAAATGCTACGCTTGGGGCCAATGACCGCAAGGCAATTATCTGATATTACTGGCGTTAGCCAACCTACTGTTTCCCGAGATTTAAATTCACTTGGTGATAACGTTGTTCGATTTGGATCAGGTTCATCTATTCAATATGCTTTGCGTGACGATTTTCGCGGGTTTGATCCTACCCCCATTTACCGCATAACCGAAGGGGGTCAAGTAACATCACTTGGTAAACTCATTCCCGTTCACCCAGACGGATTTGTCATGGAGGAGACTAGCAATGAGTGTATTCATAGTGACGGGCTGCCCTGGTGGTTATTTGACATGCGGCCGCAGGGATATCTTGGGCGAGCATATGCATCAACATATTCAGCCGAGCTCGGTTTACCTCCTAATCCAGAAGACTGGACTGACGCTAATGTTATTAGAGCCTTGTTAGCTCATGGGTACGATGCGGTAGGAAATCTATTGATAGGTGAACAGGCAAGAAACCAATTTGTGGAGATGCCGTTACCTACTCCCGTTGATCGAGCTACAGCCTATCCCACGCTAGCGTTGGCTGTTAGCTCCGGTGAGGTACCAGGTTCATCTGCTGGAGGTGAGCAACCAAAATTTTGCACCTATACAGAAAGTGGCCATGTGCTAGTGAAATTCACAGCTCTGGACGATAACCCCATAAGTGAACGCTGGCGCGACCTGCTACAGTCCGAACATCTTGCGTTAAAAGTGCTCGGAGTAGACACAGAGGTGTTTGATTTTGGAGGGCGACGCTTCCTTGAGATCCCGCGGTTCGACCGTGCAGGCCTGTTAGGCCGTATTGGTATCTTTTCTTTACGGTCGCTAGAGGCTGAGTTTGTAGGTCGCGCGCGGGACCCTTGGCCCATTTTGGTCAATGAGCTGGTTAAGCAAAGACATGTTCATCCTGATGCCTCAATTGGCACGGCACGACTTTGGGCGTTTGGGACGCTGATCGGCAATACCGACATGCACCACGGTAACCTGTCGTTCATTAGTAGCAATGGCCGCCCATACAAGCTTGCGCCAGCCTACGACATGCTGCCAATGGGTTTTGCCCCTAAATCAGGTGGCGAAAGAGTGAATACACTTCGACCAGCGAAACTACTTGAAGTGATCGGCGGGGAAATCTGGCAGGAAGCATTGGAGCTGGCAGAGAATTTCTTAGCTTTAGCACGTGATAGCAGCCACTTATCCGCCAATTTTGGCCCATGCCTTACGGCGTTGCGTAGCCACCTTGACGAGGCTAGATCGCGTATATCGCGCTTGGGATAATGGCCTGTAATTGCTAAGAGGGTCACTTAAGAGAGTGACTCCTCCCGCCGATAATAGACCACAATATTTTCCATGATATAAATAAACGCCGAGCTATCAGCATGATGGCTCGGCGTGTTGTATTACAGCTACATTCAGAGATGCTAATTAACGCTTAACGAACGGCTTCAATTCGATACGTTTAATATCTTGCACGATGAACAGGTAGCTAACGATAGCAACCAGCGCGTGAATCCCGACATACACCAGACCACCATTAAAAGAGCCGGTCATCCCGATGATGTAGCCAATTGCAATCGGCGTGACGATGCCTGACGCATTACCGAACATATTGAACAACCCACCGCTTAACCCGCTGATTTCTTTCGGTGCCGTATCAG
This sequence comes from Pectobacterium punjabense, assembly GCF_012427845.1. NCBI lineage: Bacteria > Pseudomonadati > Pseudomonadota > Gammaproteobacteria > Enterobacterales > Pectobacteriaceae > Pectobacterium > Pectobacterium punjabense. The sequence goes on from NZ_CP038498.1 coordinate 3,732,991, forward strand.
CCATAACCGCCCAGCCCAGCGCACCAATGCCTTTGCCGAAGAAAGCCGCAGACATCACCGCAATGACAACCCACTCAGTTTCCACGTAGTTACAAATCACCATCGACATGGAGAGCAACATACCAAGAACGATAGGCGTTTTACGGGCAAAGGTCAGCGAATTCGTCCGGCGCATCAGATAATCGGAAATGATGCCCCCCAGTACACCGCCGACAAAACCACAGATAGCAGGCACCGAGGCGACAAACCCCGCTTTGAGGATCGACATCCCGCGCGCCTGAACCAGATAAAGCGGGAACCAGGTGATAAAGAAGTAGGTTAATGCGTTAATGCAATATTGACCGATATAAACGCCAAGCATCATACGGGACTGCATTAATTGCTTGATCTGATGCCATTTCTCACCCTTCACGGTCGCATTCTTCGACCCTTTGGCATCCATATTAATTAGTGCACCACCGGCTTCAATATAATCCAGTTCAGCCTGATTCACGCTAGGGTGATCCTTCGGATCATGGATCACTTTCAGCCAGACAAAGCTGAGGATGATACCCAACCCACCCATGAACCAGAACACATGCGCCCAACCCACGGCATGTACCAGCCAGCCCATGATAGGGGCGAAGATCACCGTCGCAAAGTACTGTGCCGAGTTGAATATCGCAACAGCTGTTCCACGCTCTTGAGCAGGAAACCAGGCAGCGACAATGCGGCTATTTCCTGGGAAGGAAGGCGATTCGCACAGACCAACCATAAAGCGTAAAAGGAACAGAGAAATAACAATGCCCGCGCCACTGAATATATCGACAAACCCTTGTAATAAGGTAAAAATCGACCAGGTGAAGATACTATAGAAGTAGACTTTCTTTGAGCCAAAGCGATCGAGCAGCCAGCCTCCCGGTATTTGACCAATAACGTATGCCCAGGAGAACGCAGAGAAGATATAGCCCATCCCTACCGCATCCAACCCAATTTCCTTAGACATTGCTGAACCAGCAATGGACAAGGTCGCACGGTCTCCATAGTTAAATGACGTGACAATAAACAACATCACGACAATCCAGTAGCGGGCGTTTGTTCTCTTTTGTATCGCGCCAGCTGCTGAGCTTACTGTATTCATGATGAACTCCTGCTTCAATCGCGGTTCGCTCATTCATTCCAAATAACAGATAACGGCGTAGGGTTATCAGAATGAAGATCAGTGGATTATTTAGGGTATAGTTAAATTCCCATTTTTATTTTTTTTGCGAATAGCCAGGCTATATAGCTTCAGAGTAATTAGCTGACATCCTCAACTCGCAGGAACATTATAATTTTTACCTGCTGGGTGCTCACTAGATAAAAGCACAACATTAAAAATCCCCTTTGGAATATGTTGGTGCACTTGCCCTATATAGTGCGAGGTGTTTCACGAAAAATGCCGTTATTCTCTATTTACATTCATACACATTATTTTCATTTCCGCCTTAGAAACCACGTGCAGACAGAATGTGATCAAACTCACCGAAAACTGGAACTTAGCCTGATAAATAAGAAACAAAAAGCGCCGGCTTAGGTCAATTGCATAATGTATGAGAAGAGAACCTCACGTATACTCATTAGCGAGCAATGAAGTAATAGCGTGGTAATAGTGACTACTGCGTTTCTGATAAACCAATAATAAAGGCTTGCATCATGTCAGATAAATCAGAAAGTAATGCTGCACAAGAGCAGCCACTTTATATTAAGGTTCATGATTCTGATAATGTTGCCATTGTTGTTAATAATAATGGCTTACGTGCTGGAACCCGTTTTAATGATGATCTGGAATTAATTGAGCATGTTCCACAGGGGCACAAAGTTGCCCTTGTTGATATCGCCAAAGCAGGTGCAATCATCCGCTATGGAGAAATTATCGGGTATGCACTGCGCGATATTGCCCAGGGAAGCTGGATTGATGAATCCCTGGTCGAATTGCCTCAGGCTCCTGCGCTAGAAACTCTGCCGCTGGCAACCAAAATCCCCCCCGCGCTTCCCCCTCTGGAAGGCTATACCTTTGAAGGTTATCGTAACGCCGATGGCAGCGTGGGTACGAAAAATCTGTTAGGCATTACCACTAGCGTGCATTGCGTCGCGGGCGTAGTGGACTATGTGGTCAAAATTATCGAACGGGATTTATTGCCCAACTATCCCAATGTAGATGGCGTGGTCGCACTCAATCACCTCTATGGCTGCGGTGTGGCAATCAATGCCCCTGCCGCAGTGGTTCCTATCCGCACCATTCACAATCTGGCATTAAACCCAAATTTTGGCGGCGAAATACTGGTGGTGGGTCTGGGTTGTGAAAAATTACAGCCGGAACGTCTGCTGGAAGGGACGCCGGATGTACAGGCCATTTCTCTTGATGACACCAGCATTGTCCGCTTGCAGGATGAACAACATGTTGGCTTCCGATCGATGGTGGATGACATTCTGACGATGGCAGACAAGCACCTGCAACGATTGAACAAACGTCAGCGTGAAACCTGTCCGGCATCAGAATTGGTTGTCGGCATGCAGTGTGGCGGCAGCGATGCTTTTTCTGGCGTCACCGCTAACCCGGCCGTTGGTTTTGCATCCGACCTGTTGGTACGCTGCGGCGCAACCGTCATGTTCTCTGAAGTAACCGAAGTGCGTGACGCCATTCATCTGTTAACGCCACGCGTTATCAATGAAGACGTGGGTAAACGTCTGCTGGAAGAGATGGCCTGGTACGATAATTATCTCGACAGCGGTCAGACTGACCGTAGCGCTAACCCATCGCCGGGCAACAAAAAAGGTGGCCTCGCGAATGTGGTGGAAAAAGCGCTTGGCTCTATCGCCAAATCCGGTACCAGTGCAATTGTCGAAGTTCTGTCTCCCGGTCAACGTCCCACCAAACGCGGGTTGATTTACGCCGCAACGCCAGCCAGCGACTTTGTATGTGGAACACAGCAGCTCGCTTCTGGCATCACCGTACAGGTCTTTACCACCGGTCGCGGTACGCCCTATGGTCTGCTTGCCGTACCCGTGATCAAAATGGCAACCCGAACCGCATTGGCAAACCGCTGGCACGACCTGATGGACATTGACGCGGGTACGATTGCAACCGGAGAAGCCACAATTGAAGACGTCGGCTGGCAGCTTTTCCATTTCATTTTGGATATCGCCAGCGGCAGGAAAAAAACCTGGTCCGATCAATGGGGACTTCATAACGCCTTGGCCGTTTTCAACCCGGCCCCGGTAACCTGATTATCTTTTCCCGCAGGTCAGAGTCATTCTCCGGCCTGCGGATGGCGTTATTTGATCTGCAATAAATTCCGCTTTAATGCGAAGGGGAAAAAACGGAGAAAAAGAATAACAAATAGCAATGCAGCAACATTTCATTCCATTGATGCAATGAAATAATATAAAAAAATTAACAAGTGATTATTCTTAATCAGAAACAATGTTTATATAGAACACATTTCAAGTAAAAATTCTATGTTCTACTCCCCTATTCTTCATCATTTTTTCTCTAATTATTTATTGCCAATAAAATGAATCAATTGACAGGTAATCGTCCTCATCATAAATTTACGCCTGCTGAAAAAGCGTGCTAACAATGATGAAATATTTGTTACAAATATATAGTTACAAAATCTCCATCACGCACAATATAGGGTTAATAGCCCGCTCATTATTAAATAGTGCTTGGCATTATTTTATATAAGCGAGTAAGCCACCCAAGAAATTTCAGTATACCCATTTGAATAACTTGAATATTTACACAGCAATATGCCTGACAGATTTCACAGTATCGTCACGCGGCAGCCTTGCAACGTCTTAGCCTCTGGAATAGCCAGAATCGCTGAGACGAGAAAAGCGGTCGGCATGGCTGAACTTGGAAACTGAGCGGGATACGTACGCCGGGGTTTCTAATGAGATTAAATACACCTGTCACACAGCAGGAGTATCTGTTAGACATGGACACCATATTGATGTCCACAACAAATATTCACAGCCACATTACCTATGCCAACTCTGCCTTTATTAAGGTTAGCGGTTTTTCTGAAGAGCAGCTCATCAACCAGCCGCACAATATTGTGCGCCATCCAGACATGCCCGTTGAGGCCTATGCCGATCTGTGGTTTACGCTGAAACAAGGCGATAGCTGGACCGGATTAGTCAAAAACCGCCGTAATAACGGTGACCATTACTGGGTTCGTGCCAACGTGACCCCGGTTTACCAGCAAGAGCAGCTGGCAGGCTATATCTCGGTACGTAACACACCCAGCGCCGAAGAAATAAAAGCGGCTGAAATGTTGTACAGCGCCGTGCAGAAAAAGCAGGCTGGCAGCCGTAAATTCTACAAAGGATTGGTTGTTCGCACCGGGCTTTTCTCTCCGCTGTCGCTTTTGCAGAAATTGTCAGTCCGCTGGCGCTTGCGTGCTGCGGTATTGGCTGTCGGGCTTATTCCCACATTACTTGCTTTCAGTGGCATGAACCCCCTGTGGCTGTTGGCGCTGACGTTACCACTCATCGTCATCATGGATCAGTTTCTACAGCAGCAAATTGCACAGCCAATCAAGATGATACTCAAACAGGCGCAGCATGTGGTATCAGGCCGTAAAGTAAAACATATCCACCTCAATCGGATAGACGAAATTGGCTTACTGCTACGTTCAGTTAACCAGTTTGGCCTGAATCTGCATTCGCTTGTCGATGACGTCAGTACGCAAGTTAACGGCATCACGAATGTCAGCCGTAAATTGGCGGAAAACAATGTCGATCTGAATAGCCGTACAGAAGAAACGTCGGCAAATCTGCAACAAACCGCCGCAGCCATTGAAGAAATTACCGTTGCTGTGCAGCAAAGTGCAGAAACGGCGGCACAAGCGACAGTAATGGCAGAAGCTGCCAGCAGCACCGCGCTTAAAGGTGGCAATATCATGAAGGAAACCATCGGCATGATGGATTCCATTTCCAGCGCCAGCGATAAAATCGTCGATATTATTGGTGTAATAGACAGCATCGCTTTCCAGACCAATATCCTCGCGTTGAATGCCGCCGTTGAAGCCGCTCGCGCTGGCGTACAAGGGCGAGGGTTTGCCGTGGTCGCCGCCGAAGTCCGCAATCTGGCACAGCACTCCGCTTCTGCGGCTAAAGAAATTAAAACCCTGATCGATGCCAACGTTGAAAGTGTGAAGCAAGGCAGCACAATGGTAGAAACCGCGGGTAAACATATCAGCGATATCGTTGATGAAGTATTCCAAGTCTCCACCATGATCAAAGAGATCAGCAATGCGACACATGAGCAGACTTCTGCATTAGGCCTGATCAATACCTCGATTGCGCAGATAGAACAAATGACACAGGGCAATACCGATATGGTTACGCAATCAACCGATGCCGCCGAAGGGTTAAACCTTCAGGCTAAGCGACTGAACAGCGCAATTAACGTGTACGGGAGCTAATTGCCCCCATCCCAGCACGATTACTGGCAAGGGAGTAAGGAAACACTCTTGCCAGCGCCCATTCTTCTTTGCAACAAATGCCTAGCCGCTCCTCACCCCATTTCATTTGTAAGCTTTTCGTAAAGAAAATAACGATACCGCCGATAGTAACTGAAGAACTGACTTATTTCAGGAGGAAGTGATGTCCAACGATATCAGCCGGATTACCATGAATACGTTGTCAAAAGCCACGGTGGCTCCGACAACCAGTAAAGCGACATCAAGTAAGGCTACCTCTGCTACAGAGAGTAAGTCTGCGTCTGCGGCAGGTAGTGGAGCTCAACAAAAGATTGCCGCATTACAAAATCAAATCCAACAGCTAACCAAAAAGCTAAAAGAGTTGGGTGAGTCAGCCGCCAGTGCGAAAAGTGAAGATGAACGCAAACTCATCAAGCAGCAGCAGCAGATGATCCAGGCGCAAATACAAGCCCTGTATGCCGAAATTGCCCGTATCCAAAAAGAAGAAGCTGAAAAGAAAGCGCTTAGCGCAGCGTCAGACAAAGCATCACAACCTGTAGAAAATAAAGGAAAAAAAGACGGTGTTGATATCTACGTCTAATCACCATCTCTGACGAATCTCCCCTTTCTTTCTCTCTCTTTCCTGGTAGATATATTTTGTTACATTAGCTATCAGGAAAGTGAGTATTTCATGTTTCATTGCCAACAATGTCACCTTCGATAAAGTGTTTAAATTGCCGATATAAGGGCTTGTCCCGCCAATAATTCGGGTATTAGGCATATTTTCAGGAGGGAAGATGTCAAACACAATCAGCAGTATTAGCGTATCGGCAACAACCGCAAGCAGCAGTAAAAGCAGCAGCACGTCAGAACAACAGATTGCGCAGCTCACCAAGCAGGTCCAGGCGCTCACCAAACAGGCGAGTAAGCTGACCGAATCGGCTTCCAGCGCAGAAAGCGATGAAGATCGTAAACTGATCGAACAGCAGCAGCAGGCAATTCAGGCGCAGATCCAAGCGTTGCAGGCGCAAATTGCCCGCTTGCAGAGTGAAAAATCAGAGCAGCAGTCTGATTCCTCTGCTTCGACGCAACATGCTAAACAAGAGGGCGTTAATCGTCCGACAGCAGACAATAAAATTAATATCTACGTCTAGCCTGCGTCAGGGATGGGTAACCAGTTAACGTGAAAGGTCGCTTCAATGAAGCGACCTTTTTTCGTCAGATCCTGTGGCAGGAAGTTAATAATCAGGGGCGGGACCGCTTCAGCGGCGTGACTAACCCTTGCAGACCCTCTATCTTGATTGCCAGCGTAATTTGCATCAATTCTCCCAAGCGACCATGAGGAAATTCATCCTTGCGGGAGAACCACAGCAGGTACTCTTCTGGTAAATCAATCAGCACCCGCCCCTTATATTTACCAAAGGGCATCTGCATCGTGGCAATGTCTATCAGGTCTTCTTTTTCCATCCGTTTACGCCCCTAATAATCGGATCATTTCCGCCTCATCGATCACCGGAATCCCCAACTCTTGCGCCTTTGCCAGTTTAGAGCCTGCGGCTTCACCGGCAATCACCATATCGGTTTTCTTCGAGACGCTACCACTGACTTTTGCCCCTAATGCCGTTAGCCGATCTTTGGCTTCATCGCGGGACAAAATACTCAGCGATCCGGTCAATACCACCGTTTTTCCCGCAAACGGGCTGTCAATCTCTTCGGCATTGATGATTTCAACCTCAGGCCAGTGGATGTTGATGCCGGCAGGATCGGTCAGCTCGCGGATCACCGTTTGGTTGTGTTCTTCTTCAAGAAAATGGCGTACATGCGCAGCAACAACTTTACCGACATCCGGCACCGCCAGCAGCGCTTCTTCATCTGCCGCAAAAAGCGCCTCCAGTGAACCGAAATGAGCAGCCAGATTGGCAGCCGTCGATTCGCCAACGTCACGAATCCCCAACGCATACAGGAAACGCGCCAGCGTAGTGCTTTTCGCTTTTTCCAGCGCATTGACCAGATTTGTCGCAGACTTCGGCCCCATGCGATCCAACCCCGTCATGATCCCGGCGCTTAAACGAAACAGATCGGCTGGCGTTTTGACGTACTCTTTTTCCACCAGTTGATCGATGATCTTATCGCCCATGCCCTCAACATCCAGCGCACGGCGAGAAACAAAGTGCTTCAGTGCCTCTTTACGCTGGGCACCACAGATCAAGCCACCGGTACAACGCGTGACGGCTTCCCCTTCCACACGCTCAACGTCAGATCCACACACGGGACAAGCCACGGGAAAGACGATCGGTTGTACGGTTTCTGGCCGCTCAGATTCAACAATACCAACGATCTGCGGGATCACATCCCCCGCTCGACGTACAATGACACGATCGCCAATCTGCAAACCCAGCCGCTCAATTTCATCAGCATTATGCAGGGTGGCGTTGCTGACAATCACACCCGCTACGGCGACCGGCTCCAGACGCGCAACGGGCGTAATCGCCCCCGTCCGCCCTACCTGAAACTCGACATCGCGCACCCAAGTCAGCTGTTCCTGCGCGGGGAATTTAAACGCCACTGCCCAGCGCGGTGCGCGGGCAACGAACCCTAATCGCTCTTGCAACGCCAGCGAGTCAACTTTGACAACGACGCCGTCAATATCAAAACCTAACGCACTGCGGGTCTGTTCAACCTGACGATAAAAATCGAGCACCTCGACCGAGCCAGTACAGAGCTTGATTCTGTCACTAACGGGTAGCCCCCATGCCTTGAACTGCATCAGGCGCTCCCAGTGACTGGCGGGCAATTCACCGCCTTCCAGCAGGCCGACGCCATAGCAGAAGAAGGTCAGTGGGCGTTTAGCCGTGATACGGGGGTCAAGCTGACGTAGCGATCCAGCGGCAGCGTTACGCGGGTTGGCAAAGACTTTGCTTCCTGTACGGCGAGCCTCTTCATTCAATTTTTCAAAGCCGCTATGCTTCATAAACACTTCACCGCGTACTTCAACACGACGCGGAATATTTTCACCCTCAAGGCGCAACGGGATCGCTCCAACGGTACGGATGTTGCTGGTGATGTTTTCCCCCGTCGTTCCATCCCCACGCGTGGCAGCCTGTACCAGAACGCCCTCTTCATATAACAGGCTGACAGCCAAACCATCCAGTTTCAGTTCGCAGCAGAATGTCAGGTCATCACCGTTCTTCAGTCTGTCGCCAATTCGCTTGCTGAAGGCCAGATAGCTCTCTTCATCAAAGACGTTATCCAACGATAACATCGGCACTTCATGACGTACCTGTTCAAATGCCGCCAACGGTGCCGCACCGACGCGCTGCGTAGGAGAATCACTCGTCACCAGCTCTGGGCGATCGGCCTCCAATGCCTTCAGTTCCTGCATGAGCTTGTCATATTCGATATCAGGAATTTCGGGCGCATCTTCAACGTGATATTTGTATTCGTGATGGCGTAAGACCCGGCGCAACTCCGCTACCCGCAGTGCGGCCGCATTCACTTCGGCTGGTTCTTTCTTCACTGGTTTCATACCTGTTTTATCTGACGTGTCGCCCTGTCGGCGTTATGATTTTTATAATTCTCGCCCGTGGTGTATCAGAGCGAGAATCATTAGCTTGCGGACTGAGCGGCGCAGAAATCGTTTGAGCGCCGTCAGTTTTATTTCGTTTACGGTTTAGACGTGCTGGCTTTAATCGTGTTGATGATATTTGTCGTGGAGCAACCGTCCTCAAAATTCAGAACCTTCACTTCACCGCCGTTGGCCCAGACCTCTTCACTACCAGCGATTTCATGTGGCTGGTAGTCTCCGCCTTTCACCAGAATATCCGGCAGGATGCTAGCAATCAGGCGCTGTGGCGTATCTTCTTCAAACGGCACAACCCAATCGACAGCTTCCAATGCTCCTAGCACGATCATCCGCTGCGGCAGTGGGTTGACGGGTCGCGTTGGTCCCTTCAGCCGCTTGGTGGATGCATCGCTGTTTACCGCAACGATTAACCGATCGCCAAGCTTGCGGGCATTTGCCAGATAAGACACATGCCCGGCATGCAGAATATCGAAGCAGCCGTTGGTCATCACAATCTTTTCGCCACGCTGACGCGCCAGCTCAACGGCATGTTTCAACTGTTCTTCAGTCATCACGCCAAATCCGGTTTCGGCACGACCGCGGATAGCATTCTCCAACTCAATCGGCGTAACGGTAGACGTTCCCAGCTTGCCAACGACAACACCGGCGGCGGCATTCGCCAAGAAACAGGCTTCTTCCAGCGGATTACCCGCCGCCAGCGCAGCAGCCAGAACACCAATTACGGTATCGCCTGCACCGGTCACGTCATACACTTCCTGCGCCTGCGTCGGCAAATGCAGCGGTGCTTTACCTGGCTGTAGCAGCGTCATCCCTTGCTCGGAACGGGTGATCAACAAGGCAGACAGATCGTAATCCGCCACCACCTGCATACCGCGCTCGACCAGTTCTTCTTCCGTTTTACTGCGCCCTGCAACGGCTTCAAACTCAGACAGATTCGGCGTCAGCAGCGTCGCACCACGGTAACGAGAAAAATCGGTGCCTTTCGGGTCGATCAACACCGGAACACCAGCCGCTTTTGCCGTCTGAATCATGGCTTGCACATGCGCCAACGCGCCTTTCGCATAGTCAGACAGCACCAGCGCACCCATTTTTGGTAACGCCAGTTGAATACGTTCGATGATCGGCTGAGGATCGATCCCCTCAAAGCCCTCTTCGAAATCCAGCCTGATCAACTGTTGATTACGAGACAGCACGCGCAGCTTGGTGATAGTGGGATGCGTGGGAACAGAAACAAAGTCACATTTCACATTCACTTCAGCCAGTTTGGCATTCAGTGCACGTGCAGCATCATCAATTCCCGTTAATCCCACCAGACGCGAGCCAGCCCCCAGTGCGGCGATGTTCATTGCAACGTTCGCCGCCCCACCCGGGCGCTCTTCGATCGTATCAACTTTGACCACAGGCACCGGTGCCTCTGGTGAAATTCGGCTGGTAGGGCCATACCAGTAACGATCCAGCATGACATCACCCACCACTAACACACCCGCTTGACGGAAATCAGGCAGCGTCACTTTCATCCTCTACTCCAGGCTTATTTCGCATAATGCGCGTAATAATATCATAGGCACGATCATTACACGCCCACCAGCCACTTATTCCAACTCACCAGCACCTGCTCCCGCTCCGCAACAAACCGCTCCTGGCTGACACGGCCAGAGAGTTCCTGCAAAGCCAGATGGTGCAATTCATTGCGCATGGTGACATAGGCCAGCTTGAGTGCATTAGCTTCGCTCTCTTCCATCACGCCATACTGCGCCATCAGTTCCAGAATTCGTACATTGTCTGACCAACGGGTCAAACGCGGCTCCTGAGCGGCGTAGCGCAGTACCAAATACTGGGCGATAAATTCAATGTCCGTAATGCCGCCCGCATCCGTTTTGATATCAAAAAGCGTTTTACCTTTGTTCGCCAGATGCTGACGCATTTTTTCCCGCATTTCGCGCACTTCGGTTCGCAGAGTATCCGCGTCACGCTCTGCGCAAAGAATACGACGGCGAATAGACTCAAAGGTCTGCTGCACACCGCTTTCGCCATACACCATACGTGCACGCACCAACGCCTGATGTTCCCACGTCCACGCCTCGTTGCGCTGATAATCATCAAACGCTTCCACCGTGCTCACCAACATGCCTGCCGCGCCCGATGGACGCAGACGAGCATCCACTTCATACAAAATGCCTGATGACGTCCGAGTACTAAACAGATGCATGACTCGCTGTGCGAGGCGCAGATAAAACTGGCGACCATCAATACTGCGTTCCCCCTCCGTCATCACGTCAGACGGACAATCCAAGAGGAAGACCAGATCCAAATCAGAGCGATACCCCAATTCCCAGCCGCCAAGCTTGCCATAGGCAATGACGGCGAACCCTCGCCCTTCACGGTGTTGCAAATGGGATGGCTGACCGTAGCGCGCGACCATCTGTCCCCATGCCTGCTGAACTACTGCCGCGATAATCGCTTCCGCCAGATACGTTAAGTGATCGCTCACTTTCATCACCGGTAGGACGCCGCCGATGTCCCCTGCGGCAATGCGCAACTGCTGTGACTGTTTAAACTGGCGCACGGCTTCCAGTTGTTGTTCTTCATCGTCCTCAGGGACACGCATCAAATACTGACGCAGCTCATCAGAGTAGGCGCCCGGTGCCGTCGGCTGATACAGCGTTGAGGCATCAAGCAATTCATCTAACAGGAGGGGATAGCGCGCCAGTTGGCTGGCAACCATCGGCGAAGCCGCACATAGGCGAATCAACTGAGCCAAAGCTGCACGAGACTCCAGCAACAGCTCAAGATAGGTGGTACGTGTGACGATGCCCAACAGTAACGGCGTCAAACGAGATAGCACCGTATCCGCCTCCTGCAGAGCGCACACTTCCGCCAGTAAACACGGCATGAGCTGATCCAGCACATCCCGCCCGCGCGGCCCTATTGTGCGTTTCGCCACATCGTGACGGAATTCCACAATCGTCCGCATCAGCTTCTCACGCACGGTTTCCGTAAGATGCGGCGTTAGCGGAGCCAGTTCACCATCATCCAGCGTATCCTGCCATAGGCTGCTGTAGCTGCTATGTTCGGGGATATCGTTATTGTCTGGTGCATCATCGCCGATCAGCTCATCAAATACGTTCCGCACCGCCTGCATATGCTGTGCCAGCATGGATTGCAGTACGTCCCAGTTGTCGAAACCCATTCCCCATGCCAGCCGTTGCTGATTGAGTTCATCGCCCGGCAGCGTTTGCGTCTGCTCATCGGCAATCGCCTGCAACAGGTTCTCCAGACGGCGCAGAAACAGATAAGCGCCACTGAGATCGAGCACCTGCTGCGGCGTTAATAACCCCAGAGTCCCCACATGCTGGAGCGTAGGTAGCAGCGATCGTCCCTGTAACCCCGGTTCACGCCCGCCACGAATCAGTTGGAAAACCTGCGTGATAAATTCGATTTCACGAATCCCCCCGGCTCCCAGCTTGATGTTGTTGCGCAAATCCCGGCGACGCACTTCACGGGCAATCATGCTCTTCATATTTCGCAGCGATTGGATCACGCTGAAATCAATATAGCGACGGAAAACGAAGGGCTTCAGCGTACTACGCAGTTCCTGGCTGTAAGCATCATCCATTCCCCCCATCAGGCGCGCTTTGACCATTGCGTAACGTTCCCAGTCGCGGCCCTGCTCCTGATAATAATCTTCCATCGCTGCAAAGCTGAGTACCAGTGGCCCGCTGTCGCCAAAGGGACGTAGCCGCATATCCACACGGTAAACAAAACCATCGACAGTCGGTTGATCTAGCACCTTGATCAGCCGCTGTCCCAGACGCGTGAAGAACTGTGCATTATCCAGTTCACGCCGTCCGCCTTGCGTATGACCATTTTCGGGATAGACGAAGATGAGATCGATATCCGAAGAGAAATTGAGCTCTCCTCCACCCAATTTTCCCATGCCAAGAATCAGCAGAGGCTGAGCCACACCCTGCGCATTGCAAGGTGTTCCCCACTCACGACAGCAGGCCTGATATAGCCAGCTTCTGGCCGCCACAATGACCACTTCGGCCAGTTCACTCAACTGACGCAGCGTGTGTTCGGTGGTGCTGGTTTGCAGCGCCTGTGACCACGCAATTCGCGTCAGCATATGCCGACGAAACCGACGCAATGCCGCCATCAACGCATTTTCGTCGTTAACATCGGCCAATGCGTTACTCAGCCAGTCGGCGTAGTGCTGCCATTCTTCAGGCTGCGGCGGTTGCTGATGAATCCCTTGCCACCAGTCAGGATGCAGCGCAAGCGCGTCACTGACAAAATCGCTCAATGCCAAAACAGCGGCATCGTTGTCCGTTATCAGTGCATCAGGTGCGGCTTCCCGCAAACGCGATAGCGCACGCTGAGAGTGTTCCGTCAGAAGCGCAGGTAAAGCTGGCAAAGGAAGTATCGACATGGGTGTTCCCTTGATGTGCCGCCTATCCTCACTGACAAGCGGCAGTTAACGGTTACTGTCCGCCGCTATGTAGCCAAAACGGGGACAAGGTCAGCACGGCTTTACGCTGGGCTTCCAGATAGACGGAAGGAGCCTTCCCGGCAGCAAGCCGCTCAATCTCCTGGAGTAACGCTCGCCAGTGTTCAGTGTAAGCTTCGACTTGCTCTGCCGGATAGGCACCAGATAAGAGGAGAAATGCGCAGAGATTACGTTGAAGACGAGGAATTTGCTGCTCGTACTGCGCATCCGTCAAGGTAGAAGAAAAGGCGCTTTTCAGCTCCGCCGTACTACGGCTTAGCATAATGTCAGCAAAGCGTTTGAACGATCCCTGTAGCTTAATGCGATCTTTATTATCCATATAGTCACGCCAGCCAGACTCGACTAGCCAGGAAGTCAGTACTAACTTACTTTGCAGGTAGTCAGCGCTATAACAGATCTCCGCGCCACCGGGGCCTTGTAGCCGATTTTCCAGAGTAGTGAGCGCAGAGCGAAAAAGCGTAGTCACCTTACGTAGCACGACGCCGCCCACCAGCACCAGCATTTCACGCATCAACGCGCTGGCCTGTGGCAGGGCTTCACGAGCAGAGGAATCCCCTCTTACCCAAAGCTCTTCGTGGTATTGCCAGTGAGCCAGCGCCAATTCTAACGCCGCGCGGATGGCCTGATCGATGTTGGTTTTTGCATCCACGACCAATGTATTGAGCGGAAGACATTCGCGTACGGGATTGCCTTTAGCCAGATGGTATCCACGTGCCGCTTTACTGAGGCTCCCCTGCCGCATACCACCAAATTCCGCGATTTCTTTTGCCAAGGCCAACAGATGAGTGGTTTGTCCAAGCTTAAGCTCCATCTCCAGTTCGCACAGTGGTTCACTCAGATCGCCAGCACGAATTTCGCCGCGGTCTAATGCAACCTCAATCACGCTTTGGTAGTAAGTAAACACCCACTTCTCACGCGTAAAATCCGTACTAAACAGTGGATTAAGTGAGGGTTGCAGCACCTCAATATCGCAATCTTCCGGCCACATTTCCGCGGGAAATAGGCTGAGATCCAACTCTGCTTTCTCCAGCGCAACGTTATACTCAGGGTGTTGGTGCAAGCCACCAATCACCTTACCCGCTGTTTTCGCTGTCATTTCGTAGCGTTCATTCTCGCCGCGAATACGTAGGCCGATCCCATTACGACGCAGATAGTTATCTGCGGTTTCATAATAGACATTGCTCAGACGCTGAGCGCGCATATGCTCATACTGGCTGTAATCACTCTCCCATTCAGCCAACTGCGTCAGCAGCGATTCAACGCTGTCAGGATGAACAATAAACTTCAGTTCAATTTCTTCACTCATAGCTTTCACAACACCAAGATCGCGTTCATTATTATGTCAGTAAATAACATTTTACTTCACCTTACTACCCTTACCGCACACACTCTTTTTCACCTGCGAACAAGCGCGCATTTCTTATGCAAACCGGCCATCAAGAACATTCTCCTTTCTGTTTAAATACGGAGAGCACAGCCTTCCTAGCACAACCTCCGCCAAGAGTAAGACTGTTCTCATTTCGGTTTATACATTGCCTCGTCAGACTTAAGCCTCTACTATCAGACCACCATTAACGCAACATGATGATCTTATGCAGAAATTAGGCTTACTCTGTTTCACTTTATTTTCTCTCACGCTGAGTTGGACCACTCAGGCGGAAGAAAAACGCTACATTTCCGATGAGTTATTGACATATGTCCACAGCGGGCCGGGCAATCAATATCGTATCGTCGGCACGCTGAATGCAGGCGCTGAGGTCACGCTACTCAGCGTTAATGAAAGCGCAGGCTATGCGCAGATCCGTGATGATAAAAACCGTACCACCTGGATTCCTCTCGACCAGCTTAGTGATACGCCAAGCCTGCGCACCCGGGTGCCGGAATTGGAAAAACAGGTAAAAGACCTGACTGACAAACTGAATAATATCGATCAGACTTGGAACCAGCGTACCGCCGATATGCAGCAAAAAGTGGCTGCCAGCGATGATATTATCAACGGATTACGTCAGGAAAATCAGGATCTGAAAAATCAGCTTACCGTGGCACAGAAAAAAGTCAGTGCGGCAAATGTCCAGCTTGATGATAAGCAGCGCACCATCATTCTACAGTGGTTCATGTATGGTGGTGGGGTTGCGGGGATAGGCTTGCTGCTAGGCTTGCTGCTGCCGCACATCATCCCGCGTAAAAAGAAAAATGACCGTTGGATGAATTGATTGGAATATATGCCTGCTTCTCGCAGGCATTTTTCTCTGCGGCCAACGCAACAGCATAAAGATGATAGTATGTTGCGAAACATTGGTTATTTATTCAGGAGCCCAACGTTGAAGATTTACCTTGTCGGCGGTGCTGTTCGGGACAGCCTGCTGAGTTTACCCGTCACCGAAAAAGATTGGGTGGTGGTCGGCGCTACGCCGGAGAATCTGCTTGCACAGGGCTACCAGCAGGTTGGAAAGGATTTTCCCGTTTTCTTGCATCCTGTCAGCCACGATGAATACGCCCTCGCACGAACCGAACGCAAATCCGGCAAAGGCTATACTGGGTTTGTCTGCCATGCCGCACCGGATGTCACGTTAGAGCAGGATTTACTCCGCCGCGATTTGACCATCAATGCGATTGCCCGTACTGAGCAGGGCGAGCTGATCGATCCGTATCACGGTCGTCGCGATCTCGAAAACCGCGTACTGCGCCATGTCTCTGGCGCCTTTGGCGAAGATCCGTTACGCGTCCTGCGTGTCGCCCGTTTTGCCGCTCGTTTTGCCCACCTCGGCTTCCAGATTGCAGAAGAAACCATGGTATTGATGCAAAAAATGGTGCATGAGGGTGAACTGGCTTACCTGACGCCAGAACGCGTCTGGAAAGAGACGGAAAAGGCTCTCGGAACGTCGTCGCCGGATGTTTATTTTCAGGTGCTGCGTGACTGCGGTGCGCTGGCTGTACTGTTCCCTGAAATCGATAACCTCTATGGCGTACCCGCTCCAGCCAAATGGCACCCGGAAATCGATACCGGCATTCACACCATGATGACGGTGGCAATGGCCGCACGCCTCAGCCCTGAGATTGACGTGCGCTTTGCCACACTGTGTCACGATGTCGGAAAAGGGCTAACGCCCCCCGAACTGTGGCCACGGCATCATGGCCACGGCCCTGCGGGTGTCAAACTGGTTGAAGCCCTGTGTCAGCGTTTACGTGTGCCTAATCCCATTCGCGATCTGGCGAAATTGGTTGCGGAATATCATGACCTGATTCATACCGTGCAGGTACTGCAACCCAAAACGCTATTGAAGTTATTTGATGCAATTGATGTCTGGCGCAAACCCCAGCGTCTGGAGCAGCTAGCGCTGACGAGCGAGGCCGATGCCAGAGGCCGAGCCGGTTTTGAAGAGAATCCTTATCCACAAGGCGATTACCTGCGTGAAGCCTTCCGCGTTGCCGCTCTGGTCAGCAGCGCAAGCGTCGTCGCCGACGGTTTTAAGGGTATTGACGTGCGCAATGAACTGGCTCGCCGCCGTATTCACGCTCTGGCAGAGTGGAAAGCACAACAGCCTGATATATTGGGCACATCCTGAAAAAAAAGAGGCCACGCATTAGCGCGGCCCTTCTCTATCTAACGACAGAATACGCTCTCAATCTTACATAAACACCATGTAAACCACGCCCGCGACGATAAAACGGTAAATGGCGAAGGGGACAAACGAGATACGCTTGATGATTTTCAGGAAGGTTTTAATCGCAATCAGCGCCACGACAAACGCCGTCACAAACCCCACGGCAAACATTGGCACATCAGCCAGAGACAAGAAATGCCAGCTTTTATACAGATCCAGAACGGTCGCGCCCATCATCATGGGAACCGCCAGAATAAAAGAGAATTCAGAGGCCGCATAGCGGCTGACGCCCACCAGCATTCCGCCGGAAATGGTCGCTCCCGAACGTGAAAAACCGGGCCACAGCGCCAGACATTGAAAACAACCAATCATAAACGCCTGACGATGCGTAATGTCATCCAGCCCAACGGCACGTGGTTTTTTAGGCTTGAGCCATTCAGCCGCTAATAGCAGAAAACCACCGATCACCAACGCATACATCACATTTTGTGGATAAAATAACGATTTGATCACGTCGTGGAAAACCAGCCCAAGCACCACCGCGGGGATCATAGCCAGCAAGATGTGCGTCAACTTCAGTCGGCCAGCCGTATGCCCTTCATGCGGCACCTTGCCAAAGTGAATCCCAATCAGGCCAAAGAGACGACGCCAGAACATGACGACAACCGCCAGAATTGAGCCAAGTTGGATAATCACTTCAAACGTCTTGGCTTTCTCATCAACAAACCCCAACCAATGACCAACAATAATCATATGCCCCGTAGACGATACGGGCAGAAACTCGGTCAACCCTTCGACCACGCCAAGAATAAATGCGATTAGCAGCGAATGCAGGTCAGTCATCTAAAAATCCTTGCCTCTAATAAAAACGAAAATTGAGCCCATAAAAAAGCGGCCGCGTACTTTCGCGAGCCGCTACAATTGGCTTATAGACTATTTGGGTTACGGTTTAGTTGCACGTAAATCAGTATTTATTCTATTAAATCAGATTTATCGCGTACCGCGTTCGATAATGACCCCAACCTGACGCGCCTGCGCGACGGCACCTGGCTTGCTGAGCTTGATCCGCAGCCAAGGGATCGAGAAGCGCTGCATCAGCAACTGTGCGACTTCTTCAGCAACGCGCTCCACCAGAGCAAAGCGCTGGTTTGCCACATGGGCAATCACCGCATCGCTAACATCGGCATAGCTCAGGCAGTCCTTAACATCGTCACTGGCCGCGGCCTGACGGTTATCCCAGCCCATTTCGATATCGAACACCAATTTCTGCTGGATAGTCTGTTCCCAATCGTAAACACCAATGGTAGTGATTACAGTAAGTTCTTCAATAAATACGATATCCATCACGCCGTTCTCTGTTTTTGTCGCTGTCGGATACCACTTCCGACGGAATATGCGTATTATCCACAGATGAGAAGAGTAAAACGACCCTTATTAAACGGAATGGCGTTATGAGTGTTACCGCGCTTGGTATGATGTTAATCGCGTATCTGTGTGGCTCTGTTTCCAGTGCGATTTTGTTTTGCAGAATTGCTGGGCTACCCGACCCGCGTCAGCATGGTTCTGGCAATCCTGGAGCCACTAACGTATTGCGTATTGGCGGCAAAGCGGCCGCAGCAACCGTGTTGGTTTTTGACGTTCTGAAAGGTATGTTGCCAGTCTGGGCTGCTTACGCATTGGGCGTTGCCCCGCTGTATCTCGGGTTAACCGCCATTGCTGCCTGCCTCGGTCATATCTATCCCGTTTTTTTCCACTTTCGCGGGGGGAAAGGTGTGGCAACCGCTTTTGGTGCCATCGCCCCTATCGGCTGGGATTTGACAGGCCTGATGACCGGAACCTGGCTACTGACCGTTCTGCTGAGCGGCTATTCCTCACTCGGTGCCATCGTCAGTGCGCTTATCGCCCCGTTTTATGTCTGGTGGTTCAAACCACAGTTTACCTTTCCCGTTGCGATGCTCTCTTGTCTGATACTGATGCGTCACCACGACAACATCCAACGCCTATGGCGCGGACAGGAAAGTAAAATCTGGGATAAACTGCGCAAGAAGAAGCAACCAGAAGACGAGAATACGTCCCCCGAAGAGTAAGGCAAAAAAATTCCCGCGTTCACGGGAATTTTTTTATGAAGTATGAAGGGGGAATTAGAATCGGCCGATGGCGGCAAACGTCTGCGACTGGACTTTAAACTGAGACATACTTTCTGCCAGCAGGCGCGCCTGATCTTCCAGTGAGCGCGTGGCTGCCGCAGATTCTTCAACCAGAGACGCATTTTGCTGTGCGACCTCATCCATCTGCGATACCGCCAGATTCACTTGCCCAATCCCATTACTCTGTTCACGCGTTGCCGTTGAGATTTCACGCATCAAGGACGTCACGCGCGCCACGGCGTCAGAGACGTCATCCATCGTTTCGCCCGTCATTTTTGCCATAATGGTGCCTTCACTGACGCGGCTCTGGGATTCCTCCATCAGCGTTTTGATCTCTTTCGCTGATTGTGCACTGCGCTGCGCCAGATTACGGACTTCACCCGCGACCACGGCAAATCCACGTCCCTGTTCACCCGCTCGCGCGGCTTCAACTGCTGCATTCAGCGCAAGAATATTGGTCTGAAACGCGATACCGTCAATCACCGCCAGAATATCGCCAATACGGGCGGAACTGCTGGAGATCATCTGCATCTTCTCAATCATGTTCCCCACCATCTCGCTGCCTTTATTGGCGATATAAGACACATTTTGCGCCAGCGTATGGGCTTGTTCCGCACTCTCGGCGTTTAGCGTTACCGTAGCGGTGAGTTGTTCCATACTGGCTGCGGTTTCTTCCAGCGATGAGGCTGACTCTTCCGTACGGGCGGCCAGATGGGTGTTGCCGGAAGACAGTTCGCGCGTACCAACATCGATCTGCATACCCGCATCGCGGACACGCCCTACGGCGGTTGCCAGCGAATGCTGCATTGCTTTCATCGCCTGAATCAGGCGACCAATTTCATTATTACCACCATCGGCAATCTGTTGAGTCAAATCGCCATGGGCAATAAATTCCAACTGTTCGACCGTCTCTTCAAGCGGAGACAAAATAGAACGCTTCAGGGCGACCCAGGCAGCCAACACCAGCAGCAGAACGAATAGACAAGCAATACCGATGATCGTCAAGCGCTCGAACGCAAAGCGTTCTGCTTCTGCCAGCATGTTTTCCCCGACTTCCAGGCCAAAGTCGCGAAATTCATTCGCTACCTTATCCATCTTCACGCTAAGCGGTGGTAGTACGTCCTGCAACAGCACGTAATAGGCATTCACATCGCCGCGTTTCAACGCATCGACCATCGGCTGAACGCCAAGATTCATATATTGCTCGTAATTGCTTTTGACCTCTGCCGCCATTTTGGCGCCGCGTTCCGTTACGGTGCCATAGGAAAGAAAACGCGCCATTTCTTTGTGGGAAAGTGCCGTGTAGGCTTCTGCTCTCGCCACTGACGCATTCGCGAGATCGGTCAGTCCATTTTCCATCTGGCGGGCAGCCAATGCTGCCCCCGTTCTGGCACGCAGCGAGGCCGTGTAACTCCCTGCCAGCGCCGTCACTTCTTTGCCCTGAATCTTGTCAATGGTCGTGAGCGATGTGATCCCCTGATTGATTGAGGTGATGCCAATTCCGCATACGAGTAATAAGAGCAGTACCATCGTGCCCAACAAAGCAATCAAGCTCGTCTTGATTGTGATGTTTCTTAACATTTTTGTTTCCCTGGAATTACAAACGATAAATAAATGCGGAGAAATGCTCCACATAACGTGATCTCGATCATGTTCCTATCGGTAACAAGCCTGCTTTCTTTAAAGAAACTTTAGTAACGAAAGTATTTTTACTTAAACGACTCACGCGAATGCATAGTGCTTCGACACGCTAAAAATCGGCGACATTAAATGCTTTTTGGCTATAATGACGGCCACGCTATTTCAGGTTTTAAGAGAAGGAAACTGACATGAGTCTGAACAATGTTCCGGCAGGTAAAGATCTGCCAGAAGATATCTATGTAGTGATTGAAATTCCCGCGAATGCCGATCCGATTAAATATGAAATTGATAAAGATACTGGTGCGCTGTTTGTAGACCGTTTCATGTCTACCGCCATGTTCTACCCATGCAACTATGGCTACATCAACCACACGCTGTCTCTGGATGGCGACCCGGTTGACGTGCTGGTACCAACCCCGTATCCGTTACAGCCTGGCTCAGTGATCCGTTGCCGCCCTGTTGGCGTACTGAAAATGAGCGACGAAGCTGGTGAAGATGCCAAGCTGGTTGCCGTTCCGCACAGTAAGCTGACCAAAGAATACGATCACATTAAAGACGTTAACGACCTGCCTGAACTGCTGCGTGCACAGATCGGCCACTTCTTTGAACACTACAAAGATCTGGAAAAAGGCAAGTGGGTGAAAGTTGAAGGTTGGGATAACGCTGCTGCGGCGAAAGCCGAAATCGTTGCTTCCTTCGAGCGCGCAAAAAACAAATAAGCGCCTTTCAATACGCAATCAAAAGCATTGCGTATGCGAAAACATGACGTGCTCAAAAATAGCACGATCAAAAACACCGCATTACGCGGTGTTTTTATTTATACCGACCATGATTTGGTGGTTACTCGACCTCAAGCCTCTTCATCACGTTTCAACCAGTCGCCGCTGGCAATACGCGTCAACCCTTCAGTCGGGTGTTTATATAGGTAGATCCAGGCACTACCCAGAGGAGTGGAAATCAGCTCTCGCTGGTATTCATGGCCGTCTCGCTTTAAAGCATCCAGCTCCGTCAGTATCGACGAGCTGATGCGATAAACCTCACAATGGATTTCTCCATTTCCGGGGACGACTGCCGGATAATGGCCGAGATCGTACAGCTCGAAACCGGCGAGCTGACAATCCCCTAACCATTGCGCATTCGTCATCCAATGACTATTTCCCTGTTTGCGTCGTAAACTGCCGTAAACAATAATTCGCATCGCTAGAACTCAAACTGATAGAGCACATCTAGTGCCTGGCTAATTCCAGACACCGCTTCCAAGTATAGCTTTGGCATCAGGCGGTAACGCAGCGTTAACGTTGCCAAAGAATCGAATATGCCAACTCCATATTTCACTTGCAGACCCGGAAGGACGTAGCCGCTGACGACAACCTGAGAATTATCGCCAACACCCTGTGTATCCAGAGCTAAATTACTTACGCCAAAGGCCTCGCCGATTTTACCCACAACTTGACCACTTTGTGCAACCCCTAAACCTACTAACATTGAGGTCATCGCCGAGCTATCTGCTCCACCGCTGTCCAAACCCTGTCCACGCAGCAGATAAGAGAGCGCTTCTTGCTGTGACATCGCCGGATCGGAGAAGACTTCCAGCTTCGGCGTGGCGGCCATGCCCGTAACGCGAACACCAGCCGTAACGTCATCAGCTGTGTTGTCTGGATTACGAATCGCTTCGATATTCAGGATCGGCTGATCTGGTGGGCCAGAGAACAAAATCAGTCCTTTACGAACGATCAGATCCTGCCCATAGGCTTTAAAACGACCGGATGGAATATCGATTTGGCCGTTCAGCCCTAATCCGCGCTCGTCCTGAACCATCTTCAGGTCACCCTGTAGACGAGCGGCCAACCCAAACGCATCCAGTTGAACATCATTCCCGACGCGGATCGTTAGATTGCTGTTAATCGGAATCGCAGCGCTGGCTTTCTTCAACGGCTGGCGTTGGGCATCGAGCATCACTTCATCCGATGACACCGCCACCGCGCTTTCCGGCATGTCTTTAACCACAATGCGCGCCCACGGAATACTGACCGATCCATTGAGCGCAAACAGCTGCGGCGTCGCTTCAAAAACAATATCCGGCGACACATCCAACCGCGCCATCGGTGGAATCGTCACCCGCAGCTTCTGGCCTTTCGCGGCAATGCGCGCACGCCAGGCGTCAGGCCGAGACCAGTCGGCATTCCCACCGAGGTTCAGTTGCCCATTGTCCGTTTTCAAAAAGCCTTGCAGCGTTGACGACATCCCGCTGAAGTTTACCGCCAGCCGCCCGTTAGTCAGATCGATAGGCATCCAGTTACCATCAATATCCAACCGTTCCAGCACCATTTGGCCGAATATCTGCGGGCGAGCGACATCGCCCGCCAGACGCAGGTTTGCATTTAGCATGCCTGCCGCCTTTTCTCCTTTGCTCAATGCGGGGTTGAGCAAGGCCAGCGAAATATTATTGATCGTGACACTGCCGCCGAGATTGCGCCGCCCCTGTGGATCGCTCACCTGAATATCGCCGCTGAAGCGCCCGTTTTCCCGAATTGCCATCAGCCAACCGAGCTGTGCTCGTCCACGATCGAGCCCAGCATTCAACGTAAAGGTATCGAAATCAATCGGCAGCGTATTGCCCTGCATCTGTTGACGCACGCTCACGCCGTTACCCACCAGCGAAATTTTCGCCTGTGGTAAACCTTGTCCCGCCTGCCAACTGATATCGGCACCGCCCGTGAACGTCCCAGCCAGCACCGTATCTTCCGTCAGGAACGGTTTTAACATCGCGAGATCGAAGCGGTTCAGTCGGATACTCGCCTGCCCGCTCGGCCCTGCTTCAATCGCTTTTGGTACACACAGCTCGGCGTTCGGATTGCGCCAGCAGTGCGTTCCAATCGTGATCTTCTGTTGTGTATTCTGGTAATCCAACGCCATATCCTGCGCCAGACGCCATTCCCCCACCGGCGTGTCGAAACGGGTATTGTTCAGCGTTCCACGCCAGCGTTGTTCCTGACGATCAAAGCTACCTGAAAGCACCAGTTGCCCCGCGACCGGTTCCCCCTGCATAGTCAACCGAAGCTGATGCTGCTTCTCATTGCCGCTGGCATCCAGCGTCAACAGGGCAATATTCAGGCCGTCCTGCTTCAGCGCTTCAAGGCGCACCGCGAGTTTGCCCTGAATCTGCTGTTCAGAACGCACATCACCTTCTACCCTCACCTGACTAATGGTGATCGCCTGCCAGCGCAGACCAGAAGCCGTAATATCCGCCAGCATCTGCGGTTCACGCAGATTACCGCGTAGCTTGAGTGTGCCAATGGCGCGCCCCGCCAAACCGGGCAACATCCCATCCAGCGACGGCGCATTGATGTCGGCATCCAACTGCCACTTGTCGCTCAGATCGCCTTTGACGTTAAGTTGGTTACGCCCTAACGCCAGATTCAGCTCAGGTATTGTCCACTGCCCCGCCGCGTTACCGCGCAGTTCACCTCTGGCCGTGAGCTTATTCGCTTTCACGTTACCATCCAGCCGCAGTTCCGGCACCTGCAACTGCCAGCTACCGCCATAGACGCTACCGCGCGTTGTTATCTTGCCATCTATTTTCGCGGGCCATTCGGGCCACTGTTTCGCGGTGTTAATCCCGTTCAGCAACAGCTCACTGCGCCAACTGATTGCTTTACTCCAGTCGATAAGGGCGTTCAGATCGGCATTGCCCTGCAACGCCGCCAGCCGTAGGCGACTCAGCGTAAACTGCTGCTCATTACCTTTGCCATCCAGCAACAGTGTCGCTGGAGGAATATCTGCCCCGCTCAAGTCGCCGCGCAGCGACAGGGCATAGTCTGTCACTTTGCCGTTAAAACGCAGCATGACGTTGCTGGCCTGATACTGTGTTGCGCCCGTCAACGGCCAGCGCACGCGTTCGGTTTGCAGCGTCAACGCCAGCGGTAGCCCGGCTTCTACCAATTTGGTTTGCAGCTCCAACTGCGCACGCTGTGGCCCCGAGAGATTCAGCGCCACATTCAACTGTTCGCGCAGTCCGCCATCGACCGTCAGCTTCAGCGTCTCCCCCTTGAGCGGATCGACGTTCAACACGCCGTTCGCCGCCAGTGAAACAGGCCAGTTATCACTGAGCGTCGCCTCACCGCGCACATTCAATCCCCCCTGCGGCGATTGCACGATCAGCTTATCCAGACGCAAATGCTGTTGCTGGGTTGACGCCTGCACGAACAGGTTATTAATCAAAATATCCTGATCGCCCGTCAGCCGCAGCTGTTCACCGTGAATCTCAACGATGTTCAAATCCAGCGGTAGCGTGAACTGCGGTAAATCCGGCAGCAGCGGTTTGGAGAATAGTTCACTGAGGCGTTCACCCAGAGGCTGTTCAGGCACCGCGGGTTTGTCCGAGGCATTATCCGTTTTCGCCGTTGGTATCGGTGTCGTCGTCGTGGCTGTCGCTACCGTGTTATTTGCTTCTAGCACGTTATCGATTTGAAGCGTTTGTGAGGTGCCTTGTTCAGCTGCCTCGCGGACATTTTCCGCCGTTTCTTTGATGACGGACGCCATTTCCGCTGCCGTCACTTTGCCATCTTCCAACACATCAACAGGCGTTTTCGGCAAAGCCACCAGCAGCGCACTAATTTTGGTCGGTAACAGCGTCAACGCGCGTCCTTCCCACTGCATTCCCGTACGGAATTCACCCAGTGAAATCGCCGTATCATCGACGGTAACCTGAACGCCGTTGAGCACCAGTTGACGCAGAGAAATAGGGAAAGGCGCGGAGATTTCTGTGACTGGTTCTGAAGGCGTTGTAGGTTCTTCTGATGCAGGCAACGCTTTGGTATCTACCACCACGTCAATGCGATTAGCCGAGAGGTCATTGATGCACAGCTGGCTTTTACGCAGACAGCCCAGCGCGAGCGACAGATGAAATTCTTCGCTCTTTACCGTTACGCCCGGCATTTCGTAGCTGACATTTTTCAGGGTTAAATCACGCCAACCACCGCTCACGCTGGCGATCTCCAACCCCGGCACCACGCGCGCGGCGGTATTCAGCAACAGGTGCAGACCCGGTGTGGTCCCGACTAACAGGCCCACGCCAACCACGAGCAGCAGTAAGAATGCAACAAGGCCAATCCCGATACGTTTCCACCAGCGTCCTTTTCGTACTGGCACCGCCGATACATGATCCTGCGCGACCTGTTCTTCCGTCACCGCAGCGGGTGTGCTGTTGTCGTTTTTATCATCCATCATAATTCAGGCCCCAGTGCGATATAGAACTGAACATCGTTCTTCTTCTCTGCATCGCCAATCGGCATGGCAACATCGAATTTCACCGGACCAATCGGCGAGGCCCAGCGTACACCGACACCCGTGCCGGTCTTGAAGTTACTCCGTTTGATGTCATTCACCGCTTCACCTGAATCAACAAAAACCGCGCCCCACCATTTTCCCGTCACGTTGTATTGGTATTCGAGCGCTCCGGTCGCCAGTTTAGACGCACCGGTCAGTTTGCCGTCGCTGTCGCGCGGCGAAATAGATTTGTATTTATACCCACGGATGCTGCGATCGCCACCGGCAAAGAACCGCAGTGAGGGCGGCACACGGGAGAAATTATTGGTTTCAATCCAGCCCAAATTGCCGCGCGCGACGAAACGGTGTTTATCCGCCAGCGTGCGAATCCAGACGTTTTGTGCCTGAACCACGGCAAAATCGATATCCGATCCCCACGTGGTGTCGGAAATGTCGATAGAGTAGCGCTGCGTATCGCCCCATACCGGCATCAGCCCACCGCGCTGGCGGGTTCGGTTAATGCTGACACCCGGATAGATCAGCATCGTGGTATCCGTTACGCTCGCCTGCGTAAAGTGGTCGAGACTCCAGCGCAGATTAATCGCCCGCTGCCACCCGCTAGAGAGATCCCAGTAGCGAGCGACATTCAGCGTGGTGCCATCAGATTGGGTATCGTTGAGATCTTCGCGCTTGAAACCGCCTTGCAGCAGGTAATACTGCTCGAGTGGGTTCTTCAACAAAGGAATTTTGTAGCTAAAATCAAGCGATTGCTCTGGCGCGGAGACGCTCAGGCTGCTTTCCAGGCTGTGACCCCGTGAATTCACCCAAGGCTTATTCCAGGTGGTTTTAAAACGGGGGCCAACATCCGTCGCATAACCCACCCCGGTTTCGATGCGGTTACGGGTCCGCGGCGTTACCACCGCATCCAGCGGCAGAACTTTGGTACTTTTTGACTGGTCAAAATTGGGCGACACCACGACAGAATTGAACCACCCGGTCGCGGAAAGGCGGCGGTTTAACTCGCCGAGATCTTCGCTGGTATACACATCACCGTCATGAAACGGCACCAGATTTTGCAGATAATCATCGCGGATTTGTGCGCCCTGAAAGTGTACAGCGCCAAAGCGATAGCGTTCCCCGCTGTCAAAATCGATATCCCAAAAGGCTTCTTTTTCTTCACGCATCACACCGAGCTGACTTTGCAGGAAGCGCGCATCAAAGTAGCCTTTGCGTAACGACAAACCGTTCAGCCCGCTTTTAAAACGATCGTAATCACTATGATTCAGCACCGAGCCAATCTCGGGGCGATCGTCTTTAACCAGCTGTTGGTAATCTTTATCATCATGCGCACCGCCGCGCAGCGTGATGTTCACCCCTGCAATTTTTACCGGGTCGCCAGGGGTGACAGTGGCAATCAATACCGGTCGCCCACCATTAACGGCAGGCCGAAATTCAAAACCTATCTGTGGATCGTAATAGCCGAGTGCTCGCAACCCCTGACGGATCGCTTCATCAACGCGTGAGCGGAAACGTCCGTCGGCATTCACCTCATCGCCCGCTATGGTGGATAAACGCGCCCGTACATTCTTTTGCAACTGCCCTTCTAGCCCCATGACTTGCAGACGCACATTCGCCGCCTGGCTTTCAGGCACCAACATGAGCAACGCGCACATCAGGCCAAGAATCCGGTATCGAGAGACACCACCGCAGCGAGCAAGGCCGGTTTTTCTTCCCGCTATGCCTTTTTTCCCGGTGGCACTTTTTTGCCCAATGAAACGGTTCTTTGAAGTAAAACGTCTTTTTGCAATGAAAATAGTCACTGAGCTCCCTGATAAATCGATCTGTCACCCAAAACCTATAGCATGGCTTTCATCACTTCGCCCGCCACGCTGACGGTCATAGAGGTTCATGTTTCCAAACAAAACATCATGTAAAGCAGCAACAGGCTAATAACCCCGCATGAAATCAGTGATAAATACTAATTTTTTATCTTAGCGTTAGATATTAATCTGCAATTATCACTTTTTCGCGTTATGGACACGCATTACCTTAACATTAAACACTTTTAAGATATAAAGACAGGTCAATACTTCTTAGTTATGCTCTCAGTGAGAGAGGGTCATTCACCCAGTCCTGTTGGAGTTAACAACGTGATGAGTTCGATTGATAAGACACAGCGGATTACGCAATCCGATGCTTTACCGGGGCGTTCCACCCCGATGCCAGTGGCCAGACTGCATGTCGTGAATGAACATTCAATGACGCATGTGCCAGACCATATGTCCGTGGCTATTTTTGCCATGGGTTGTTTCTGGGGAGCGGAGCGTTTGTTCTGGCAACAACCGGGGATCTACAGCACAGCGGCGGGATATATTGGCGGTTATACGCCCAATCCAACCTACCGTGAAGTGTGCAGCGGGAAGACTGACCACGCTGAAGCGGTACGTGTCGTTTTCGATCCTGCGGTCATCAGCTACGGTCAATTGTTGCAACAGTTCTGGGAAAATCACGATCCTGCGCAAGGCATGCGTCAGGGCGGGGATATCGGCAGCCAGTACCGTTCCGCCATCTACACGCTCACGCCTGAGCAGGAACAGGCAGCACAGGAAAGCCTTCAGCGCTTTCAGCAGGCGATGAGAGAGAACGGTGATGGCCGCGCGATCAGCACAGAAATAGAGCCTGCGGGTCCGTTCTATTATGCTGAAGATGATCACCAGCAATATCTGCACAAGAACCCGAACGGCTACTGTGGGTTAGGCGGCATCGGCGTCTGTCTGCCGCCACCGCGTTGACCGCTGGCGGTAATTTCACCGCTCCTGCTATAATGCGCCCGAACCGGGCCCATCCTCGCCCGGTTTTGACCTTCAACAATGATCATAATGTGTTCACCTTTATGTGTTCACCTTTCTGAGGATCGCTGCGTCAATTTCGGCTCATGCGAAAACTTACCTAAAGTAAAAACTATGTTAAACAGTCTATTACTGATTCTTTTTCTTATTGCCATCAGTGCATTTTTCTCGTTGTCCGAGATATCGCTGGCGGCGTCTCGTAAAATTAAACTCAAACTGATGGCCGATGAGGGAAACCTCAACGCCGATCTGGTGCTCAAGTTTCAGGAAACGCCGGGCATCTTCTTTACCGTGATTCAGATTGGCGTCAACGCCGTCGCCATTCTGGCCGGTATCATCGGCGATGCGGCATTTTCTCCTACCTTTTCCATCCTGTTTGAACGCTTCATGTCACCTGAAGCCGCAGATAAAGTCAGCTTCATCTGCTCATTCGTCCTTGTCACCAGCCTGTTCATCCTGTTTGGCGATCTCACCCCGAAACGCATTGGTATGATTGCGCCGGAAACCGTAGCGGTCCGCATAATCAACCCCATGCGCTTCTGCCTGTTCCTTTTCCGCCCGCTAGTCTGGATATTTAACGGCCTGGCTAACGTCATTTTCCGTCTGCTCAAACTGCCGATGGTACGTAAGGATGACATCACATCCGATGATATTTATGCCGTGGTGGAAGCTGGCGCATTGGCTGGCGTACTGCGTAAGCAGGAACACGAACTCATCGAGAACGTATTTGAACTGGAATCCCGCACCGTACCTTCCTCAATGACCTCGCGCGAAAGCGTGGTTTACTTCGATCTGCGTGAGCAGGAAGACAGCATTAAGGAAAAAATCGCCCAGCAGCCGCATTCCAAGTTTCTGGTTTGCGATGGCACGATTGATCAGATCGTCGGCTACGTGGACTCCAAAGATCTGCTGATTCGGGTGCTGGGAAACCAAAGCCTGACGCTAAGCAGCGGCGTGCAGATTCGCCCGGCGCTGATCGTACCGGATACGCTGACGCTGTCCGAAGCATTGGAAAGCTTCAAAACGGCGGGCGAAGATTTCGCAGTCATTCTGAATGAATATGCGCTGGTCGTCGGTATCATCACGCTTAATGACGTGATGACCACCCTAATGGGCGATCTTGTCGGTCAAGGTATGGAAGAGCAGATTGTGGCGCGCGATGAGAATTCCTGGCTGGTAGAAGGCGGTACGCCAATAGAAGACGTGATGCGGGCGCTGAATATTGATGACTTCCCGCACTCCGGCAACTACGAAACCATTGGCGGCTTCATGATGTATACGTTGCGGAAAATCCCCAAACGTACCGATGCCGTACGTTTCTCAGGCTATAAGTTTGAAGTGGTGGACATCGATAGCTATAAGATCGATCAGCTGTTGGTCACCCGTTTGGAAGACCGACCTATCGTCGCATCCAGCGCGCGGGCTGATAGCACGGACTAACCTTGTCAATCAGCGAGTGATATACCAGAACGGCCCGCTATGGGCCGTTTCTTTATCATTCATCCCATCTCGGCCTGAAGCCGGATGACCTGGCGATTCACCTCGGACATCACCAGAAGATGCTGCTTATCCTGTTTCTTTGGCAAAAGAATTTTGCCGTAGTCGAACTCAAAAGCACCAACCCCTTTTATGTACAGCCGCCCACGAAACAGGGTTTTTACATATTTAGCGACTTTCAAAGGGTTGTAACGTTCGAAGATCCTCATCGTTTTACTCTCCCGTTTTATTTTTCTACGCTCTCCCTATCGCCAACATGGCTGAGGTTCTGGAGCGCTAATGAGATAACGGATACTGCTAATTAGTCCTGTAAAACGGCTTTTAGTTCCCCACTATTCAGTATTCTTAACTGCTTTTACAGATTTTTACAGAACAGTGTTTAAATAAACCCTTAGCCATCAGTATAAACCTTCAAAAGTAAGGGTTTTGTGCACTCGACCACAAACCGTTTCAGCACGGAGCAGGACAGACCAGTTTCCTGAATCTACGCTTATTCCATAGCCTGACATTTTCCATAATAGACATCGCATCAGGCTCCCCACACTGAAGGACATGCCATGATAAAAATACGCCACCTGCTGCTCGCGCTCTCTATCACTCCCTTACTGGGGCTTATTTCGCTCTCCACGTCAGCGCATACGCTGGTGCTCAACCAATTAGTTCCCCCTATCGGCGTCGCAGATCGGGGAGAACTTCAGTACCTTAATAATCAGTTTAGTTATAAAAACTGGAACAGCGCGCAATTGCCCGGGAAAGTACGGGTGATACAGCACATCGCTGGCCGAACCTCGGCAAAAGAGATGAACGATCCCCTCATCTCCGCGCTGAAGGCCGCTAACCTACCGCATGATTATTACCAAACGACGACAATCGTGAATACCGACGATGCCATCATCGGCACCAGCATGTTTGTGCGCAGTAGCCTTGAGGACAACAAGAAAGCCTTTCCATGGTCGCAATTCATTGTCGACAGCAACGGCAACGTGCGCAAAGCCTGGCAGCTACAGCCGCAAAGCTCCGCTATCGCGGTGCTGGATAAACAAGGGAAAATTCGGTTCGTGAAGGATGGAGCATTAAGCGGGCAGGACGTGCAGCAGGTGATGTCCCTGCTGCGTCAGTTGCTGGAAGAGAAATAGCGCTAAAATAAAGAGACGCGAAAACCGGGGTTGAGGAAAGATTCACGCGGCGTGTAGGACAGCGGTTGCCCCTGCCAATCGTGAATCTGCGCCCCTGCTGCCACCGCCACCGCATGGCCCGCCGCGGTATCCCAAATGTTAGTTGGCCCGAAGCGGGGGTAAAGCTGCGCTTCGCCTTCAGCCACCAGACAGAATTTTAGCGATGATCCAATCGCCACCGTCTGGTGCTCGCCTAGTTGGTTGAGATAATCCTTTAACTCGCTATCGGCATGAGAGCGGCTGACCACCACCAGCGGCGGATGCGCCTGCTTCACCGAAATTTGCCGCCGCTGACCGTTCTCTTCTTTCCAGGCTTTGCCTTCCGCTGCGGAGTACATCACACCCGTGACCGGTACATAAACCACGCCCAGCACCGCCTGACCGTTCTCGATCAGCGCAATGTTTACCGTGAATTCACCGTTGCGATTGAGGAACTCTTTAGTGCCATCCAGCGGGTCAACTAGCCAATAGCGCTGCCAGTGCCGGCGAATTTCCCACGCTGGTGGATCTTCTTCTGACAGCAGAGGAATATCAGGAAACGCGGCGGCCAGCCCGTCTTTAATCACCCTATGCGCGGCAAGATCGGCAGCGGTCACGGGTGAATCATCTTTCTTGTGTGCGACATCCACCGGATGTTGCCCATCGTAAACGTGCATAATGGCAGCACCGGCGTCACGGGCCAGTTGGCAAATCGGTTCTAACATGCTCTACCTCATCGTTATCGGTTGCGCGTAACGCAGACTTCATCTCTACCCTTCATTATACATCTGTGAGGCAATCTACGATTATTGCCATTATTGATGTCATCCTCAGGATTTAGAGGCGATAATCACTTTAACTTCATCATGATATGAAAAACACCCCCGATCGCCTTACGCATCGACAATCACCGCACAAGGAGTTACCCAATGAAGCATTCACTGGCACTCAGCCTGCTTGCAACGCTGGTCGCCACGACCGTTCATGCCGCTACCGTTGATTTACGGGTATTGGAAACCACCGATCTGCACAGCAATATGATGGATTTCGATTACTACAAGGATACGCCAACCGATAAGTTTGGTCTGGTGCGTACCGCCAGCTTGATTCACGCCGCACGCGAACAGGCCACCAACAGTGTACTGGTCGATAATGGCGACCTGATTCAGGGCAGCCCGTTAGGCGACTACATGGCGGCAAAAGGGCTGAAAGCGGGCGATGTACACCCGGTTTATCAGGCGATGAACACGCTGGATTATTCCGTCGGCAATATCGGTAACCACGAATTCAACTATGGCTTGGACTACCTGCACAAGGCGCTGTCCGGCGCGAAATTTCCTTACGTGAACGCCAACGTGCTGGATGCAAAAACGGGTAAGCCGCTGTTTACGCCTTACCACATTGAAAACAAGTCAGTCACGGATCGCGAAGGTAAGCAGCATACCCTGCGCATTGGCTATATTGGCTTCGTCCCGCCGCAGGTAATGGTGTGGGATAAAGCCAATCTGACAGGCAAAGTCACCGTGGAAGACATCACGGAGAGTGCCAAAAAATGGGTGCCAGAAATGCGTAAACAAGGTGCCGATCTGGTCATCGTTATCCCTCACTCCGGCCTGTCTGCCGAGCCGTATAAAGCCATGGCAGAAAACTCCGTTTACTACCTCAGCCAAATTCCTGGGGTTGATGCAATCATGTTTGGCCATGCTCATGCCGTTTTCCCCAGCAGTGACTTTGCCAACATCAAAGGCGCGGATATCAAACAGGGAACGCTTAACGGCGTACCTGCCGTCATGCCGGGGCAATGGGGTGACCACCTCGGCGTCGTCGATTTTACGTTGAATAACGACAGCGGCACATGGAAAGTGGAAAAGGCGACAGCAGAAGCCAGACCGATTTATGACAAAGCGCAGAAGAAATCACTGGCAGCGGAAGACGACAAGCTCGTAAAAGTGCTCTCCGATGCGCACAAAGACACGCGTGAGTTCGTCAGCAAACCCATCGGCAAATCCGCAGACAACATGTACAGCTACCTGTCGCTGGTTCAGGACGATCCGACCGTGCAGATCGTCAACAATGCCCAGCGCGCCTATGTCGAACACTTTATTCAGGGCGATCCCGATCTGGCCGATCTGCCAGTGCTCTCCGCCGCCGCACCGTTTAAAGCCGGTGGACGTAAAAACGATCCGGCCAGCTATGTCGAAGTAGAAAAAGGCCAGCTCACTTTCCGTAACGCCGCCGATTTGTATCTCTACCCAAATACGCTGGTGGTGGTGAAAGTCAACGGGCAGCAGGTGCAGGAATGGCTGGAGTGCTCTGCGGGCCAGTTCAAACAAATTGATACGAGCAAGCGTGAACCACAGTCGCTACTCAACTGGGATGGCTTCCGCACCTATAACTTCGACGTGATCGATGGCGTCAATTATCAGATTGATGTCACGCAACCTGCCCGCTATGACAGCGAGTGCGCGTTAATCAACGAGAAATCACACCGTATCAACGCGCTGACGTTTAACGGCAAACCAATCGATCCTAAAGCAACCTTCCTGATCGCCACGAATAACTATCGCGCTTATGGTGAGAAATTTGCCGGTACGGGTGAAAAATATGTGGCCTTTGCCTCGCCGGATGAAAACCGTTCCGTGCTCGCGGCTTACATTAGTGCGGAAACGCAAAAATCGGGAGAAGTGAAACCGCAGGCGGATAACAACTGGCGTCTAGCACCTATCATCAGCGACACGCCGCTGGATATCCGTTTTGAGACGTCACCGTCAGAGAAAGCCACGGCGTTTATCAAAGAGAAAGCGCAGTACCCGATGACGTCCGTCGGGAATGATGACACCGGCTTTGCGGTTTATCGTATTGACCTGCAACACGCTAAATAAACGCTGACAGCCCTGTCAGGCTCCTGCTGCGGTGGGAGCCTGAACTCCCCGTAACTCAAACCCGGTTATCTCGCATTTTCACTCCAGTATCATAATGTTACAGAGTAATGAAACAGAGATAATCTTTTCTCGGTGTAAAGTAGGTTATCGACATACCGATACAACATAGAAAAATGGGGACAATAATGTCAAAAAGCGTCGTTATTTATCATTCCGGCTATGGCCACACACAACGTCTGGCACAATCCGTAGCAGAAGGCGCGCAAGCAGCGCTGATCGCGATTGATGCTGAAGGAAACATTACCGATGCCGAGTGGGAGCAACTCGCCGCTGCCGACGCGATTATTTTCGGTGCACCGACTTACATGGGCGGCGTTCCCTGGCAGTTCAAGAAATTTGCGGATGCCAGCTCTAAAGTTTGGATGTCCCGCAGTTGGAGCAACAAAGTGTTTGGCGGCTTTACTAACAGTGCCAGCCTGAATGGGGACAAACAGGTTACGCTGATTTATCTGCAAACGTTGGCTTCACAGCACGGCGGGATTTGGGTCAGCCTGAACCAGTTGCCTTCCAATGCCAAAGCGGCAAAACGTGACGATCTGAACAATTTAGGTGGCTCCGTGGGTCTGCTGGCACAAACACCTTCTGATGCCAGCGCAGATGAAGTGGTCGCCGGCGATCTGGCGACCGGTAAACTGTATGGCCAGCGCATCGCAGACATCGCTGCAAAACTGGCAAACTAAACGCCCTTCGCTGACGAACATGCGCCGCCCCTTAGCGGCGCTTTTTTATTTAGCTAATCGCGGAACGCCCCTCGCCCATTGCGGTAATAGCCATTTCCTCGCTCATGTCCACGCCTATCCCAATCACCGCGACGCGGGCCCCGCTCGTCAACATAGCGTGGAGGATCAAAACGGCGATTGTCGTAATCGCGTCTATCGCGTTGGCTCTCACGCCACCAGCGAGCATCCCGCCAGCGCCAGCCATCCCAGTAGTAACCGTGTCGATTACGTTCACCACGATGGTAACCCCGGTGCTCCTGCCACCAGCGCTCGCTGCGCCAGTCATAGCCATCCCAGTAATTACCGCGTCTGTCACGCTCGCCGATATTCAACGTAACGCCAGGCATCAAATCGATGCTTGCACCCTTAGCCTCTGGCGCTGGCATAACCGCAAACATTCCCACAAACAGGGCACTGATGACGAGTGGCTTAAACATAGAGGGTACTCCTTGCTCACCGCGACTGCGGCCTGGCAAAGATATACGGGGAATTCCTCTGTCCCACTATCAGATAAATGCGCATTTTCCTGATTTTACCGTTCTTAACGTTTCGCTAACGCCAATGCACGCTATTCATCAGCACCCTATTAATTCATTAATAAATTTAATGCCAAATATCCCTTTCAAGCACGAATAGACGCAAATTATAGGGTTAACCATAGGGAATAAGTATTAGAAATATTCACCTTATCGCTAATACTTATTCTCAGAATATCCGTCATTCATAGAGGGAACAGCGATGGGCAAAAATTATACGGTGGGCGATTATTTACTGGATCGTCTGGCACAGATTGGTATCCAGCATCTCTTCGGTGTGCCGGGCGATTACAATCTGCATTTTCTCGATCATGTCATCAGACACCCAGAGATCGCCTGGGTGGGCTGCGCGAACGAATTAAACGCCGCTTACGCCGCCGATGGCTATGCGCGATGTCGTCCAGCTGCGGCGCTGCTCACCACCTTCGGCGTAGGTGAACTCAGCGCAATTAACGGCATCGCAGGCAGCTATGCCGAATACCTGCCCGTTATTCATATTGCCGCAGCCCCCAGCCTGACTTCACAACGCAACGGCGAATTACTTCATCACACATTAGGCGATGGAGACTTCAACCACTTTTCTCGCATGGCGGCAGAAGTCACTGTTGCACAAGCCCACCTCACCGTCGAGAACGCAACGACAGAGATCGACAGAGTCATTGGGGAAGCGCTTTCTCAGCACAAACCGGTATACCTGTTCCTGCCATTGGACGTCGCGGCGGCTCCCGTCAACACACGCTCCTATCCGCTCGTTATCCCCGAACCATTACGCTCTGATGACGCTCTGCGAGCCTTTACCGCCGCGGCCACCGGTATGCTAGGTAAGGCAAAATCAGTTTCGTTGCTGGCAGACTTTCTGGCTCAACGCGTTGGCGTCGCGGAACAAATCCAACGCTGGCTTGATAAAACGCCACTTCCCCATGCCACCTTACTGATGGGCAAAGGTACGCTAAACGAACAGCACCGTAGCTTTACCGGCACCTACGCGGGTGGCGGCAGTCACGATGCGATCCGGGCACACATCGAGGACGCAGATGTCATCATCAGCATCGGCGTACGCTATACCGATACGATTACCACCGGTTTTAGCCATCAGATTCCGAGCGAAAAAAATATCGACATTCAACCAACGTTAGCTCGCGTAGGGAATCAGGTTTTCTCCTCCGTACCAATGTCAGATGCTATCGCCGCGTTGGAAAAAATCACCGCGCCGCTCGCGCCCCGCTGGGATCATCACACCATTACGCCTCCGGCCTTACCACAAGCAGAATGCAAGAACGCGCTCAGCCAGCATGAATTTTGGCAACAGATGCAGCGCTTCCTCCGCCCTGGCGATATTCTCGTGACCGATCAGGGTACCTCGTGTTTTGGGGCCGCGACGCTCCGGCTACCAAGGGACTGCCATTTCATCGTCCAACCGCTGTGGGGCTCGATAGGCTATTCTTTGCCAGCGGCATTCGGCGCGCAGATTGCTGAACCAGAAAGACGTGTAGTTCTATTGATCGGCGATGGCTCATTTCAGCTTACCGTACAAGAACTCGGTTCTATCATTCGGGATCGCTTAAACATGGTCATTGTGGTGCTGAACAACGAAGGCTACACCGTCGAACGGGCTATTCATGGCCCAGAACAGCGCTATAACGATATTGCGGCCTGGAACTGGACACGGCTTCCCGCTGCGCTAGGTGCGGATGAAAACGAGATACTCTGCGAACAGGTACGTTCGCCCGCCGCGCTCGCGCAGGTGCTTGAGCTCGTGAACGCAGAATCTCGCTTGTCACTTATAGAGGTCGTATTGCCGAGGATGGATATTCCCGCATTATTGCAAACCATCACCCAGTCGCTTGAGACCCGCAATACCGTGCAGTAGAACAATCAGACTGTTGACGAACCTGTTTATTGAACTCACACCGCTATACGGACTTTGTCAGCAACCTCGGCATGCTTTTTACCGCCTACCTCGTAAGCGGTATATTCAACACCAAAAGATGCATTTAAAATGCAATTTATAAACTGCATTCGTTGAGAGGCATCATCATGGCATACCGCGATCAATCCCTGGGTGAACTGGCTATCGCTATTCCGCGCGCCACCAAGCTCTTTCGTGAACTCAATCTGGACTTCTGCTGCGGCGGAAAACAAACGCTAAGCCGCGCGGCTGGCAAAAAAGATCTCAATATCGATGAGCTAGAAGCCCAGTTAAATGAGCTGGCTGCACAGCCTTCTGATGCACGAGACTGGCGTGAAGCACCACTGGCTGACATTATCGCGTACATCATTCCTCGCTTTCATGACCGCCACCGTGAACAATTGCCGGAACTGATTCTGATGGCAGAAAAAGTCGAGCGGGTGCACCACGATAAAGCAGACTGTCCGCACGGCCTCGCAGCACAATTGACCGCAATCTATAACGAACTGTCCCAGCATATGATGAAAGAAGAGCGCATCCTCTTCCCAATGATTAGTCAGGGAATGGGGGCAAATGCTGCCGCACCGATTTCAGTGATGGAACATGAGCATGATGACGCAGGGCGTGATGTGGAAGTGGTCAAAGAGCTGACCAACGGCGTCGTGCCACCAGAAGGTGCCTGCAACACCTGGCGCGCACTGTACTCAGGTATTAACGAGTTTATTACCGATCTGATGGAACACATCCATCTGGAAAACAATTTGCTGTTCCCACGCGCACTGCGTGGTGAGTAATGTCGCTGTAGTAAAAAAATAAGAAAGTCCAAAAAATAAAAAAGTCAGTAAAAACCATTCAGTAGAAACAACAAAGGCGCTCAGTGAGCGCCTTTTTTTTGTCTGGAGATTACAGAATTTCCAGCAGTTCTACTTCAAAAATCAGCGCGCTGAACGGCGGAATGGAAGCGCCTGCACCGCGTTCGCCATATGCCAGGTTATGCGGGATATAGAGCTCCCACTTAGAACCGACTGGCATCAGCGTCAACGCCTCAATCCAGCCAGGAATAACGCCGCTGACCGGGAACTCTGCAGGTTGGCCACGCTCAACGGAGCTGTCGAACACACTGCCGTCAATCAGGCGACCGGTGTAATGCACACGAACACGATCCTGACGAGCAGGAATTGCTCCTTCACCCTGAGTTAACACACGGAATTGCAGACCGGACTCTGTGCTATCCACACCTTCTTTCTGCGCGTTTTCCGCCAGGAACTGTTGGCCTTCTACCGCCAGCACCTGTTGGCGCTCACGACGTACCGCATCAGCACGCTCATGGATTTCACGCAGCGCACGATGAACCACATCCACAGGCACCGCAGGCGCGTTACCTTCCAGCGCATCGCGTAGACCAGCAAGCAGGGCTTCTGGGATCAGACCTTCAAGCCCTGATTCCTGTAACTGTTGACCAACCTGTAAGCCGATGCCGTAACTTGCCTGCGCTTCGACGCTATCAAAAGAAGGAGTTGTCATGGATGTTCCTTTTAATCTGTAAAAAACTGAAAGCGCAGCATAACAGCGACGGGGATTGGGGTAAAATCCTGTGTGCAGGTAATCACGTTAACTGAACGCGAGCCAAGCCATTGCCGGAAGCTGGCCTATACTGGTGATTCTACTATTCCTAATACATCGGCTGCCTTGTTCATCAACGTGTTAACTAGTCAGCTAAGGGAAATTATCGGTATACTGAACGCATTCTTATCCTGATACGGTTTTTATGCTGACGCAGCGTTATTGTTGGCATAGCGTGGTTAATGACATCATTTTTATCTGATGCGTTTTTATACTGACTGTTTTTATACTGAATTGTAGTAAGAGAGGTCACCATGGGCAGAATTGCGCCCAGGAAGCGGAAAACCACCTGGGATTATCAAACGCTAGTGCGCTTCTGCCAGCGAATTATCCAGCGGCAGCCCTCAGATGCTGTAGCCGTAGAAAATGATGAGGCGAATGAAGAGCAGGAGCGTCTGTCTCCCCCTTCCCTGCGTGAACGTATGAGTGTCACGCTGCAAAAAATCTGGCATCTGCCCGACAGCTACCACTGGATGGAACCGTTGCCTCTCCTCCATCGTCGCTGGATTTTAATCGCTATCGCACTGCTGCTGGTCGTATTGCTCTGGCCTTACAGC
The DNA here is from genome assembly GCF_012427845.1 of Pectobacterium punjabense. Classification (NCBI taxonomy): domain Bacteria; kingdom Pseudomonadati; phylum Pseudomonadota; class Gammaproteobacteria; order Enterobacterales; family Pectobacteriaceae; genus Pectobacterium; species Pectobacterium punjabense. Next base: position 3,772,978 of record NZ_CP038498.1, read on the forward strand.
GCGCAACATCCGCAGCCTGCACGTAGCACCCCCGTACCTCTTACTCAGGCGGATAATCAGGCTGCGATGCAGGCCGTGATTATTGAAAATCCGCCTTCCACATCACAGCAGCAACATGCGCCTACACCGCCACCGGCTCAGCATTCAGCGCCGTGGCGGAACTATGAAATATCATCAGGGCAAACACTGGCACAGCTCTTTCGCGATAATAACTTGCCCGTCAGCGATGTGTTCGCTATGGCGCAGGTGGAAGGCAGAGATAAGCCACTCAGCAATTTGCGGGCAGGTCAGGCGGTCAAATTACAACTGAATGCGCAAGGCATGGTGGCAGAGCTGGAAATCGAAACCACAGCAAACCAGACGATTCGGTTCACGCGCGGTGCGGACGGCGCGTTCACCCGCACACGCTAGCGGGCCAGCTGTTCCAATAGGAAATCGCGCAGGACGAGAGCATGGTTGTGCTGCGCATCTTTACTGCCATAAAGCAGCGTTATAGTCTTCTTCTGCTCAAGTAACGCCAACAGCCTGTTGCACGCCGTCCCCTGCGCTAACTCATTACGATAATAATCCACAAACTCCGCCCAACGTTCAGGCTCAGCGTGGAACCATTTTCGCAGCTCGCTGCTCGGCGCAATGTCTTTAAACCACTCAACCCCTTCCAGGCGCGTTTTACTGATGCCACGCGGCCACAGGCGGTCAATAAGAAAAGTGGGGGAAGAAAAAGGGGCGTGCGCATCATACACGCGGATGAGGTGAATCAAATCGGACATACGGCCTCCTTTTTAGCGTCTCCTTTTTAGGGTAGTCAGGTAAGGATAGTCCATTTCCCAATCCCTAAAATGCAAAACGCTGGCACAAGGCCAGCGTTTCACATGTTAACTAAAGCGTTAATTCAACGATAAACGTAAATTATGCTTCAGCAACAACAACGACATTCAGTTCAGCAAAGACATCGCTGTGTACCTGGAAGCTCACTTCGTGCTCACCCAGAGTACGCAGAACGCCGTTCGGCAGGCGAACTTCGCTCTTAGCGATTTCAACACCGGCAGCCGTTACCGCATCAGCGATATCGCGAGTACCGATGGAACCGAACAGTTTACCTTCGTCGCCTGCTTTAGACGCGATGGTAACGCTACCCAGTTCTTTGATCTTAGCGGCGCGAGCTTCAGCAGCAGCCAGAACGTCAGCCAGTTTGGCTTCCAGTTCAGCACGGCGTGCTTCGAAGAACTCAACGTTTTTCTTAGTTGCCGGCACAGCTTTGCCCTGCGGAACCAAGAAGTTACGAGCATAGCCCGCTTTAACGTTTACCTGATCACCCAGGCTGCCCAGGTTTGCTACTTTATCAAGCAGAATAACTTGCATTACTTTATCCTCTCAAAGTCTCGTTAATGGACAGTGGCCGATTACTGATGACGGTCAGTGTACGGCAACAAAGACAAGTAACGCGCACGCTTGATAGCGCGGGCCAGCTGACGCTGGTATTTTGCACGAGTACCGGTGATACGGCTCGGAACAATCTTGCCGCTTTCAGTGATATAGTTTTTCAGCGTAGCGATATCTTTATAATCAATCTCTACAACGCCTTCCGCGGTGAAACGGCAGAATTTGCGACGACGGAAATAACGTGCCATGTGGCTAGTCTCCAGAATCTATCAATTCAATCTGCTCGGCATGTAACACTATCTTGCTTAGACCATTGCGCCCTTGATGGCAGCTAATGAATCCGTGCACGGTAAGTTGCGTGCCGACCGTTATACTGTGGGTAACTGCTTGTGACGAAAGTCCGCTGACAATCACGGGCATACGACACCATGCTTGCCGCTTCAATCCGGCTTCCTCTTGCGTCGAGCGGTGCTCAAGCACGAACTGACAGTGAGGAATACCTGACGGGCTGACCTTACGAATGGGCGTCTTGCACACGGTGCCAGACAACACCAGACGGTTCACCGTCACCACAACAATTACTCTTCAGAATCCCCTGCATCCACATCATCGCCAGCTTCAGCGAAATCTTCACGACGCTCACGGCGTTCGTCTTTCGCTTTCACCATTGGAGATGCTTCAGTTACCGCGTGCTTAACGCGCATAACCATGCTGCGGATAACGGCATCGTTAAAGCGGAAGTTTGTTTCCAGCTCATCGATCGCTTCCTGCGGTGCTTCAACGTTCAGCAGAACGTAGTGAGCTTTGTGCAGTTTGTTGATCGGGTAAGCCAGCTGACGGCGGCCCCAGTCTTCCAGACGGTGGATCGTGCCCTGCGCACCAGTGATGGTAGCAGTGTAGCGCTCGATCATGCCTGGAACCTGTTCGCTCTGGTCAGGATGAACCATAAATACGATTTCGTAATGACGCATCGAATTGCTCCTTACGGATTATTCAGCCTCCTGTCTGGGTCAACCGCGGCCCGTGGAGGCAAGGAACGTGTATGTGTGCGGCTGAAAAAATGACGCGTAAGTATAGTGCTCGACATTAAAGAACACAAGGAAGAAACACAGGAGTTTTCTGCGTGGTGATATTTCAGCGTTAGGAGCAAAATTACAGCGTCCGCTGGAAGAAATCAGCCCCCGCCTGCAACGCCGTCGGCGTAATACGATGCGCCACACCTGGCTCGGTCAAATACGTCAGATTAGCAAGTTGCTCGCGCGCCTGTAATGCCTGGTGGAGACGTGCGCTTTCTGCCGCAGGCACGACATCATCCGCCTCACCATGCCACACAAACAACGGCCGACTGGACAGTGCCTCCAGCCGCGTGGTGACATCATAATCAGCGAGCTGGGCCGCTAACGCCTGCAACACCGCCTGATTCTCTTCGCGATCGGCCGGAACCGGAGGAAATAGCGTTGAGGATAACGTGGAGAAGTAGCCAGAACCCATAAATGCCGCCACCGCCGTAATCCAGGGATAGCGCGCCATGCACCCCAGTGCGCTCATTCCGCCAAGTGACGCGCCGCAAACGCCAACCCGTTCCCCGTCGATCAGACCACGTTGCCGATATTCCGCTACATAACCAGGAAGTTCTTCAATATTCGATCGCAGGATATCCCAAAAATGACGCAACCGCTGCGCTTCATCCCCGTCATAACGGGCACCATGCATGGCAGCATCGGGTAGAATCACTCTGAATCCAGCCTGAGCCAGCGCATAGCCAAAATACGAGTACACCTCTTTTGACGAGCAGTAACCGTGGAAGAAAAAAATCGTCGGCAGAGGCTGTTCCTTTCTTCCCGCAGGCACCGCATGAATCACATCTATACCGCTGCCGAGTTTATCCAGTGACATTTCAACCATATTTCCCTCGTATTCCGTTCTGTCAGCACACTTTTATGTAGCGAAATCGTATTTAGCAACAAGGTCACAACCTTTTACGATAAACCCGCTCACAATAATCTTCCTATCTCAGTAATGTTATTAATTTCATGCTTATTTAAGCAGCGCATTTATGTAAATAAAAAAATTGCATTGATCCAGATCAATTACTGAAATGGATATTTACACTCCGTGATTAAATTTTTTTTATTTACTGCCGTTAACGCATGTGAAGTAAGACTAAAAAATAACCTTTTTATTATAAGAGACACACATATGTTGGGACTTTCCTTTAAGCACTGGGGTTTGGGTATCAAGTTATCAATTATCGCCTCCCTAAGCGTGGCGATATTGTTCATAGCTTTCACCCTTACTCTTACCCGCTCCGCAGGCGATCAACTAAAATCGTTGACCCTCAATGACATGCAGAGCCAGGTGAATGGAGTCACCGACATGATCAACATGTACGATACCAGCCTACAAGCCGAGGTCAGCAACTATACGCGGCTGCTAGCGAGCTTTCTGCCGACGCGGTTTTCACTGGATACCGTTAACCGTATCCCTTTCGGCAACACACCTCAGCCGACACTAAAGGCTGGCGATACGGTATTGAACCTTAACACCGAGGTGACGGATGACTTTCTGAGCCGTACTCACGCAATCTCAACAATTTTCGTCCGCGATGGAGAGGATTTTACGCGCATCACTACTTCACTGAAGAAAGAAGATGGATCGCGCGCAATGGGCACCAAACTCGATCGTGAAAGCCCGGCCTATGCACTTGTCATGAAAGGTGAAACTTACAGTGGGTTAGCAACGCTGTTCGGCAAACAGTACATCACCCAGTATCAGCCGATACGCGATAGTGAAAACAAGGTCATCGGTATTCTGTTCGTCGGCGTCGATATCACGAAGCAATTTACCGAGATGCAACACACTATTCTGAACAAGAAAATGGGTGAGACAGGCCATTTCTTTGTCCTTAGCACGAAAAAAGGAAAGGATGCAGGTAACTACCTTTACCACCAAAGCAATGCCAACCAACGTCCTGACTGGTCAGAAGGTGCATTAGAGAAAGTGCTGGCAACCGGTAATGGTACGATCGAATACGACAACAACACGATGACGGGCGAAGAGAAAACCCGGATCATGGTGTATCGCAGCATTCCGCAGTGGAACTGGATTGTTGCAGGCACGGTGAGTAAAGAAAGCTTAATGGCAGAGATTAATCATACCCGTAACCTGTTCTTAGGCGGCGGTATTATTCTGGTTCTGCTCTTCGCTGCATTCTTTGTCGTGCTAACGCGCAAATGGCTGAGCCAGCCGCTGGTTGAAATCGTCAAAGTGGCAGAACAATTTTCTGCCGGTAACCTGACGGCCACGCTTTCCAGCAACCGGAGCGATGAAGTGGGTCGCTTGATCGATGCGATTAACGGCATCGGGCAGGGGTTAACGACTATCGTGTCGCAGGTAAGAAGCTCCTCTGAGGAAATCAGTGCCAGCACCGATGCGCTTGCCGCTGATAGTGAAAATATCAGTGAGCAGATTGCCCGTCAGGCCAGCAGCGTCGAAGAAACCTCTGCCAGCATGGAGCAGCTCTCCGCCAGCGTGAAGCAGAATGCCGATAATGTCTCCGCCGCCAAAGATCTGGCAGAGCAGAGCGCAGCGGCGGCACGCAACGGCAGCCAGACCGTCACCGACTCGGTTTCTACGATGAGTGACATCAAAAATTCATCGCAGCGGATCGCCGATATCACGACGGTGATCGAATCTATCGCTTTCCAGACCAATATTCTGGCGCTTAATGCTGCCGTAGAAGCCGCTCGCGCGGGCGAGCACGGCAGAGGCTTCGCCGTGGTTGCTGCTGAAGTGCGCGCGCTGGCACAGCGCAGTTCTACTGCGGTGAAAGAGATCGAAAGCTTGATTGATGAGTCGCTGGAAAAAATCGAAGCGGGCTACCATTTCTCAGAAAAAACGCAGGCGGTAATGGACGACTTACGTAACCGCATCCTGCAAGTCAGCACCATCGTGAACGATATTGATATCGCCTCACGCGAGCAGTCCGCCGGTATCAGCCAGGTAAACATCGCGATTGTACAGATTGGTCAGGCAACGCAGGAAAACGCCATTCTGGTCAACAATTCGGAAGACACGGCGCAGAGTCTGCGTCAGAAAGGCCACCACCTCAGCGAGCTGGTCAGCGTCTTCCGTATTTAACATCCACCCATACCCTAAATAATTCGAGTTGCAGGCAGGCGGCAATCGCACGAATCCCCAAGAGCTTACATAAGTAAGTGACTGGGGTGACAAATCTGCCGGGAGCAGATTTGAACGCTGCTTGCAGCGGCCCTTTAGGGCGAGGCCCACGACGGGCCGAGTATTTAAGAGAAGCCAACGCACATGCAGCTTGAAGTATGACAGGTATAGCGGCCATCAAAGGTATTGCGCGATGGCCGCCACTTAAGTATTATGCCGACGTTTTTTCACCCATCCCCCCACTGACAAAGGAGACGACATCATGACAACACTTACTCTGATTCTTTGCAGGACATCTCGGGACTAATTCCGCATTCTTTTCCGCTTTGCGTTATCCCCCCAGCTGTAGCCTGCCTTACCCTATTTTTAAATTGATCAGCAGGATGATCTATGGGCAATGCTATTCGCTCTATTTCGGCGCGCGTCAGTGTGATCGCGACGGAAAATACCTGGATTGAAGATAAAGCAATCCAACAGCTTCAAATTACCTCACAGCTTCCCGATATGGTACGTGTGGCCGGTATGCCAGATTTGCACCCAGGCCGCGGTTACCCCATTGGGGCAGCATTTTTTTCACAACAGCGCTTCTACCCCGCTCTGGTTGGAAATGATATCGGCTGCGGCATGGCGCTATGGCGCACTGGCCTGAACGCCAACAAAATTTCGCTGGATAAGCTGGAAAAACGGCTTGGCAATATCGATGGGCCACTAGAAGACGATGACAATATTCCACCCAAGCTGGCAGATTTCCGCTATTCGCTGGGCACCATCGGCGGCGGTAACCACTTTGCAGAATTGCAGCAGCTTGATGAAATTTATCAGCCAGATACGCTGCACGATCTGCGCATTGATCCTAAACAACTGCTGTTGCTCGTGCATAGCGGCTCACGCGGATTAGGACAAACCATACTGGAAGCCCACGTGCGGGAATTCGGTCATCAGGGTCTTGAAGCCAACACACCAGCCGCAGAAGCCTATCTGGCACAGCATCAGTTTGCGCTGACGTTTGCCACCCACAATCGGCGACTGATCGCTCAGCGAATGCTGGAACGTTGGCATACGGAAGGCGATGCCGCACTGGACGTGAACCACAATCTAGTGACACCGACAACGATTGAAGGCATTTCCGGCTGGCTGCACCGCAAAGGCGCGACACCCGCCGACTGCGGCCCGGTTATCATCCCCGGCTCACGCGGCGACTACAGCTATATCGTCCAACCTATCCCTCACGCCGACAGCCTGTATTCACTGGCACATGGCGCGGGGAGAAAGTGGATGCGCACGGAGTGTAAAGATCGTCTGTCTTCACGTTACAGCGTCCAGCAACTGGCGCGTACTCGCTTCGGCAGCCGCGTAATTTGCCAGGACAGGCAGTTGATTTTTCAGGAAGCCCCGGAGGCCTACAAACCGATAGACAGCGTGATTGGCGCGATGCAGCAGGCGGGATTAATCACGCTGATTGCACGCCTGAAACCGGTGCTCACCTATAAAACGCGCGGGGAGGATAAATGATATTACTTCAACTTTCTGCCGCGCAGGGACCGGACGAATGCATGCTCGCAACGGCAAAAGCGTTACAAGCTCTACTACGCGATGCAGCACGACAAAGTATCGAGTGTGAAATTATCGAAACCGAAGCAGGGAAACGTTCCGGTACGCTACGTTCCGCACTGGTTCTGTTAAACGGCGATCGGGCGGAACCGCTGGCTGCCAGCTGGTGCGGTACGCTCCAGTGGACGTGCAATAGCCCCTGGCGTAAAGGGGGTGGACGTAAGAACTGGTTTATCGGCGTCGCACGCTTTCATCAGGAGCAGGCGTTTGCCGATAACGAGATTCGTTTTGAAGCCACGAAATCCTCCGGTCCCGGCGGGCAGCATGTGAATAAAACCGAGTCTGCCGTCCGCGCTACCCATGTCGCCAGCGGCATCACGGTGAAAGTGCAGAGTGAACGCAGCCAACACGCGAATAAGCGTCTGGCCTGTTATCTCATCGCCTACCGTCTGGAAACGCTACAGCAACAGCAACACGCCGAACTACGCGCGCAGCGGCGTCTGTTCCACCATCAGATAGCGCGCGGCAATCCGGTAAAAGTCTTCAAGGGCGAAGATTTTACGCTGGTTGCTTCCCACTAACCTCAACTAACGGGCGGGCATCGATTGCCTGCCCGTGATTTTCCCCCTCGCTAAAGAGAGGGCTATCAGTGCGCTGAGAGCGTTCCCGTATCATCACGCAATGGCGCATCAGTACGACATACACGCCGCATTCAGAATCCCACCGCTGAGCGAAGCAGCACAGAGAAAAGCACCGGACGCAATATCGTTATTCTGGATATGTTGGCTGAGACGCGGCATATACAGGCGCACCGCGAAATAAATCAACAGTTGCACCACCAGCGCGACCACGCCCCAGGTGATGTAATCCACGAGGCTCACCGAATTAATCGCCGCACTGGAAAGTGGAATCACATAACCAATCAACGCCCCACCAAATCCAATCGCGGCCGTACCGTTGTTCTCTTTAATCAGCGCCCACTCATCATGCGGCGTAACGCGGGTATAAATAAACAAAAAGGCCAGCACCATGGCAAACCCGATAAAGAAATAGGACGCGAAAGCGAGTAGCGACGTAATAATAGGCATAGCGATATTCCTTTTAAATGAGACACGTTGGCGCGCCAGCAATAGGTAAGGGAAAGAATGGAGAATTATAGATGATTCGTGCAGAGCAAAGCGCTTATTGATAAACAATGCAGGAATCCCCCGCACGGCGCTTTACCACTCTGGCCGTTGTATCCACACGAATATCCTCACATTGTTTGAGAAAATGAATAAGTATTGCGTCTGAAATGCCGATAACGGATGAGGCATTTTTTATCAGTGATATAGGAGTCTGTTCCACTTTCATCACCTGCCCTTTTTACACAACACACAACGACAACTAATCCGTTATTGGCCTGCTATGACGGTAATAATTAATGAACAAAAGGAAGAAGTTTATGCTGCGCTGGATGTCATTTCAAAACCTGTCGGTAACACGCAAGTTATTGGTAGGGTTTGGTTTATTGCTCATCATGGGAGTAATCCTTTCCATGGTCGGCTTTTATGGATTATACAATAGCGACCAATCATTAAAGCGCATCAGCCGTCTGGGTGCCATTTATGACAAGACCGTTGTCGCCCGAGAAGGTAACTTTGGTTATGCGCTAGAACGTAAGGCGCAGTATCTGGAACAGCATGACAGCGCTATCGGCAATATCAGTGGAGAGCTATCAGCACTGCTGAAGGAAATTGATACGGGACACTGGCCTGCGGAAGATAAAAGCGCCATTCAGGATATCAGCGCGTCGCTCAATACCTACCTGACCCAGCGCCAGCAGGTCATGAGCCCGGATGTCAGCCAACAGCGGCTCAGTGAATTGAACGATCAAATGGCGCTGTTGCAGGAAAATATCAATAAGCTTTACTTCACGGAAGAGAGCCGCGCGGGCCGTAACGTCATCAGCAGCGATATTCAACTGGGCGTGATTACGCTGATTGCCATCATACTCGGCCTGACCACCGCAATTGTTATTTCACGGCAGATCGTTCGCCCATTACACCAGGCGCTACACGCGACTCGCGCCATTGCAGAAGGCGATCTCACGGTACACCTTCACAATGAACGCCGTGATGAGTTAGGCCAGCTGATTTCGGCTATGGGGCAGATGAACAACAATCTGCACAGCATGATTGATAAAATTCGCCTCAGCGCGAATCAGATCTCCTCTGCCGCAGGGGAAATTACCGCCGGTAATGCCGATCTTTCCGTCCGAACCACGCAGCAAGCTGCTGCACTGGAAGAAACCGCCGCCAGTATGGAACAGCTGACGTCAACGGTAAAACAAAATGCCGATAACGCCCATCAAGCCAACCGGCTGGTTATGGACGCCTCTGATACCGCAAATCAGGGGGGAGAACAGGTTTCTAAAGCGGTTAATACCATGCACGGCATCGCACAGAGTTCTCACCGTATTGCTGAAATCACTTCAATGATTAACAGCATCGCGTTCCAGACTAATATTCTGGCGCTCAACGCAGCAGTAGAGGCTGCGCGAGCCGGTGAACAAGGTCGTGGTTTTGCCGTCGTCGCCAGTGAGGTACGCAATCTGGCACAGCGCAGCGCGCAGGCCGCAAAAGAGATCGATACGCTCATTGGCGAGTCAGTTTCACAGATTAATAACGGTGCGGCACTCGTTAACAGCGCAGGGAAAACAATGGAGGGGATTGTACAGTCCGTGACACAGGTCCACACCATAATGAAAGACATTACTACCGCCTCGGACGAGCAACATCGCGGTATTTCTCAGGTCGGTCAGGCAATCATAGAGATGGATCAGAACACGCAGCAAAATACCGTGCTGGTCGAGCAATCCTCTTCTGCCGCTCACTCGCTGGAGCAACAGGCGATCGTGCTTTCTGATGCCGTTTCTGTCTTCCGGCTTTTACATCCTTCACAGCAAGACCTTCGCAGGCTGGCAAACCCCGCGGCCTAACCCCAACGACAGAGAGGTGCCTTATAGCACCTCTCTGCTATCAGATACGACGCTAATCACCCGCGCTGGCGAACGGCTTCAAACAGACACACGCCAGTGGCAACAGACACGTTCAGTGAAGACACGCTGCCCGCCATCGGAATACTGATCAGCTCATCGCAGTGCTCACGGGTCAGGCGACGCATCCCTTCCCCTTCCGCGCCCATCACCAGCGCCAACGGCCCGGTCAGTTTACTTTGGTACAACGTATGATCTGCTTCACCCGCCGTGCCGACGATCCAGATATTACGCTCTTGCAGCAGGCGCATCGTGCGAGCCAGATTGGTCACGCTGATGACTGGCACCGTTTCCGCTGCCCCACAGGCCACCTTCTTCACCGTCGCATTCAACTGTGCCGAACGATCGCGGGGCACAATCACCGCATGCACGCCAGCGCCATCAGCATTACGCAGGCACGCGCCCAGATTATGCGGATCGGTCACGCCGTCCAATATCAACAGGAAAGGCGTTTCCAGATTGTCTAACATCGCAGGCAGATCGTTTTCCTGATATTTCCGCCCTTCTTTGACCTTCGCTACGATCCCCTGATGCACCGCGTCTTCAGCCTGCTTATCCAGCCACTGCCGATTCGCCACTTGAATGACGATACCTTGCGCTTCCAGCTCGGCAATCACAGGCTGAAGGCGACGATCGTCGCGCCCTTTCAGAACAAAAACTTCCAGAAAACGCTGCGGGTCGCGCTCAAGCAGTGCTTTAACCGCGTGGATACCGTAAATAATTTCGCTCATTAATACTCTTCAAATTAACCATAACAGGCAGAGCCTGTTCATTAGAGATAGAGGCTTACCCGGCTTCCTCCTCTACATCGAGGAGGAAGCTGGCTAGTTAACCTTACTCAGCAGATTTTTTCTTTGCGCGTTTAGCCTTGGTTGCAGCGGCGATTTTACGCGTTTTCTCTGCGTTCTTTTTCGCTTTATCGCGGTTCTTTTTCGGTTTGGCTTTTGGCTTATCCGATTTCGCGTTGCGTTCGCCTTCTTTGCGGAATGCCGCATCCGGCTCAAAGTTTGCAGCAGCTTTGCTTGGACTACGACGACGTCGACTTGGCTTAGCCTCACGCGACTCAGGTTTCTTCGTCCGGTCACGCGCAGTTTTGCCTTCGCCGCGCACCTTGCGCGTACTGGAAATCAAGGCGAAATCAATGTTGCGTTCGTCCATATGCACAGCTTCAACGCGGATTTCTACTTCATCACCCAGACGATAAACCTGCCCACGCGATTCGCCGATCAGTCGTTGACCGATATTATCGTAACGATAGTAGTCATTATCCAGCGTAGAAACGTGCACCAGCCCATCGATAAACAGATCTTTCAGGCGCACGAAGAAGCCAAAGCCGGTCACGCTGGAGATAATCCCCGTAAAGACTTCACCCACATGATCCTGCATAAAGTCGCACTTCAGCCAATCCGCAACGTCACGTGTGGCTTCATCCGCACGGCGCTCCGTCATCGAACAGTGCATACCCAGCTGTAGCATCTCGTTAATATCGCTATGCCAACCGCCCGTTGACGTCCAGCGCTCATGGCGATCGCTCAGCAGGTACTTAATCGCACGGTGCAGCGACAGGTCAGGATAACGACGAATTGGCGATGTGAAGTGGCCGTAAGACGTCAAGGCCAGCCCGAAGTGACCGCGGTTTTCCGGGTCATAAATCGCCTGCTTCATCGAACGCAGCAGCATGGTTTGCAGCATTTCCCGATCGGGACGCTCCGCGACCTCGTTCATCAATTCCGCGTAATCTTTCGGCTGCGGCTTCATTCCACCTTTCAGCGTCAGCCCCAGTTCGCCCAGCACGCTGCGCAGGGCTAATACATGGTCTTCGCTCGGCTGATCGTGTACGCGGAACAGCGCGGGTTCTTCGTTCTTCTCCACAAATCTCGCGGCGGAGATGTTCGCCAGAATCATGCACTCTTCGATCAGCTTGTGCGCGTCATTACGCACCACGGCTTCCACACGGTCGATGCGACGTTCAGCGTTAAAAATAAACTTCGCTTCTTCGGTCTCAAACGCGATGCCACCGCGCACTTCACGCGCGTGTTCCAGCGCTTTATACATATGGTGTAGCTCTTCCAGCCCGCCGACCAAAGGCTTGTAGTGCTCACGCAGCTCGGCATCGCCTTGCAGAATGTTCCACACTTTGGTGTAGGTCAGACGTGCGTGTGAGCTCATCACCGCTTCATAGAATTTGTAGGACGACAGCTTGCCCTGTGCCGAGACAGTCATTTCACAGACCATACACAGGCGATCAACCTGCGGGTTAAGCGAACACAGCCCGTTTGACAGCACTTCCGGCAGCATCGGTACAACCTGCGACGGGAAGTACACCGATGTGCCACGCGCCCGCGCTTCATGGTCAAGCGCCGTATTCGGCCGAACGTAATAGCTCACGTCCGCAATCGCGACCCACAAGCGCCAGCCGCCGCCACGTTTCTGTTCACAGTACACGGCGTCATCAAAATCACGGGCATCTTCGCCGTCAATCGTGACCAGCGGCAGCTTACGCAGATCCACACGACCTTTTTTCGCGGCTTCCGGTACCTCTTCGGAAAGATCCTTCACCTGCTCTTCGACTTTAGGCGGCCAGGTGTGCGGAATATCGTGGGTACGCAGGGCGATATCCACCGCCAGCCCAGTACCCATATTGTCACCGAGGATCTCAACGATCTTACCGACCGCCTTCGTGCGGCGCGTTGCGCGTTGCGTCAGCTCAACCACGACCACAAAGCCCATGCGAGCGCCGTTAATTTCTTCTTTCGGGATCAGGATATCGAAGCTCAGACGGCTATCATCCGGTACGACGAACCCAACACCGGCATCGACAAAATAACGGCCGACAATTTGTCCAGTACGCGGTTCCAACACCCGAACAATACGCCCTTCGCGGCGTCCTTTACGATCCGCACCCAGCGGCTGTGCCAGCACAACATCGCCGTGAATCGCCCGTTTCATCTCTTCAGCCGACAGATAAAGATCGTCTTTGCGACCTTCCACACGCAAGAAGCCGAAGCCATCACGGTGGCCGATCACCGTGCCACGCAGCAGATCGAGCTTTTCTGGCAGCGCATAGCATTGGCGGCGGGTAAAAATAAGCTGACCATCGCGCTCCATCGCACGCAGGCGACGGCGCAGCGCTTCGAGGGGTTCTTCTCCGGTTAATTGCAGGTCGGCGGCTAATTCTTCCCGGCTGATCGGGGTATCGCGCTTGGCGATGTGCGCCAAAATATATTCACGGCTAGGGATAGGGGATTCGTATTTTTCTGCTTCTCGTTCCAGGAATGGATCTTGTGACATTGCGGTTCCTCCGTTGTCATCAGCAGGAGGCTGAACAAAATTCATTCAACCAACAATAATTTATAAAGCGGCGGGTTTTCTTTGACCATATCAGCCAGCGTGTATTGATCCAGCTCATGCAGAAAATTTTGTACCGCCTGTTGAAGCACCTGCTTCAAGCGACAGGCTGGCGTAATGTGGCAAAATTCATGGTTACAGTTAACCAGCGTGAGCGGTTCCAATTCGCGTACAACATCGCCAATCCGAATAGTTTCTGCCGGTTTCCCAAGACGAATACCGCCGTTTTTGCCGCGCACGGCCATTACCAACCCAGCACGGCTAAGTTGATTGATAATTTTGACCATATGATTACGAGATACGCCATACACTTCCGTTACCTCCGAAATGCTGGTCATTTTCCCGCTCGGCAGTGACGCCATATAAATCAGCGCCCGCAAACCATAATCCGTGAAACTTGTTAACTGCACATAAACCTCGGATACCTCTGGGTATCATTGACAGGCGTATGGGGTACGCCCCTGAAAAAACAATGCTATTGACAGATAATAAACCAGGCACAAACACTACGGCTAATTATTTATACCCTTTGGGTTGCAAGAGATTGGTCGGTGGTGCCCTGCTTACCAAACCTTTTTACCTCTGCCATATCTTTTTAATTTTATCTCACCGCAACACAGATAACGTATTCTCTTTTGTTACACATCACATCTAGCGTGGGCTATCCCCCACGGAAGCGGCGTAAGGAAAAGGACACCATGGGGCTGAAAAATATTTCTATCCGCACCGGCTTATTAACGTTATTGCTGTTAACGACCCTGTTGCTGCTTATCGTCAGTAGTATGGGCGTCGTCGCGATTAAGAAAGACAGGGAAACACTGACTGCACAAAATCAAATTCAGGGGATTGAGCTGGGCAACCTGATGAACGGATACAATCAAACGCTTAGCGCCCGCGCCTCAGCAACGCTCGCCGTCAGGAAAATCGAAATCGGATTGCTGGATGACGGTGCTAAAGAAACCGGAATCGTAGAAAAACACCTCCACCAGTCACAGGAAGACATTGAACGCGCCATCAAATCGGTCGATGCCGATCCAAAGCGTCAGGCGCTGGCACAGGACGTGTTAAAAACCTATCAAGCCTATTTTCAGCAGGGTATGAGCCCGATGCTGAGCGCGCTGCAAAAGCAGTATACCGACGAATATTACGACGTACTGGAAAAACAGCTCGGCCCGCTGAGCGAGGCCTTTGATTTATCAATCCAAAACTTCCGTCAGTATGCCCAACAGCTTTCCGAACAGGGCTTGGCGCAGTCTGAACGTAATGAACGCATGATGCTGTTGCTGATTGCCATTGCCAGCCTGTTATCCATTACGCTGGTCGCATTAGCCTGGGTCGCGCTGCGGCACATGCTGCTCAAACCGCTGGATTATGCCATTGAGCAGTTGGAACTGGTTGCCGCTGGTAACCTGACCCACCGCCTGATGCAAGGCGGGGACAACGAACTGGGTCGACTCAATGATGCTATCGGCCGCATGCAGGGTGCGCTGCTGGAGTCGGTCAGTCAGGTACGCGACGCCAGCACGCAAATCGATCTCGGTAGCCGCGAACTGTTTGAAGAAAACGCTCAGCTTTCCCAACGCACCGAAGAGTCCGTTGCCGCGCTAGAGCAGACGGCGGCAAGCATGGAGCAATTGAGTGCCACGGTGAAGCTCAATGCCGATCACGCCGAGCTTGCACATCAACTCGCCAATAACGTCTCGAACACCAGCAGCCGCAGCAACGAGTCAGTCTGCTATGTTATTGAAAAAATGCAGGAGATCGCCACCAGCGCCAAACGCATCAATGACATCCTCAGCGTCATCGACGGCATTGCGTTCCAAACCAACATTCTGGCGCTGAACGCCTCCGTCGAATCCGCCCGCGCAGGCGAACAAGGCAGAGGTTTTGCCGTCGTCGCCGGAGAAGTACGTAATTTGGCGCAGCACAGCGCGCAAGCCGCGAAAGAAATCCGCTCACTGATTGTAGATTCACAAACTCGCGTGTCTGAGGGGCTTGAATTAGCCTCTAAAGCAGGCGAGACCATGGATGAGGTGACCGACGAAATCATCCGTATTACACAGCTGATGCGCGACATTTCCACCGCGACACAAGAGCAGCATCGCGGTATTGAGCAAGTAAATGTTGCCTTTACGCAGATAGATAAAGTGGCTCAACACAACGCACAGCTCGTCAAAGCCTCATCCGCCACCACGCAGTCGTTGGAACAGCAGTCTCAACAGCTCATGCGGTCTATGTCGCTATTTCAGGTAGAACCTCGCCTTTCCTAATCCACAGATCTACATCACCAGTGGTCAGCCTCACGTTGACCACTGGCATTATAAAAAATCGTCACTGCTTTCTACTCATTACGTACAGCACAGAATAAATAATGAGAAAAAGCAGGAACCCGCTACCCACTTAACGCACATACTTCATACATATACTTTCAGATAATTTGAGTATTATTTTTTTGCCGCTATTCTCTGTTTTTGCACATAAGCGTATAAATAGAGTTTCAGCGTAAAAACGGCCAGAACCACCACGTCAATACATTGAATAAAAAGACAATGAGAGAAACACCTTATTGGTGGTAGGCGTTGTGCATTTCAGGTCATTAATTACATGCCAATAAAATATTTATTAATATAATTAATAGCTCGCTATTTTATTAATTCGGCCCATTGCTTTTCGCGTAAAAAAGGACTGCCGATAACATCGCAGACGGCGTTGTGATAAACGAATGCCTCTGGCAACAGCGAATCAAGGGTAAAGACAGAAAGAACATAGGCAAATATAAACATGAATAATCAGTCAGTTGATGTTGATTTGATTACCAGGTTTGACAATGAAGCCAAACTGCACGCGCTCAATTCCGTTTATGCCATCGCCGAGTTTGATATGGCAGGGAAACTGGTTGAAGCCAATCCTCTTTTTTGCAAAATGCTGGGCTATAAAAAAGAAGACATTATTCAGAAAAATCACACGTTCTTTCTGCCAGAAGGATTGCGCCAAAAACACGATCATTTCTGGCACGATGTGATCAAAGGAAATATCAATGCGGGAGAATTCCAACGAAAAAACCAAAAAGGGGACATTATTTGGCTCCACGCCGCTTATACGCCAATTATTGATCATTCCGGTCGCCACATTGGCGTAATAAAATTGGCGCTTGATATTACTCAGGAAAAGCGTCTGATGTCGGAACATCGAGCACAGCTAGAGGCAATTGAAAATGCGCAAGGCGTGATCGAATTTGATAAAGATGGCTACATCACCCACGTCAACAAACACTATCTGATGCTAACAGGCTATGAAGAAAAGGAAATTCTTGGCCTGCACCACAAATCGCTTTGCGAACCCACTTATACCGAACAGGCTGACTATCAAACATTCTGGGAGACCTTGCATCGAGGCCACCCCATTAGCGGACGCTTCCACCGACTGGGTAAGGATAATCATTCATTCTGGATACAGGCGACCTACAGCCCAATCATGGATAGTGAAGGTAATGTGAGAAAAATCATTAAATATGCTCACAACATCACGCAAAACGTTGAAACCGAAAAAAAAGCCCATCAGCAAGGTATCATTCTCGATATCCTGTTATCAGTCCATGACAGCTTTCTACTCGACCATAATCTCCCCTCAGCCTGCGATAAAGTCTTTGAACGCCTGCTCGACGTGACCAACAGCAGCTTCGGTTTTATCGCCACGTTGCAGGAAGATGAGGACGGGCAATCGCTCTATCTTCCCGCTATATCCAATCTTACCTGGGATGAAGAAACCCTGGCTTGGTACAGGCACCAGCGAAGAATCCACGGTGGTCTGAAGTTACGTAAGCTTGATAACCTGTTTGGCCATGTTGTAACCCAAAATACGGTGGTCTGCACCAACAACCTGCTGAGACAAAAGGCCGGGCGGGATCTTCCCCCCATCCATCCTGCGCTGTATTCCCTGCTCGGCATTCCTATCACCCACAACGGTAAAGCGATCGGAATGATCGCGCTAGCTAACCGTCGGGAAGGTTACGATCAAACGATGATCGAACTACTGGCACCGTTGGTGAAAACGCTCGGTATTATTATTCACGCCCGTTCGCTGGAAGATGAGCGCACACAGGTAGAGGCCTCTCTCCGCTTTAGCGCGGGGCATGATTTTCTTACCGGCTTGCCCAATCGCAGCAGTTTCTTCGAGCAGGCCAGTGCTTTTTTCCAACTCAGGCAGCAAAACCAGCACGCGGACAAAAGCTGTCTGGCCATCATTGATATCGATTTCTTCAAAAATATTAATGACAAATATGGCCATCTGGCTGGCGATGCCGTTCTAAAAGAGCTGGCGATGTTGATGCGTATGTCATTACGTCAGGAGGATCTGGTTGCCCGTCTCGGTGGTGAGGAGTTCATCATCTTGTTAAAAGATGTCTCCTATCAAACGGCGGTAATGACGATTGAGCGTATTCGTAAATCGATTGAGCAACATACGCTGGAATACGACCGCCAGAGTCTGCATTTTACGATCAGTGCAGGCATTGCCGCCTACCGACCTGAACTTGCCTCCGTTGAAGATTGGATTCAGCTAGCCGATGAAAACCTTTATTCCGCTAAACGGCAAGGTCGCAACTGTGTGAAATAAGCCCGTCCCGACAGCGCTGCTGATAGCTTTGTTCGAACGTTTGCATTCCCACTGCCGTTCCCGTCTGGATCAAGCCGGGAAGCTGGTGCGTTTTCCCCTCACGAATCAAGTTGCTGACTGCCGCTGTCGCCGTCAGCACTTCATAAAGGGCGATTCGGCCACCTTGCACTGCGGGCAACAACTTTTGCGCCACTACGGCTTGCAAACAGGTTGCTAACTGGCTGCGAACATACGCTTTCTCTTCACCGGGGAAGACATCAATTAGCCGATCAACGGCCTGCGATGCACTGCGTGTATGCAGCGTTGATAGCACCAAATGGCCGGTTTCCGCCGCCGTCAACGCCAGACGAATCGTCTCCGTATCGCGCAGTTCCCCTAGCAGAATAACATCGGGATCTTCCCGCAATGCCGCTCGTAGCGCCTGCGCAAAAGATGCGCTGTGTGCACCGATCTCTCGCTGTTGGATCAGGCATCGTCGGCTGGTATGGATAAACTCGATCGGATCTTCCAGCGTGATCACATGGCGATCGCTGCTGTCGTTTAAGCTCCCAACCATTGCCGCCAGCGTCGTGGATTTACCGCTGCCCGTCGCACCAGTGATCAGAATCAGCCCGTTTGGCTTCCCCAGCAGTGTCGCGAGGACGGGTGGCGCATGTAATTCATCCAACGAAGGTTGAACAAACGGGATAATACGCAGCGCGACAGACAACCCTTCCCGCTGGCGAAACACATTGACCCGCAGGCGCTGCCCATCAGGCAACATTAACGCCCCATCCACCTGCCCTGCCTGGCGCAATTGCTCTTTCTGAGTCGGTTCGAGCCAGGCATCGCACCATTGTGCCACCTGCTCCGGCGCTAAACATGGTAAGGTATTTTCAGGCTGTAGCCGCCCATCCATACGTAACACCGGAGGATGCCCGCTACAAAGGTGCAGATCCGAGGCATTATGTTTTACACTACGCGCCATCCACTCATCCAACTCCATAGATTAACCTCCTGAATAACCATGACGACAATCCAGCAGAATCTACAGGACATCCGGCAACAAATCGCCACCGCCGCACAGCATTGCGCACGGGCACCAGAAGAAATTACGCTACTTGCAGTCAGTAAAACCAAACCTGTGAGCGCGATCGAAGAAGCCATTGCGGCAGGGCAATGTACGTTTGGCGAAAACTACGTTCAGGAAGGCGTGGAGAAGGTTCATTATTTCCAGAAAAATCACCCGGACACGTCGTTGGAATGGCACTTTATCGGCCCACTACAGTCCAATAAAAGTCGACTGGTAGCCGAGAATTTTGACTGGTTTCACACGGTGGATCGCCTGCGTATAGCGCAGCGCTTGAGCGAACAACGTCCGACCGCCCTGCCGCCGTTAAATGTTCTGTTGCAGATTAATATCAGCAACGAACCGAGCAAATCCGGCATTATGGTGGCTGAACTTGCAGAACTCGCCGCCAGTGTCGCCGTATTACCTAACCTGCGTCTGCGCGGCCTGATGGCGATTCCGGCACCGGAAACCGATTATGAACAGCAGCTTGCTGTTTTCAAACAAATGGCAGCGCTGTTCCAAACATTGTCAGTAAATTATCCGCATATTGATACACTCTCTATGGGAATGACAGACGACATGCGCGCAGCGATTAATGCAGGCAGCACGCTGGTGCGCATCGGTACGGCAATCTTTGGCGCACGGGACTATTCGGCAAAAAACGCATAAACAGTCAGCCAAAAGCGTATAAACCGCAGAGACAGCGCCTGAACGGCACGCCGTCTTTGACAAACAGGTGAGCAACGAGGATGCAGATGCAGCAACATAAAATAGCGTTTATTGGTGCCGGGAACATGGCGCAGGCCATTATCGCCGGATTAGTCAACGGCGGTTACCCCGCTCAACATATCAGCGTCTGCGCCCCTTCGGGCAAAAACCGCGATGCACTGGCAGCACAATATGGCGTCATCAGCAGCGCGGATAACGTGCGCTGCGCGCAGGAAGCGGACGTCATTGTTCTGGCCGTCAAACCACAGATGATGGCGACAGTGTGTGAGCCACTGGGTGAGCAGGTCAACTTCACCGGTAAGCTGGTGCTCTCGATTGCGGCGGGAATCAACATCGCCCGTTTTCATGCGCTGTTGGGTGAGCCGCTGAATATCGTGCGGATCATGCCAAATACACCGTCTCTGGTCGGCAAAGGGATGAGCGGGATGTACGCCCCTGCGTCCGTCAGTCAGGCCGATAAAGACTTCACCGCACAGCTAATGCAGAGCGTCGGTAAAATTTGCTGGGTAGATAGCGAATCCGGCATTAATGGCGTGATCGCCGCGGCGGGCAGCGCACCAGCCTATTTCTTCCTGTTTATGGAAGCGATGCAGCAGGAAGCGATTCGCCAGGGGTTTGATCAAGAAACCGCTCGCCTACTGGTGCAACAGGCTGCGTCAGGCGCGGCAGCATTGGTTGAAGCCAATCCTGATACGCCGCTGTCGACTCTGCGGGAGAATGTCACCTCCAAAGGTGGCACCACGGCAGAAGCGCTACGGGTGTTTAACGAACAGCAGTTAACGCAAACCGTGGCTGAAGCCATGCAGGCGGCGATTGCTCGCGCACAAGAAATGGAAACGCTTTTTTAATCAAAAGCGAGCCCCCGATTCTTTATCTGATTAAGGAAAAGACGTACTTATGCTCACCCTGACTTTTCTGGTCAAAACGCTGGTTGACCTCTATGTAATGGTCCTGCTGCTGCGCATCTGGATGCAGTGGTCACGCAGCGATTTCTATAACCCGTTATCGCAGTTTGTCGTCAAAATCACTCAGCCGATTGTCGGGCCGCTGCGTCGTATTCTGCCGTCGCTAGGACCGATTGATAGCGCCTCACTGCTGCTGGCCTTTATTCTCACGACCATTAAATACCCTTTGCTGCTATTGATTCAGGTGGGTGCAATTTCCCTCAGCCCAATGAATCTGCTGGTCGGGTTTATTTCGCTGATTAAATCCGCGGGTTATTTGGTCTTCTGGGTCATCATTATCCGTTCTATCATGAGCTGGGTCAGCCAAGGCCGCAGCCCCATTGAGTATCTATTGCATCAGTTGACCGAACCGCTAATGGCACCGCTCCGCCGCATTATTCCCGTAATGGGCGGCATTGATTTCTCTGCCATGGCCGTCATTCTGATTCTGTATATGCTCAACTATCTGGGCATGGATCTGTTTCCGGGGCTATGGTTCCTGCTGTGAGTGCCATTACTCGCCACGGCGATGCGCTGGTGATTCGGCTGTATATTCAGCCGAAAGCCAGTCGCGATCAGATCGTGGGTTTACATGGCGATGAACTGAAAATCGCCATTACCGCCCCCCCGGTTGATGGGCAGGCTAATGCCCATCTGACCAAATTTCTCGCCAAACAATTTCGGGTCGCCAAGAGTCTAGTTGTGATTGAAAAAGGCGAACTCGGGCGGCATAAACAGATTAGAATTACCCATCCGCAACACATCCCGGCTGACGTCGCGGACTTCATTGAATAAATACGCAGGACAAGACGATGCAAAAAGTGGTTTTGGCTACCGGAAACCCCGGTAAAGTGCGCGAGCTCGCCAGCTTGCTGGCCGATTTCGGTCTGGATATTGTGGCTCAAACTGAACTCGGCGTGGATTCTGCCGAAGAAACCGGCCTGACCTTCATCGAAAACGCCATCCTGAAAGCACGTCATGCGGCGCAAATTACAGGGTTACCGGCCATTGCCGATGATTCCGGGCTGGCTGTCGATGCATTGGGCGGCGCACCGGGCATTTACTCGGCGCGCTACGCGGGTGCAGAAGCCAGCGACCAGCAAAATCTGGATAAGCTGCTACTGACCTTAAAAGACGTACCGGATGAAGAGCGGCGCGCCAGCTTTCACTGCGTGCTGGTGTATCTGCGCCACGCGGAAGACCCGACACCGATTGTCTGCCACGGCAGTTGGCAGGGTGTGCTGACGCATGAAGCCGTGGGCAGCGGTGGCTTTGGCTATGACCCGATCTTCTTCGTCCCTGAGCTGGGTAAAACAGCAGCAGAATTAACGCGTGAAGAGAAGAACGCACAGTCCCATCGTGGTCAGGCGCTGCGCCTGCTGTTGGATACGCTACGCAATGCTTAAGCTTCCCCCGCTCAGCCTGTACATTCATATTCCGTGGTGCGTACAGAAATGCCCGTATTGCGACTTCAACTCGCATGCACTAAAAGGCGATGTGCCGCATCAGGAATATGTCGATCATCTGCTGGCGGATCTGGATGCCGATTTGCCGCTGACGGGTGGCCGTGCACTGCACTCGATTTTTATCGGTGGTGGCACGCCTAGCCTGCTGAGCGCAGAAGCGATGCAGGCGTTGCTCGACGGCGTTCGCGCGCGTATTCCGCTAACGCCGGATGCCGAAATTACGATGGAAGCCAATCCCGGTACGGTTGAAGCCGACCGCTTCAGCGGTTATCAGCGTGCGGGGATTAACCGTATCTCCATCGGTGTGCAGAGCTTCGATCCGCAAAAGCTGACGCGTCTTGGGCGTATTCACGGCCCGGACGAGGCCAAGCGCGCCGCACAGCTGGCGACGGGGCTGAAATTGCGTAGCTTTAATCTGGATCTGATGCACGGCCTGCCGGATCAGTCGCTGGACGAAGCGCTGGACGACCTGCGTCAGGCCATTGTGCTCAATCCGCCGCATTTATCGTGGTATCAGTTGACCATCGAACCTAATACGCTGTTTAGCTCACGCCCGCCAACGCTGCCGGACGACGATGCGCTGTGGGACATCTACGAGCAAGGTCACGCACTGCTGAGCGCGGCCGGTTACCAGCAGTATGAAACCTCCGCGTATGCCAAGCCGGGCTACCAGTGCCAGCACAACCTGAACTACTGGCGTTTCGGTGATTATTTGGGAATTGGCTGCGGGGCGCACGGCAAGCTGACCTTCAGCGATGGTCGCATTCTGCGCACGGTAAAAGTTCGCCATCCGCGTGGCTATATGCAGGGTACGTATCTGGATAAGCAGCACGATGTCGCCAACGACGATCGGCCTTTTGAGTTCTTCATGAACCGTTTTCGCCTACTGGAAGCCGCCCCGCGTGCGGATTTCACGGCCTATACCGGTCTGGAAGAGCACAGCATCCGCTCACAGTTGGATCAGGCGCTGACGCAAGGTTACCTGACGGAAACCGCCACGCACTGGCAAATCACCGAACACGGTAAACTGTTTCTGAACTCCCTGCTGGAGCTGTTTCTGGCGGAAGAATAGCAACAATCAAGTGGGCACGTTTTCTCTGGTAAATCTGCTCACACTTTCCCCTTCTGGTTCTCTTTTTGCAACTTTTACAACGTTTGTTGCGAACCGCCTCCCTTTCCCATCAAGCACCGCTTGTACGCGGTGCGGAAATCCTTTTTCCTTGTACTAGAAGACGATGTCATCGTTAAGTACGCTACAGGCTTCTGATAAGAACAAATCTTACATCTGAGAACCGGAGGCATGATGGTCAGAACCATGACAATTGACCTTGGCGATGAACTTCACCATTACGTGGAATCAGGCGATTACCGCACGCAAAGTGAAGTCATTCGGGAAGCGCTGAGAATACTACGGGAAAAACAGGCGGAGTCAGACCTGACGGTCTTTCAGGAGTGATTTGACACAATCTGATAAGTACAGAACAAAGAGTACCCATAACTTAAAATACTTCTCAAAGGACGATAAGTGCGTATAGAAGAAGAGGTTTTTCTCAGTGATTATGGCATGAGGCGAAAGAGGTTCGTCTATGATCGTCGTGTTCACCACAGCTACGTTTTTGTTGCTGGTAACGAAGTATATACGGTCATCGTTGGTAGCTTGGCTAACGAACCGACTTTTGCTCGAATTGGGTACAAAATGCCGACTGGTGTTCCATTCCCGGTTAACGGAATGGCAGAAGTTTATTTTGACGTCTTCGACGGCAATGATTTGGCCGATTTTCGTCACGTCAGTTTTGAGGGATTAGGGAGTGCTGTCGTTTTGCAAACGGTCTCGTTGGCGTTAATCGCACACTTTGAGAAATTTAACATTGGTGGTTTCGTTTTCCAGGCCGCATCAGGTGGAGTGGTTGATGTCGGTCGCCGCACTCCCCTGGAAGAGACGTATGACTATATGCTTGGGTTAAAAAATGAACCGCGCTATAATGAACGTACAGGGTTGCCAAAAAAAACTCCGCGACCACTGATACCTGAAGATTTACATGCGTACAAAACAGTTACAGAGGGGAGAGCCTGCTATGTCGTATTATAATAATCGCGAACGCTACATGCTTCTCCCTCTTATCAATGGTGAGAAGAAAGTGTTACAAGCGTTAGTTTCTGCAGAGTTGCAAACTCACTCTATCAACGCTGAGGCACATCTGCATGGCCTTAAAGCCAGCCTTACTGATGGTAAAAAACATTCTTCTTCTACCTTGCTACGCAGAAAATTGAAAGGTCGTCTTGTGCGCGAATTGCACGAGATTTAACAAAACCCTTTTTGCAACGTTCACAGCCTTAATTTCCAGTTGCTTCCCTTTTATATCAAGCAGACGCAACAAGATAGGCCTTGAACGTAAGTTGCTTGAGCAGGGCTCGTACTCATTTCCCGTCGTCAGACATACGCTATTTTTTCTGTACGAAACAGATAGCGTCATTATTGTCAGAATACTTCATTCGTCGCAGGACATTGTGCGGCACCTCCAGCGGCCATGAGCTGCATTAGCTCAGACTTTAACTGACCGTTTTTCGCGGACAGAACACAATCACATCTGACTGGCTGTAATGAGCGACAGCGGACATAGCGACTCGCTATTAAGGCTGGTAACTAGAGTGCCTACTTTGCTTTATGAATTGGTTGTATATTCTTGCACATGAAAACACTTAGTGGATCTGCGATGTCAGGGGGAAAAGCCTCACAAACAACATATCCGCATCGGCGATATAGAGCTATAGCTACTTGCTGATGAATACCTGTTTCCAGGCGTAATTGGTAGCAAGCATTACTTAGCGCAAGATTTTCAAGAGATGCAACGACCTCTATCCTAGTTTACGGCCCCTAAACTCTGGGCGAATGTAGACCCGCTTCACCTCACCAAAGCCACCTTCCTGAAAGAGCAAAGCGCCGCAACCTGTTGGAATTCCATGCTCATCTCTTGCAATGACACAGCGCAGTTTCTCATCACTGACAGTGGAAAAATCCAGACAATGATCACTTTCGACTGGATAAAGCTCACGTTGAAAAGCATCAAGCTCACCCACCAGACAGCCCAACTCAGCATCATCTTTATTAACTTCTGAAATGTAGAACATTGATCATCTCCAATTTATCTTTGGTCTGATGAATCTATCACTGAATTTCAACCCTGTTTTAAAAACCTTTGACTAACTAATTACTATTTATAAGAAAATATTTTATTGACCTAATGCACTAACTTCCACTTCTGGCACAAAGCCGTCGTTCGAGTCGGATTGAAGGTCTGGTATGAGCGAGGTGCGAAAGCTGGATTTAATACACATTTCTCTTTTTATCACAAGCCAGCTTCTGCATTAATCAATAGCTAGACACTTGATGGATACTCATACTGCTCGCTGATTACCAAATTGGTTTTCATATACATCCAAATGATTTTTAAAGTATTTTCTATAATCATCAGCGGAATTTATTAAAATTGTCACCTCAATAAATGTTTCATCCAGTTCTTCTGAATAATCTTCGATAGCGATGAAACCATTAGCTATTTCTTCATCTATCCCTTTAATGAATAGTTTACATCCCGTTTTATCAGCATTTGGTGAATAAAACTGAGTAGGTATAAAAGCTCCATGAACTATGCCCATAGGGGGATCGCCAAACTCTAATTCAGAAACACCAATAATTTTATCTTCTTTTCTAATCTCGAATGCCACGTAATTACTCCTAAGTTATTGATTCTTGTTGTCGGTAAACCTGTTTATAAACCAAGTGACTATATCTATACCCTAAATAATTCGAGTTTCAGGTGTAGTGGTCAACAAAAACTGGCCACCGTGTTAGAGTTTTTCCAGTATCGGTTTTCCGATTCGTTTGGGGGCAACCCACCGTTATAGTCATGCGGCCTGAGTGAGCTGTAATATCCCACGATGTAGTCCGTGATAGCGTGAGCGGCTTCGCTGAAGTTCATATAGCCCATTACGGGTATCCACTCATTTTTCAGGCTTCTAAAGAACCGTTCCATCGGACTGTTATCCCAGCAGTTCCCGCGTCGGCTCATGCTCTGTTTGATCCGATAGCGCCACAGCAACTGCCGGAACTGCCTGCTTGTATAATGACTACCCTGATCACTATGGAACATGACACCCGCAGGTTTGTCTCGGGTTTCCCAAGCCATATCGAGTGCCTTAGACGTGAGCTTACTGTCGGGTGAGAATGACATTGCCCAACCCACCGGCTTTCTGGCAAACAGATCGAGAACAACAGCAAGGTAAGCCCAACGCTTGCCTGTCCAGATATAGGTCACATCGCCGCACCATACCTGATTGGGTTCTGTCACTGCGAACTGACGATCAAGATAATTTGGGACGGCAACATGCTCCTGACCTCCTCGCTTATACCTGTGCGCGGGTTGCTGGCAACTGACAAGTCCCAACTCTTTCATCAACTGACGAGCCAGCCAGCGTCCCATTCGGAAGCCCTTAAGTGTAGCCATGGTTGCGATACTTCTTGCTCCTGCGGAGCCATGGCTGGCGCAGTGCAGTTCCTGAACCAGACTGCGACAATGTATCCGGTGGGCATCCGGTTCGATTGGTCGTGCTTTCCAGTATTTGTAACTGCTGCGATGAACCCCGAACACATGACAAAGTGTTGCCACGGGATAACGCGTCTTGAGTTTCCCGATTAACGAGAATTGTTCAGGGAGTCTGACATCAAGAGCGCGGTAGCCTTTTTTAATATTTCGTTTTCCATTTCAATACGTTGTAGTTTTTTCTTTAACTCACGTATCTCAATCTGTTCAGGTGTAATGGGTGACGCTTTTGGTGATTTACCTTGCCGTTCTTCTCGTAACTGTCTGACCCAGCGCGTCATAGTCGACAGGCCAACATTCATGGCATTGGCGGCGTCAATAACAGTGTAATTTTGGTCGAGAACCAACTGAGCAGATTCACGCTTAAATTCGGGGCTGAAACGTCTTCTCATTGTGTCACCTGTGTTGTTATGAGATGAAGAATATCACCTCTTATCAGGTGGCCAAATTCATTAAACCACTACAAGGCAGGCGGCAAGAGAAGGACAAATTCGTCGGGAACGAATTTGACCAGCCAATGGCTGGCCTTCGGTGAGAGACAGGATGTCTCTCATTCCATCCCAATGAGTTTACTCAGGTAAGTGATTCGGGTAGGTGCAGATTTGAACGCTGCTTGCAGCGGCCCTTCAGGGCGAGGCCCACGACGGGCAGAGTATGTGAACGCAGCCAACGCACATGCAACTTGAAGTATGACGGATATATATTGGTTGTTTTCATCGTATATAAGTAAGCGCTCTATGTCATGAGATTCGGTTTCTAATACGTAGCGGCCAAAACCAAGGGCCTATCAGGTCTGCTATGAGCTATTTAAAAATATTGTGGTACTTTCAGCCGATTTTGTCCGGCATCCTCTGGACTCTCGCAACCTGTATGGTCAATTCAAAAAATGGTGGTATAACATCATCGCTTCAACGCATTAATCTGCGAGACCGATAAACAATAAACAAGAAGCAATATATGGAAATTATTTTGATGCGTCATGGAAAGCCCACTTACACTGGCAATCCGAAAGTGACTTGCGATGAAATGTCTGAATGGGTTGCACAATACAATCTTTCGGATACGGGCAGCGATATGCCTCCAGAATCAAGCAAATCAATGGTATCCAAAGCATCGCTGATAATCAGTAGCCCTCTGCCAAGAGCACTTTCTTCTTTAAGTGCGCTCGGATGTGAACCAGACATCATTGACGACGTGTTCAGGGAAGCTGACCTACCTTTAATCAGGATACATGGCATTAAGTTACCCCCCACATACTGGACAGTTTTTTTTCGTGTCATGTGGCTCTGTGGCATGTCAAATAGGGCTGAGAGCTTAGGAATGGCAAAAAAACGTGCTTTCAAGGCCGCAGAATTACTGGTAAATCATGCTAAAAAATCAAATCGTCCCGTGTTGCTGATGGGACACGGCGTTATGAATCGGCTTATTGCAAGAGAACTCATATCGTTGGGTTGTATAGAAGGCTGTCGCCAGGGAAGAGAGTACTGGAACGTCGGCGTTTACAAACTTCCGCAAGTAAAATCTTAAGTACATATACAATGTATTTCCACCACTACCACAAAGCGACCTGCCAGATTAGGTTTAGCTCTGTGCAGCAACAGAGCCAATTCAGACCTGAGCTACTACGCATAGGCAGCAACATAATCTCAAACAATATCAGCCAGTTCAGGCCATACACGGATTGAATTTTTACCTGCGGTTATGACACAGTAGAAACCTATCACGCTCTGTTTATCAACCACCTGCGGGTAACGATGATGAAACGTATAACAACAATCGTAGTAGCGCTGCTGGTCACAGCAACATTGAGCGGCTGCAATACCACGCGCGGCTTTGGCGAAGATGTGCAGAAACTAGGGAGTAAAATTTCCCACGCAGCCAGCTAATTCACCGCCAGATAAAAAAACCGGCAATCACTATGCCGGTTTTTTCTTTACGCTGCGCCCCAATCCCTTTCACGACCGAATAATATCCCTCAGAACGCCGACAGCATATCAATGTGCGGAATGCCGTCTTCGTCGTATACCTCACCGGTCGGCACAAAGCCAAACGCGCCGTAGAACGTTTGCAGATGGGCCTGCGCAGACAGGAAAAGATGCTTTTGCGGCCAGTGACGTGCGCAGGCAATCAGCGCGTGTTCCATGAGCTGATGCCCCAGATGTTGTCCGCGGGCGTGCGGCGCGACAATCACCCGCCCAATCGTTACCACATCATTGTTCGGATGCGGCGCGAGCAGCCGGGCATAGGCGGCCAGCTTACCGTCGCGGTATGCCGCAATATGGCGATTGCCTTCCACCAGATCGCGACCATCAATATCCAGATAGGGGCAGGTTTGCTCCACTACAAATACCTGACTGCGCAACGCCAGTATGTCATGCAGTGCATACACATTAAGGTCTGTCACATTCCAGTCATGCCATATCAGACTCATTTTCACCCTTCCTATTCTGCACTGGCAGAACGCGCACGACGCTTAGCCAGAATCAGCCATACCCACAGCAGCGCAATCGACAACGCAAACAAAACGCCAAAGCCTATCCCGATCGCGATAACCGAGACGCCCAGTTTCACCACCAGAGAATAGAGCCCCAGCATTAGCAGCATAGCGCCGTTTTCGCCCAGATTCTGTACGGCGATTGCATTACCCGCGCCGACGCTGGCCTTCCCACGTTCCTGCAACAGTGCATTGAGCGGGACAATAAAGAACCCACCGAGCGCCCCTAGCAGAATCAGCAGAGAATAAGCACTCATAAGATTATGCTGAAGCGTGAAAATCACCACCACCACGCCGATCAAGAACCCCGCAGGCAAGCAGCGCCGTACGTTATCAAGCGTCACCAGTTTGGCTGCGCCACCCGCTCCCAGCACGATCCCAACGGCAACCATTGCATTAAGCAGCGTCGGCGTCGCGTTATCGGTAATCCCAAGCGCATGTGGCACCCACAGAACCAGCAGAAAGCGCAGCGTTACACCCGCGCCCCAGAACATGCTGGTGCCGATCAACGAAAGCCGGGCATCGCCATCACGCCACAGCACCCGACAGGCAGAAAAGAAGCTGCCCGCCATCTGTACCGGATGCCACGGCTGCCCTGGACGCGCGGCGTTGAGATGTGGGATCAGCATATTCGCCCCCAGCGCTACGCCGTAAGCCACCGCGCAAACTGACAGCGCCCCGTAAATATTCCAGTCTGCCAGCACGCCCCCTGCGACAGAGCCAGTCAGGATCGCTGCAATGGTCGAGGCTTCCATCAAACCGTTGGCTTTTACCAACTGATCGCCACGTGTGATCTCACCCAGAATGCCGTATTTCGCGGGGGAATACGCGGCGGCACCAATGCCCACCAGCGTGTATCCCAGAAACGGATTACCGCCTACGCAAATGAGCAGCGCGCCCGCCAGTTTCAGGGTATTGGCGAACATCATCACCCGACCTTTGGCAAAGCTATCCGCTATTTGCCCAACAAACGGCGCTAAAACGATGTATGCCGCCACAAACCCCATCTGCAAAAATGGCTGGCTCCAGTCGGGATACACCAGCTGTTTGATCAGCGCTAACGTAGCAAACAGCAACGCGTTATCACCAAACGCGGAGAAGAACTGCGCGATAATCACCGCGCTCATACTGCGCGACAGCAAAGGCGTCGCGGGTTCAGTCTGTTGACTCATGCATTCGGCTCCGACGCGTTAGTTGCTGGTTCTTCGGCCATGTGACGCAGCGTGACAAAGTCAGGCTTGCCGCTGCCAAGTAGCGGTAAGGCTTTCACATAGCGAATATCGCGCGGTACTGCCAGTTCTGGTACACCGCTGCGGCGGGCTTGTGCAAGCAGCACATCACGAGTTATTTGGCTGTCTGTGGTAAACAGCACCAGCGCCTCACCTTTGCTGCTGTCGCTTTTCGCACTCGCAGCATGCTGCGCCTCCGGCGACACCTTCACCGCCAGTTGTTCCACGCTTTCGAGCGAGACCATCTCCCCTGCCAGCTTGGCAAACCGCTTCACACGGCCGATGATGGTGCAGAATCCTCTTTCGTCCAGTTCCACAATATCGCCAGTGTCATACCAACCCTGCTGCAATTCGCCTTCCGCATTTTCTGCCGCAGGCGCTTCGAGTACGCCGGGGTTTTCCACCCGCAGATACCCTTTCATGATATTCGGCCCACGCAGTTGCAGACGACCACCGCGCGTGATGCCCGGCACCGTAATCAAACGCGATTCAATTTCCGGTAACAGCAGGCCGACAGAATGGATCTTGGTCGCCATCGGCACGTTGATTGCCACCACTGGCGCACATTCGGTCACGCCATACCCTTCCAGGATGCGGATACCAAATTTGTCCTGCCAGACCTGACGCGTCGTTTCCGACAGCTTCTCCGCGCCAGCCACGACATAGCGCAAACGAGCAAAATCATACGGATGGGCGAAGCGTGCATAGTTGCCTAAAAACGTAGACGTACCAAACAGCACGGTACAGTTCTGGTCGTAAACCAGCTCCGGCACGATGCGATAGTGCAGCGGACTGGGGTAAAGAAACACGCGTGCGCCCGTCATCAACGGTGTTAACAGACCCACCGTCAGGCCAAACGCATGGAACAGCGGCAGCGCGGACATAAAGCGGTCGCGCGGCGTGAAATCCGCTACGGTGCGAATCTGTTCGACGTTTGCCAACAGGCTGTCGTGGGAATGCACCACACCTTTCGGATTCCCCTCGGAGCCCGAAGTAAACAGCACGATGGCTGCATCATCAGGTTTCTGCGGCAGCATCGCGCGGGCAGGAAACAGCAGATGAAACAAGATCCACAGCTTATCGACCAGCGTCACGGTATCT
Source organism: Pectobacterium punjabense (assembly GCF_012427845.1). Lineage (NCBI taxonomy): Bacteria > Pseudomonadati > Pseudomonadota > Gammaproteobacteria > Enterobacterales > Pectobacteriaceae > Pectobacterium > Pectobacterium punjabense. The sequence goes on from NZ_CP038498.1 coordinate 3,804,705, forward strand.
TTCAAATCTTCCAGATAAACCCAGTTGGCCTCGCTGACCTGCTTCGGCAGATCCGTCAACTTGCCTTTTTCAAGAAACTGGCGAGACGTGACGATCGTTTTGATCCCTGCCGCTTTCATCGCACTTTGTAGCCCTTTCGCGCCCGCCGTGTAGTTCAGCATGGCGGGAATGCGGTTACGCAGCGATGCACCCAGAATGGATGCCGCAGTGATGGTCGCATTCGGCAACAGCATACCGACATGCTCATCGGCGCGGGTGAAGCGCTGTAAAATGCGCGAGACACCCAGCGATTTTTTCAATAAACCTTGATAGCTGTCTTCATTGAATGAGATATCCGCAATACTGGCGGAATGCCGCCCGTAGCGGGTTCTCGCCGCCAGAAAGGCCTGATACAGCGTATGTTGCGGACGCGTTTCCATTCGCGCCTTCATCATAATCTGGTGCAAGCGTTCACCGGCCAGCGCACGGCGTTCTCTGGCACTGCTGGCTTCCGGCATCGGCAACGTGGTCGGCGGCAAATAGGTGATCGTAATCTGCGGGAGGCAGCGGCGTTTAAATACGCCCGCCAGTCGACCAAACGGCGTGAACTCGGCACCATCGATACGCACGGGGATGATCGTTGCCCCTGATTTCGCGGCGACAAACGCCGCACCGCTGTAAATCTTCATCAACGAACCGGTGACGCTAATACGCCCTTCCGGGAAAACGACAACAGGCTGGCCGCGTTCAATCACTTTGATCAACCCCTTGATCGCCAGAGGTTTAGTCGGATCTAACGGCACAAAATCGATATAAGGCTTCAACCAGCGCATAAACCAGCGATCGGAAATGGAGGAATACACGGCAAAGACGGGTTTTATCGGTAAGAATAACGCCAGCAGAACACCATCAAGAAAAGAGACGTGATTGGGGGTGATGAGCAATTTGGATTGCTGGAATTGGCTGCTGTCGCCCTCGATCCGGATGCGGTACAGACGCTGGAACACCCAACGTAACAGGGTATAAATCATGCCTTCTCCCAATAGACAGATAAACGGGTAGCTTGCTGAGGCACAAACCACCGAGCGATACGTCAAAATACTACATACTCATCAGACTTCAAGCGACGGATATACGGCTTAACGCGAAGATTGCCGTCGGCACATCATTCACATAGCATTAATCACGTAGGGGATAGCGAAAGCGGGAATTCAGGCAAAAAAAAACCTACGCATCCGCGTAGGTTGGTGTAATCAAATGATTTCAATGTACAGAGTACATCGATATATCACCAATCAATACCTCTGGGACTTGTTACTCTAAGGATCGCCACTTATCTTCACCAGCGATGAATCGAAAGAGTTATTCTATAAGTGCAACCAACTGTAAAATTCTAGCGAATCATGTAAGGCAACCGCCTTCTCAGCGCCTTTTCGCCAGATAAATGCCGCTATTTACCCCTAAAGGTTCCTTTTCTCTCCGATTCCGCTTTTTCACCTTTTTCCCGCCCGATCACATTTCCTGATTTTTTATCGGTAAATGACCACTCAAATACAGGGGTGTTAGTCCACTTTTTCAACAGAATCAATCAGAAAGTGAGGAGTAGGATCGCGGAGTCTGCATGGGGCAGACGTTGAATTTAACCAGGTGTGTGTAACGAATAATGAAGAACTACAAAATAGGTACCCGACTGGCCGGTGGCTTTGGCCTTCTTATTGCGCTTTCGTTGGCGATGCTGACCAGCGGTATTTACCAACTTAACCAGGTATCCAGCAGTACACAACAGATGATGCAAGAACCGCTGCGCAAGGAAAGGCTGGCATCTGACTGGCATGCCACGCTTGTCGCGGGGGTTCAGCGCAGTATGGCGGTAGCACGCAGTAATGACGACTCGCTGGTTGAGCTATTTGCAGCCGAAAACACCCGCGCTAGTAAAGAAAGCGGTAAACGACAGGAAGATTTTGCCAGCCTGATCTCTACGCCAGAAGAAAAAGCCTTATTCGACAAAGTTGGCGAATATCGTCAGTCCTACATCAAAAAGCGCGATGCGATTATCACGGAGAAAGGCGCGGGTAACTTCGATCGCGCCAGAGCACTGTTCGATGATGAATTCGTTCCCGCTTCCAATGGCTATCTGGCAAGTGTGGAAGCACTGCGCGACCACCAGCGCGCCAGCATCGATAAAATGGGACAAGACATTAACACTGGCGCAAGCCGTGGCGATCTCATCCTTGCTATCACAGGCGCACTGAGCGCCATCATCGGCGTTCTGATCGCCTGGGTGCTCACCCGCAGTATCGTGCAGCCACTGTCGCGCGCCGTACAGGCTACGCAAGCCGTCGCGGCGGGCGATCTCACGCACAACGTGCAGCCTGAAGGGCGTGATGAAGCCGCGCAATTGCTGCACGCCCTGCAAGATATGACCGTGCGTCTGCGCTCTATTGTTGGCGAAGTTCGTCAAGGATCTGAATCCATCGCCGGTGCTTCTTCACAGCTTGCCGCGGGCAATATCGATCTTTCCAGCCGCACGGAAGAACAGGCCAGTGCACTACAGGAAACCGCCGCCTCCATTGAACAATTAAGCGCGACGGTAAAGCAAAATGCCGATAACGCGCGTCAGGCCAATCAGTTGGCACAATCGACCACGCAGCAAGCGCAGTCAGGTGGGCAACTGGTGACGGAAGTGGTGGAAACGATGGGCGCGATCGACTCTTCATCGAAGAAAATCGTCGATATCATCGGCGTCATCGATAGCATCGCGTTCCAGACCAACATCCTGGCGCTGAATGCCGCCGTAGAAGCCGCACGGGCAGGTGAGCAAGGCCGCGGTTTCGCCGTGGTCGCCAGTGAAGTACGCAGTCTGGCACAACGCAGTGCCTCTGCGGCTAAAGAGATTAAGGAGTTGATCGATCGCTCTGTTCAAACCGTGGAAGCGGGCAACCGATTGGTGGTACAAGCGGGCACATCGATACAGGACATCGTCAATGGCGTGCGCAAGGTCAGCGATCTGGTCGGAGAGATCAGCTCTGCCAGCAACGAACAAACGATGGGCATTGAGCAGGTAAACGTCGCGGTGAACCAGATGGAAGTGACCACCCAGCAGAATGCGTCACTGGTGAACGAAGCGTCGGCCGCTACGCAGTCTCTACAACAGCAGGCCGCACAGTTGGCGGAGACGGTCAGCCAGTTCCGTTTAGGCAACAGCCATCAGATCGCCCGTACGCCAGCGGCAGCGCCTTCGTTAGCCCTGCAACCTGCGCTAGCCGCACCGGGTAAGAGCGGTGTCTCTGCCAGTGAGGGAGACTGGACATCGTTCTGATGTCATATTCCCTTCAGCCCTCCTCTGCACAGTGCTGGAAGCACTACGACTTATAATGGGTTTTGCCGTTATCTGGCGTAAAAATTATGCATCGGTGGGCTTGGCCGCCGAGTGAGCGGCATGGACGCCGCGAAAGCCAGTGCCGTGTCGGGCGCGTGCTACGAGCTAGCATGAAAATAACGGTATTATCGCGCACGAAACTGCCTCTGAATTTGCATAGAAACATGACTAAGACGAAGGGACCGCCTACAGCGGCTGGTGATACAGCCGCACCGTTTTGTCCGGGTAGTCCAATCCCTCGCCGATGTAATGCCAGCCGTGGTTTTCGTAATAGCCGCTAAACGTGGCGTACAGGTAAAGGTCATCAAATCCCGCGCGACGGCAGAAATCTATTACGTGCCGTTGCAGCGCCACGCCCAGCCCTTTATCGCGATAACTTTCTTCCACATACAACGACGCCAGCCAGGGCGTCAGGTCCTGTCGGCTGATTAAATCACAGCGCCAGAGCCCCACCGTCCCGACTAAACGATCGCCATCCAACGCGATAAACGTCAGCGGCAGCGCCGCAGGATTCAGGCTATTGCGCACCACACTGGCAAAGAATTCACGGCTGTTCTGGCTACCGAAAGCCTGCCATATCCAATCGATCACCTGCTCCTGATGCTGGGGATGATCTGCCAGATAAACGATGTCCGCCATGACTAGACCAGTTTCCCTTGAAAAATCGGTACAGAATCAAACAAATAGCCGTCGAACTCCGGCGCGTCAGCGTCAGAGATTTCCATCAGCGTATTTTTGACATTTTCAAGGTGTTGCCACATCGCCTGATAAGAGCCGGACACATCGCGACGCCGCAGCGCGGCCAGAATAGCTTGATGATCCGCCAGCCATTTCAGGCGATAGCCCTGCGTGCCAACATGGGTGTAAAGCTGCTGCCAGAGCGCGTTATCGTCACGACACGCCCAGATATTGCTGACCGTTTCCAGCAGCATCTGGTTTTGCGTCGCCCCCGCAATTTGCAGGTGGAACAAGCGATCGAAATCGCCGCGGTAATCTTTTCCGGCAATTGCAGCCTGCTCTTGCTCTAGCGTTTTACGCAGGTTTTCGATATCCGCTCGCGTTGCCATGCGTGCCGCAAACGCCGCGATGTTGCTTTCCAGCAGTTGACGCGCCTGTAGCATTTCAAACGCGCCAATATGATTCTTGGCGCTGTCTGCCGCGTCATCTTCATCGGGAATACGCAGGACATAAACCCCAGACCCCTGACGAATATCAACCGTGCCTTCCAGCTCAAGCATCAGCAGCGCTTCGCGCACTATCGTGCGGCTAACGCCATAGGTTTCCGCAATATTTCGTTCAGGAGGCAGGCGCGATCCGACGGGGTAGTCCCCTGATTGAATCTTTTGGCGCAAATCACAGCCAATTTCCTGATATTGCTTCTTTTCTTGCAGAACCACATCCTTCGCCACGCTTTCACCCTACATACACTGGCCACCCTAAGTGCGGCCCTGATGTCCGCACTAATTTATCCTCACGCGTACTGACGTCGCGGCGGGACATTAGTCTACCAAACTCAGCGCCTGATCCAGTACTTTTGCACCATTTAATGTGCCGTAGGCGACAGGGTCGATCACCGCGATAGGGATCTGATAGCTATCCGTTAGCTTTTTATTTTCGTTAAGTTTGAAGCGCACCTGCGGCCCTAATAGAACCGCGATAATATCGCTGCCGAACTCCTGCAATTCATCCCGCAAATTTTGTTCCGGGATCGCGTAGATCTTAAATGCCATTCCCCGCGCTTCCGCTTCCTTCTCCATTTTGGTGACCACCAGTGAGGTCGACATGCCTGCCGAACAGGCCAGTACGATTCTTTTCATATTCCATTCCTCATTTTGGTTATCTGCGTCTATTTCTCTTATTTCTCTTCATCATCCAGCGTCAATTCAAGCCGACGCGTGTCGTGTAGCTGACGAAACCAACCGGCAGATTTTTTCGGTCTTCGTTGCCGATCCTGTTCCAGATCGATTTCGATCAATCCGTAGCGGTTTTTAAACGCGTTCATTGGCGAAACATTATCGGTAAACGCCCACAGCATGTAGCCTCGGCAGTTTGCCCCTTCTTCTTTCGCCTTCAACGTCCAGTAAAGGTGTTCAGCAATAAATGCGATGCGGTAATCGTCCTGAATCACGCCCGTATCGTCTTTAAAGCGCGCCTCATTCTCGATACCGATACCGTTTTCTGCCACAAACCACGGCGCATTGCCGTAGTCGCGCGCTATGCGTTTCGCCATGTCGTAAATGATTTTGGGATTGATCTCCCAGCCACGGGAGGTGTTCATGCGACGTCCCGGCAGCTCAAAATGCTCGTAGTAATAAGCCGGATGGAACGGCGTCTCCTTGTTCCATTCACGGCTAGGTGCTTTTACCCGATGCGGGTAATACAGGTTGATTCCTACCTCATCGACCGTGTTATCGCGAATGATCGCCAGCTCTTCTTCCGTGCAATCCCAGTTCACCTGGTGCTGAGCCAGTAGCGCGATCAGTTCCGCCGGGTATTCCCCTTTCAGCGCCGGATCGAGAAAGACGCGGTTATAAAACAGATCGTAAAGGTGTGCCGCTTTCACATCATGTGCCGCGCGGGATCGTGGATAGGTGACTTCAGGATTGAGGATCACACCAATCGATCCGCCGTCCCGGCCATACCCTTGCTGCCGAAACCGCTGCACCACTTTTGCCGTCGCCAGATTCTTGTGGTGATTCCACTGCATCCACGTGTGCGTGTTCTGCTCATAAGGGTAGCGTAGCGCGTCCAGATAAACGCGCGTCTGCACCACAATTGGCTCATTGAAGGTAAACCAACGCTTCACTTTTCCGGCATAACGGGCGAAAACGGCATCGGCGTACAGCACAAACCATTCCACCACCTGCTTTGATGACCAGCCCTGATACTTCTCCAGCAAGCAGGCGGGCAGTTCATAATGTTCAAGGCAGATCATCGGTTCGATCCCCTGCCGGTGCATTTCATCCAGCAGATTGTCGATGTAGGCGGCGTACTCCTCATCAACGATGCCTTTCTCATAATCCAGCATGAAGCGTGACCAGTTGATCGACGTACGATAGTGCGTCAGTCCCGCCAACTTCATCAGCGCGACATCTTCCCGATAGCGGTTAAAGAAGTCCGTCGCTTTCGCCGGGCCATACCCGTTATGCCAGACCTGACGATCTTGCTTGTACCAGAGATCCAGATAGGAATCCTGCCCGGCTTTCTTGCCGCTCCACCCTTCCGTTTGCCATGCCGATGCCGCCGCGCCCAGAATAAAATCCGGTGGAATAGTCAGTGAAACCTTACTCATGCGTTACCTCTCTTCTCGTCCGTTTCAGGCTTTTTCCGCTGCGGCCTGCTTTTCCGCTTCCAACTGCGCTAACTCGGCGCGGCGAGAGGCGACTTTGACAAACGGCAGATAAATCAGCATCGCAACGATGATGCACACAATCTGCGTCGCAACCGCCCCCATTGAGCCCGCCGTCGACAACCAGGCGTTGATGATTGGCGGCGTCGTCCACGGCACCATCACCACCGCTTTACCGGCAAACCCCATACTGGTGGCGAAATAACCAATCGTACCGGTCACTAACGGTGTGATAATGAAGGGAATAGCCAGAATCGGGTTGAGCATAATCGGCATACCAAAAATCACCGGTTCATTGATATTGAACACGCTGGGGCCAAAAGAGATTTTGGCAATCTCTTTCATCTCTTTGCGTTTAGACGCAATCATCACCGCCATCAGCAGGCCAATGGTCAGACCGGAACCACCGATGCTCATGTACACATCCCAGAACGGCATAGTGATAATGTTCGGGATCTCATGCCCCTGCTCGAACGCGGTCATGTTGACGGCAATCGCCCCCAGCAGAAGCGGTTCACGAATCGGCTTAATCATTTGGTTGCCGTGAATGCCGATCACCCAGAACAACTGAGCGACAAACATTAGCACCAGTAAACCGGGCAAGCTCTGCACCACGGATTCCAGCGGCTGCTGTACAACTTTATAAACGGCGTCATACAGATACATACCCGTCAGGCGGTGAAACACAAACCCAAAGGTGGCGATAGCGACCACCGTGATAATGGAAGGAAACAGCGCGGAGAAAGAGGCCGCGACGTTGGACGGCACACTGTCCGGCATTTTAATCTGTAGCCGATCGACATTTTGCAGCTTGGTATACATCTCGACAGACAGAATGGCGATAAACATCCCCAGAAATAGGCTTTTGGTATCGGAAAACTGCTTCGCCAGCACGTCTTTCACCACCATCATCTGCCCGTTGACGGCCATTTCAATCGTAGTTGGCGTAACGGCAATAAAACAGATCACCGCCAGCAGGCCGGGGAACAGCCCGCGTGAACCATTAATCTTGCCAAGCTCAATACCAATCAGAAAGACAGCACCGATAGTCAGAAAGCTGAGCGTGGCATAGTTAATGCCGCTCATGATCGGCTTAAGCTCCGCCAGGAACGAAAATAGGGGAAAACTGGCCAGACCATTTTTAGGGTCCATCACCATGTTGGAGATCAGAACGGAAAACGCGCCGACGATAATGACCGGCATCAGCGTAATAAAGGATGCCTTAATCGCCATAATGTAACGCAGGCTATTAAATTTATTGGCAAAGGAGCCCAATGAATCAATCAGTTGGTCCTTAAATGACATAACACCACCTCTTTGATCATCATATCGTTATATCGCGTGTAACACGCGGGATGGCCGTTACGCGCAGGGTAAATGCAGGTACCGCGCTTTCGCGTTTGGCATACCAAAAATCAACCATAATGAATTATTTTTCTGTGACATGATTCTCACAAGACGATATTGGAATTCCAATATGATAAAAATGTGATTTTTGGCATACCATAAATTATCAGCCAACATGGGCTGCTTTCCTGACCACAAGAAGGAAACCGACGATGAAAGACATAGAAAACGTTCCTGCATTCGATATGGAGCAAACCGTGATGGAACTGCTGATTAATGCGGGTGAAGCGCGCTCAAACGCCATGATGGCCATTCAAGCCTCACGCCAGCGAGAATGGCAACAGGCGGACAATCTGCTCGCGACGTCACAAGAAGCGGCTCGTGCCGCTCACCGCGTGCAAACACGGCTGATCGGTTTGGATGAAGGAGAAGGAAAGGTGCCAGTCAATCTGATCATGGTGCATGCGCAGGACCATCTGATGACCGCCATGCTATGCCGGGATTTGGCGGAAGAGATTGTCTTATTACGACGAGAAATGGCTACATCACAAAACTGACAAAATCTGGTTGAGAAACGAGCATCGGGCGTTAAATCCGACAATATGCCTGTGGTAATATGCTCGTAACAGGGATGGATAGGCGCTTTCAGCCCGTCATCATACTCAATTAAGGTGTAGCAATGAAAACCATGCTTGAGGTGGCAAGACGTGCGGGCGTGTCTAAAGCAACCGTATCCAGAGTGCTCAACGGCACGGGTCAGGTCAAACAGGCAACACGCGATGCCGTATTTCAGGCAATGGATGAACTCGGCTACCGTCCTAATTTTCTAGCACGCTCGCTGGCTCGCCGTACCTCAAACAGCATTGGTCTCGTTATCTCCAATTTTGACGGTCCCTATTTTGGCCGTCTGCTGCGCCGTGCTACGGATATCGCGGAAAGCAACGGTAAACACCTCATCGTAACCGACGGACACGATACGCCGGAAGATGAGCATAATGCGGTGCAACTTCTGTCTGACAGGCAATGCGACGCGATTATTCTCTATACCCGCTATATGTCCGAAACGGATCTCATGGCGCTGCTGAATACGCTGACCATTCCGATGATCGTGATGAATCGCGATCTGCCGCAGGCGCGGGAGCGCTGTATTTTCTTCCGCCAGCAGCAGGCCGCATTTGACGTGGTAAATTACCTGATCGAACAAGGTCACCGTCAGATCGCCTGCATCACCGCACCGATGCAAACGCCGACAGCACGGGCACGACTCGCAGGCTATCAGCAAGCCTTAATCGCCCACCAGATCGAAGTTGACCCGCGTAGGGTGGCACACGGAACCAGCCTGGTTGCCAGCGGCTATCAGGCTGCACAGCAGTTGCTGAATAACGGCATCGGCTTTAGTGCGCTGTTTGTCAGCAACGATCACATGGCGATTGGCGCAATGAAAGCGCTGTACGAAGCGGGGAAAAGATTGCCGCAGGATGTCTCCGTTTTCGGCTTTGACGATGAACCCTGCGCAACCTACCTGCACCCTTCACTTTCTACCGTTTACATGCCGATCGAAGAAATGGCGGCCACCGCGATTACGCAAGTACTGGATCTGATTGCAGGCAAAGACGTTAAACCACTGCAACCTTTTACTGGCGAACTGAAGCTACGTGAGTCGGTACAGAAAGGGCCATACTTTACCGTCTAATAGTATCGGCTCAGACACTTCAGCACGTCATTACCATAATGAACGTTCCCGTTTCACGCTTTAGTCATCGTCCAGTTGTACCGCGACGTAAAGCAAAAAACGATCGTCAAAATTTGCCAGATTGAGCCCTGTCAGTTCAGAAATACGCCGCAGTCGGTATTCCAGCGTATTTTTATGAATATAGAGTGCATTCGCGGTGACGGCAGCCTGTAAATTATGCCTGAACCAAGTATGCAGCGTTTTTCTAAATACCCCATTGTTATCCATCGCTTTTAGACGACGCAGTGGACGCACCAGTTCGTTGGCCTGCCATCCTCCACGTAAGCTATCGAGCAGGACAGGTAACTCCATATCCTGATAGCAGTAGCATGGTGTTTCTGGCATGCGCTGCTTACCCACTTTCATCGTCGTTTTTGCCGTATGGTATGAACGTTCAACGCCGCCATCACCGGGAAAAAAGTTGCCTAATGCCAGGCGCACACGTAGAGAACTCCCTTCTTGCAGCCGATGATATAATTTTTCCATCCGCCGTTTATGTTCTTCGGGTTCCCACCGTTCCGCATGGATAAACGCAGGCTTAAGTACCACCATCTCAGTCAGAGAGACTATCGCCATCAGGTCGTCTTTATCGGTTTCCATCAACAGTGACTGTAATTGCTGGAGTTCTGTCATCGCGGTGCTGACCCCCAGTTGCCCGCTGTCTAATTCAACAACCATCGCAATCCGAGGCTTTTGCAGATCGACCCCTAATCGCTGCGCCCATTCGCACTGTGTGGCTGAATAGGCAGAACTGCGCACCAGACTGAGTACCAACTCTTCCCGCAAACGGCTATTTTGTGCCAGTAGTTGGAGTAATCGGGCCTGTTCCAGCATCATTTCCGCCGTCATACAGACCAATTCGCCATATTGACGCAGCCCCGCTGGTGTACCGGTTAACCCGATCACACCGACAATATTCCCGTTTAAGCGCAGAGGCAGATTAACACCCGGCCTGACGCCCTGTAGCATATGCACGGACGCGTCATCAATATTAACAATACGTTCCTGCGTAAGTGCTAACAGTGCACCTTCATGTATTTCGCCAACACGCTCCTTATCACCACTACCGATAATTCGCCCTCGTGCATCCATGACATTCACATTGCAATCAATAATCTGCATTGTCCTCGTCACAATAGAGCACGCCAATTTATCATCAAAATCATAGTCAGCCATAAATTATCCCCGGCGTAGGTGGCATAAAATATAACGTGAAAATTAAGCTCTCATTTAATATCTATTTATCGTCATCATGTTTCACGCTAATAAAACCACGCCAATCATTATTATAAAAAAGAAAAAATCCACTCATTGTTTCCCGACGGGAATAAAAATCAACTTTAATTAGTTAAATTATCTGTTAGCAATCATTTATTATCGTCAACATAAAAAACCAAATAAAACCATCAATAAAAATGAATTAAAAGGTATTTTATACCTGAAACAATTCACATTTCAGGTACATAGCCAATGCATCTGCAATTTAATATATGACGATATATTAGGAGACTCGCATGATACGGCAGGTATTAGAGCTGCCAACCTGACTCATTTGATCGCCCTGCGTGAGTAAGACTAAATCTCCAGAAGCCAGATAGCCCTTTTCGCGCAGTAGCGTAATGGCATCGTGCGCAGCCGAAACCCCTTCAGCTTTGCTAGCAAAAAATAGCGGCGTTACACCACGATAGAGTGCCGCAAGATTCAGCGTCTTCTCATGACGGGACAGCGCAAAAATCGGTAAGCCTGACGTAATACGCGAGGTCATCCGTGCAGTGCGCCCTGATTCGGTCATGATGACAATCGCTTTGACACCTTTGAGGTGGTTTGCTGCATACATGGCCGACATGGCGATCGTTTCTTCAACATTATCGAACTCAACGTCAAGCCGGTGCTTAGACACGGTGACCTGAGGCTCTTTTTCTGCTCCCAAACACACTTTCGCCATAGCGATGACCGTTTCTTCCGGGTAGCTCCCCGCGGCGGTTTCCGCCGATAGCATGACGGCATCAGTGCCATCCAGCACGGCATTCGCGACATCCATCACCTCAGCACGCGTTGGCATCGGGCTGGCAATCATCGACTCCATCATTTGCGTCGCCGTAATCACAACGCGATTAAGACGACGAGCGCGTTGGATCAACGCTTTCTGCACACCAACCAGCGCAGCATCACCAATCTCTACCCCCAGATCGCCACGCGCTACCATCACCACATCAGATGCCAAAATGATGTCATCCATACATTCTGGTGTAGCGACCGCCTCAGCCCGTTCAACCTTGGCAACAATGGCCGCCTGACAACCCGCCTCACGCGCCAGTTGGCGAGCATAACGGAGATCGTCACCATTACGTGGGAATGACACGGCCAGAAAATCGACATTAATCTTGGCGGCGACCAAAATATCGGCTTTGTCTTTCTCGGTCAGTGCATCAGCAGATAACCCACCGCCCAGCTTGTTAACCCCTTTATTATTGGATAAGACACCGCCGACGGTAACGAGAGTGGTAATCTTTTCATCTGCCACACCCATCACTTTTAACTGAACGCGACCATCATCCAACAGCAAAATATCGCCGGGTACAACATCGTTCGGCAGGTTTTTATAATCGATACCGACCTGATGATTATCACCTAGCCCTCTTTCCAGACGGGCATCAAGAATAAACGTATCGCCAACATTCAAAAAAACCTTACCCTCTTTGAACGTTGACACTCTGATTTTAGGTCCCTGTAAATCCCCTAAAATCGCCACATGCTTATCAAGTTTACGTGCAATATTACGAATTTTTTCGGCACGAATAATATGATCGTCCAATGTGCCATGAGAAAAATTAAATCGAACAACATTCACGCCCGCGCTAATGATTTTCTCCAGATTATCATCACGATCGGTGGCTGGCCCCAGTGTTGCAACAATTTTAGTTCTTCTTAAAAATGCAGTCATTTCTCTTCCTGTTTTTATCCTAAAAAACGATGTTATGTATCCATTCCGTATAAGAAATGGAAAGCAATCCGCTGCAAAAAATAGGGACTAATGATGGATAGACGTCGCCTTAATTAAACGTCCAATATTTTCACAAGCGCGTTCCATATTTAACGCCCCTTCTTTTAATAAACCATCGATACTTTTCGCATGGGGAATAATACCGAAGATGGCGTCAATACCTTCCTGATAGAGATCTTCAACACCGCTTCCTACACAGCCAGATACCGCAATCACCGGGACGCTATTTTCCTTCGCCGTTCTTGCCACACCGTAGGGGGTTTTACCAAATTTGGTCTGACTATCAATACGTCCTTCCCCCGTAAAACAGAAATCGGCTTCAGACAATTTTTCCCTCAGCCCGCTGTACTCAATCACAATCTCAATGCCTTTTTGCAGCGTGCAATCGGTAAACGCCATCAGGCCTGCCCCCAACCCCCCCGCAGCTCCCGCGCCGGGCTGGCTAGCGATATCTTTACCCAACTGTGCCTTAATAAGCGTGGCATAGTGAGACAGATTGCCGTCGAGCATGCTCACCATTTCAGGCGTTGCTCCCTTTTGCGGTCCAAAAATATGTGAAGCACCATTTTCACCACACAATGGGTTAGTCACATCACACGCCACCAGAATATCTATGCCAGCCAGACGCTGATCAATGCCAGAAATATCAATATGATGTAGTCTTCCTAATGCACCACCGCCACGGTTTAGCCGTTCACCGGCTTCATCATAGAATTTCACCCCAAGCGCTTCTGCCATCCCTGCGCCACCATCATTGGTTGCGCTACCACCGATACCCAGGATGATCTTTTTGATCCCCTTATCCAGGCAGGCACGAATCAACTGGCCGGTGCCGTAAGTCGTCGTGATCAAAGGATTTTTGGTGTCCTGATTAACATGGTGAATACCGCTGGCAGAGGCCATTTCAATCACGGCAATGTCACCGTCGCCCATCACACCATAGGTTGCTTCAACCGGCTCGCCCAATGGACCAACCACCGTTTGCTGGAAAATTTGTCCCTGTGTCGCATCAATCAATGATTGCACGGTGCCTTCACCGCCATCTGCCATGGGTACGTGAATATACGTCGCTTCAGGGAATATCTTTTTCAGACCTTTTTCCATGGCAATACACACTTCTTTTGCCGTCATGCTTTCCTTGAAGGAGTCTGGTGCCAAAACAAACGTTTCATTTTTCATGTTCATTATCTCGCTACCTTATAAAACAAAACCGTACAAAACCGTTGAGACAATGGCCATTGTCCCCCCTACCAGCGCCTCATAAGGAATTAAGGCCATACGCTGCCGAATACTCATATTCATGCTTTGTGCTGTGACGTGGAAATAATTACCCTGCGGTAGAGAGTCAATAACGGTAGCGCCAGTATGAACCATGACGGCGGAGGCAATGGGAGGAGCGCCAATATGCGAAATAGCATCGCCAAATGTTCCTGTCGCTAAAATAACGCCAGTAGATGTTGATGCTGTGGCAGCAGCCATCAAAATACCCGATATCGGTGCCAGGAAGGTGCCGGAAATACCTAGAACATTAATTAATGCGACAACCTGTATCGATAAATTTGAAGCGGCAATTAATCCGGCAATCGCACCTGCACCAATTAAAATCAGCACGGTGGCCGTCATTTTCTCCAACCCGGATGCCGTGTAAGCCAACATTTTGTGTTGTTGTCCCATCGCTATCAAACCAATAAACCCCGCCAGCGGCAGTACATACATCGCATCAAGTTTAAAAGAAGAGAGCAGGCCAATATGCAAAATAGAACCAATGGGATTCAGCATCAGCAGAACAACGGCAACCAACGGTGCTACAATCGCTTTGCCAAGCGTCGGATAGGCCTTTTCACTGGCCGTGGCAGACAGGGCATTCGCTTCCTGTTCGCTGACCTTGACACCTTTGTTCTTCAGTAATGTGGCAACGACCACTGCCATTATCATGCCGCAAACCGCAGGAATAAAACCGGCAATCATCACATCACTCAAGCTCAGGTGAAACCCATTCGCTGCTGCAATGGTATTCGGATTCGGTGAAATAATATTGCCCGCTTTTCCGCCACCAGACAGTGCCAATAGCAATGCCAACTTTGACACGCCCATTTTATTCCCAACAGACAGCGCGATCGGGGCAACAATTAACACGGCAACAGGAATAAATACGCCAACGGAGGTAATAATCATCGTTGCTAACGTCAGCGCTAAAATAGCTTTTCCTTCCCCCATTTTTCTTACGATTGCCTGGGCAATCGTTTCTGCGGCTCCTGACTCCATCATCACTCCTGCTAAAACACCAGCCGCCAATACGCGGATAACGGTGCCCATCACACTTTGTGTGCCGGAGGTTAATAGTGAAATAGTTTGATCTAAATTGGCTCCGCCAATCACAGCGCCAATGATGGCACCAAAAAACAAAGAATAGACGGGATTAACTTTTCTGAGAATAAGAAGTATAGCAATAAACAAACCTATTAAAGCCCCATACCAACCAAGGGGTTCCATTGCATGCATAATTAAACCTCTTCTTGTTTTTTATAAAAAATAGACAGCAGGGTACGAATACAAATCTTTTTCCTGGCCGATTTGTATTAAATGATGTTTTAAATTCTATTAACGATTAATAAAGAACAACGTTAAAACCTCGCCCTATTAATATTTCACGATGGTTATTCTATGCTTTCCTAATAAATCGACCTATGTGTCCAGACACGAAAAAAATGGGCATTTGAATAAAAAAAACTGTGTCAGAGAACAAGATAGCGAGAGGTTTATCACATTGTGATTTGGCGACAGCAGAAACGAAGGTTGGTCAGGCAGGGGTAAAAAGGCACAGAAAACCAGCGCAAACAAAAAGGAGGCTGCGTGCTAATCCAAACAGCCTCCTGCTACGTCATCAGCCATGTTCAATCAACATTACCGCTGTCGTATCCGCCTCCAGTGCGTCAAACAGGTGCGGAACATCAGCGGAATAGCTGATGTAATCCCCTGCGCTCAATTCAACGGGTTGCGTCACTGGCCCGATTCTGGCGCGGCCACGGCTCAGGATCACATGTTCAATCGTCCCCGGCCTATGCGGTTGAGAGACTCTGGCTTCCCCCGGCTGTACGTTGAGCCGATAAATATCACGCTGCGCGCCTGCCGGACACGCAGCCAGCAGCGTCGCAGCATAGCTTGCCTGCTCCGAATAGGTTACCGCACCTTCGTTAGCACGAATCACCTGCACATGCTGACGAGACTGACCAATCAGTTGGCTTACCTGCACATCAAGCGCCATCGCCAATGCCCAGAGCGTTTCCAGGCTAGGGTTGCCGATCCCGGTTTCCAACTGCGAAAGCGTTGATTTTGCCAGCCCTGCACGCTTTGCCAGTTCGGTGACTGACAGATTTAGCCGCTCACGTTCACGCCGAATAGCAACGGCCAGCCGCGCGATTGGCGTAACCGCCTGCGCGCCATTTTCCTGATTATCGATCGTCATAGCGTTCACCATAATGACCATTCGTTCGACTTGACGAACAAAGGCGTTGTGTTCATTATTTTGTCCTGTTGTTCATTATAAAAAATTTTGTTCGCTATAACAGCACACACTTTGCACAAATAGGTAGGAAAAAAGATGACATCCCAGACTCGCGGCACGATAGAAATGGCTATCGCGATGCTCATTTCCGGTACGGTTGGCTGGTTCGTTTTGACAACAGGACAACCCGCCATGACCGTGGTGTTCTGGCGCTGCGCATTCGGCGCATTGACGATGCTGATCGTGTGCGGGCTATTAGGCTTGCTGCGGCGGGACGTCATTAATAAGAAGCAGGCTGGCATTGCCCTACTCGGCGGGCTAGCGCTGGTACTCAATTGGACGCTGCTGTTTGGCGCGTATGCACACGCGTCTATCGCCGTCGCCACGGTGGTTTATCATACGCAGCCCTTTATGCTCGTGGGGCTAGGCGCGATCTTTTTCAGGGAAACACTGACCCTCAACAAAGTCTGCTGGCTACTGTGCGCTTTTAGCGGCATCGTCCTGATCGTCAGCGCCCAAACAGGTGCTGACAGCGCTGACAAAGGCTATCTGTCTGGCGTACTGATGGCATTGGGTGCTGCGTTCTTCTACGCCGTAGCGGCCGCGATAACGAAAAAGCTCTCGGCGCTCCCGCCGCATGTGCTCGTACTGATACAGCTGTTCGTTGGCGTCGTTATCCTTGCCCCCTTCGCGGCAATGCCTGCCTCTCCGACCATGTCACAGTGGGGAATACTTGTGGCGATTGGTGTGATCCATACCGGGCTGATGTCGACGCTGTTGTACAGCGCAATCCAGAAAATCCCGACCGCGCTGGTTGGTGCGCTATCGTTTATCTATCCGGTCATTGCCGCTCTGGTAGACTGGGCAGCCTTTGGGCATCGGTTAGACGCGATGCAACTTGCGGGTGCCGTCGCCATTCTGCTGTCCGCCGCTGGGATGACGTTCGGCTGGCATATCAGGTTCAACCGGCAAAGGGATAACCCGCATCATGATGCACCACGTTCGGGGGAAAAACAGGGCGCCTTTCCCCCGACACAGCCGAACCATGTCGATTAAAACGCTTCCAGCGCCAGCAGCTCTGCCAGGTTCTGACGACGGCGAATCAGGCGCGGTTCGCCATTTTCAAACAGCACTTCCGGCAGCAGCGGACGGCTGTTGTAGTTAGAGGACATGGATGCACCGTACGCGCCGGTGTCATGGAATACCAGATAGTCGCCAACCTGCGCATCTGGCAATGGGAAGGTTTCTACGCCGCCCCCCGCCTGTTGGGTAAACACATCACCAGATTCACACAGCGGTCCTGCAATCACGCTATCGTGCAACGTGGACTGGCTGATATCGCGGCCATCGCCCGACAACAGAGAAACATGGTGATAGCTGCCGTACATCGCCGGACGCATCAGATCGTTAAACCCGGCATCGACCAGCACAAAATGGCGGCTGCCCATGGATTTTATCGCCCGTACTTCCGCCACCAGCACACCGGATTCCGCCACCAGAAAACGTCCGGGTTCGATTTCCAGCGTCACCGGATGACCGAGATGCGCGGCAATTTTCTCACGCGTCGCGTTCCACAGCCCGTAATAGTGCTCAGTATCAATCGCTTCTTCGCCGTGGCGATAGGGAATCGACAGCCCGCCACCCGCTGAAATCGCCTCGATATCCTGACCCAGTTCAACGACCTGCTGCACCATCGCCTCGCACACCTGTTCCAGATGGCCGTAATCCACGCCGGAGCCAATGTGCATGTGAATCCCCACCAGCTTTAGCTGGTAGCGCTGAATGTGTTCCAGCGCCAGCGGCAAATCGCCGTACCAGATACCGTGCTTGCTGTTCTCGCCGCCGGTATTAGTTTTCTGACTATGACCATGACCAAAACCCGGATTCACGCGCAGCCATACTGGATGCCCCGGCGACTGTTGCCCAAGCTGTTCTAGCATATCCACCGAACCTGCATTCACCGGGATGTTCAACTCGGCAACCCGCTGTAGCGTCGGGCGATCCAGCAGATCGGCAGTAAATACGATCTCATGCGCGTCAGTACCCGGCACAAACCCCGCCACCAGCGCACGCTCAATTTCCCCCAGCGATACCGAATCGACTTTCACCCCTTGTTCGCGCATCAGGCGCAAAATATGCGTGTTGGAACACGCCTTCTGCGCGAAGCGGATCGTATCGAACTGACGCAGTTGGGCGATGCGATTAACGATGGTCTGCGCGTCATAAGCCCACACCGGGCAACCAAAACGGGCAGGCAGTTCACGCAGGCTTTGCGCGTTCAGAGCATGAGTGAGGTCATTCAGATCGTGAGGCATAAATAATTACCGATTTGCGAAGTTATACGTGATTGAGCATCACTATAAAAATTACCCAATGGGTACACAAATATCGTTTAAGGCAGACTTTATTCATTTCTGATATGGTTTGTTTCAGTGAATAGAGGAGGCGACATGGCAGCAGTATCCTTACGGCACATCGAGATTTTCCATGCGGTGATGACGACCGGTAATCTGACGGAAGCGGCGGCGCTGCTGAATACGTCGCAGCCGACCGTCAGCCGCGAGCTGGCACGCTTTGAGAAACTGGTTCAGATGACGTTGTTCGAGCGACTGCGCGGCAGGCTTTACCCCACCGCACAGGGGCTAGAGCTCTTTGAAGAAGTGCAACGCTCTTACTATGGACTAGAACGGATCATCAACGCCGCCCGCGATATTCGCCGTTTTCAGCAGGCGCAGCTTTCCATTGCCTGCCTGCCCGTGTTCTCACAGTCGCTATTGCCTGACGTTTGCAAGCCGCTGCTGGCAAGCTATCCGCTGCTTAATCTGCATATCATTCCGCAGGAATCACCGCTGCTGGAAGAGTGGCTGTCCGCGCAGCGCCATGATTTAGGGTTAACGGAAAACAGCTTCACGCCAGCCGGTACGGAGCGGCAAACGCTGATGTTATTAAATGAAGTGTGCGTGCTGCCTGCCGGACATCCACTGGCACAAAAAGCGGTGCTCACACCGCAGGATTTTGCTCATCAACCCTTTATTAGCCTGTCGAGCGCCGACAGCTATCGCCAGTTGCTGGACAAACTGTTTCAGGAACAGGGCGTGTCACGCCGGATGGTGCTGGAAACCCACAGTGCTGCATCGGTGTGTGCGATGGTGCGGGCAGGCATTGGGCTGTCCATCGTCAACCCGCTAACCGCCTTGGATTATGCGGCCTCCGGCGTGGTCGTGCGGCCTTTCAGTATCGATGTCCCCTTTACTGTCAGCCTGATCCGCCCGTTGCACCGCCCAGCGTCGGCACTCGTCGATACCGTCATTGAACAACTCAAGCAGTCCGCCGCAAGCGTGCCTGCACGTCTGGAACAGGCCTTACAACAGTAACGCTCGGTTCGCTCTACAGCACTTTCTGGGTCAGCGTCCGCCAGCGCGGATCGTGGGCAAACCACTCCACCAGAAAATCTAACAGAGTACGCAGCGCAGCGGGCATCTGGCGGCGAGAGGTGTAAATACCGTAAATGCCCATCTCCTGCGGGCGATATTCTGGCAGCAGCGCGACCAACTGCCCGCTGGCGAGATAAGGTGTTACAGAATAGCGCGGTTGCAGCGCAATCCCCGCGCCTTCCAACGCACCTGACAGCAGCACAAGCGATTCATTGCCGCTCAGGTTCCCGCTGACGGGAATCGTAAACTTTTCATCATCGCGGGAAAAATGCCACAGGCTTTTGCCAAAATAGGTGTAGGTCAGGCAGTTATGAATTGAGAGATCGGTAAGTAGACGTGGAATACCATGCTCATTCAAATAAGAAGGTGACGCACACAATACCGACTCGCAGCTTGCCAGCGGGCGCGCGATCAAATTGGGATCGAGCTCGTTGGTGATACGCAACGCCAGATCGATACGCTCCTCGACCAGATTCACTGACCGGTTATTCATTTGCAGATCGATAGCGACCCGAGGATGGTGCCGTAGAAAAGTCGTTATCGCCATGCCGACTGCCCCCTGCGCCAGTGACTGCGAACAGCTGAGGCGTAGCAGGCCGCTTAACATGGCATTGCCTGTATCAGCCTCGACACGCATGTCCGCCGTCAGCGCCAGCATCTCCCGACAGCGCGCCAGCGTTTTTTCCCCCGCATCCGTCAGGCTTAGCTTGCGCGTGGTGCGATGCAATAACCGCGCGCCCGCCCACGTCTCCATCTCTGCCAGATAGCGCGTTACCATCGCTCGGGACATATCCAGCGTCTCTGCCGCTGCGATCATGCTGCCGCGGTCTATAATAGTCACAAACACTTCCGCAGCCGTAATGCGATCCATAGATTAGTCCGTTATATGCAACAAACAATTGCCGTTTTTGCGGTTTTTCGTACGATTAATGCAACATAACATGAACCCACTTTCTGTCATACCTGTGGAGTATCACCATGTCTAAATCTATCGCTTTTACCGTATCTTTACTCGCTGCATCACTGGGTCTGGCTTCTGCGGCCAACGCCGCCGAGTTAAAAATCGACGTATTTAATCCAGGCGAAGCCAGTGTATTCCCGGTTTCTTCTGAGATTATCAGCGGCGATACAGAAGTTGCTCTGATTGATGCACAGTTCCAGCGTAACGATGCTCAAACGCTGGTTGATCGCATCAAAGCCACTGGCAAGAAACTGACTACCGTCTATATCAGCCATTCCGACCCTGACTACTACTTCGGTCTGGATGTGATTAAAGCCGCGTTCCCAGACGCTAAAATCATTGCGACCCAAGCCACCATCGATGCCATTAACGCGAGCAAAGACGGCAAAGTGGCACACTGGGGCCCGGTTCTAAAAGAAAACGCACCGAAAGAGATCGTTGTTCCTCAACTATTGGCAGGCGATAGCTTTACCGTTGATGGTAAAAAACTGGAAGTGAAAGGACTGACAGGGCCAACACCCGATCGCACTTACGTTTGGATTCCTTCGCTGAAAGCCGTTGTTGGCGGTATTCCAGTGTCTGCCAACATCCACGTCTGGCTTGCCGATACCCAAACGCCGGAATCTCGTGTTCACTGGCGTGAAACATTGAAATCCATTGAAGCGCTGAAACCGACCACCGTTGTACCGGGCCATTTCATCGCGCCAACAGATTACACCCTGAAAAACGTGACGTTCACACTGCAATATTTGGAAACGGTAGAAAAAGAGCTGGCGAAAAGCAAAAACTCTGCCGAACTGATCGCCGCAATGAAGAAACACTACCCGACGCTGAAAGAAGAATCGGGTCTTGAACTGAGCGCGCAAGTTCTGAAAGGTGAGATGAAGTGGCCGCAGTAAGACTGCATTATATTTACGATCCCTTGTGCGGCTGGTGCTACGGCGCCGCCCCACTCGCGCTGGCGGCGCAGGAGATTGACGGACTGGATCTGATCCTCCATGGAGGCGGTATGATGACCGGCAGCAATAGCCGGACCATCACCCCAGAGTGGCACGATTATGTGATTCCTCACGATCGCCGTATTGCGCAGTTAACCGGGCAAACCTTCGGAGAAGATTATTACGAAGGACTGCTGCGCGATACCAGCGTCGTGCTGGATTCCGCGCCGCCGACGGCTGCTGTACTGGCTGCGGAAGCCATAGACGACAAAGGCATGGCGATGCTGTACCAGATTGAGCAAGCACACTACGTTTCCGGTCTCAAGATCGTCGACACCGCCGTGCTGCGTCAATGTGCAGAAGCAATCGGCCTGGATGGCGATGCCTTCTGCACGGAGTTGGCGTTTGTTCGAGCAGAAACACTGTCACAGCATATCAACGCCAGCCGGGAACTTCTGGCAAAAGTGCGCGGACAAGGTTTTCCTACTTTTGCGCTAGAAGATGCCAACGGGAATTTCCAACAAATACCCGCGGCAAACTACCTCGGTCAGGTAGAAGCGTGGCGCAGCATGCTCATACAGATGGTCAACCACGCAACGGCATAATCACAGCGCCCCACCTTTCTCAAGGGAGCAAGCCAATAGCCTGCTCCCTTTCCTTTTTTGTTCTCAATGCAGTTTGTATCTCATCCCTGCAAACCGCTAAAGTATCTCCTTCGTGATCAATCAGCGCACTACCGCGCGTATTCATCCATCGCATTGAAAGGAAAGCAACGTGAGAGCGATGCGCCCAGCGTGATGGCCGGAAAGTACGCTTACGCTGATGAATACAGCGGGCTGATGCCTATTGATGGGCTATAAATGCGCAAAGCAGTCAATTACGGGGGGGATTAACAATGAAATTAAGCCACAGCTTTAGCAGTGCATTAAGAACGTTTGCCTATTTTATGGCTAGCGGCACCCAAAATACGCTTGAAGGCATTGACTACCTTTCGCTATACGGTGAAGAGCCCAGCGCATTTGAGCAGGTCTTCGCTATCTACGCCAACGTGTTAGAACTGGATGAAGGCGGCAACGTACTGAACGCCAAATATGCCGAAAAACGGGCAACAGACTATTTACGACAATACTGCGACCCCAGTTTCACCGTTGAACCACCTTATGAAGACTGGGAAGTTGAGCTGCATTAATTTATCTACAGGACGTCTTGATCAAAAAAGCCTCGACGAATCCGCCGAGGCCTAGTAAACATCCGCATTAATGACGGATTATAATATTTTTATATCAGTCAGCTTGACGGGTAAAAACAACATCTTCAAATGAAAAACGCTGTTGGCCACCGCTAATCGTGGTATACGAACGGCTGCCGCTTAACGTAATTTGTTGAGGGGTATCCGTTGATGTTCCAACCCAATAGTCACGAATAACATAGTTGTAACCACCAATGTTATTACGATAGGTGCATGCAACACCTAAATTGATTGTGGCTCGCCCAGCGGTATAGAGCCATGACCCAGAGAAAGACTCGCCTTGATAAATAAATTCACCTACAGGTGTATCTTTTGCGGTGAATGTTCCGGTAAATGTTGCTCCTGCAAAATCAGGATCGGTAATAACCAGTGTATGTTTACCATCTTCGCTAGAATACGTTCCGGCTTCTAACATAATTAACCTCTATATATTAAATTATTTGAAAGATAAAGAAACAAAGCCCTGTCGCATCTATAATAAAAAACATTACATTTTAGCCAGCAAGGTACTAAATATAATGTGAGATACGCAGTGCACAGAGAGTGTATGAGAAAAAGAGGAAATAGCTTATTAAACTGTTTTATAACTTAAGCATGTTAACGATAATATCCAATCAACGCCGCGAGCCTGATGAAAGAGGTACCTTTCGGTTCGGCATATTCAGCAGGTTACTGCTAGTACTCTGATTGGTTCTCAAGCTATTTTTCGGAAAAAACCTTGCTAATTAGAAACTGATTATTTTCAATAAATGTGATAAATTATTTAAAATTTCAAAATCATATTTCCTTTTCAAGAGTATTTACATGAATATAATTTACCCCAGTGATTACTTTAATACCGCAAAAGTGGATGAGATGTTTGAGACAGAGTATAACTGTGCGAGAGAAAGTGGTTTGTCGTGTGTATTATTATCAACACAACATGCATCAAACGGAAAATATCGATTTTCAACGAGCATTGAACCGAATACCCCCGTAATTTGGCGAGGCTGGATGCTCAAAGCAGAAGAATATGAAAGGTTGAGCACTGCCGCGAACCACAATGGTGGTAACATGCTTATATCATTAGATAACTACCTCTCATGCCATTATATTACGGGATGGTATAAATCATGCGAAAAATATACGCCAAAGACCGTTTTCTTAAAAGAAAATGATGATATAGAGCAGATGACTAACCAGTTAAAATGGCCTTCTTATTTCGTTAAAGACTATGTTAAATCACTAACCACCTCCAGAGGCTCTATTGCCAACAATGCTGAAGAAATCAGGGAAGTCATAGAATCCATTAAAAAATTCCGTGGTGAAATAGAAGGCGGACTTAGCCTTAGACAGGTTGAGAACATTGTAAAAACCAGCGAACGCCGATATTTTTCGTTTAAAAATAAAGTCTATTCTTCTAATGGCATTGTTCCCGATATTGTTGTTGAAATAGCACAACGCATAAGCTCTCCCTTTTTCTCCATTGACATGGTTGAAAATAATTCTGGTGAACTTCGCCTTATAGAAATTGGCGATGGGCAAGTCTCTGATACTAAAGAATGGGACGTCGAAGCCTTTATTAAAATATTCCTTAATGTGTAGTGAATAGAGCCGTGATTCATTTTTATTGAGATAACGTTATCGCGAACTGGCGATGTGTTTTCCCCAATACAGGGGAAGATAACACTCAGTCACGGCTTTCCCTCTGTGCTACAATCCCGCGCCAGCAAAGGTAACCTCAGACAACACCGCCAAAAACACACGAAACGATGACTGACAAACCATGACCGACGTAAAATCAGGTACACACCACACGGTATCCACCGACTCTCGCGCTTCTCGCCTTAACCGCTTCTCCATTGCGCCGATGTTGGACTGGACCGATCGTCATTGCCGTTACTTCCTTCGCCAACTCACTAGCCAAACGCTGCTGTATACGGAAATGGTAACAACTGGTGCGATTCTTCATGGCAAAGGCGATTATCTGGCCTATAGCGAAGAAGAGCATCCATTGGCGCTGCAACTCGGTGGTAGCGATCCTACAGCGTTGGCTCAATGCGCCAAACTGGCAGAGCAGCGCGGCTATGATGAAGTCAATCTGAACGTCGGTTGCCCGTCTGACCGTGTACAAAATGGCCGTTTCGGTGCCTGCCTGATGGGCGAAGCCGCGCTAGTAGCAGACTGCATCAAGGCAATGAAAGACAGCACATCAATCCCGATTACGGTGAAAACCCGCATCGGCATTGACGATCAAGACAGCTATGAATTCTTGTGCGAGTTTATCCAAACCGTTGCTGGGCGCGGCGAGTGCGATACCTTCATCATCCACGCGCGCAAAGCCTGGCTATCGGGCCTTAGCCCGAAAGAGAATCGGGAAATTCCGCCGCTGGATTATCCGCGCGTTTACCAGCTCAAGCGCGATTTTCCGGCGCTCACCCTCGCCATCAACGGCGGCGTCAAAACGCTGGAAGAAGCCAAAACGCATTTACAGCATCTGGACGGCGTGATGATGGGGCGTGAAGCTTACCAAAATCCCGGTATTCTGGCGCAGGTTGACCGTGAACTGTTTGGTATTGATGCAGCGGTGCCGGATCTGGCCGGCGCAGTGCGGGCCATGTACCCCTACATCGAACGCGAACTTTCTGGCGGGGCGTCATTAGGCCACATTACACGTCATATGCTCGGCATGTTTCAGGGCATCACTGGTGCTCGTCAGTGGCGACGCTACCTCAGCGAAAACGCTCACAAACCCGGTGCCGACGCTGCGGTAGTAGAACGTGCGCTGACGCTGGTTAATCTGGTTTAAAAAATACCAATAGTTAGTATTTTCCACCAACACACTCTCAATTCTCTTTCTGGCATCGCTGATAAATCAATCACTTATCAGCGGCCTATCTTGGCACGATTCTTGTAATTGCTTATGTAGCACGCAGACTCATTTTTCTGCGGTTTAATCGCTACAGGAGCACACCATGTTAGAAATTTTCTTCGTTATTGGCTTTTTTATCATGCTGATGTTGACGGGCGTGTCACTGCTTGGCGTGATTGCAGCACTGTTTGTGGCGTCCCTTTTTATGCTGATTGGCGGGCTGTTTAGCATGGCAATAAAGGTGCTACCGTGGCTGATTTTGGCCGTTGCAGCGGTATGGCTATGGCGCAAGTTTAGTGGGCGACCGGTCTACAACTCGCACCGTTATACCTATCAAAAATACACCTATCGTCAGCGCAATGGGAACCAGTGGTAATGCCATAAAAGGGAAAAATCTGAATTACGCGCAAAAATAATGGCCAATGCCATGTTTAACACTAATTTGTTTAATACCGCCTTGTTTTAATACAGGAGGTTTTAGTACAAAAGTGTGCGCCAGCAGATATTTTTTCCCTGATGTGGCTGCTAGGATGACGCCACTGTTTGACACTCGATTGTCGTTTACAGAGTGAACAAACGTCGTGGCAAACATGCCACACGATTTCATCGTCGTCAGGAAATAATAGCCGCATAGCGGCACCTTCATGACGATCACCACGCTGTACCCTACATACAGTCTGATGAAATTTGCGTAACGGCCACGGCCTTTCAGGCAATAATACCGGCTCTTAATGAGTCGGTATTATTGTCAGGCTTTCTCGTTCAGCCCCTGCCTCCCGCGGTTTGCCCACACACCATAGCAATCCTCACTCTTGCAGCCTCTCGCGCTTGTGTAGTTTCACGCGAAAGCCCGATGGCGTTACCGTAAAAGCAAAACTCTCGGTGACCGCCGATGCGGGCTGCTGTGCTTCTACGCAAAACCCGCTACAAAGCGCATGAAACCCCAGTTTGATCTCCATTAATGCCAGCGATCGTCCGGGGCACATACGCGGCCCGCCGCCAAAAGGCTGGAGATCGGAAAAAGCGGCTTTTCCACGCTCAAGCCACCGTTCAGGCACGAAATCATCGGGCTGCTGAAATAATGCGTCATCGAAACCGCTCGCATTGAGCATGAGCAGCAGAGGTGTGCCCTTTTTGATAAAGAAATCATTAATGACGGTGTCCTTGGTTGGCTCAAGGTACAGCAGAGGCGCAACGGGCTTGATCCGCATCGATTCATACATCGCCGCCGTGAGCCAGGGCATGCGCGGAAGCGGCCACGGAAGGATCGCGCCGCTCCCGTCAGTCGCCTCTTTACACTCCTGAAACACGCGTTCTTCTACCGAAGGTGCCGAGCAAAGCAGGAAACTCATCCAGGTCAGCGTATTCGCCGTCGTGTCTTCCCCAGCGATAAGAAGCGTAATCGCATTCGCCACAATGTCGTCGTCTTTCAGCGTTTCGTCTTTTTTCTGCTCGGCGAGCATTACCTGTAGCATATTCTCAGGCGCGTCGACTAACTGTGGGTTTAAGCGGATGCGTTTGCGCTGGTGATAAATAAATTCATCAACATACTCGCGAATCTGGCTCAGACTTGCATCGAACTGCTTATCTCGCGCTCTCCTGATGTATCGCCATAGGGGAAACAAAGCACTGCTGCGCCCATTAATAACGGGAAACAGCCGGCGTAAACTTTGCGATAGCGGGTTATCGCCCTGCTCAAGCGTATTCACATCTTCCCCAAAAGCCAGTAATGACGTGATATCAACCGTATAGCGCTTAAACTCCTCCACCAGCGCGATGGTCTCTCCGCTTTCGGCCAGCGCCGTGAAGCGGTCAGATAGCCGGGCGGTCACTTTCCTAAGGCTGGGATAGAAATACTTCAAATGGGCAGGCTGAAACATCGGTTCCGTCAGTCTGCGCTGGTTCTCCCACCGTTTGCCTTCCGATGAGAAAACTCCGTTCAGCCCGGCTTCCTGAAAAACAGATTCAATACTGCTAATACGCCGAAACTCATCAGGGCGGGATTTCATGATAGTGCGAATCCATTCAACATCGGCAATCACAATCGCAGATGTAAGCCCCAACCTTAAGCGATAAAAGCGGCCATACTGCGCTTTCCACCGCAGCATCTGTAGATGGACATCATGTCGTTTTAAATACTCAACATGCCCAAGAATCCCTCGGGTTGGGGGCATTGGCAGGTGTTTGATGGATCTCATGTTCGCATCCTTCTTTATGTATGTTCAAAAGCAGATGAATACATCTCCTGTGAAAACAACAATCGAGATAGCGAAGAGGTAGAGAAATAATGTACGACGCAGAGAACGAGCAAGGCAGAAAATTTGAATCAGCGTCTGAGTCTATGTTTTCGTCAAATCCTACAGAGAGGTGTTTAAAAAACAAACATGTTGATTTGGTTTTTTTGTTAATAAGTAATACCACGGACAGCGGTATTTTCTTCTACGGAAGGACACAGCAAGTAAACTGCAACCCATCTGGCCAAGCGAAGAAAGACAAAGGTTACCGCGACACGCACGATAACCTCCTTAAACATTAGCCCGGAATCAGCAGGCATGACCCCTGCGTACTGCGGCTTTCCAGCGCCCGATGGGCCGCTTGCGCATCCGACAGCGCGAATTTCTGGTTCTGTGGCACATCTACCGTAATCGCTCCGCTGGCGATCAATGAGAACAGCTCATTGCTGGCCTGTTCCAGTTCGGCACGGTTCGTCACATAGCCAAACAGTGAAGGACGCGTGACGTACAACGACCCTTTCTGGTTCAATATCCCCAAATTGACACCCGTTACTGGCCCAGACGCATTGCCGAAACTGACCATCAACCCACGACGACGCAGGCTATCGAGCGAGGCTTCCCAGGTATCTTTCCCGACCGAGTCATACACGACCGCCACTTTCTGCCCATCGGTCAGTTCCGCAACGCGCTGTGCGATATTCTCGGTACGATAATTAATCGTCGCCCAGGCACCAGCCTGTTTTGCCCGTTCCGCCTTCTCATCAGAACCCACCGTCCCGATCAACTTCGCCCCCAGCGCCTTTGCCCACTGGCAGGCAATCAACCCTACGCCGCCCGCAGCGGCATGGAACAAGAAGACTTCAGTCGGCTTGATTTCATACGTCTGACGTAGCAGATAATAAACCGTTAGCCCTTTCAGGAAAGAAGCCGCAGCCTGCTCAAAGCTGATGGCCTCCGGCAGCAGCGCAACCTTCTCTGCCACAACATTATGCACCTCGCTATACGCCCCCAGCCCGGACTGCGCATACACGACGCGATCGCCCACTTTCAGCACACTAACCCCCGCACCGACTTTCGTCACAACGCCCGCCGCTTCGGTTCCCAGCCCGGAAGGCAGATCAGGCACCGGATACAGGCCGCTGCGAATATAGGTATCGATAAAATTAATACCGATGGCGCGGTTCTCCACCTGAACCTCTCCCGCTGCGGGTTCGGTAGGCGTAAAATCCCCATATTGCAGAACCTCTGGGCCACCATAAGCTCGGAACTGAACGCGTTTTGCCATGTTATCTCCTTAATCGTGACAGGTTCGTCATTGCTCTATTATGGATATGGATTGTGTTATTTCATACAATGCCCCCTAATCCAACGGCAAATCAACCGGTAAAGAATCCGTTTCATGGCAGAGAAAAGACCCAGCAATAAATCGAATGAACCCCGCGACCGCCAGATGGAAGGTCTGAAACTTCCGCCACATTCGCTGGAAGCGGAGCAATCGGTGTTGGGTGGCCTGATGCTCGACAATGAACGCTGGGATAACGTTGCTGAGCGCGTTGTCGCAAACGACTTCTATAACCGTGCCCACCGCCTGATTTTCACCGAGATGCAGCGTCTGCTCGAAATGAGCAAGCCGATCGACCTGATTACGTTATCCGAATCGCTCGAACTGCAAGGTTCATTGGAATCCGCGGGTGGCTTCGCCTATCTGGCCGAGTTGGCAAAAAATACCCCAAGCGCTGCTAACATTGGTGCCTACGCCGACATCGTACGTGAACGCGCCGTGGTGCGTGAGATGATTTCTGTCGCCAATGAGATCGCCGATGCGGGTTACGATCCCCAGGGCCGCAGCAGTGAAGATCTGCTCGATCTGGCGGAGTCCCGCGTCTTTCAGATCGCCGAAAACCGTGCCAGCAAAGATGAAGGCCCGAAAAGCATCGACCGCATTCTGGAAGACACGGTTTCCCGTATCGAACAGTTATATCAGCGCCCGCACGACGGCGTAACCGGTGTGTCTACCGGCTATCAGGATCTGGATAAAAAGACCGCTGGCTTGCAGAAATCCGATCTAATCATCGTCGCGGCGCGTCCGTCCATGGGGAAAACCACCTTCGCCATGAACCTGTGTGAAAACGCGGCGATGATGCAGGATAAACCCGTGCTGATCTTCAGTCTGGAGATGCCCGGTGAACAGATTATGATGCGTATGTTGGCATCACTGTCTCGCGTGGATCAAACCCGAATCCGTACTGGTCAGCTAGACGATGAAGACTGGGCACGTATCTCCAGCACCATGGGAATCCTGCTGGAAAAGCGCAATATGTACATCGATGACTCCTCTGGCCTGACCCCGACGGAAGTGCGTTCCCGCGCGCGCCGCGTGTTCCGTGAACATGACGGCCTCAGCCTAATCATGATCGACTACCTGCAATTGATGCGCGTGCCGTCATTGTCGGACAACCGCACGCTGGAAATTGCAGAAATTTCCCGATCGCTCAAAGCGTTGGCAAAAGAATTGCAAGTTCCAGTCGTCGCGCTGTCGCAGCTTAACCGTAGTCTGGAACAGCGCGCCGATAAGCGTCCGGTCAACTCGGATCTGCGTGAATCTGGCTCTATCGAGCAGGATGCCGACCTGATTATGTTTATCTACCGTGATGAGGTTTATCACGAAAACAGCGATCTCAAAGGCATCGCTGAAATCATTCTGGGGAAACAGCGTAACGGCCCGATTGGTTCCGTTCGCTTGACCTTTAACGGGCAGTGGTCGCGCTTTGATAACTATGCCGGCCCACAATATGACGATGAATAACGCAGCGCTCAGCAATGACAACACTGCACTAAGGACCAAGAATGAAAACGGCAACCGCCGTCATTAGTCGGCGTGCGTTACGCCACAACCTGCAACGTATCCGCCAGCTTGCGCCAGGCAGCCAGGTCGTTGCCGTCGTGAAAGCCAACGCCTACGGCCACGGCATGATCGAATCCGCTCGCACCTTCTGCGACGCCGACTGCTACGGCGTCGCGCGACTCTCCGAAGCATTGGCGCTTCGCGCGGCAGGTATCACCAAATCCATTGTCTTGCTGGAAGGCTTTTTCTCCGCTGACGATCTCCCGCTTCTGGTGGAACACCAGCTAGAAACCGCCGTTCACAGCCCCGAGCAACTTGCCGCGCTGGAACAGGCTACGCTGCCGCAACCGATACGCGTGTGGATGAAGCTCGATACGGGCATGCACCGTCTTGGCGTTCTGCCGGAACACGCCGACGCATTTTGGCAACGCCTGACGGAATGCCGCAATGTGGTACAGCCCGTCAATATTATGAGCCACTTTTGCCGCGCGGATGAACCCGAAGCCGGAACCACCGAACGCCAGTTAGCCTGTTTCGATGCCTTTACACAGGGTAAGCCCGGCGCACAGTCCATCGCGGCTTCCGGCGGCATTCTGCTATGGCCACAAGCACACCGCGATCGCGTCCGTCCCGGCATCATTCTCTACGGTGTATCGCCGCTGGATAATGAAGATGCCGCACATTTTGGCTTTCAACCTGCGATGACCTTTACGTCTCACCTGATCGCCGTTCGCGAGCACAAAGCAGGGGAATCCGTCGGTTATGGAGGCACCTGGACTAGCCCGCGCGATACACGGCTGGGCGTTGTGGCCGTTGGCTATGGTGATGGCTACCCACGCTGCGCCCCAGCGGGTACACCCGTGCTCATCAACGGGCG
The DNA here is from genome assembly GCF_012427845.1 of Pectobacterium punjabense. NCBI lineage: Bacteria > Pseudomonadati > Pseudomonadota > Gammaproteobacteria > Enterobacterales > Pectobacteriaceae > Pectobacterium > Pectobacterium punjabense. The sequence continues at coordinate 3,836,389 of NZ_CP038498.1, forward strand.
CGAAGTACCACTTTCTGGCCGCGTATCGATGGATATGATCACGGTTGATTTAGGGCCGGATGCGCAGGATAAAGTGGGCGATGAGGTGATTCTCTGGGGGCAAACGCTATCGGTTGAACGCATTGCCGCACACACGGGCGCCAGCGCCTACGAGCTGATTACCCGCTTAACACAGCGCACTACGTTGGAATACGTCGACGGTGAGTAAAAACGGACTGATTGGTTTTTATCGGCAAGCCACTGGCTTGCCAACTTTCAGGCTGGCTATCTACTATGCGGCAAGCTGGCTTGCCGCATCCGCTATCCTGACGCTGTTTGCCCTCATTAATTTTTATACGCTGAAACCAACAGATGTTGGCGGCACACTGTTTGGCGGTATGTTCGGCGCGATATTCGATCTGATTTACTGGTCTTGCGCTGCGTTAGGGTTCTGCTTTCTGGCGCTTTTTCGACTCTCGGGATGGCGTATTGCCTTGGTATTAGCGGGTCTGGTGCAAATCGGTATCAGCGCGCTGTGGCGTATTCAATACTGGCAGGATTATGACAACGAGGAGCTGATACTTTCTCCGACACCGGGCGAACTGCATGTTTCCATATTGGTGGGTGTGGCGATGACGACTATCGGCATCGTGAAGTATCGGCACGCCCAGCGCAATTCCATAGTGCCACGCCCAACGTATACTAAAGCCATCGCCGCATTACTGCTGGTCGCGCTTTATCTGGTGCTTCCGCTACATCTCTACCTGCGTGAACCCCTCCCCTACTGCGCTTTTAGCCCTGACGGGCAGCAGCTAAGTATCTGTCTGGGAGACAATGACGAACGGATTATTGTGGAGTGATGGTTCTCGGAATGGCTATCCCGAGAACCATCGATTTAGCGAAGAATCGCATTTGTTGCGTTCACTGCCGTATAGGCAGCTTAGAAATATCTCACGCAATACGGCGTCGGTGGATGAGGTTCACTGCCGCACAGGCAGCTTAGAAACCATCATTTAAAAGATAAACACCATTAACTGAATAAATATCGGCACTCCACCACAGGAAGTGCCTTTTGGCTTAATAGTCCGCTTTCACCGCCAGCGCAGCCACCGTGCTTTTCTTCTTTTTCACCCTGTAACTCACCGCCAGCGCGAATAGCCAGACCGGGATCAACAATACTGAGATCTGAATACCCGGCGTCATCGCCATAATGACTAAAATACCCGCCAGAAACAGCAGACAAATCACATTCGTCACCGGGTAACCGAGGCTTTTAAAGCGTGTGTCCTGACCTTCCTGCTGTTTCGCCGCACGGAATTTCAGGTGAGTAATGCAAATCATCGCCCAGTTAATCACCAGTGCAGACACCACCAGCGCCATCAGCAATTCAAAGGCTTTACCCGGCATGAGGTAGTTGATCACAACACACAGTGCCGTCGCAAGCGCCGATACGCCGAGTGCCATCAATGGAATACCGCGCTTATTGACGTTCAGCAACGCACGCGGTGCGTTCCCCTGCTTCGCCAGACCAAACAACATCCGGCTGTTACAGTACACACAGCTGTTGTAAACCGATAACGCCGCCGACAGCACCACCAGATTCAATACGGTCGCCACCGCGTTACTATCCAGCGCATGAAAAATCATGACAAATGGACTCCCGCCTTCTACCACTTTCCCCCATGGGTACAGCGATAACAACACCGCCAGCGCCCCAACGTAAAACAGCAGAATGCGGTAGATAACCTGATTCGTCGCGCGTGGAATGCTGTTTTGCGGATCGTCCGCTTCAGCCGCGGTAATCCCTACCAGCTCCAACCCACCAAAGGAGAACATGATCACCGCCATCGCCATGACCATGCCACTCACACCGTTCGGGAAGAAGCCGCCATGCTGCCACAAATTTGCGACACTCGCTTCTGGGCCACCCGCGCCGCTGAACAACAAATAGCAGCCAAACACGATCATCCCCATAATCGCCGCAACCTTGATGATCGAAAACCAGAATTCCATTTCGCCATACACTTTAACGCTAGTCAGATTGATGGCGTTGATCAGTACAAAGAAGATCCCCGCAGACACCCAGGTTGGCACATCCGGCCACCAGTACTGAATATAGATTCCGACAGCGGTTAATTCAGCCATACTCACCAAAACATACAGCACCCAGTAATTCCAACCAGACATAAACCCGGCGAACTCGCCCCAATATTTATACGCAAAATGGCTGAACGACCCCGCGACGGGCTCTTCCACCACCATTTCACCCAACTGGCGCATAATAAAGAATGCGATCACGCCCGCAATCGTATAGCCGAGCAGTACTGACGGCCCAGCCATTTTGATCGTCTGTGCGATGCCCAGAAATAGCCCGGTTCCCACAGCACCACCCAGTGCAATTAATTGAATATGGCGATTTTTTAATCCCCTCTTCAATTGCCCTTCTGTTTGTTGTGTCTCCATTTTTTTCCCCGTCAGCAATAAAATTCAAACCGAGAGGATTTAGCAACTATCAGGCCAGATAACTGGCGGCGAAGATCCAACATCGCCACGATGCTGATAACACGATGAAAATTTTAAGAATTTATTTTCTTCGCAATTTCACACATCATGCATAAAACAGAAAAATATCTACATTTAGTGCACGAAAAAACCAAATTACGCACACAATAACGGCACTTTATGCTCAACCATGCATGAATGTGACCCATCATGGTGCAAACCGTGACTGAGTGCGCCTGTAGCGATAAAAAACTCATACGCAACACGGCTTAAAAAGCTGGTAGTCTGTTTGACTGACTATCTGACATGGTTTAGGGAACGCGATGTACAACATTGATGATTTCGATCTGAAAATCCTGACGCTGCTACAGACTAACGGCCGCCTGACCAATCAGGAATTGAGCGAGCTGGTCGGGCTTTCCGCCTCGCAATGCTCCCGCCGCCGTATCGCGTTAGAACAGGCGCAGCTGATTCTCGGTTATCATGCCCGACTGTCGCCAAACGCGGTTGGGTTGGAATGCCTGGGGTTAATTGAAGTACGGTTGATCAACCACACCAGTGAATACGTCGAGCGCTTTCACCAGATGCTAGGAGAAGTGGATGCGATTATTGACGCCTACAAAACCACGGGCGATGCCGATTATCTGTTAAAGGTTGCCGTTGCGGATCTGCCAGGGCTCAGCACGCTGATTAGCCAGATTCTGTCGCAGAACAAGAGCGTCGCGCATCTGAAAACCTCAGTGGTATTGAACCGCCTTAAAGAGAACGGTTTGATCACGCCAGAACCCCCAGCGTTGCCCTGAATTGGGGCAATTGCGTCTATTTGGTGCAGAAAAACGAACAACACACGCAATAAACCACAACAAAACGCACGATATAACCAAGTAACAGACCAATAACGCACAAATCATGCATTATTTTCATTCATATAATTCAATACGTTGCTCTTACTACCGCGGACATTTCGCGCAAATCAGCCGTTAAGCGGTATCATCTGGCGTGATTATTGCTTTGGTAAGCACATGTTTTTACGACAGTCTATTGAGTGCTCACCATGGATAACGTTATTCCCACACAAAAAATATCACACACGCGGCTGGAAGATGTTCTGGCAATACTGATCGGCACGCTGATGGTGTCATTTGGCGTCATTCTGCTACGTCAGGCTGGAGCCCTCACCGGTGGCACTGCTGGCATCGCTTTTCTTGTGCATTATCTGACCAACATTTCCTTTGGCGTCGCATTTTTCCTGCTGAATTTACCTTTCTATTATCTGGCCGTGCGCCGCATGGGGTGGGAATTCACGATAAAAACATTCAGCGCTGTTGGTCTGGTTTCCTTATTTTCCGATCTGCATCCACTGTTCGTTCATTTTGATCAGCTCAACCCGTTCTACGCCACGCTGTTCGGCAATATCATCACCGGAATAGGCTTCGTTGTCCTGTTCCGCCATAAGGCCAGCCTCGGCGGCGTTAACATTCTGGCGCTGTACCTTCAGGATAAATATGGCTTGCGGGCGGGAAAACTCCAGATGGGCGTTGACGTTGTGATTGTGCTGACTTCCCTGTTCGTGGTAAGCATACCGATGTTGATTGCGTCGATTCTGGGGGCAACTATTTTGAATCTGATTATTGCGATGAACCATCGCCCCGGCCGTTACGCGGCCTGATTATCCCCTTCGTCGGGGTTACGGCACCTATAAAATGACACTCTTAGGAGAGCTATACTGTGTTTCAAAACGTTGATACCTATGCCGGAGATCCTATCCTGTCTCTGATGGAAAAATTCAAACAGGACCCAAGAGCGGATAAGATCAATTTGAGTATCGGGCTCTACTACAACGAGCAGAATATTATCCCGCAACTGCGCGCCGTCAGCGCGGCGGAAAGCGCCCTGCGCCAGCCGGCTCAAAGTGCGAGCTCCTACCTGCCAATGGAAGGGTTACAGCCTTACCGTACCGCAATCCAGCATCTGCTGTTTGGTGAAAACCACGCCGCGCTGGCAGCGAACCGCATCGCTACCATCCAGACGCTGGGCGGTTCCGGCGCGCTGAAAGTCGGCGCTGATTTCCTGAAACGCTACTTTCCAGATTCAGAAGTGTGGGTCAGTGACCCTACATGGGAAAACCATATTGCGATCTTTGAGGGCGCGGGCTTTAACGTTCACACCTACCCGTATTTCGATGGTGAAAATCTGGGTGTGAAATTTGATGCCATGCTTGCTACCTTACAAGCGTTGCCGGCACGCAGCATTGTGCTGCTGCATCCATGCTGCCACAACCCAACCGGCTCTGACCTCACCACCGAACAGTGGGATCGCGTTATTGAAGTCATCATCGCGCGTGAATTAATTCCATTTATGGACATCGCCTATCAGGGCTTTGGCCTCGGGATCGAGCAGGATGCCTATGCGATTCGCGCCATTGCCAGCACAGGCGTACCGGCACTCATCGCCAATTCGTTCTCCAAGATTTTCTCACTGTATAGCGAACGCGTCGGTGGCCTTTCCGTGGTGTGTGACGATGCCGACAGCGCACAGCGCGTGCTAGGTCAGCTAAAAGCAACCGTCCGCCGCAACTACTCTTCTCCACCAAATTTCGGCGCTCAGGTGGTTTCTAAAGTCCTGAACGACATTCAGTTGAACGCAGACTGGAAAGCGGAAGTCGAAGAGATGCGCACTCGCATTCTGAGCATGCGTCAGGAGTTGGTTTCTGCCTTGAAAAACGCGCTGCCAAACCGCAACTTCGACTATCTGCTCACCCAGCGCGGCATGTTCAGCTACACGGGCTTCAGCCCGGAACAGGTTGATCGCCTGCGTGAAGAATTCGGCGTCTATCTTATCGCCAGCGGCCGTATGTGCATGGCGGGACTGAATCACAGCAACGTCCAGCGCGTCGCTGCGGCTTTCGCCGCCATTCAGTAAACCGTACAATGACAACGCCACAGGTTTAATCGACTCACCTTTGTGAACTCGCTTAACGTGTGGCTTTTGTTTTTGCTTAGCCGCTGTTACGGTTAGGAACTCGTTTCTTTGTATTGTGTTAATCAGAACGTTCATGACTACGTTACGCTACTTAAATGGTTATCCCCCTGCGATTGTCGCGCAAGCGCAAACCCTCGTTGATCAAGGCAAGCTCGGCCTGTGGCTGGAAAAAAGATACCCTGACCGCCATCACATCCAGAGTGATAAATCGCTCTATCAATTTGTCGCAGAATTGAAGCAGCGATATTTGAAGAATGCTCCGGCAATATCCAAGGTGCTTTACGACAATAAACAGAATCCAATAAAAGGGACGCTCGGGACCAATACGTTTGTGGCACGCGTGCAGGGCGGGAAATTAAAGTCCAACAACGAAATTAGAATAGCGACGTTATTTCGTGATGGCCCGGAAGATTTTCTACGCATGATCGTGATACACGAACTCGCTCACCTCAAAGAAAAAGACCATAACAAAGCGTTTTACCAGCTCTGTTGCCATATGGACCCAGACTACCATCAGTTGGAATTTGATATGCGAATCTGGCTCAACTGGCGAGAAATGGATACCACTTCGGTCTAAAAGCCTCTTTTACTACCCAGCACAGCTACGTTCTTCTATTTCTATACTACCTGTACGGCAGTGAACACGGTTCAACGGCATTAACGCTTTATTGCTCTTTTCTAAGCTGCCTGTACGGCAGCTTAGAAAAAGCACAGACACCGTTACGCCGGGTGGCAACCCGTTCACTGCCGCATAGGCAGCTTAGAAAATGCTAACCATCTACATCACAGAGCTAATAAGGTTCACTGCCGCATAGGCAGCTTAGAAATGACCACGCCGGGCACCCGACCGTATACCGGGGTTCACTGCCGCATAGGCAGCTTAGAAAATCATCTGTTTAATTGCACCAACTATCATCTTATTCACTGCCGTGCAGGCAGGTATTCTCGGGATAAATCGCTGGCGTCACTTATTGGGCGCTATTCCCCATTAAGCGTGACGACCAGCGAGCGGCTCCCGCCGTGGTTGCGGTGTTCGCACAGGTAAATACCCTGCCAGGTGCCGATGTTCAGGCGCCCATTGGTAATGGGGATCGTCAGACTGTTACCCAACAGGCTACCTTTCAGGTGCGCGGGCATGTCGTCACTGCCTTCGTAAACATGGCGGTAGTACGGCTCATCCTCCGGCACTAAACGATTAAAAAAGCTCTCGAAATCCTGCCGCACCGTGGGGTCGGCATTTTCATTCATCGTTAGTGCCGCCGAGGTATGTTTGATGAATACATGCATCAGTCCAACGTTTATCTGGCGCAGCGCAACAACCTGCGCCAGTATTTCGTCCGTCACCAGATGGAAGCCTCTGGCTTTCGGCTTCAGGCGGATTTCATATTGCATCCACATCGCCGCCCCCTGCTATCAGGCTTCACGTGCCAGAATCGGCCGCAGGAAGCGTGCAGTGTGGGACTGTTCGCACTCTGCCACCGTTTCCGGCGTGCCGGAGACCAGAATTTCTCCGCCGCCGCTGCCGCCTTCCGGTCCTAAGTCGACAATCCAGTCAGCCGTCTTAATCACGTCCAGATTGTGCTCAATCACCACGATGGTATTGCCCTGATCGCGCAGCTGATGCAGAACGGTAAGAAGCTGCTGAATATCGGCAAAGTGCAGGCCGGTTGTGGGTTCGTCGAGAATATACAGCGTCTGCCCGGTTCCGCGTTTTGACAACTCGCGAGACAGTTTTACACGCTGCGCTTCCCCGCCGGACAGCGTGGTGGCCGACTGCCCAAGGCGAATGTACGACAGGCCGACGTCGATCAGCGTTTGCAGCTTCCGCGCCAGCGCCGGAATGGCATCAAAGAACCCTCGCGCTTCTTCGATAGTCATATCCAGCACTTCATGAATGCCTTTGCCTTTGTATTGAATTTCCAGCGTTTCACGGTTATAGCGCTTGCCTTTGCACTGGTCACACGGCACATAGACATCCGGCAGAAAGTGCATTTCGACCTTAATCACGCCGTCGCCCTGGCAGGCTTCGCAGCGTCCGCCGCGCACGTTAAAGCTGAAACGACCTGGATTATAGCCACGGGTACGCGCTTCCGGCACGCCAGCAAACAGCTCGCGAATCGGCGTGAAAATGCCGGTGTAGGTTGCCGGATTGGAACGTGGTGTTCGACCGATCGGGCTTTGATCGATATCGATCACCTTATCGAAATGCTCCAGCCCCTGAATCTCACGGTGAGCGGCAGGTTCTGCCAACGTCGCACCATTCAACTGGCGCTGTGCCAGTGGAAACAAAGTATCGTTGATAAGCGTAGATTTACCCGACCCTGACACGCCAGTAATACAGGTAAAAAGGCCAACCGGCAGCGTCAGCGTGACGTCTTTCAGGTTGTTGCCTTTCGCGCCAATCAGTTTCAGCACTTTGGTCGGGTCCGCAGGTACGCGCTGTTTCGGAATTTCGATCTTGCGCTTACCACTAAGGAATTGCCCCGTCAGCGAACCCGGCACCGCCATAATCTCTTCCATTGTGCCTTCGGCGACAATCTGCCCACCGTGCACGCCCGCGCCGGGGCCGATATCAATCACATGGTCAGCAGCGCGAATCGCGTCTTCATCGTGTTCCACCACAATGACGGTATTACCCAGATTGCGCAGGTGAATCAGCGTTTCCAGCAGGCGCTCGTTATCGCGCTGGTGCAGACCAATGGACGGTTCATCCAGCACATACATTACGCCAACCAGTCCGGCACCGATCTGGCTTGCCAGACGAATACGCTGTGCCTCGCCGCCGGACAGCGTTTCCGCCGAGCGGGAGAGCGACAGGTAGTTCAGCCCAACATTCACCAGAAACTTCAGCCGATCGCCAATTTCTTTCAGCACTTTCTCGGCGATTTGAGCGCGTTGCCCGCTGAGCTTCATATTCTGGAAAAACGTCATCGCATGGCCGATGCTCATATCGGAAATCTGCGGCAGCGTCGTCTGTTCGACAAACACGTTACGCGCTTCTTCCCGCAGACGCGTCCCGCCGCAGCTGGCGCAGGAACGATTGCTGATGAATTTCGCTAACTCTTCGCGCACCGCCGTGGATTCCGTCTCTTTATAGCGGCGTTCCATGTTGTGCAGCACGCCCTCGAACGGATGACGACGTACCGAGGTGTCACCGCGATCGTTGATATATTTGAACTCGACGTTCTCTTTACCGGAGCCGTACAGAATCACTTTCTGCACCGCGGCAGTCAGCCCTTCAAACGGGGCATCGACGTCAAATTTATAGTGCTCCGCCAGAGAACGCAGCATCTGGAAATAGTAGAAGTTACGGCGATCCCAGCCGCGAATCGCGCCACCCGCCAGCGACAGCTCCGCGTTTTGCACCACGCGAGCCGGATCGAAGAACTGCTGCACGCCCAAACCATCGCAGCTTGGGCACGCGCCCGCCGGGTTGTTGAACGAGAACATACGCGGTTCCAGCTCATGCATGCTATAGCCACATACCGGGCAGGCAAAGTTCGCCGAAAACAGCAGTTCAGGCTGCGTTGGATCGTCCATATCGGCCACGACTACGCTTCCCCCGGACAGATCCAGCGCGGTTTCAAACGACTCTGCCAACCGCTGCGCCAGGTCTTCTCGCACTTTAAAGCGATCGACGACAACTTCGATGGTGTGTTTTTTCTGTAGTTCCAGCTTCGGCGGATCGGATAGATCGCACACCTCGCCGTCGATGCGGGCGCGGATATAGCCCTGTGACGCCAGGTTTTCCAGCGTTTTGCTGTGCTCGCCTTTACGATCTTTCACTATTGGTGCCAGCAGCATCAGGCGCTTGCCTTCCGGCTGTGCCAGCACGTTATCGACCATCTGGCTGACCGTCTGCGCATCCAGCGGCACATCATGCTCTGGGCAGCGCGGCTCACCTACGCGTGCAAATAGCAGGCGCAGGTAGTCATGAATTTCGGTAATCGTCCCAACCGTAGAACGCGGGTTGTGAGAGGTGGATTTCTGTTCGATAGAGATGGCGGGCGACAACCCTTCGATATGATCGACATCCGGTTTTTCCATCAGCGACAAAAACTGACGGGCGTAGGCGGAGAGGGATTCCACATAGCGCCGTTGCCCTTCGGCATACAGCGTGTCAAACGCCAGCGATGACTTACCCGAACCCGACAAACCGGTGATCACGATCAGCTTGTCACGAGGGATTATCAGATTGATATTCTTTAGATTATGGGTACGAGCACCACGAACTTCGATCTTATCCATTCACACACTTCCCGGAATAAAAACGGTTTGTCATCGCCTCTCGAACGGAGAGAACCGGTACGAAACCAGCAATTATGGCATAAAAAAAACGCCGGACGCGTTTTTTAACGTCGCCTGCGACGGCCCGATAGGGTGGCAAGCAGGGATAGCTTGCCATAAAAAAAACTGAATGGATATCCAGTATTAAACCTGTTTACCTTGCAAAGGCTGTAAATCTTACTTTCATTTCTGAAGCCATTTCGCAGGTATGACAGAGAGTTTTCCCATGGTAAGATTGATCGTTTAGACTTAGAAAATAAATCTACCGATTCATCAGGAGACGAGCATGGCCAGCAGAGGCGTTAATAAAGTGATTCTTGTCGGGAATCTGGGTCAAGACCCGGAAGTCCGCTATATGCCGAATGGTGGTGCAGTTGCCAACATCACGCTGGCTACGTCGGAAAGCTGGCGTGACAAGCAAACCGGTGAGCAGAAAGAGAAGACCGAATGGCACCGTGTGGTGCTGTTCGGCAAACTGGCGGAAGTGGCGGGCGAATACCTGCGCAAAGGCTCTCAGGTTTACATCGAAGGCGCACTGCAAACCCGTAAATGGGCGGATCAGGCTGGCGTAGAGCGTTACACCACCGAGGTGGTCGTCAATGTCGGCGGCACCATGCAGATGCTAGGTGGACGCCAAGGTGGCGGCGCACCAGCAGGTGGTAACGCCGGTGGCGGCCAGCAGCAAGGCGGTTGGGGTCAACCTCAGCAGCCGCAGGGCGGCAACCAATTCAGCGGCGGCGCACAAGCTCAGCAGCGCCCAGCACAGAATAGCGCGCCCGCACAAAGCAACGAACCACCAATGGATTTCGACGACGACATTCCGTTCTAGCTTAGAATAAAAACAAAGTGTAAAGAATTTCACCACAAACCTCTGTTTATACAGAGGTTTTTTAATTTTAATCCATATAGAAAGTGTAAAATATTTCTTGCAAAAATCAGGTAAAACTATACTATAAATAAACTGTAAAATTGTAAAAAATGAGTAAGCGATGAGTTACGGCACTAAGAATTTTATGCTAAAAAGTTCTGAACGGTATTGTCTGATCATAGACTACTCAACGAAACTTCCCGTCTATCATCCGAATCTTTTCATTACTACCCAAGTAAGAAATAAAAGTGAATCAGTTTCAACAATGAAAGCTACCTCTGCCTCGTTAGTTGTCTTCTTAAATTTTCTTGATAGTAGGAATATAAATCTTGAAGAAAGGGTTTATACAAATAAATTTTTTAGCCCCTACGAAATTGATGCATTAAGAGATTTCACTCAAAAAAAGAAAACTGAGAAAGGTAATGTAAAATTTATCAAAAAAAAGTCTAATGAATATGTAGCGTCGTTAACTCACTATCACAGGCTAACTGTTATTTATAAATACATAGAGTGGTTATCTATTCATTTAGTTAACAACCAAAATGATTTTTTCATTAGTCAATTACAGAATTGCATCAAACAAATAAAAGAAAGAAGACCGCATAAGAAGGGACGAAATGAATTAATCAATGATAAGTCATTAAGCTCAGAAGAAATAGAGCTATTGTTTGAAGTGATAAGGGTTGGTTCTGAATTAAACCCATTTAGTGAGAGTGCTCAAAGAAGAAACAGATTAATTATATTAATGCTGTATTATTTGGGTGTTCGTGGCGGTGAATTATTAAATATTAAGGTCAGCGACATAAATTTCTCTTCAAACCAATTAAGTATATTAATAAGAGCCGATGATAAAACTGACACAAGGATCATGCAACCATTAGTAAAAACAAATGAAAGAATAATCCCGATCAGTGATAGCTTGGCGAAAGAAATACACTACTATATTTTAAATGAAAGAAGACATTATGTAAAAAATAAAAAACATGATTATCTTTTCGTTAATCATAAAAAAGGGATGGGACTTCCTTTAAGTTATATGGCTTATAATAAAGTAATAAGCGTTATAAAAAAATCCACTCCTAATTTAGAAAGTTTAACAGGACACATGTTAAGGCATACATGGAATGTAGAGTTTTCAAAAAGAATGGACTCAATGGACAACCCGCCATCTGAAGCAAGGCAAGAGCAGTTAAGGTCTTATATCATGGGATGGAAGTCAGGGTCAGGAAGTGCTTCTCATTATAACAAAAGGTTTGTTAACGAAAAATCTCATGAAGTGGCATTATTACTCCAAAACAATCTAAAGGAAAAATAATGTATAATGCAATAAAAGATCCAGAATGGTTGAAAATAAAAGCAAAAGCGAATGGATATACATTTTCTTTGCATGAAAATATTTGGGTTTTGAATAAAGACTCAAGTATATACTTCACAGGTTTAGATGATCTATTAAAAGGAGAGTTGAAAATTAACTTTCTAAAGACCTTAGCGTATTTTGCCGAGCATTATAGTGGTAAATACACTATGAATTTATACTATAGAACGAAAGAGTACCTTCTCTTTTGCAAAGGAGAAAACACTTTTAGCCCCGAACAAATAATTAACTATAAATATTTCCTGTCAGATAAAATTTGGTATTTAAGTTTCGTTAAAATTTTCCTTAAGAAATGGTATGGATTAGGCTATTCAGGCATTACCAAAGAGATAGTTGATTTATTTGACAACTGGAGAATAAAAGGAAACATTAAAGGTGATTTAGTTAAGAGAAAAGACCCAAATGAAGGCCCACTAACTAACTGTGAGTTATCGGCTATCAATGAAAAATTAGTTCAGGCATATGAAAAAAATAAAATTAACAAAAGAGACCTAACTATCTCTTTGCTGCTCAGTCATACAGGAAGAAGAACCCTTCAGATCAGTCAATTAAAAATTAAAGACTTAATTTCCACTTCAAATAAAAAAGGAGAGAAAATATACTTCATTAACATCCCAAGAATAAAACAGAGAAATGTTGACTTTAGAAGTTCGTTTAAGTCGTTCGCACTTCATAAAGAATTATGGGAGTTGATCTATTCATTGATAGAAGAAAACCTTAAAAAGATGGAGAGTTATTCTGTTTTCAAATTAAATGATGAAGACTTAGAAGAGCTTCCTCTGTTTCCTTGTTGGAACGCCTTATCGGAAATAAAAAATGAAGGTGAATTTAAAAACAATTTATTAACAGATAAATATCACATCAAAACTAACAACATAAGAAGAATAATAAATAATATGGCAGAAAGATGCCAGATTTACTCAGAAAGAACAGGTGAGTTAATAAACCTTAATCCGCGTAGGTTTAGATATACCATAGGTACAAGAGCCGCAAGAGAAGGTTTTGGTGAGTTAATTATTGCGGAATTGCTCGATCATTCTGATACGCAAAATGCAGGTATTTATGTAAAGAACGTTCCTGAGCATGTAGCTAAACTGGATGAGGCGGTAGGCTACCAGCTTGCGCCATTCGCACAGGCTTTTGCTGGCAAGCTGGTAGATAAGGAAAGCGACTCAGTTAGGGGAAATGACGCTACAAGCCGCATAAGGAGTGAAGAAGGGAAATCTATAGGTAACTGTGGCGATCATGGCTTCTGTGGTGCAAATGTGCCTATTCCTTGTTATACCTGCATACACTTCCAACCTTGGGTAGATGGACCACATAAAGAAGTCTATGACAGTCTTTTAGAAGAGCGTAAGAGAGTAGAGCAGATCACAGGAGATATCGCCATAGTTGAAATTTTAGACCGAAGTATTTTAGCTGTTGCCGAAGTCGTTTTGAAATGCGAGAAACGAGTCAAGGAATTATCAGAGCTAGAAAATAATGTAAAAGGAATATAACATGGATAATATATTTCAATTTAAATCTAAATCACATAGAACTGCTGAAGAAAACATGTCTGAGTTCATCAGGAAATGTCGTGACGAATTAACTGTTTTTGGTGTAGATTTAAATTGGAATAGCCATATTTGGCCTAATGTTGCCGTCTTCTCACAGTTTGGTGTAACAACAAGAAAACCAAACCCAGACCAAATCATGGACGAAAAATTTATTGATTTTGCAAAAGCATATTTGAGATATCAGCAAGGCCATAATCCAACTGGTACTAAAAATGAACTTAAAGCATTACGAGCAATTGAACTTTCATTAAAGGAATATACTGGTAGCTGTAATGCACAAGAAATTAATATATCAGTCTTGAATAAAGCGATTGAAGTAGCAAAACCTCATTACTCAGTAGGCGCGGTCTATCAGTGTGGTAGAGAGTTGGAAAAATTAGCAAAGTTTTTAACAAAAAATAAATTAGTTCCAACCAAGCTTGACTCTTGGAAAAATCCCATTAAGCGACCAAACGATACGGTTAGAACAGGATTGAAAGGAAAACAAGAGCGAGAAAAGAAACTTCCAAGTGAAGAAGCTTTAAATGCTATGGCTGAGATTTTTTCCCGTTCCCCAGATAAGCCACGAGATATTTTCACCTCATCAATATTTGCAATATTAATGTCAGCACCTTCAAGAATATCAGAAGTTTTATCATTACCAGTAGATTGTGAATATACTGAAAAAGATAAAAATGGTATTGAAAGATATGGATTACGATTTTTTTCTGGAAAAGGATATGATGGCGATATCAAGTGGATACCAACCACTATGGTTGAAATTGCAAAGGAAGCGATTAAGAGAGTTCGAGAATTAACCGAGCCTGCCAGAAAATTTGCAAAATGGGCAGAGATGCATCCACTCGAATTCTATAATTTAGATGATAGCATTAACATTAATAACAAAAAACCTTTAAGCATTAAAGAAATATGCTATTTTTTAGGAGTTACTTACCACAAGAGCAATTCACTTTCATTTTTAAGAAGTAAAGGGTTTATTACTGAGAATGGACATTATTGTTTAGACACATTATGGCCTGTGATCATGAAGAATTTGCCGCAAGATTTTCCTTGGTACGATGAAAAGCTAAAAATAAAGTATAGCAACGCTTTGTTTTGCATGAATGAAAATCAATTACATGAAACAAGGATGTCGATCCCCCACTCACTTTTTAAACCAGATAATACATTTTTCTCTAATGATATATCTTCAAAAACTCATGTTGGAGACACTAGGAAAAACATTTTTGTCAGAAACGGCTATATAGGTGAAAATGGAGAGCCGATTGTTCTTAGGAGCCATCAGGCAAGGCACTTATTAAATACAATAGCCCAGAGAGGTGGACTCTCAAACCTTGAAATTGCGAAATGGTCTGGTAGAGCAGATGTAAAGCAAAATCGTGTATATAACCATATGACCGAATTTGAAATGGTGAAAATAGCAGAGTTGGTAGATATAACAGCTAATAAACACTCGATTATTAGTGATGTAATCAATGAGAATTTACCGATCACCACTCAACAATTCAACCTATTAGAAACTGGTGCAGCACATGTAACAGAATACGGATATTGCGTCCATGACTACACAATGAGTCCTTGCAATAAATTCCGCGACTGCATTAATTGCTCAGAACAAGTGTGTATAAAAGGGGATAAATTGAAATTAGAGCGAATAAAAGAACGAGAAAATAAGCTTAATAAGCTATACAACAATGCCATATCGAATAAGGATGATTACTATGGCGAAGACCGTTGGATTGAATATCACAAGAAAACATTAGAAAGACTTAGAGAACTAATATCTATAATGGAGAACCCAGATATTGCAGACAATGCTCAAATAAAATTACGTGGTAAAGATTTTAGTCAGTTAAGTAAAGTAATGAATAAAGAAAAAGAGCCTCAATTAGATGACAAAAAGAAACAAGATGAAAATGATATTCTTTCAGACATCAGAGCAATAATGGGAAATTAAGATGGCTAAACACTTATCAGATAGAGACGTTGAAGCGATTGTAAACATGATCAATGGATGGAGTGAAGAAAAAATATCGTGGAATAGCATCTGTTTTGCTGCTGAAAACCTTATAGGCAAGGTTCCCACAAGACAATCGTTAAATGGATATAAAGATATTGTTTTTGCATATACAGCAAAGAAAAAAGGTTTGACTGATGCACCGCCAGTAGAGAAAAAAGCAATTAATTTAGATTTTGCATCTCAACGAATTAACAATTTAGAAAGTAAGATCGCCCAACTCAAAGAGGAAAATAACTACTACCATGAGATGTTTGTTGTGTGGCAGTACAATGCCTATAGGTTGGGGATCAAAGAAAATGAACTAAACGCTCCGCTTCCTAAGATCGACAGGGAACGGTCGGATGGGGAAAAGCGATGACATCCCAACAGGGACCGACCAGCCTGTTAAAGGACTAACAACATGGCTATAGCAAGTATAGTGATACTTTCATAAAAGTGATACAATACGTGAAGATCATGGGTGATCCTTTTTCAAAAGCTTCGCATTACTTTACTAAAAATATGAAAAAATATTATTTTCAGCACCTTACAAGAAATTAAACAATTAATGCCTTTTTACGCCTTTGGTAGGCTGGTTTCATGCAGAATTACCCTATTAATACAGTTGACTTCTTATCATTTTTATGGTAGAAAATGTACTGAAAGGTGGTAATAGGAGAACAATATGAGATTATTTAATACTTACGAGAAACAGGCTGAAGACGTAGATTTTTTCTAAAATAAGATTTCTAAATGCAGGACATCAGTCCTGCATTTTTTTGGAATATTGAAATGGATTTAATTTTTTTAACGACACAATCACTCCCGCAAAATGTTTCATTTATTGATTGGCTTCTAAAAAACCTCCCTGCAGCAACACCAATAATTGCTTTATCAGCTACAGTTATTGCATATTTTGGATATAGAAGACAAAGAAGATTACATCAAGAAAAATTATCTTATGACTTTGAGAGTTTTTATCAAAATGATAAAGAGCTAAAAGAGCATAGAGAAAATCTTAATACTCTTTTCAAGAAGCATAGAAGAGAGAAATTAGATCTGAAGGTGTTCGCAAATTTAGATTCAGAAAATGATTATGGAAAATCTATTATGTTTGTACTTAACAATTGGGAGAAATGTGCTCATGCAATAAAAGAGGAACTTTTAGATGAAGATTATTTATATAATGTATTTCATATTGTAGCGTTGCGAGCATATACTCTCTTGGAGGGCTATATTGATGCACGAAGAAAACTTCCTGGGAACAGTGATGCTTATCTTAATTATAGATGGTTAGCAGAAAGATGGAAGCTAAAACGGCTAATTGAAGAAGAAAAAAATGATACAAAAGACCTAGAAGATTTAGTGATGAAAGCTTCAACCTTGTGCTTTAAAACTAAAAAAAATAAAGAAAATGGAGTAAAGTATAAAACAAAAGATTTAAAAAAAGCATACAATGAATTAACATTAATTAATAAGAAAAAAGGTTTTATTCAATGGATAAGATATCTATTACTTCAAAAATTTTAAAAATTTACAATAAAGAACAACATCCTACTGAAAAAGAAATAATTGCTTTCATATCTGCTTTAGGGAATATTGGAAATGATAACGTAGTAGATATTATATTAAAAACTTATGACGAATCCAATAAAACTAGTGGGATTAGAATTGCAACTATCACTGCTTTATCTCGTTGCTGCGACTAATAACAAATCTAATTTTCATGGGCTAACTCTATGAAGCAGTCGTGCTGTTTTTTGAGTTACCCCAACCATCTTTTATCTCGTATAAATAAAATGAGCATAAAAAACACTTACTATACAGAAGTATTTTCACAATCCAAGAAATAACACTTTTAATAATCTAATATTGATAGGCATGGTAGTTCACATCATAAAATATTATATATCAATAGATATATTTTCATTATATATACATCCATGTTCAATAAAAAACCTAACGTTTCTAAATGTTTTTCATACCTAAAATAATTTTAAAAAACACTTAAACTTCTAAATATTATCAACCCGCAGTAATTTTAAACTGTTAGGTAAACGGTTGACCTTGATTAAGCAGGCAAAAAATAACGCTTAAATGACATATCTCACAATAAATATACAGTTCGAGATGAGCAGTATTGTTCAGTTGATTATCAGGCATTTCTGAAACGACGTACACTGCGTGGTCGTGTGAGCGCCAGAGGTTTTCTGTTACGATAACGCCTGCGCGGAAAGTTTATTTCACACACTGAAAGTAGAATGTATCCACGGGGAACGCTTTACCTGCAGAAAAATGATGCGCTCAACGGTATTTAATTATATTGAGCGCGATTACAATCCCACAGTGCCTGTGGCGGTCCCAGCCCAGAACAGTTTAAAAACCAAAACCCCGCTTAGGGTTTTGTCTACATTGGCTAGGTAGGATCAAAAGCTGGCATACGCACTGGGAAAATTGGTGGGCAGGGGAAGAAAAGTAGACTTACCGGATTAACATTTTTGGACTTGTAGTTGTAATGATTGAGCAACGCTGGACGATAACTAATAGATCCCATGTGTAAACATGGTGCTTTTCAGCAAAAAAATATACTAACCATAATGAGAAAAACTATGCCAAGAAAACGAATTTCTCCAGTTACACAGGCTGATGTCGTCATCAAAAGTAAGAGAAGATGTCCACTATGTGTTTTTATCGATGGTAATGAAACAGAACGCCCAGGACAAATTGCTCATCTAAATGGAGATAATACAGATGACAGGTTTGAAAACTTAGTCTGGCTTTGTCTAGAGCATCACGACAAGTTTGATTCAACAACTCGGCAAACCAAAAACTATACTGAAATTGAAGTAAGAACATACAGAAATAAGCTATATGAGAAATATGAAGATCGAGAGTTTAATGAAGAAGATATCAAACTGGTACGTACATACTTGCGGGAATATTCAGATATATTCACCTACATCCTTTATGAATATAAAGAGTTGGCGTTCAAAATTGACTCTAATGTTATGCAGTCTATGTCCGAAATTCGCGACTTCTGGCACACTAATGCTCTTCGTTCATTCACGCCGTCGATAAGAGAGATTCAGGATCATATCGCAAACAATATTACGGGAATTTTAGGAATATATGAGATAAGTATGTACGATATTGTTGGCACATGGGTTAGATTTGATACTAAGAATTTTTCTCACGATATACTCAATGATAAGAAAATTGAAGTTGCTAGATTTGTTGATGCAATCGCCGATCATTATAAAAAACTTGAACGTATTGCGCTCCAATAAAAATAAATAGTTGTTATTGATAGTTATAGTTCCTTTTGATAATTCGCATATAGATGCTATATGCGAATTATTAATGAGACTTAATTAAGATGTATCCACAGAGAACGCTTTACCAGCAGGGAAATGATATGCTCAACGCCATTTTAATTATATGAGTGAAATTATAATCGATGCATGGAATATTTTTGGATGCATTAATTAGAAGCTGAACTGTATTGCGATCCATATCAACAATAAAGACCCTGATAGCTAACTCATGAATACAGAGTTTTTTTTCAAGTCAGACGGATCAGTGAGCTTCGCCAAAATCTTATCTCAGCAGATACTGCAAGTGCCATGTTCAATAAAAATAGCTAACTCTTCTCAACGATTTTTCACGCCTAAAAATTATCTAAACAACAAAACACTTAACCCTATGAATATTATCAATTCACAGTAACGGGAAACCATTAAGCGAACAGTTAATCTTGGTTAAACAGGCAAGAAATAACGCTTAAATAATATATCTCACAATCAATGTGAATATTGTCACTTACAGCATAGCTACCGTTTAAATCGCTCTGAGTGAAGTCCTGCGAGCTTCTGGTGGTGCTTGCTCTGTTTTAACACATCAAAACTTGGCCTATCCAACTGTCAAAACAGAAAAAAATTTAATACTATAAAACAATAAGTTAAATACATTTATCAGCATGGCTAGATTATGTCGTTAGTTTAGTCAAGAAAATATCGATCGTTATTACAGATCGATAAGTAACATATGATAGATTTTACCTATTAAGAGTGATCTATTGATCGTTACAAACGATTTTACTAAAGACAGTAATTAATCGAAAATCTAGAAAAACATAGCAACAGCTTAGTTGCAGCCTATATGGATGATAAGAATATAAATTCAATTTTTATTTTAAATAGATCGCTAATTGGATTTATCGCGATAAAAAATATCGATCATAAATATTTTCCGATAAGGTTGTTTTTATACATAAAAATTAAATATATAAGGAAAAGCCAATGAAAAAACACTCACTTCTTGCAATTATTATTTCCTCTTCTTTTTTTCTTGCTGGTTGTAGTGATGAACCATCTGAAAAAGATATTTATAATGCCTTCAATGATGCCATTGAAGACTCTCGTAATGCTTCAGGATTAACTGGCTACAATCCCGAATTTTTAAATAACATGCTCAAGTCAATAAAGAAAATAAATTGCTCAGAGCAGCAAGGAAAAAACTATAAATGTAATATAGAAATTGTCATAGAAAATAAAAAAGTAGAGCGTGAAGTTAATTTAACAAAAACAGATAAAGGGTGGAGAATACCAGACAGAATTTTTTAATTACATTTAAAGAACTAATAAAAATAACAATTAAAAAATTTTAATTACCCCCCATAAAATATAGAAAGGCTTCTGCTGGGAAGCTTTTTTATAACCGCTTACTACTCATCTCTATTTTTATTAAAACAAAAAATAATCTAAAGTGTTTTCATGGTGAGATTTATCTCTCACCATATAACAGGCTTGTTTAATATTGGTGTTATACGTCAAAAAGAATGGGCATTCAGCCCATCCTTTTCAGGAATATCATCTATACCATAGGGTTTTATTCCTATTTAATATACAAAAAAACAATAGAGGTAAGAAAAGACCGATTACAAAAATACTGATACCAATAGCAAAACTCTTTATTGACAACCCCACCAGCAGCCCAATAAAACCACCCAAAAAACCGCAAAATTTCGTAGCAACTCCAACCTTACGCTCTTGCAGCTTTAGGTGTCGCTGGACAGTTCTAACCTTTTCAGCACCACAACTACGACACACAGAAGCATCGTCATGCACAGGAGACTTACAGAATGGACATTCAGACATGTTAACCACCTTCTAATTACAATATAAGTAATTGATATAATTGATCTACATTGGATAACATGTCATATCGTTTGTAACGATAAAAGGCAAATTAACGATAGATTTAGACTATTAAAAAACAAGTATAGATCGCCATAACGAATCAAAAACCCAATCAAACCATGAATTTTCAATATGCATTGACTATCAAATGACCATTTTCAATAGGATTTTATTAACTTTTTTTCTATAAGAAATACCAACTTTATGAAGCTTTATACTGCTTAGAGTTGATATAAAAAGATGGCATGTTTTGGTGATGGAAAACGCTCACATACTGCGTGTAATTCCCCGCAATAAAACTATATAGAGTTATATGTCCCCATATATTTACCACTTAAATAAAAAAAACCATAAGCGGGTATTCCCTGTTTATTATTAGATGTTTTTTTCTGAGCGGTAAATTTTATCTACGCTCTCCTTGTTTTTCTGCTTTTTAAAATGACGTCAAAGGATTTATCGAATGAATAGAATACCTGCCGAGTGACGCGAGCAGACCAAAGGACGGATAGCCATGCAGCAAAGCAGAAGTGTAAAATCCCCAACGGGAGCACTGACAACAAATGCCTCATCAAGCGCAGCGCTGTCAAATCGTCTTGCCTATGCTATTATGCCTTAAGAGACACAAGCTCTTCTCTTCCAGAGACTATGTTTGTAAAATTTACACACTGTTAGTTATTTTATTAATCATGAATAAAATCATCAAGATAAAGCAAAAACAGACGTCAAGGTGAAAATAACCGTTCTAAGCGCGCCGTTTATCAAAACATCCTATTGAAACCCCGATTTATCGGGGTTTTTCATTTTGTGATGAATGAAAAAACCGAAAATAAACAATCAACCAAAGAAATCATCACGTCATGTGCGTTTCGTGCTCAGCGGATAATCAGAGCACAATCGGTACAGTTATTTCTCCATCGCTACTGAAAAATAGCAAAGCCTTATCAATAAGGTATAAACGTTATATATGGAGATATACGTATGGAAAAAAATAGTGCACGTCGCACCGCTAACACGAGTCAATCCCAAAACACTGTCAAAAACACATCCTCGATACTGGCTAACTACACGGCAACAGGACGCTATTCTTTTAGGCTCGCGGCACTGGCTGTCACCGTCTCAGGTTTGCTTTTTTCCTCACCCACGCTCATGGCGGCAGAAACGGCAGCGACTGCCGATTTAGTGTTACGCAATGGCAATATTTATACCGTTAATCAAGGTCAGCCGTGGGCAGAAGCCGTCGCGGTACGTGATGGCCGCTATGTTTTCATCGGTTCAAATGCGCAGGCAGCAGAGTTTATCGGCCCGAAAACACAGGTGGTTGACCTCAACGGCAGCATGGCAATGCCGGGGATTAATGATGTCCATGCTCATCCGTTAGACGGAGGCTATGAAGATATTTATTCCTGTAACTTCGCACAAACAAGTTCACTGGATGACATTCTGAGTCAGGTCAGTGAATGTGCGAAAAAAGCAGGTCCCGGAGAATGGGTGATCGGTTCTGCCTGGGGCAGCCCACGTATGGCGGAGCTTTCTACCGCTGAAGCGCTGGCAAAATTGGATAAAGTCAGTAACGGGCGACCGGTGATTCTACGTGATGATTCTTACCATAACCGCTGGATTAACAGCGAAGCGATGCGTCTGGCCAATATCACTGCCCAGTCCGTTAGCCCAGCCGGTGGCGTCATTGTTAAAGATGCAAAAACAGGCGAACCCACTGGCCTGTTACAAGAATTCCCCGCGTTCCAGCATGTACAAAGCCTGGTCCCTGTACGCACAGAAGAACAACGTCTGACTTCAGGACGTGGGGCTGCAAAAACGATGGTGTCGTTAGGTATTACGGGCGTGCAGGAGGCGGTCAGTTCTGAAGTCAATCTACGTATCTGGAGCAAGATTGACCGGGCAGAGGGCCTGCCTCTGCGTATTATCGGTTCTATCGTCTCCACCCCGCTGTTGGATGAAGGCGCTGCGGGTATGGAGCTGGTTGCCCGACGCGATGTCTACCGCACCACGAACTTCCTTCCCGATCGTTTTAAATTTGTGTTGGATGGCGTCCCCCCAGCCCACACTGCGAAGTTGATTGAGCCCTATCTGCCAACCAAAGCCCATGGCGATCACTATCACGGCGATACCCACTACACCACCGAGCAAGTCGTCGAAATTCTCTCCAAGCTGGATAAGCAAGGGATATCAACCAAACTTCATGCTGCGGGAGATGGTTCACTCCGTCTGGCGCTGGATGCCGTTGAGCAAGTGCGTAAAATTAATGGACCAAATGGTCCGATGCACCAAATCGCGCATACGCATTTGATCTCCCCGCAAGATATGCCACGTTTTGCGCAGTTGCGGGTTGCCGCCGACCTCTCGCCGATGCTGTGGTTCCCATCCGATATGACTAACGCCAGCGTCGTGACCATTGGCGAAGAGCGAATGAAGGATTTTGTCCCAACGGTTAAATTGTTGCGTTCTGGCGCAGTGGTCGCTGGCGGTTCTGACTGGCCAGCCGGTGGCCCTACGCCATCTCCCTGGATCGGCATTGAAGGACTGGTAACACGCCAGAATCCGCTAGGTGATGCACCCGGTACATTGGCTCCTGAAGAGGCTGTCGATCTGTCTGAAGCGATCCGTATCTATACCATCAACAGCGCGAAAGCGATGGGCATAGAGAAAGAGACGGGATCGGTCGAGCTGGGTAAATCTGCCGATCTGATCGTATTGGATCGCCACTTGTTCAACGTACCGATCAAACAGGTTCATCGCGCCAACGTGGTCAAAACGTATTTCAAAGGCCAGCTCGTCCATTCAGCGCCAGAGAAATCCTGACGTCCAGTCTATTGCACCACATAAATATCAGGGGCGTCGATGCGGCGCCTCTGCAAACACCGCCCTTCCCTCCCCTCTCCGAATTGGTCCGCCTATCTCTCAATAAATGGCGGGGAACATCCGGCTATTCCGTTGCTATCTTATTGCTATGAAAAGCAGCCTGATTTTCAGCACCAATTCGTAACTACAAAATATTCGCGACAACATGAGAGTAAAAATGATGAATTTAGATCGGGAAATTATAATTAATTCAGTCGAGCCAGATGATTACGATCAATGGCTGCCCTATTGGGAAAGTTATCAAACGTTCTATAACGTCCAGCTTCACGATGAAGTGACGGAAACAACCTGGGATCGTTTTTTTAAAGCGGAGATTCCCGTGCACTGCGCCGTAGCGAGAGAAGGCTTACGCATTATCGGCTTCGTACACTTTGTTTTTCACGATTCCACATGGGGAGTAAACTCTTATTGTTATTTAGAGGATCTGTTTGTTGCTCCGACCGCTCGCGGTAAAAACGTTGGCAAAAAACTCATTGAGTACGTGAGAGAAAAGGCGCAGGAAAAGCACTGCGATCGTCTGTATTGGCATACTCAGGAAACCAATAAAACAGCGCAGCGTCTTTATGATTGGGTGGCAGAAAAACCGGGCGTTATCGAATATAGAATGCCGCTTTAATTATCAAACATTCGGCAGTAAAGTGACGCGTCGAAAACACCGTATATATAACCTAAATAATTCGAGTTTCAAGAAAAAAACGGCAAGGCGTTTTTGAACAGCGTTTGCGCTGACCCCGAAGGGGTGAAGCCATAAGGCCGAATAACGCGGCAAGAGAAGGACAAATTCGTCGGGAACGAATTTGACCAGCCAACGGCTGGCCTTCGGTGAGAGACAGGATGTCTCTCATTTCATCCCGATGAGCTTACTCAGGTAAGTGATTCGGGTGACTGACAAATCTGCTAAAAGCAGATTTGAACGCTGCTTGCAGCGGCCCCTACGGGGCGAGGCTCACGCCAGTGTGCCGAGTATCGCAGCCAACGCACATGCAACTTGAAGTATGACGGGTATAAATGGATTTATAAAATGAACTACCAATCAACATCTCTTTTTATCTACACCGTCAGGATCTTTTTTGCGATTTGCCTCTGTGGCGCGCTGGCGCTTGTCGGCATCAGTTCACCAATCTTCTACCTGCTGGCGATGGGGCTGGTTTATCCCGTCATCCTCTCTCTGCGATTACACAGCCTGAGTGAAAAAGGCATCGTCTTTTTGCCAAAGGAAAAGAGTGAATGGATGGTCTATGTTCATGGCATCCCGGTGCGTGAAACCAGAACGTCATTAACCAATCCGTATTTCTTTAGCGCCGAAAGCATACGGACGTTTTCCCTACGTGCCTACATAGGAAAGCTGCTGGTTCAGATCTGCGCCGTCATTTTATTGGTGCAGCAGACCATGACGGTCAACTGGCCGTGGCTTTATCTTGGCGTGGTTGTCGCCGCGCTCTGGTTTGCTTATGCCATTGCTATGACCATTATTGAACTTGTTTCAATTATGAGAGGACGCTGGTTTATCGAGAAACTCGTCTCTCCCAGTCAAAGCGAATGGTACGGTGGATATATCGATTTCCGCGACTATCGTGTCACGGTTCTTGAACGGCTGCTGTCACTGAAATAGCATCCCGTCTATTTCAGTCTCTGTACTGATTCTCTGACCACCACCAGTTCGGAGCGTTGGGCAATACAGTGATGACGTCATTTGCTGCGCCTGCAAAGCAGGCGCCATACCTTATTGACGCATGCCGATCGCCAAGCGATTAAAGGCGCTCATCAGCGCAACGGCAAAACTCAGATCGGCGATCTCTGCATCGCTAAAATGCGCTTTCAGCGGTTCGAAATCTTCATCAGGCGCGTGGCTGCGAGCCACATCCACAAGTGATTCAGTCCAGGCCAGCGCCGCACGCTCGCGTTCATTGAACTGCGTGCTCACACGCCAGCCAGCCAGGCTGTCTAGCTTGGCATCCGGCACGCCGCCAGCACGCAGAGCCGACGCATGCATCTCCAGGCAGAAAGCACAGCCATTAATTTGCGAAACACGCAAATAGACCAATTCGATCAACTGTTTTCCAAGGCTGCTCTTGTTCAGGGCTTTCTTGGTCATGCCCAACCCTTGATAGGCTTCTGGCGAGAGGGTTTGGTAGGGCAAGCGAAGCGTACTCATAGAAGATCTCCAATAAGAAATGAAAGAACGAGAAAAGAAGCGAACGCATAAAGCGTCTAAGCCCATGTTTCAACCGTTGGGGGGTTACAACCTTGCCATTAGAGGTGAACGTAACGTCGTTTTTCATGACGCTTCACGCCTACAGCGCCTGGCTGAAATGCAGCCCCCTGGAAAGCAAGCCCTGACGAAAATAGAAGCGTTGCGCCAGCGCATTGCCTAAGGCCGTATCGAGCACCAGATGAGCGCAGTTTTGCCGCTGCGCTTCCTCGCGCATTGCCTCGATCAGCAGGCCGCCGAGCCCCTGATGGCGGGCATCCGCAGTGGCGACAAGGTCATCGACATAGAGGAATCGGCCATACAACAGGTTTTCCTGAATGCGGTAGCCCGCCAATCCCATGACGAGATCGCCCTGCCATGCCGCAAGCAGACGATAACCTTGCCCAGCCTGACGACGAGCCTGCGCAGTGAATGCGGCCGCATCAGGAAGATGAGGCCGTAGTTCCCGCATAACATCGAAACAAGCCAGGTAGTCCCGATCGCTGTCAATGAGGCTCAATCGAAAGGTGCTCATATCAATCTCCTTGTAATGAAGCCAGCATGTTAGGAAAATCATGCCCCATAAAAAAGGTGCAAGAATTGAGTAAATGAATGGGACATTACGTATGGATATGCAGCAACTGAAACCAAGCAGAGAACACGATGCCCCGCTCTATTTACAGTTGTATCGACGCTACCGAGACGCCATTGCCGTCGGAAAACTTCACCCAGGCGATCGCGTACCGTC
The DNA here is from genome assembly GCF_012427845.1 of Pectobacterium punjabense. NCBI lineage: Bacteria > Pseudomonadati > Pseudomonadota > Gammaproteobacteria > Enterobacterales > Pectobacteriaceae > Pectobacterium > Pectobacterium punjabense. The sequence continues at coordinate 3,862,957 of NZ_CP038498.1, forward strand.
CGTGCGCAGCCTTGCCAGTGAGCTGAATCTGGCACGCGGCACGGTCGAAATGGCTTATCAGATGCTGGCCAGCGAAGGCTATTTCCTGACCCGCGGCCCAGCGGGTACTATCGTCTCACCTCGGCTGGAAAACCTGAGCGAGTCGGGATACAGCAACGTATCCCTTTCTCAAATACCCTCGCGCCCGCAAATCGATACCGCTCAAGTACAACCTTTCCAGCTCGGCTTGCCTGCACTGGATGCCTTTCCTCGCAAGACCTGGGCACGCCTAGCCGGGCACAATTTACGCACTCTGGATACGGCAGCCATGCTCTCTCCCGATCCAGTAGGCTACGAACCACTGCGTCGCGCCATCGCGACCTACCTGGGGATCTCACGCGGCATCGCTTGCACACACGAGCAGGTGTTCATCACCGCTGGCTACCGGGGAGCGCTGGAACTGGTGTGCCGCACGTTATTACACCCCGGCGACATTGGATGGTTCGAAGATCCCGGCTATATCTTCGCTCGCCAGTTTTTGGCGCGAGCAGGTATGCGTCTGGAACCCGTTCCGGTGGATGAGGAGGGGCTGAACGTGGACATCGGTCAACAGCGAGCCGCAGAGGCTCGTTTTGCCGTGGTAACGCCCACGCACCAAAGCCCCATGGGGATGGCGTTGTCATTGCCCCGAAGACTGCAACTGCTGGAATGGGCCAGCTATCGCCAATCGTGGATCATTGAGGACGACTACGACAGCGAGTTCCGTTACCACGGCCGGCCATTGCCGGCGCTGAAAAGTCTGGATCGCGACGGGCGCGTGCTCTACACCGGCACCTTCAGCAAGGTACTGTTTCCCGGCCTGCGTTTAGCTTATCTGGTTGTCCCTGAACCGCAGATCGAGCGCTTCAGGGATACGGCAGATCATTTTTGCTGCGCGGGATCGATCCTACCCCAAGCCACGGTGGCGGATTTCATGGAGCAAGGTCACTTTGCTCGCCATTTGCGCAAGATGCGTTCACTGTATGCCATTCGTCGCGGCTATCTCGTTGATGCGCTTTTACAAACATTAGGTTCACACTTGACCGTCCAGCCACAGGCAGGCGGCATTCATGTGTTAGCTACGCTGAGCACCCGTGGCAATGACCAGTCTCTGGCAGCCGCCGCCCAATCTCATGGTCTTGCCATTCAGGCGCTGAATAGCTGGCGAACAAGCAGGGCATCACACGGCGGACTCCTTATGGGATTCACGAATGTGACCGAACCTGCGATGGCAGAGGCATTGGTGCATCGACTGGCAGCAGCCATCGGATTATCGTGAACGGGTTTTCCCACCAGCCGAACCGCGCTGCTGCCCGTGAGCTCAACCGGTATTCGTCCCCACTCGCCGCACTGATTCTCTGACGACCACCTGCCCCGCCAGTTCGGTGCGTTGGGCAATACCCAGCGCCTGTGAGGGAGTCATTTGCTGCGCCAGCAGTTGTAATGCGGCACGAGCGATAGTTTCAAACGGCAGATGTACCGTGGTGAGCGAAACCGGCAGCATATCGAACGGCAGAATGTCATCCATTCCCATCACCGACATGTCTTCCGGCACCCGTAGCCCGTGCTGATACAGCGCGTCGATCACGCCGATAGCCTGATTATCCGCCGCACAGAAAATCGCGGTCGCACCTAGCCGGTCGGGGTTCGCCGTCAGCCAGCGCAGCAGTGCGTCACGCGCAGTGCGCGGGTGGAAATCCGGCAACGACAGAATCAGATCCTCATCCACCGCTATGCCTGCCTGTGCAAGCGCATCACGGTAGCCGCGTTCACGCTGTTTGATCGTCATACGCGACGTCCAGGTTAGGTGCAAAATGCGCGAGTGCCCTTGATCGATCAGATAACGCACCGCGGCTGCCGCGGCATAATGGTTGGCAGGCGTGACGCTGCTCAGGCGCATTGAGGGATCTTCACCGTTGATCAGCACCGCCGGAATCCCGCTTTCCGCCACGGCGTTCAGTAGCGTTGGGTGATCGTCATTCACAATCAGAATGCCGCTCTCTTTTCCGCCCTGAAGTTCACGCAATAGCTGCTGTTCGTTAATGGTATCGTGTTCCCCCAAAAACGGACGCAGTTGGATATTGCGTTGCAGACACAGCGTTTTCAGAGCATTAATCAGCGTCAGCGACACCAGATTGTACTCACTTTCCAGCATCAGGTTGCGCGGCGTCGCCAGCAAAATATGGCGCAGCGGTTCCGTCTGCGCGACGGTCGCTTTGGCCACTTTATGCAGCGGATAACCCTGCTCGGTGGCAATCGCCATGATGTGCTGCCTGACTTTGGCGCTGATCGGTGCCGTCCCGTTCAGCGCGCGGGAAACCGTGCTGATGGAAACCCCCGCGCGGTCGGCAATATCCTTGAGTGTCGCCATTATTTCATCCCCGTGTTGGCAATCCCCGTCGTGATGTATTTTTGCAGGAAGACGAATACCGCCGTCACCGGCAGAAGCGAGAGCATCGTCATCGCCAGTATATAGTGCCACTGCACCGAGAACTGCCCCTGAAACGCATTCAAACCGATTTGCAGCGTAAAATTGTCCTGACTGGAGAGGACAATCAGCGGCCAGAGGAAGTCATTCCAGCGCCAGATCACCGAGAAGATCGCCAGCACCGCCAGCGCGGGTGCGGTCAGCGGCAGGATGATCTTCCAGTAAATACGGAATTCGCTGGCCGCATCGATCCGCGCCGCCTCGATCAGTTCATCGGGGATCGTCAGCATGTATTGGCGCAGCAGGAATACGCCCGTCGGTGTCGCCACCGTGGGGATAATCACACCCCATAGGTTATCGCCCATATTCAGGCCAATCACCACCAGAAACGTTGGCACCATCACCACCGACAGCGGGATCATCATGGTGGAGAGAAACAGCGTCAACACCGTGCCACGCCCGCGAAACTCGTATTTTGACAACGCGAACGCCGCCATCGAACTGAGCAACAAGGTCAGCAGCGTCGCCATCACCGTTACGAATACGGTGTTTTTCAGGTAAGTGGCAAAGTGGAACTTCGTTATCGGCGTCGTGTAGTTCTCCGTCTCCAGATGCAAGGCCTTCATTGGTACCAGATCTTTCGTCGATACACGCACCACCTCGCTCGGCGCATCCGGGTTCACCAACTGTGCAATCAGGCCGATACGCCTGACCAGCGCCATGGTTTTCGCTTCGCCGTCTTCCTGCTTAACCTGCCACAGCTCCAGCGGCTTCGGGTACTCCGGCAACGTGATGGTATCCGCCGCCTGCGGCAGAAAGCTGGGCGGAAAGCGGTTAATCTCTGCGGGCGTTTTGAACGACGACATCGCCGCCCACATGACCGGAATCATCACCAGCAGCGTGCCGACCACCAGCCAGACCCAGCTCATGATATCCGTAATATGAATGCGCCCCGGATGACGGGTGCGGGTGAGAAATGCGATTATCTTCATCATGGCTCCCGTTATTTTTTCCCTTCCAGCCGACGCGTCAGCAGGAACTGCAACGCTGTCAGGATCATCAGCACCACGCCCATCAGTACCGAGGCCGCCGAGGCCAGCCCATAGAGCGATGCATTTGACGAGAAGGCGGTCTGGTAGATGTACTGCACGATAAAGCTGTTGGCCGTGCCAGGGCCGCCGCCGTTGGTTAACACCCAAGCTTCATCGAAGATCTGCACGCTGTTGATGGTCAGCAGAATCACTACCACCAGAATATTTGGTGCCAGCAGCGGCAGCGTCAGGCGATAAAAACCGCGCCAGCGCGAAGTGCCGTCCACCGCCGCCGCCTCATAGATATCACGCGGGATCGCCTGCAATCCCGCCAGCAGGATCAGGGTATAAAACCCGACGTGAAACCAGACGGAGACAAATACCACCCAGAAACGCGACAGCGTCGGGTCGAGCAGGAAGGTAATCGGCTGTCCGCCCAGCGATGACAGCACCAGATTCAGCAGGCCGTTACGGTTAAGGAACCACTGCCAGATCAGGCCCACCACCACCGGCGACAGCAGCACCGGATAGAAGAACATCGCACGGAAAAAACCCCGTGCGATAATCTTGCGGTTAAGGATCAGTGCCGTCACCAGCGCCACCAGCAGCGTGCAGAGCACGTTGAAAAAGGTGAACGACACCGTGTTGTAGACGCCAGTCCAGAACAGATCTTGTTCACAGCTCGATGGCTCGGCGTAGTTGCCGCAGCTCAGCAGCGTGGAGAAATTATCCACGCCGACGTAAGGACGTTCCCACAGCAGAATATTGGTGCCACCGGTAAAGGCGTAGCACACCGCCAGTAGAATCGGAATAAAGACAAAAACGGCGAACAGCAGCATGTTGGGCGCGATAAAAAACCACGGCATCACTTTGCGGCCACCGAGTTTTTGTAGCAGATTCACCGCTTTCTCTACTGGCGTCACCAGCTTATCGATCAGCGATCCTGCGGGCAGTAAGGCAATCTTTTTCATGTCGTCCTCTCCCGTCGCGATAATTAATGCTCGCTACCGCGTGGCAATGTGTCATCCGTTTCGCCATCGAACAGATGGCAATACGTCGGCGGGAAGCGCACGAACACCGACTCACCCGCAGCGAACTCGCGGTGCTGCGCCAGATGGACGATCATCTCATCGTCAATGCCGCCCATCCGCCCATAGATGAAGGTTTCATGCCCCATCATCTCGCAGCGATCGACGCACAGCGCGATCCCCTCACCTTCCTCCACCAGCTCACAGTGTGAAGGACGAATCCCGAGCGTGACGTTCTGCCCGACGGTGCCGATAAACGGCAGCACCAGACGATTACCGGACGGACACTGCACCTCGACGCTGTCGGCACCGGTGGCGACGATCTGCGCTGGGAACATATTCATGCGCGGTGAGCCGATGAAGCCCGCAACAAACTTATTTTTCGGCCGATTGAACAGCTCCAGCGGCGTGCCAACCTGCTCGATCCGCCCCGCATTCAGCACCACAATGCGCTGCGCCATCGTCATCGCCTCCACCTGATCGTGAGTGACGTAGATCATGGTGGTACGCAGCTTCTGATGCAGACGGGACAGCTCGCCGCGTGTCTGCACGCGCAGCTTGGCATCCAGATTCGAGAGCGGTTCGTCAAACAGGAACAGGTCAGGTTCACGCACGATAGCGCGGCCAATGGCGACGCGCTGCTGCTGTCCGCCCGACAGCGCGCGCGGTCGGCGATCCAGATAGGGTTCCAGCCCCAGCATGCGGGCGGCTTCATCAATACGGCGGGCGATTTCGTCTTTGGGGAAGTGCAAATTTTCCAGCCCGAACGCGAGGTTCTTGCGCACCGAAAGGTGCGGATAGAGCGCGTAAGACTGGAACACCATCGCAATCTTGCGCTCTGCTGGCGTGAGATCGTTCACCTTGCGGTTGTCGATCAACAGCTCACCGCTACTGATCTCTTCCAGCCCGGCAATCATGCGCAGCAGCGTGGATTTTCCACAGCCCGACGGGCCGACAAAGACCATGAACTCGCCATCATGAATCGTTAAGTCCACGCCTTTGATGATGTTCACCGCACCATAGCTTTTGTGGACGTTTTTTAGTTCCAGACTCGCCATTGTCAGCCCTCGCAAACAGAATCTAACTGTGCCAATAACATCAGCATGACCAGCGCCTGCCCGTAAGGCACGGCAACATTGGGGATATCGCGATAGAACTGCAAATCATGCCCCATCGCTGTGCCATCAGAGACACCCTGTACCACGCCCTGTGCGTCAACCTGCGCCACCACGGCGGCATAGCCTTTTTCCAGTACGTCCTGCGGGAAATCGCGTAGCATCCCCAGCCGCTGCGCCGTCAGAATACCGGCAATAAACCCCGCGCTGGCGGACGTTTCCAGCGGTGAGTCCGGGTCATCCAGCAGCGTGTGCCACAGACCGGAATCGTGCTGGACGCGAGCCAGCGTTGTCGTTTGCTGTTCCAGAATCGCTTCCAGCGTGCGCAACACCGGCGAGGACAGTTGATCCTCCGCCAATACCCGCATTTCCGGCAGCACCAGCGTGATCCAGGCGTTGCCACGTCCCCAGAATGCATTGGCATAGTGATGGCGACCGACGAACGTCCAGCCGTGATACCACAGCCCGCTGCGCACGTCGGCGAGATAGCGCGCGTGCGTGACGAGCTGATATTCCGCTTCTTCAATCAGATCGCGGCGAGAAAGCAATTTCCCCGCGACCACCAGAAACAGACCGGCCATAAACAGCGTGTCGTCCCACAGTTGCCCGGTGTTTGGCCGTTCTTTCACCGTGTGCTGGAAACCGCCATCCTCCGTTTTCGGCAGCGAGTGCAACAGCCAGTCCGCCCAGTCGCTCACGGTTTCACGCCACTGCGCGGGCGCATCCGGTTTGTCCTGACACAGCAACGCCAGCACCAGCATCGGTGCCGTCGAGTTGATCTGGCGCGGTGGCAGACCGGTATCCAGCTTTTGCTGATACCAGTTCGCCAGCGTCGTCAGCATAGTGTCGTCCTGCGTCAGATGTGCCAGCTTCCAGAAACCGTACAGCCCGACACCAACTTCCCAATCCCACTCTTCAAATTGAATCGTCAGCCCGGCGTCCGGTGCGTCGTCCTGCGTGACGCTGTCAATCGCTTTCAGGCGGCAAAACGCCCGCGCCACCTGCGCTAACAGCGCTTCGGTTTGTTGTCGGTTAAGTGAACCTGTCTGCATGTCATGGGTTTCCTGTGTTGAGCTGCGGGACGACCGGGACATCGTCGGGAAAAATGAAAGGCTGCTGCGCCACACTGAATCCTGTCTCTTGGCTAAAGGCCAGTTCGCCGTAATCGGGATCGTCGATACGTACGCCGTCGCTGTCCTGTATCAGAGAACGCCCTCGGAAGCGGGCAGCGAATGCGGCGAATCCTTGCGCGCCGTCGCCGCTGTCCACGGCAACGAACCAGACGTTCTGTTCGCCATACGCCCGCAGTTCGCCTTCGGCCTGCTGGCCTGCGGTCGCAAACGGCTGTAGCCCGGCAGGATTATGGAAGGCGGCATAGCCGTTGCCACCGCGTACGAAGCACCAGACATCTTCAACGATGACGTCATCCAGCGCGGTTTGTGGCAAATAGAGGTGCGTCCACGGGCGAATATCCTGTTGCAGATCGAACACCATCAGCGCGCGATTACGATGCTGCATCAGGTGTGGCAAGCACCCGTTGCCCGCCCAGTACGAAGGTCGATGCACGCCGTCAGGACGATCCTCGCCGGGGTGGTTCACCCACAGGCGGGCGGCATAGTGTGTCCCCAGCCGCACATCCAGCAGATGCTGCTGGTGTCCGGGCTGGCCGGGGTGATGATCGAAAACGGAAGAAAAGGCCACATCCTGCTGCTTCCAGGCGATGATGCGGGCGCTACGGTTCAGCCCTTGTACCCAGCGAGCTTCTACACCGTGTGACAGTGACCAGTGTGCAACCCGATCCGTCGTTTCCGGCGGCTGATAGTCGCTCAGACACAGCAGCGGCAGCGCAGCACAATGAGGTATCAGCCAGCCTTCGCCCCACATCAGCGCACAGAGGCCAGATAGCTCGGTCAACATGCCGGAACGCAGCTCTTTATCGTAGGCACGTCCCATGGTGCCAACCGCGACGCCATTCTGATGCACCCACGCCGTCATCAGCATGATGCGGTCAATCACCACGCGAGATTTGTCGCGCAGATCGACATCCTGCGCCAGTTCATACAGTGCCACCAGCCCAATCAGATCGATGGGGTAATAGGCCGCCGAGTTCCACTCCACCAGCCCGTGTTCCAGAATGGAATCAAACCAGCGCGTCAAACGTTCGTGGGCAATCGCCTTTTGCTCCAGACCACGACGGCCGCTACACGGAAAGGTGTCATCAGGGAAGTTTTGTCCGGCAAGGTATTGCGCGACGTGGAAACACAGGCAGTGGTTCTCACTCCAGAACCACATGGTGTCGTTGCCTGGTTCATCAATCCAGTAGCGGAAACCGAGAATGGCGCTGCGCACGCGCCGCCAGTCCTGAGGCGGTAACTGTTGCCCCTGATAGCGCTGCCACAGCCAAATCAGCGGCACCAGTTGGAAATCCGCGCAGTCTTCACGGCGGCTGATTTTTTGCAGCGCGCTGTTGAGAATCGGCTCAGCGGCATCGCTGCCCTCGCCCGTCGCGACAATCGCCAACAGCCGTCCGAGGCGCTCAAAACCGTGCAGCGCAGTATGGCGCAACACCGTTTCACGCCGCGCGGCCAGCGTCGGTAACGCAGGCATCGTTTGCGGTGGCAAGCGCCCAAAGCTCAGGGTACGCGTCAGCGTAATGCCGTTACAGGTCGCGGCACAGACCAGATCGTAGTAGCCGACTAAAACATCAGGCAGATCCACCTGCCAACCCAGATTGCCAGCGGGCAGCGTTTGTTTCTGCTGCCATACGGGGACGGATTCGTTGACGTTGCCAATCAGACGGTGCGCCATCGTCACAGATTCCGGCAGCGGCTGCGTGCTATTCAGCACCAGCACGGGCGGCTGGATCAGGTTATTTTCCAACGTCAGTCCGTTAACCCAGCTATCCAGCGCGGTCAGCTGTACGCTGAGTGCCGTATCCTCATCAAGCTGCCAGAAGAGTGTGTCTTCCCCCTGATAGCACAGGCTGAATAGATAATCGGTATCACGTTCGCACAGTTCTTCGCTATGCACTACCAGCGTGTTCGCCCCCGCTTGCAGCGGCAGCGTGATGTCACAGGTTTGTTCAGTATTACGGGTAAAGGGCGTAAAGCGGGTGACCTGTTCGCCGTTCAGCCACAGCGTAATGCCGCCGCAGGTGCTGAGGGTAAACGGTGCCGCCTGCGCGCTGTCGCAGTGGATAACACAGCGGGAAAAACGCTGAACGTGAACCGGACACGGCCAGAAATCACTGAAATTCACACTGCGACTTTCATCGCCTCCGCTCCACATCAGCGGGAAATGAAGGTCTTCGGGTAACGTCACCTCACGCTTTGCTTCTTCCTGCAAAAAACGCACGCGGCAGGGTAAAACACCGACATCGACAAAACCATTGATAAAGCGGTAATTCACCTTATCCGCCAGCGTATCCGGCTCGGCGAAATAACGTTTTTCCGTCAGCTCGGTAATCAGAAACCGATTAATGACGCCGTTCTTCTTTAATTTCCAACCGATATTCATACGGAATCCTGTTTACGATTTTGACAAATAAAATAACGAAAACGTATGACTACACTTATTTGCACATTCACTGTGCACACGCCGCCAACATTTAGGGCAACGAGCCATTTCCTGCACTATTAACTGGCAATTATAATGCAAATTTGCATTAAATTTTTATTTGCATTCATTTTTTGACATTTCGCATTAATAAATAAGATTCTCATATTTATATATGTGATTAATATCACAAAAATACTTTATTTAAACCAACATTTAAAATATCTTTAATCTGCCTCACATAAATCAGTCGTGCTTCTGTCCATGATTGCATGATGAAAATGACAGATGAATGCAAATTTGCATTAATTAGGACAGAGAATAAATCACAGGAATAAAAATAACCCCGCAGCCAACGCCAGGGTATTTCAACCATTAATCAAACCTATGATGTGGAGATGTTTATGATGCGTTCCAATACCGCGTTATTTTTTTCCGCCCTTACGCTGGGATTATTCAGCAGCAGCGCGTTAGCCGCCAAAACGCAGATAACATTTTTATATAGTGACGACGATCCCGAATTAGTGCATTTCATGGAGCAGAAAGTTAAATCCTTCTCCCAAAGTAATGAACGCATTGATGTGAATTTCGTCAGCACGGGTTATAACGCGCTGCAAACACAGTTGCCGATGCAGCTGGCGGCAGGTTTAGGCCCCGATATTGCCAAAACCACGCAAATGGGGCTGCTCGGCTATACGCTGGATTTGCGCCCCTATCTGAAAGATCCGGCCGCCTTTGAGAAACGTTACAGCGCAGGCATCGAAAAAATCATGCGCGTGAAAGGCGTGCATAAAGCGGATGCGCTGCCGGGCTTTGTCGCGTCCTGGACCGCTGATCTGCCGTTCGTTAACGTGACGCTGTTTGAACAGGCGGGCGTGCCTCTGCCGCAGCCGGGCTACACGATTGATGATTTGATGAAAGCCTCGAAACTGGTCGCGGAAAAAACCGGCGTGCATATCCCCTTCACCATCGACCGTAGCGGCTTCCGTTTCTCCGGCCCAGCCTACTCTTACGGTGCACGTTACGATAAAGACGGGTTGATCAACTTCCCGGACGCCGCGGCGCAGCAGTGGATTAAAGATCTGAAACGCTGGTCGGATGAAGGCGTGTTCCCGCGTGAAATGTGGGGCGCGGCAGGCGGCGGTCAGTATAAGAGCATGGCGGACGATTTCGTGAACGGCAACATCGTGACCTATTTCTCCGGCAACTGGCTGTTGAACCAGTTCAGTAAGCAGATTGGCGACGGCTTTGACTGGAAAGTACTGCCAGCGCCTTGCAAAGAGAAGTGTATTTCAATGGGCGGTGCGACCTTCATCATGCCGTTCACCACCACCAAACACCCGCAGGAAGTGGCCGAGTTTATGGAGTGGCTGGGCAGCGAACCGTTGCAGCGTGAGATCGCCGAGCGCTTCAATATCATCGTCGGCGCGGATATTACCGATCTGCACTACCAAACCAAAGATAAACACGTGATCGACGGCCTGAATACCGCGCGCGAAGAAATCAAAAAGATCCCGTCTTATGTCTTTGATTGGGAACGTATGGAAAGTCTGGGTGCGAACGAGCTGTACCCCATCATCCTGACGCGTTTTACGCAATATCTGAACGATCAAGTGTCGTTTGATGAGTATCTGCGCCTGACATCAAACGATGTGAAGCGCCTCAACGAAACGATCGCGACCAACCAACAACAGCGGAAAAACGCACCGTGAAATGGCAACTGAGGGAGATCGACATCGATGGCGATCGCCCCTTTGATCGGTCGCAGGAGCACGCGCTGTGTGAGCAGCGCTGGCCGGGGCAAAACCGCTATCTGCTGGTGACGGGTGGTTTTACCCGGCTGTTACATTGGCATGACGGACTCTTGACCTGTCGCGGCGGCGACAATTTTCCCATCGGGAATCCGGCCAGTCTCTCGCGGCTGGGACTGTGGGCGGTGCAGGAGATGCTTCAGGCCGTTGAGGGCATAACCCCGCTTACGCCACTCAGTGAAGCGCTGTTTCAACACTTCGATAAACATGTCGATCGGGTGATCGACTGGTCAAAGCAGGCGCAGGCCAACGATTACACCACGCTTGGGCATGCTGTGCTCACACACCCGCAGGATGCGCTGGCGGTGCAGTTGCTGACACGCTGCGCCAGCGAGTTAAACCTGCTGCTCAACAGCCTACCGGCCTCACAGGCTGAAACCGTCAGCCTCAGCGGCGATCTGGCGGTGGCCTGTCTTCCTTATCTGGATTCAAGAGAGCGCACATCATGACGACATGGCTCTATGCGGGTGTGGATGGCGGCGGCACAGGCTGTCGAGCGCGTATTTATCAGGCCGACGGCACACCACTCGGGCAAGGGCACGGCGGTCGCGCCAACCTGCTGCTCGGCGTGGAGAACGTGCGCCAGTCGGTGGACGATGCTATCGCACAGGCGCTGAAACACAGCGGGCTGTCACCGGATGACGTACCCCGGCTGAAAGTCGGACTGGCACTCGCCAGCGCGGAACATCGCACCGCCTACGAGGCGTTTCTGGCATTACCTCATCCTTATGCCACTCAGGTGCTTAATACCGATGCGCTCGGTGCCTGTCTGGCCGTCAATCAAGGAAAAGACGCGGGCGTAGTCATTGCCGGAACCGGCTCCTGCGGGCTAGCGTGGCAGAACCAGACAATTACTGCCTACGGCGGCCATGAGTTCCCGATCTCCGATCAGGGCAGCGGCGCACGCCTTGGGCTAGCAGCGTTACAACACACCTACGATGTACTACAAGGCTGGTGCACGTCGTCGGCACTCAGCCAAAGCATCGACGATTTCTTTTCCACCAGCGCAACGCACATACAGGCTGCCAACACGCTTGACGCGCTACAGACATTTAGCCAGCAGGCAAAACCGGGCGACTATGCGCAGTTCGCCCGCCACGTATTTGACAGTGCTCAGCAAGGCGATACCGTTTCTCACGCGCTGTTGGCGCAGACGGCCAGCGAAATCAGCCTGCTGTTGGCCGCCGTGGCACGCCATGCCACGCCTCGCTTATCGCTCATGGGCAGCATCGGCCTGCATATTCGTCCCTGGCTGCCGGACGAGTGGCAATCCCAGCTCGCCGCCCCGATGGGCGATGCGCTCGACGGCGCACGATTGATTGCCTGTCATGATTATGCGTTATACAGCCATCCGTTATAAAAAATAAATAATGCCGGAGACATCAATGACATCACTCACTCGCAGAACCTTCGTCAAGCTCGGTGCAGGCAGTGCTATTACGCTAGCTGGCGGCTTTTTTCACGCTAACGGTGAATCAGCGGTACCCGCTGGGCCGCTACGCATTGCCATTATTTCAGATGTTCACGTCCACAATATCTATGGCAACTACGATTTTGACGGCCTGCCCGATACACAGACCGGAAAGAAACTGACCATTCGCACCCTGAAAGATTCGGTGAATTCGACCCGCATCTTCAACGAGCCCTACTTCGCGCTGCTGGCTGCGCTAGACGAACTGGCAAAACAGCAGGTGAAATACGTAGTGCTGTCCGGCGATTATTCTGATGACGGCCAACAGCCTACCGTTGAAGGCATTGCCGCCATCCTGACGCAGTATGAACAGCGCCACGGCATGCGCTTTTTCGCCACACCGGGCAACCATGATGTCAATCGTCCACAGGGGGATGACTCGTGGGAAAGAATGCTCAACGCCGACGGCACCAGCACGCTGTTGAGCAGTAAACCCGGCGTTAAATTGGGCGACGCGCAGTCGTTGATTGTCACCGCTAAAATGCAGGCACTCGGCTATGAACGCGGCCTGCCGCTGATGAAGCCGTTTGGTTTCTTTAAGCGCGACGACTTTCTGCACTGGGAAACACCGTTTGGCGACAGTGACGAACTCAGTAAACGTCAGTATCTCGCCCGCTCACCGGACGGTAGCAAGCAGTGGAACATCGTCGATGCCTCCTATCTGGTGGAGCCGGAAGCGGGGTTGTGGCTACTTTCCATCGACGCCAACGTGTATCAGGTTAAAGACGGCCCGGAGAAACGTGAAGGGATTGAAGGCTACTCCACCAGCAGTAACACGGGCTGGAATGCCTTGCTGACCGAGAAACCGTTCATGCTGCCGTGGGTGAAATCGGTGGTACAGCGGGCGAAAGCACAAAATAAGAAGCTGCTGGTGTTCTCGCACTATCCGCTGGTCGATTTCCTCGACGGCACGGTGGAGGACGAAAAGCAGTTGTTTGGCAGTAACAGCTTCATTAAACGCACGCCGAAGCCAGAGGTTGCCGAACAGGCGCTGGCGGCAGGCATCCGTTTGCACTTCAGCGGCCACCTGCACGTCAACGACACTGGCGTGTATCGCGGTTCACAAGGGACGCTGGTGAATGTGGCGGTGCCGTCACTGGCCGCTTACCCACCCGCGATGAAGTTAGCGACGCTGCATAGCGACCGCGTCGATATTGATACGCTGGTCCTACGCAACGTGCCGCAGTTCAACCATCTATTCCCGTTTTATCAGAAAGAGTTGGATCGCACCGGTGAGCCGCTGGGCGATATTCTGAAAAGCCGCGATTACTACGACTTCCTGCATCATCATCTGGCGCTGCTGGTACGCCAGCGTTTTCTGGTAAAAGACTGGCCGGAAGATTTATCGCCTCTCATCAACACACTGAACTGCGCCGATCTGCTGTGGATCGCGCAGCAGCAGGAACCGATCAATGCCAAAACACTGCCTGATGCCGACCAGCGTAAACCGAATGCGGTAGCAGGCACCGAAGGGTTACAGGATATTTCTCTGCTCACGCTGGTCACGGACTGGTACTGCCTGCGCAACGGCAGCGATCTCGCCTGGCAGGATATTCCGGCAACGCGGGTGAAACAGTATCGCGCGCTGCTGGCAGCCTACACACCGACGACCACACTGCCGCCGGACAGCCTGCAACACCGCTTCGGCCTGATGCTGAAAATCCTCGCGGGTTACATCAACGATGAGCCAGCTACTCGCTTTGTGGTTGATATGCAGGGAAATTTATCAGCGGTGTAATGTGTCTACGATAGTCGGCATAATCGCACACAAAGCGTAAAAAATTATATTAAGGAAAAATTAGGCATCAAAGATGCGAAAAAATCATATATAAAGCCACTACTTCGATAAAGACTTATATCGTGAAAGTATAAAAGTCAGTACCTTCACTCATTAAGATTACATTTTCTCCTAGCACGCCATATAACTCTTAGCCACTAGAATTACAAAACATTATAGTGGCTTAAAGGCTGTCCAAAATTCGCCAGCCAGCCTATTCGCAGTAAGTGGAACAATGTTGGAAAACTGAAGCCACAATTTTTATTCACTATAGCAAAAACCAAGTAAAGTATGATGCTTTATGGAAATAACAAGCCCATACCTCACGGGAAACATCTTTTTCTCATTTTTTTCTGTATTAGTGTCAGCTAGTTAACTTAAAAACTCCCTAGAAAAGATTCGGACATGCACAACTTACTTAGCTTCTTACTGGTAGATGCTGGTTTTGCAGACTACCTATTTTCGATAATTAGCCTAGTCGTGAACTCACTATTTCTATCTAAAATCGGTATTAGATGCATCCATTTACTACATTCAATGGAGAGAACCCCCTTTAACTATTTTGACAAATGGCACCAATTAATATATAAGTTTATTAATAATTTCAGATTGAAATAAGAAGCAGGAAAACTCAAGTATATACCCTGTATATATCGCATACCTCCCACCGCCTAGAATTAAAAACCGACTTATAAAAAAACATTAATTTTTTATAAAAAAATGTTAAAAAAAACAAAATCAACAAGATATATTCGTTTAATTTATAAAATATTATTTTTGTGACAAGGATCACACATTTAAGCAATTATGCTTAATGTTGTTATTGGATTGTTATTAACTGTTTTGGCGCAAGAGCGCTTAACTAATCAAGGATATTGATATGAAAAAACTTTCTAAAATTATTAAAGCTGCCGTTTCTACTGTAAAACCAACTCAAAAAGTTAAAGGTAAGGAACTGTATGCCGGTGGCGAAACTACAGGAAATAGTTCACATTGCCAAGGCGGTGGTGGCTGGTAATTTAAGCCTGGGGAGAGACGTCTCTCCCCAAACTAAGTGTTATCAAGGATGACAAAGTTAAATAGATTTTTTTAATGAGATAAATCAATGCTGGATAATATTGTAAAAACTCTTCCGCATAGCATGAATGTCAATCTAACTGGCCAGGAACCCAGTTTGGAAGATGCGGTTAATTATATAGACTCCATAGATTTTTCCGCACTAAAAAATAAATTATCTCGAAATGATCCACTTATTTCAAGGGTGTGGAGCAATAAAGAATTAATAATGACAGAACAATATTATAAAAATTTCCTATACTTAAATAAGAAATATAACAAAGAAGTTAAAGTTATTGTCCCTAGCATTGCAATTGATGAATTTTGGCACCATCACATCCTTGATACTCGATCATACATTTATGACTGCGATAATATATTTGGATATTATTTTCATCACTACCCATATTTTGGAATGAGAGGTAATGATGATTATAAAAACCTAAAAATTGCGTTTGAATTAACACAAGAAATTTATGAATTAGAATTTGGTGAAAAAATTGTTGATATTTGGTGATGGGAAGTATAATAAAAACGTTAAGCTAAAACTTGTTCCATTTATTACAAGCCGATTAGCACCTTTTATTGGTTTTACACTCATAATAGTTTTAATTTCAAAATTAAATTATCCGGAACTTGGTAAGTTTAGTTACCTTACCGCAATGTATTCATTACCTGTAGTTTTAATGTCCATGCCACTTGCTATGATAGGGAATATTTCTGTTGAAGAAAAAAACAATGGGAAATCTGGATATGATATTTTTTTAAGCGGACTACCAATAGCAATTTTAATGTCATTGCTAGGTTTTATATCTGCCCTTATAATGAAAGACAATATCATTAGCAAAGAGAATGAATCCGTAATTACCGCCAGTAAAATTTATATATTTTGCGTCCCACTCCTAATAGCAAACACATATCTATTTTACTTTATTGAAGGGTTCGTAAATAACATAGCAATGGCAAAGGTAAAACTAATTACAACCTTCACCAGTTCATTTGTTATTATAAGCATTTCTTTTTATGTTAAAAAACTACTCACATGGCATGTTTTTTCTGTTTTCTTACTCATAGAAATAATTATATTGATGCTATACACTCATGTTTTGTATAACTATTTTAAAGGAAAATACAAACGACATAAAATTAAAAGCATGAAATTTATTTCATCAAAGATCCTTCGTATAGGCTTGCCGGTAGCATTAGGGTTAGCAGGACAAAAACTTGTGTATTTTTTGATTACACAGCGCTTAACTAATTTTAATATAGATTTAGTTTCAGATCTATCAATAATAATGAGTATCATAGGGATTATATCGTTACCATTTGGTGCATTTTCGCAGATACACAGTCTTTTTGTTAGTGAAAGTGATAAGAGGGAACATAAAAAATTTTTCATTAGTGGGGTAAAGTTATCATTTCTTTTCATTATATTAATGATATTTATTACATGGCTAATTTATCCTTACTTGATAAGACTTTATGGTGCAAATCCTCAGTTGATAGATAACTCATATTTTATAGGTCTCTCTTTTTTATTCGCGACATCTTCTTTGATGCTTCTATGCATGAGTCACCTGAGAGCATTACAGGATACGTTTTACTCTCAAGCTACAGCTGTAATTATTCTTTTACTAGGTTTTATACCTGCCATATGGCTGTATAAACTTCACAATGGGGAGTTGTATAAAATAATATACACTCAATCCATGTTTACAACTTTAATTATCTTAATTTTAACATTTCGCATACTTTATTTTAAACAAGAAAATAAAAAGGAATTTTATCATGAAAAAAATTGACTTAAAATCAAAGCCACTGACAAAAGACAATTTAAAAAAGCATACAAGAAACATGACTCAGCCCTGTATATTTTTTAATTTACCATTAAATAAAAAACTAGATTCATGCTCAGTAGAAGATATTCTTTCTTTGAAAGAAAAAAAATTCCTATCTAGCATTCATAATGGTTCGTATTGGTCTGATAAACCCCTTTACGCAGAAGTTCAGGGGAGAAATAAAAGATTAGACTTAGAAAGCATGTTTTTAGATAATAACGGAGATTATTACGTTACATATTTTCGTTCCACTCGAGACAATCCCACAGGATGGAAAACAATACGAACATGTGGAAATAATGATTTTGACAACTTTCTAGCAGAAAAAACAGATTTCATGGATTATATGAAAGGAAGTAATCTTCATAATCATTGGGTATCGAATGGTAAAACATTAAGTTTATTACATGCAGATCCCGTAGATACTCTATTTTTACAGATTAAAGGAGTCAAAACTTTTCGGTTGATACCAGAATCTTATAAAATTGCTCTATTAGCTGATTTTAAACAACCTCATAAACTTAAATATAATGTAGAAGAACTTAAAAAAAATGGAAATAGTATAATAGAAATAGATATCCATCCAGGAACCGCCGTTTTTATGCCAGCATGGTGTTTTCATGAAATAGAAAGCAAAAATGAAGGGTTAAACATTTCATTAACATCTCATTACCTGAGAAAAAGAAAGTTATACGAAATATCTCCATTCCAAATAATTAATAAATTCAGAAGATTCTTGTATCCTAAAATTGTCAATAAAAAAAGGATTGAATTTCAACTAAGCAACCTTTCCCCAGAATCAATTCCATTTTTCCCTTGGTTTTCATCATATGTATATAATAATAACTTCAAATATGATACAACTTTTCAACATAAAAATTTCCTTATCAATAGGGTGAAAGTAAAAATAACCCCTATCACTAATGAATTATTGAATTTAATTTTAAATGAAGTTGATGGATATAAAAGCATTTATAGAATTTCAAAAGATAAAGAAATTGAAATTGATAAATTACTCAATGTATTCAAACAATTAATTGAGGATGAGTTTATTCAAATACTTTTTGAATCTGATGACAAATATAATTATTTCTATCAAAGCATCGAGCCTAAGAATATTTACATATAAAATAAATCCAATAAATTAAAATAAGGAAAAAAATATATATGATAAGCATTCGATAAAAATATCGAAAGACATCATTACAATATATTTGACTTATAAATATAAATCGATGAATAGCTCCGACCTCACAGAAGTCGCTCGGTCAATTGCCATTGGCAGTGGGCACAGCGTTGGTTCCATACAAATATTCTTATTGTCCCAAAAAGAACGATAACCCTCGCGCTAATATCGACTTACATACTTTTTTACCTATTGCCCCTACCGTCATCGTTAAAAACTGATATGTTATAATATAACAATTGATATTTTACCGATGACAATGACAAATTTTTACTCTCTCTCCGCGCTGAAGCGCGTGTTACTGGTTTCCCTGCTGTTAGCACTGTTGTGGCTATTAGTCGGGTGGGCGGTGATGCTGCCATGATCACTTTACAGGAACTGGCTTTTGGCTACCGTGGCCAACCACCATTAGGTACGCTCAGCGGGTGTTTTCATCAGGGATCGCTGACGGCAATTATTGGCGCGAACGGTACGGGGAAATCCACCCTGCTGAAAACGCTGGCGGGTTTGCTGCCACCGCTTTACGGTACGTTCAACCTCGGGGCTGGTAGCAAAGAGAATGCTGTCGGCTATCTGCCACAGCTCTCCGAATTCGATCGGCAGTTTCCGATTAACGTGCGCGATCTGGTGCTGATGGGTTCACTGCCCCATCGCGGATTGTTACGGAGTATTAACGCCAACTGGCACCGCAAAGCCATTGATGCCCTCGACGCCGTCTCAATGGGAGATTTCGCCGATCGTCATATTGGCGTCCTGTCCGGCGGGCAGCTACAGCGCGTGCTCTTCGCTCGTCTGATGCTAACGCAGGCTCCCATCATTCTGCTGGATGAGCCTCTTACCGGCGTCGATAGCCAAACCACGCAGGCACTCTTGCAGATTATCGAGCAGCTTCACGCCGAAGGCAGAACCATTCTTACCGTGTTGCACGATCTGGAACTGGTTGGGCAGCACTTTCCAACTATCTTGCAGCTCACCCAGGGCGGTCATCGCTGGGGAGATGCCCAACCCATATTACATAGCCTGCGCAAGGCAGAAAGTGATACGCCAACGCTCAGGATCGTCACGTCATGATGCTATTCCACCTGATGACTTCCCCTTTTGCCGAATTCGGTTTTATGCGCCGCGCGCTAGTCGGCTGTCTGGTACTCACATTGAGCGCCGCGCCGCTGGGCTGTTTCCTGCTGCTACGACGTATGAGCCTGATTGGCGATGCCCTGTCGCATGCCGTATTACCCGGCGTGGCAATCGGCTATCTCATCTCCGGGATGTCACTGCTGGCAATGGGAATCGGTGGCTTTATTGCCGGGCTATCCGTCGCCATGCTCTCCGGCTTCGTCACCCGCCACACGGAATTAAAAGAGGACGCCAGCTTCGCAGGATTTTACCTCGGTTCGCTGGCGCTTGGCGTCACGCTGGTTTCACTGCGTGGCTCCAGCATTGACCTGCTGCATGTCCTGTTCGGATCGATTTTGGCGGTGGATCGCGCCGCGCTGATCGACATTGCGTTGATCGGATCGTCGTCCTTGCTGGTGCTGGCCGCTCTCTATCGGGCGCTGGTGATTGAATCGTTTGACGTAACCTTCCTGCGCATCAGCTCAGGCCGCTATCGGGCGCTAATCCACGGCCTATTTCTGTCGCTGGTGGTGCTCAATCTGGTCGCAGGGTTCCAGCTGCTAGGCACGCTGATGACGGTCGGCATGATGATGCTGCCAGCCGCCAGCGCACGGTTCTGGACGCAGCGCCTGCCCGCCATGCTCGGTATTGCGGTGCTGCAAGGAATGGTTGCCAGCCTGATTGGGCTGCTGTGGTCTTACTATGCCGAGTTGCCTGCTGGCCCCGCCATCATCCTGACGATGACGCTGTTTTTCTGTTTCTCCGTCTGTGTTGGTCACCACGGTGGGCTGCTACGCCTGCGTCGTTGATCGATAAATTTTGTTATCTGCAACTTTCTGTGAGGGAAAAATGAAACGTTCACTATTAGCTATCGCGTTATCCGGCCTGCTGCTTAGTCCACTGGCGATGGCAAAGAACCTTGATGTTGTCGCCAGCTTTTCCGTACTTGGCGATATGGTCAGCCACATCGGCGGCGATCGCGTTACCGTGACCGATCTGGTAAAACCGAATGGCGATCCACATGAGTTTGAACCGTCGCCAAAAGACAGTAAAACGTTGGCTAGCGCCGATCTGGTTTTCGTTAATGGTCTAGGTTTAGAAGGCTGGATCGACAGACTGGTCACCGCATCTGGCTATCATGGCAACGTTATTACCGCCTCCGACGGGATTGAAACACGCTCAATGGTAGAAGACGGCAAAACGGAAACCGATCCGCATGCCTGGAACAGCATGAGCAACGGCGTGATCTACGCACACAATATCGTCAATGCGCTGGCAAAAGCCGACCCTGCCAATGCCGATTACTATCGTCAGCAGGGCGAAGCCTACATTACGCAGCTACAGGAACTGGATCGCTACGCGAAGAAAACCTTTGCCGCCATTCCTCCAGAAAAACGCAAGGTGCTGACCAGCCATGACGCGTTCGGCTACTTCAGTCAGGCCTATGGCGTGAAATTCCTGTCGCCGGTGGGCTACTCTACCGAATCTGAAGCCAGCAGCAAAAAAGTGGCCTCGCTGATTAAGCAAATTAAGCAAGAGAAGGTGAAAAGCTACTTCATTGAGAACCAGACCGATGGACGTCTGGTGAAGCAAATCGCCAATGCCAGCGGCGCACAGCCCGGCGGTGAACTGTACCCGGAAGCCCTGACCGACGCATCCGGCCCGGCAGCGACCTATACGGCCGCGTTTAAGCACAACGTTGATACCCTCGTCGCCAGCATGAAGTAAGCCCCACACCGGCTAACGCCGGGCGACCAAGAGAAATAGATAAGGGCAGCAATGCCGGGAAACTTCCCGCCAGACGCTGCCCTTAATGTCATGCACACGGTTGGTACAGTCGAACGTTAATTGGATACCAGTTGTACCACCACGAGCCTTCCCCCCTCTTGGGTGGAAAGGACAAACTGTGCGCCGTCCGTCAACGCCAGCTTATCCCCGATGGCGATCCTCTGTTTATCGGGTAACGACATCAACTCCTCAATGCCTTCATTCACCAGCCACCATTGGTCATTATGAAAGACAAAATAACCCACACGTTTCTTCTGCTCTGGCGTCGTGCGCTCATTTGGGGCAATCAGGCGATTAACATGCCAGGCATACAAAGACTGGCCGTTCCAGACCATTAGACGATGGTCATCAGGGCGATAGCTCCCTGTTTTACGCGAAGAATACAGGTTGAGTATCGGCAGCTTGCCTTTATACGGCGTACCGCAATACGGGCATGAGGGCTGAGTCTTACCCGAAAAGACATACCATTCCTGTTCGCACGCCGAATTCTGGCACGGCTGGATAAGATCGACCGTTTTCACCAGTGCCGTTTCCCACTCATCCGCCGTCGGACGTTGGGTTGGCTCATGCAAACCGGTAATAAATGCTTTCTCAAACAGAGGCGTAAGATAAGGTCCCAGAATGGTATAGGGGATCTTATCCGTATCCGCCCACGGCAAAGATGACGGGCTGACTTGGCTGAGCTTAACCGCATTGCTGCGGTCTGTCGGATGTTCGATAAACAGCGCCCTTTCCCCCATGGACAGCGCTTCGTCCCGCATTTCATCATCCATATCATGAATTTTACCGCCCCGTAGCGGGTGCCGGTAAAACAGATACATGTAGTTCAATACGGCTAACGCATGACGATCGGTACTGATGCTAGGCAAAATCCGATTGGCATCTTCTTTCGCCAAGTGAGTCGTTTTCACCACTTCGGGCGCAATAAAGTCCGGCGTACCCACGACGTCCGGTGGATATTTCCCCGGCACCACCAGACCATCGATATCGATCACACAGGCATGACCCGCTTCGGGATCAACCAGCACGTTCTTATAACTCAGATCGCTGTGGCACAGACCAGCGGCGTGCATGCGGCGCACTGCCCGGGTCAATAGCAAGCAGACTTTTAGGTAATTCAGCAGGTTACCGCGCTCACGCGGATCGAGAAATTTGTTCTGGTTATTCGCACTGGCGAACCATTTTCCTTCTTTTTCTCGTCCTTTGATGCCAAGAAAATCATTATTCTTGGAACCATACTTAAAGAAAAAGTGGCTGTGGTAGGTTGGCACCACAATGCCGATTCGCCCCTCGTGTTCAACCACGCTGGTCGGCCAGCAGAACAGGTCTTGCCAATACTCGCCGCCCGCCTGCTCAAAAATACTTTGCCGATAGCGACCGGTGATCATCGCAATTCGCTCTTTCGCCTGCTCATTCTGTGGCTTTTTATAGAACGCCACCACGTAGGTCTTGTCAGGAGAGAAATAGACATCTTTCATCGAACCCGAACCGATGACTTCGTCAACGTACTGGACGAGCTCGCCATCTCGGGTGGTACAACTAATAATATTCGCCATTTATTATCACCAGCAATCCATTTCTGAGACTCACCATGCCACGACAATCGTCCGGTCATCATGGTTTCCGGGCGAGAAAAAGTTTAGCCACTCAGTCAGTTGTTCTGCCGCCTGCTCGCCGTCATTCAGGCAAGGGGCAATGTCGGCAATCAGTGCATCCCATTTTGCCGCGTTTTGTAGCCCGTTATCCGTTTCAAAATACGGATCGGATACCCCGTCGGTCATCAGGATCAGGTGCGAGATCTCGCTCCATTTACCAATAATAACGCGCTTACTAAACTGGGTGTCCTGTACGGCATCCTGATCCAGAAAGCGGGTTTGCCCAGCATATTCACCACTATCCGGCATGCCTAATAGACGGACTTTCCCCGCGGGCCCATAGGCGGCGATAGCACCGTCTCCTAACCAGAACGACGCGGCAAATAACCCATCATCAGTGCGTAACGCAACCGTTGCTAACAGCGTGGTGGAGTAGGATTTGATGCTTTCGTTCGTTTCCAGCGCTTCGCCGTGGATCTTATGCACCGCAAGCTGTGCGGCCTTATGAAATTGGCTGACAAAGAAGGTGCCGACCTCCCGCTGATCTTCCGGCGTCCAATCGGCGATCGCGCGCTTTAATCCTGACGCCGATTCCCCTGCCAGCTGCCGCGCTAAATAGTCGCCAACCACTGCCGTGACCAGCCGCGATCCCTGCCGAGAATTTTTCGCACTCCCAGCACCGTCAGCAACCAACAGGACACTCCAGCCGCTATCATTGTCGTGTGCGATAAAATAGTCATCATCACGAAACGAACCGACGTGCTCGTGCGAACGCCCTCGACGACTGGCGGCAACAATGTTAACGCCCGGCAGCCGGATCGCTTGTTGCGCGATATTCGCTTTAAAATAACGATCGTCAGCGGGGGGATCGATGATTTTCCATAGGCTGCGCGGATCGGGATTCACGATCAAAAGTACCTTTGTGACGCCCACCGTCGCAGTTCCGCATGACCAGTGGACAGCGATTTCCCAATCACCACTTCGTGTCGGCACTCCCACCAACGCCGCAGTCTCTCGGTCGAAATGCAGCCCGATCGCCTCGCTAAACACCACCTCCTGCACATCAGGCGTCATCCCGTTATCAAGGCTAATCTCAATGGGTGAATTAAAGGGTGTACCGACGCGGGCATTAGCGATATTCACTTTTGCCTGTGGCAGACTCACCGCCGCGGGAGGGGCTTTATTACTCTGGCTCGGCGTGGGAACTTGCCCAGGTTTTAGCGCATTTACCGTAGCTGGGCGAGCTTGTGCGGCATTCAACTCTGCAAACGACATCGCTTCCCATTGTTCTTTTTCCACTTTCTCCTGTTCCACAGGCACCGGCGGTGGATCGACTGCTTCTGGTGCAGCTATCTCAGAGGAGGTCACCTCGCCCTGTACCGATACAGTGGCCATATCCTGTGATATCTCCACGGCATCCGGCGGCGTAATGACAGCGTCCGCTGATGCCGCTAAGGCTTCAACAGAGTCAGGCTTCATGCTCTGAGAGTCATTGTTTTCTTTAGAATCATCGTTTTCTGTAGCACTACGGTTTTCTGTAGCACTACGGCTTCCTGTAGCGTCACCGTTTTCTGTAATAGAAAGAGGCAGCGCGATACTTTCCACTTTGAGCACTACCTGTTCACGCAGTTTGTCTAACAGTGCGCGCAGCTCAGCATCATCGTCCCACGCATTAACGTCAGCGTCGGGAAGCGTTTTTCCTGCCTGCTGCAAGATCAGCGCGAAGATCTGGAGATCTGGACGGACATCAATATCCATTAGCCCCTCCCGCGATTGACATCGAAATCATCCACACCGCCGTTTTCACTAAAGCTAATGTTATGATTGCACCAAGGGCATATCACAGTTTCTGGCCCATTGATGCACAGGAGTTTTCCGCAGGAACACATCGCAAAGGCACTGGCATTACCGCAGTGGGGGCAACCCGGCGCGCCGTGTAATTCGCTCGTGTTTACTTGCAATGCAGAGGCTCTGGCATCACTCCAGGCAAAATAATCTTCATCTATCGGGAAACAGCCCGCCAGATTAAATCCGTTGATATTGAGCTTAAAATTGAGGGACGACAGGTTAACGTTGGGGCGCTCATACTTCATCAGATAGGGGCGGCGAGATTTGTTGCAGCGACCAACCAGAATGACACAGTTCTCATCATACGCCCGCGCGACCTCATCCTTAGCCAGCCGAACAATAGACTCATTATTCGACAACAACGGTGGCGCATCTTCCCCGACGCTACGGCTATGGGCAGTGACAGACGCGGTGATCCATTTGATAAAACGGGTGAAGTCCCCTTCCTGTGCCTCAGTAAACAGCAATACATTTTCGGTGAGTTGGCGCAATGTATTCAAATCGGCAGAGGCTCCCAGACCAATCGCGATCAGGTTGACCTTATTAGCGTAGTGCTGTTTCCAACGTGTAATCTCCGGTGCGGTATCATCCGTCGGGCGGCCATCTGTCAGCAGATAGACCACGGGTTTCCAATCACCTTTACGCTCTTGCGTCGTCTTTCTTACTTGTTCATCGATCTGCTTAGTCAATTCCCGCAGCGCGGCACCAAGGCTGGTACCGCCGCCTAACGGCAGACGCGGTGGATAGAATGATACCACCTCCACTAGGGGAACGATGGTTTGCGCCACACCGGCAAAAGCGATGACGGAAATCCAAGCTGTTTCGAGGGCGTGAGGATCTTTTTTCAAATCGCTAACGATAGCCTGTAGACCATCGTTCATTTTCTTCAGATTATCTCCGATCATCGACTCCGAGCAGTCGAGAACGAAGAAAACGGGTAGTCGTCTCATAACAGACACCTTTATTAAGCCAATAGCCTGTAAGCGAATCGCCTTCGCAGCAAGCACGTCTATGGGTTTAAATGTGAGCGTGGTCGCTAAATAAAAGGCAAGGTCCCTGTCGGGAGCCCTGCCTTGACGTCACAGAACCAGCTGTATTTCGGGAGGCGGCGGCGGTAGGTTATCCTGACCCGCCGTGACGCCGGAGCTGGTGCTGCCGGACGCGACGCTCGCAGAAACCCATTTGAAGAAACCGGCAAACGCCGTAGAGTCCAGCGTTTCTAAGGCCACCACTTGGTTGGTCAGTTTTTTCAGGTGTTCATGCTTGGCTTTCGGCCCAACCGCACAGGCAATGATCGAACCAAAGGCGCGCTTTTTGACTTCGGTCACCGCTTCATCATACGCGTAGGCGTCAGAAGGGCTGCCGTCCGTCATGAGGAATACCAGAGGACGCCAGTCGCCTTTCTGATCGCCATCGGAGCGTTTAACATCACGATCGACGGACTGGATCAAACACTCAAGGGCCGCCCCCGTAAAGGTGCCACCCGCGCTGGGAACCACGATATCGGTAAACTGGAAATCTTCCAGCGGCGTCAAGGGGATAAACTCTCGCGCGTCATTGTCGTAGGTGATGATCGAGATATGGACGCTTTCTAGCGCGTAAGGGTCCTGACGCAGTGCGCTTAGCATGGCCTGAATCCCCACATTGACCGCATGAATGGACTCGCCGCGCATTGAGCCTGAAGTATCAATCAAGAGATAAACAGGTAGCCGCCTCATTTACAGGTAGCTCTTTAAATGTGTAATAAAGCTATCTGAATCGGAAGGCTCACCGATAGCGCAGAGTTTCCAACCCGTGCCTTCACGCACCAGTTCGGCAAATACCATAGAGCATTGTTGGTTAAATGCAGGCCCGCCGGAAAGATCAAAACGCGCCATTTCTACATTCTTGGCATCGACAGCGCGAATAAACGCGTTCTTCACTTTACCAAAATGCTGTTGCTGTTCCTGGCCGTTATAAATTTGGACGATAAAAACAATTTTTTCGTATTTGGCATCCAGCGTATTCAGGTTAGCGATGATTTGTTCATCGTCGCCATCTCCTGCTCCGGTACGGTTGTCGCCAGTTAACCAGATTTGACCTGAGTGGTGACGCTGGTTATTGAAAAAGATCACATCCCCGTTATCCAAAGTGGGTCGGCCATCTTCTATTTGCCCCAAATCAACTACTTTTCCTTCGGCATTGCACAGGAAAGCAATAACATCGAGATCATACTCATCTTCTGTTTTCTTACCAAATATTCCCCCCAGGAAGCTTTTTTTCTCTTCGCTAATGTCCCAACCCAGGCCGATGGTGACAGAGGAGAGATCAAATTCATTCTTCTTGAGGCTAACACTTTGTCCTTTACGCAAACTGACTGACATACAGTCTCCTTGTTTTTGATAATAGAATTAGAGCACGACATTCACTTCTGGCGGCGGTGGGGGGAGATCGTCAAGACCGATAACGTCTTTTTTACCCGACTCCACTTTTTGGCTTCCAACAGAAATACTCGCCGATACCCACTTGAAAAATGCTTTGATGGCGTTCGAATCCGCCGTATCAAGCTGTAAAACGATTTCGGTAATTTCCTGCAAAACCTTTGTTTCCGCGACTTGCCCAGCGGCACAGGCAACAACGACGCCCGTACGTGCCGACTTAAAGTCAGCGACACCTTTACGCCAGTCATCCGTTGGCGCACCATCAGTCATGATAAAGACCAGAGGACGCCAGTCACCCTTCGTTTCCGCCGTGGTTTTCTGAACCTCGCGTTCAATAGCCTGTGCCACCAACGATAGCGCCTCGCCCAGCGCAGTCGTGCCATTCGCAACCAGATCGGGGGATTTGAAAGTAAGCAGGTCAGTTAGCGGTACAACTTGGCGGGCGGAGGTATCAAAGGTAATGACGGAAACATAAGCGGTTTCCAACGCGTAGGGATCTTGTCGCAACGTCGTGAGTAACGTCTGTACCCCATTTTTGACGGCTTCAATTGGCTCACCGTGCATAGAACCAGAGGTATCCAACAACAAATAGACGGGTAGTCTTCGCATATCATCAATCCGTTTATCTTATGCATAATATGATGGAGATATCATAATCCTTCTGGTTGTTATCTCAACAAAAAATGCGCACCACCAACCCGCAGAATTGAGAGGGTTGAATGGGATGTTGTAGGGGGGGACGGGAAGACGTGGAGCTTATTTCCGTGGTGGTAAAGACGTACGAATCAGTTCATCAGCACATTTACCGATCAGCATTTCCACCGCTTCGCTGCGCGTAACGTCTTTAAGACCTGCCAGCGTATCGATTTTACGCAGCACCGACATCCTTAATGACAGGGAAACGGCTTTCTTTTTTTCTTTATCCAGAAAGACCCGGCTAACCGTTTCTTCTTCTTTCAACTCGGCATTGGAATCAAGCGCTTGCGCCATACGACGCAGTTCTTTTTTATCAAGCTGGCCGGGATGAATCATCTGATAAGCATGCAGAGATTTACTGTACTTTATCTCAGCGGAGTAGGCACTTCTCAACTCTTTCAGTACCCGAGTCAATGTGGGTTCCGAACAGTCCAACATCGTGATGATCTGCTTTGCGGCAACGGGTTTTCCTGCCCCCAGAATTTTGGCAAGACGGTAAACACGAACCTGACGGGTGCTTAGTTGCATAAGAAATCACACCCTGTATTCCAGGACAACGATCGTATGGGCTGAAAAATAAGTGTGTTCACTAACATTCTTCTGAGGACTCTCTCATGCTAATCGTTGTTAATTAAAGAATTATCAATCGTCCCGCAGCCCTTTATGCTGGGGTAATTGCCGCATCGCCGTCATTTCCAAGCGTGGAAAAATAATGTAGGTGATAGCGAATAAACGCGCGCTCCCGCATGCTTAAGTAAAATTTTAATCGTTTTTCACTCTAACAGACAAATTTTCAACGTGAGATAAACCAGAAACACTATCGAACAACGTACCCGGACAAAATATGGCGCATAGCCTATCAACCGCCTCAGTGATTATGGGTCGCAACGATAAGGCGAGCTCCCTGGTTTTGTTCTGATGCAATGCCATAGACCTTCGCCCGTTCCAAAATTCCCGATGCCCAGCGGCGATGCGTGGCAGGCTCGCACATCGATCCCTGAGATTTAAAGACCGCCTGGCTGGAATTCAGAATGCGCAACGCATCCGCATAATCTGTCGCGGACACCATCAGCGCCTGCTCAATGATATCGATTTGATTGGGGTGAATAGCCGTTTTTCCGACCAATCCGTGCGCCATATCCAACGCCAGCTCACGCGACATGATGTGATGGTCATCAATATGTTCACAGACTGGCGCGGTCAACGCGAAATTACGTGCTGCAAAGATCGAGACCAACATTTTGATCACGTATCCCATCGGTCCATCATATAAAGTCAGGTGGCGTGAGCGCCGCAGTGAGATCACATTCATCAGATCGTTTCCGCCAATACGCAAGGCAATAATGCGCGCATGGCAGGGATGAGACTGGAGCTGCGTAGCTAACTCACGCATCTGCACCACGTCGAAAACGTCTTCAGTTTCCAGTGTCGGCATCATGCAAAGCTCGCTGTTCCGCACCACCTCCCACCACTGTGGCAAAGAAGCCAGAGTAAATTTGGGCAACACCAGCCCATCCAGCGGACTCAAGTCCATCTCATGCGCAAGCCAGCGGCCCATCTCAGCGTCGCGCGGCCGAACAAAAACCAACGGCCAGTCGGCTTTTCCATTAGCCTGTTTCGCCTGCGCCAATGTCGTCAAAAGCTCACGAAGGCGCAACAACGCCAGAGGGACATCACTTTCCGCGACGGCATCTTCAAGGCAAATAACCAGCGAGCGCAGCCCGCTAATTTTATCGGTCAAAATAACGTCAGCGATATCGGCACGCGTCGCGGGCATATAGAGCGTCGCACCTAAATTCCAGGGAGAAAGCCTTTTATTCATCAGTGCACCTTTTTGATAATGGTAACCGCGCGGTACTGACCGATTTCATCGCCAACTTCAGTAATCGTGATGCCCTTTTCCTTCGCAAGATAAACCAACAGCGCAACATCCGGGTCGTCCATCGTTTGTACCAGAACATGATCCGGCACCCGACGTAGCACAGCGCGGGTCGCTTCAGCAATACCTGGTTTGATTCTATTGATGCTATCGATGCCATAGCGTTCAGCCAGAGTACGGATCACCCTTTCACTCTGTTGTTGAAGATCGCGTTGCCGTTCAGGCAGTAATTCGCTACATGACAAATCCACGGGAGAGGAGGCTCGACGCAGCGCCTCGACGGTATCTGCCAGCATTTGGCTGCACTCATAGCGCTTAAGGTGCTCGCATATCACGCAGCCGTGTAACCCTTCCGCCGACCACAGCGATCGGGATATCAGACCCGAAACAGGGGCTCCCATAATCCCAAACGGAATCAGCCAGTCATCATTACTCGCTGACAGCCAGGCACAGCCGCAGGGGTCCGCCAGTACCACCAGACGTGGCTGTTCGGGATACCCTTCTCTTCCCTTCAGAGATTTGATCAACTCGCCCGTGATAGCGCCTTTACCGGTCCAGCCATCAACAAACACAATGCCCTTACTGCCGTGACGCGCCTCAATCCATTCCAGCGCGGTTTTATCGATGCCCCGATCGCGGATAATGCTGATGCCATAATGGTAAGACGTTTTCCCCATAGCACGTAGGGCGCGATGCAACATCACACCCAGAGGAACACCGGCCCGCACCAAGCTGGTCAATATCACTGGCGTATCGCCAAAACGCTGTGCCAGCGTTTGCGCAAGCATCTGCACCTCGCGCGCCAAACGTGCGCCCTCTTGTTCAAGCGCGCGGGAGAAAAGCTCAAGGTGCCAGACCGTCGGTTCCGGCTCCTGGCTCAGCATATCGGAATAGTGCTTAGCGCCCGACTGAATCAGTCGCTCCTTCTCTTCCACGGGCGTCACGTCTATCTCGACAGGCTGAAGCAAAAAATGGATATCGTGTGGCAAGTAGGAGCCAGAGAAAGGCGTGATGTCGTCATGCATCCTGGGCATCTCCGAAAATGCGGTGAGCGATTGCCTCGGCAAACTGACTTTGCCGAGGCAATCCGTACCAGGTGCAAAGCGTCATAAAGCGGTGATCGCTGAGACTATCGCCCAAACCAATCACGGGAAAAGTGCCGCGTTCCGCCCGTAATTTGTTGAGTAAATAGGTCACTGCGCGCCCTTTCTCTACCGGGTCAGGTAACCAGGCCACGTTGTTGCTGTTGCGATGCAGATAGAAACCCTGTGTCGGATAGCGCTGCTCTATTTCATCAGCAATGGCGTAGAGTTCCTCGATTCTGGTGCTATCGCGGTGCTTCATCACCAGATAAATCGGCGTATCGCCATATTCGTAATTAATCCGCGCCCAGCCGTTAATATTACGCTCTGCCATCAGTTCGGTGATGCCATGCTGCATGGTCTGAAGCTGCTCGGCATACGGAGCCAAAGCAGTCAGTATCTGCGCTTTCCAGACAGGATCAGGCTCCCCTTGCGGGGTAAGAATGACAGCACCATGCGTGGTAACGGCCCAGGAACGGAAAGGGATGGTCACACGGGCAATTTCCTCCGTGCCGCGTGCCGTCACGGGGATCAGCTCCGCGTATTCCAGCATCCAGTCCACCAGCATGGCCTGTTCTTCGGTCATGAAACTGCGCGGCGTCAGGCTAGGGTCCAACGCCCCCGTACGATAAGGTTCAAGCGCCAACTCATTCACCATCTTACGTCGCGTCTGAAACAGCGTGTCGTCAAGATCGGAAAAAATAACGGGCTTAGTCATAGCTGATAATCTCCACGCTGGGCGCTACCGTCGCCAACGCATCGAGTAATTGGGGATCGACACTCTCTGACGGCGTTTCCACGCAGAGCAGAATGCGATCGAAACGTTGATGCATCACGTTGTAGACAAAATTTGCAATGCCTAGCCCGTAATTGTCATTGAACGTTATCGCCGACTGAATGGCGAATCCAGTTGCGATAGGGGATCGCGTGGTAGAGCCGAACTTAACGTCAGCCCCTTGCGCTTGCAAACGCTCCGCCAGTAAAAAAGGTTCCCAAACAAACTCACTACTGCCCAGAACCAATATTTTTTCACTCGGCGCTACACGCAAATCACGCCCTAAATCCCCGGCAGGTTCGGCCATACCCAAGCGTCCCCAGCTCTGTTTTCCCGTGATGGCAACGTTACCGCGCGCCGTGACGTTCACCGTCGGCATAATGGGAAGAGGTGCATCCGGTTTGGGCACCCATTGCCAGTCGCCCTGAACCAGAGAAATGGACTGAAGAGGTAAAGGACAACGCTGTGCGAGCGCACTACCGCTCCAGTCAGTCAGCGTTACCGTAAATACCTGCTGCAAGTGCGTCAGCCATGCGGTTTCTCGCAGGGCGGCCAGTAAATTAATGAACGTATTGCCCGTCGTCGCTTCGTCATCAATCAGTATCAGAGTACGTGCTTCACGCACGCGGCGACGTAACAGCTCATCTTCTGGGAGATAGATTAAGTGATCGGTGGCGTGACTATGCGCTTCCTTAAACTCACAGAGCAGTTCAGCGTCTTGCGGGTGGCGGGTGGAGGTCAAATAAACGGGTTCACTGACCCGTTGCCTCACTTCATCAAAAACGCCTGCCCCTAAACCTACCGCCGTTTCGGCCATGCCGATAAACAACACCGGTCCCTCAATAGAGGCGGGGATCTGCTCAGCAAGCTGGCGATACACACCGCGCATCGTCGCGGGAGATACGGGAATGTGTCGTCCCAGTACTTTGCTAACAAACAGGAAAGCACGCTTAGGGTTACGACGTTCAGCAATATCAAACAAGGTATCCAGCGCCGCCACGCCGCCAGTTGGCGTTACGCTGAGCGTGCCGCAGGAAAGGTGGCGGGTATAAACGGGCTGTTGTGGAATCGGTGACATTGCGGCTTACCCTTCCTGAAGTCGGTTAGACAACGTAGTCTGGTAGCGGACAACATCGGTGATGGTACGCACGGTCGCGGGCTCAAAGGCTTCCGCCGCCAGTTCGACCACCTGTTGCACACTCAGCAATTCCAACTGGCGCAGGGCGAAGAGCCCAGGCAGGTTTACGCCGCTAAAACGGGTATAGCCAATCCCCCCGGAAGGACGCATGTTAATCTCAAGCAGTTGAGGGACGCCATCATCATTGTGGCGGGTCTGCACGTTGACTAACCCATCCGCTTGCATCGACTCCGCACAGGCAATGGCGAGCTGGTAAGCTTCGCCGCTATTTTCCAGATATTGCAGCGCACCGGCCTTACGCCGTGCCACTGCGGCCAACACCTTGCCTTTTTCTACCAGCATATCGACAGAATATTCCGGCCCAGGCAGGTAGGGCATCAGCACCAGCGGCGCAAAATTTCCCGCTTCGCTCAGTGCACGTAAATAGTGAGCTGGAGCAACCACACGTCTTTCTGGATGGGTAAATACCGCCATCGGAGAGGCGCTATCATCAAAACGCCAAAAACCCATGCCATAAATACCCGTTACTGGCTTAACACACAGTGGCGCGCCGGAAAAAGGTGCCGCGGCGATCTGCTGTCGGAGTTCATCGACGGAGGACACGCGAATCGAAGGCACGACAGCTAGCCCTAATTTCTCCATTTCATGAGCAAAAGCGACTTTGTCATCGGCTATCAGTAGAGAAGCGACATTAACGGTGCCGGTAGTCAGTTTCACGCCAAGCGATTCAATTTCATGTCGATGGTTTTCGCACCAGCGGCCGTGTCGACCGGCATGGATCGCATGAATCCCCTGCGTTTTGACGGTAGTCAGGATAAATGAGAGACGTTCAGCCTCGTCCTTTGGCTCCAGGAATGCACGATCGGCAAGCGACAGGATTTCATTACGCTCATTACGATGAGAAGCAAAAATGGTGACGTCCACACCGCGGATTTCAGCAAAAGATTTAATCGCCAAAATCATATCGCGCTGGGAAGACAAGCCTTCCATTAGCCAAATTCTCTGTGTCATTGGTATGCATTCCCGTGCTGTATTGCCAGATTGAGTTAAGCGCATTGAGTCTATTGACGCCATCATAATATGTCAATCATATGATGATTTACATTAAGTAAAGAAAAAACATGATGAAAAAGCTTATGAATATTAAGTAAAAACGTAAAACCACAACAAAAAACACATTTTTCACATAAAAATCATATAATTGTAAAATTCAAAACAATAAAAGACAAAAAGTCACTTGCTCACAAACTACATCATGATATGATTTTTTAAAGAATGGGATTTGGTGTAAAAAAGCGTTGTTCTTTTCAATACCTTTATAAGGAATGTGGCTATGGTTTCTTTAAGTAAAAACCAGACAATTTCTCTCAGCAAACAGTCTTCTGCTATCAGTAATCTTCACTTTGGGCTCGGCTGGGACCCAGTGAAAAAGAAAGGCCTCTTAGGGGGATTATTTGGCGGTAATGCGTCAATCGATCTTGATGCCGGATGCGTTCTGCTCGACAAAGCAGGTAATGAGATCGACACAGTGTGGTTTCGTAAACTGAAATCATCCTGTGGCTCGGTGGTACACAGCGGAGACAACCTGACTGGCGAGGGAGACGGCGATGACGAAGTGATCCGCGTTGACCTGAACCGATTGCCACAAAACGTCGAGTTCCTGGCATTTACCGTCAATAGCTTCCGTGGCCAAACGTTTAATGAAGTTGAAAATGCCTTCTGCCGCGTCGTTGATCAAGCCAATAAAGAACAGGCTCGCTATCAGTTGACCGAACAAGGCTCTCATACCGGGATCGTTATCGCTTCACTGCGCCGCAATAATGGCCAGTGGGATTTCACCGCTCATGGGCAGGCCTGTCGTGGCCGCACCATCAGTGATATGCACGCCGATATCGTTACCACGGTGGTACGCTAATGAATCTGACCCCAGGCGGCAATGCGTCCGTCCCTAACAAAGCGTTGCAGGTTCGCGTCCTCTCCGGTGCCGCCGTTGATGCCAGTGCTTTCCGTCTGTTTGCAACAGGCAAGGTACAGGGCGACGCAGATATGGTGTTTTATGGTCAGCCACGCAATGATGACGGCAGCATCAGTCTGATGCATGAAGGGCACAACACCCTCTTCACCGTTGACGTCACTCGACTAAAGCCAGAAGTACAAAAGGTCGCCTTTACCGTTGCTTGTGAAGGTAGCCAAACCATCGCGAATTTACAGCGGCTCAACATTCAGGTTGAGGCTGATAATGAGGTTCTGGTTAACGGCAATGTCGAACTGGCTGGGCGTCAGGAAGCCGCCCTGATCCTGGGAGAACTTTATCGTCGTAACAATGACTGGAAGTTTCGCTTTATTGCGCAAGGATTCAACGGCGGCCTACAGCCCCTTGCCGAGCACTTCGGCATCGAAGTGGCCGCGCCTACCGCACACACTGAACCTACGCCTCCTCCGGCACCACCAGCGACAAGCCGCATCAATCTGAGCAAGGTGTCACTCACCAAAGAAAAACCAGCCATTAGCCTGGAAAAACGCGATAACTTCGGTGAGATTCGCATCAACCTAAACTGGCATCGCGAGGCCAAAGCATCCGGTCTGCGTGGGATGTTTGGGGGCAGTAACGGCGTCGATCTCGACCTCGGTGCCTTTGTCGAAATGCAAGACGGTCACAAAACCGTGGTTCAGGCGTTGGGCAGTCGCTTTGGCGATTATCAGGACGAACCCTTTGTCCTGCTCAAAGGTGACGACCGCACTGGCGATGTCTCAGAAGGCGAATGGCTGCATATCAATGGCCGCGAATGGAAAAACCTGCGCCAGGTACTGATTTACGCCTTTATTTACGAAGGTGTACCTAGCTGGAATAAAACCGACGGCGTGGTCACGCTGCACATCCCCGATCAACCACCGATCGAAACCCGCATGACGGAAGGGCAAGATAGCCGCAGCATGTGTGCGGTTGCGCGTCTGGTCAATGAAGGCGGGAACATCAAGGTCGAACGTATCAATCAGTTCTTCCGTGACCACAGCGAGATGGATAACGCACTTGGCTGGGGGTTCCGCTGGAAAGCGGGCTCAAAATAGTTTCATTTTACGAGGGGTTCAGCATGAGTTTTCTTAATAAGGTTAAAGGCGCCTTCAATGCCAGCCGAGAAGAGTTGACCAAACAGGTCGGACGCTTCAAGAACAAGAAGTTTCTGCAAGGTACTGTCGCCGTTTGTGTCCGCATCGCGGTATCCAGCGGTGGCGTGAGTACGGAAGAAAAACAGAAGATGATTGGTTTTCTCAAATCATCAGAAGAGTTGAAAGTGTTTGATACTGCTGAAGTTATTGAATTCTTTAACAAACTGGTTGCCAGTTTCGATTTCGATGAAGAAGTCGGAAAAGGTGAAACCATGAAATATATCCTGGCGCTCAAAGATCAGCCTGAAGCCGCACAGCTGGCGCTGCGAGTCGGTATTGCTGTTGCTAAAAGTGACGGTGATTTCGATGCAGCAGAGCAACATGCCGTGCGAGAGATCGCGACTGCGCTTGGGTTTCAACCAGCCGACTTCGGCCTTTGATGTCAATATCCTCTAAGGGTTATCTATGGTATCCACTCATATCGGCTTCCCGACAGAAACCGTCATTGTTTTTATAGCACTGGCCGTCGGGGCCATTTTTATCGACCTGTTCATGCACCGCCATGACAAGCCGATTTCATTGAAAAGCGCCGCGCTGTGGTCTGTATTCTGGGTCATTGTGGCAATGGCTTTTGCCGGTTTCCTCTATATTCATCACGGTACTGAGGTCGCCAGCCTGTTCATTACCGGCTATGCGCTGGAAAAAGTGCTATCGGTGGATAACCTGTTCGTGATGATGGCGATCTTCTCTTGGTTCGCTGTTCCCGATCGTTACCGTCACCGCGTACTCTACTGGGGGATCATCGGAGCCATCGTGTTCCGTGGTATTTTCGTCGCAATCGGTACAGGGCTGCTCAGCCTGGGGCCGTATGTCGAAATCGTCTTTGCTTTGATCGTTGCCTGGACCGCCGTCATGATGCTGAGAAGCGGCGATGATAACGACGAGATCGAAGATTACTCACAGCATCTCGCTTACCGTTTAGTGAAACGCTTCTTCCCTATTTGGCCAAAATTGAAAGGTCACGCATTTCTGTTAAACCAGAAAGAAGTGGACGAAGAACTGGCCAAACCGGAAAACAAAGACGTCACGATTGGCCGTGGAACCAAAGCCGCTTTCTACGCCACGCCACTGATGCTCTGTGTCGCGGTAGTAGAACTTTCTGACGTAATGTTCGCCTTTGACTCGGTTCCCGCTATTATTGCCGTGAGCCGTGAACCGCTGATTGTCTACAGTGCGATGATGTTCGCTATCCTAGGTTTGCGTACACTCTACTTTGTACTGGAAGCACTGAAACAATATCTGGTTCATCTGGAAAAAGCCGTTATTGTGTTGCTGTTCTTCATCGCTGCCAAGCTTGGCCTGAATGCAACCGATCACATATGGCACCATGGCTACAGCATCTCGGCAACCACCAGCCTGTTTGTTGTTCTGGGCGTACTGGCGCTAGGTATTATCGTCAGCGTACTGTTCCCAGCCAAACCCGATGCTGAGGAGAACAAGGAGAGTTAATCTTCTGCTCCTAACACTACATTCTGAAATATCAACTTAAGAGGTTAATTTAATGAGCGTTTCTCTTTCTAAAGGCGGTAATGTCTCACTGAGTAAAGCAGCACCGACGATGAAAAATGTCTTAGTCGGTCTTGGCTGGGATGCACGCGCGACGGATGGTCAGGACTTTGACCTGGATGCTTCGGCATTCCTGCTCAATGCGAATGGCAAAGTCCGTGGCGATACTGACTTCATTTTCTACAACAACTTGAAGTCTGCTGATGGCTCAGTGGCCCACACCGGCGATAACCGTACAGGCGCGGGTGATGGAGATGACGAATCATTGAAAATTAAGCTGGATCTGATTCCGGCTGAGGTCGACAAAATCGTTTTCGTTGTCACTATCCATGATGCACAGGTTCGTAACCAGAGCTTTGGTCAGGTATCCGGCGCTTTCATTCGCCTGGTAAACGATGACACCCAAGCCGAAATCGCACGCTACGATCTGACTGAAGATGCTTCAACTGAAACCGCCATGCTGTTCGGTGAACTGTATCGTCATAATGCGGAGTGGAAATTCCGTGCCGTCGGTCAGGGCTATGCGGGTGGTTTGGCATCGGTCTGCTCACAGTATGGTATCAACGCATCCTGATAAACCTCACCTTGTCTTTCCCTTTGGGCAGTCTCGCACTGCCCAGTAATCCACTCTAAAGCAGGAGCTATAAAATGGCAGTTTCTCTGGTAAAAGGCGGTAATGTATCCCTAACGAAAGAAGCACCAACCATGAATGTTGCCATGGTCGGCCTGGGATGGGATGCTCGCGTCACCGACGGGCAAGCATTCGATCTGGATGCGTCAGTATTTATGGTGGGAGAAGATGGCAAGGTCCTGTCTGACGCTAATTTTATTTTCTTCAATAACAAACTGAGCCCTTGCGCCTCCGTTGAGCACCAAGGCGACAACCGTACCGGAGAAGGTGACGGCGATGATGAGCAAGTAAAAATTCATCTGGCGAAAGTGCCGGCTGAAGTGAAAAAGCTGGTGTTTTCCGTAACGATTTATGATGCCGAAGGCCGTAAACAAAACTTCGGTATGGTCAGCAACAGTTTCATGCGCGTCTATAACAACGATACCAGTGCTGAAATTGCGCGTTTCGATCTGTCTGAGGATGCATCCACCGAAACGGCCATGATTTTTGGCGAACTGTACCGTAATGGCACCGAGTGGAAATTCAAGGCAGTAGGCCAAGGTTTTGCGGGCGGATTGTCAGCCCTTGCCGCTCAACACGGCGTTAATGTGTGATTGATACCGTCTCCCCGACTTAGGTCGGGGAAGTTTCCTGATGTTTAAGGATGAACCTTAATCACACCCGATAGAAGTAGTCGTTCCGAAAGTGGTTTACGCCGCAGCCAGCGCGGATGGAAATGACGCCAGTGCGCATCGTGAGCGGATGCCAACAGCTCGTAGTCGCCACGGGTGTCGCCCCATGCACGTATATGGTATTGGTTTAGCGGGCCATACACGCTTTCCAAACGCTGTACCTTATAGCTACACCGACAATTATGCCCGTTAATCTTTCCGGTCAGTATTCCGTTTTCTACCTCAAGCTGCGTCCCAATCAGTTTTACACCTAATCGTTCGGCAAAAGGCCGTAGCACGATCTCCGGCGATGCCGAACAGAGCGTCACCTCAGCCCCGGAATGCAGTTCCGCAGCGACGCCAAGCACCCCAGACTTACGCATTAACGTATTCCACTTACGCTGACAAAACGCCTCTGCTTTTTCCTGTATCCAGGCTGCTTCAATGCCAGAAAGAAACGTGGCAATGAGGTATTCTTTGAGTTCATCGCGCGTCAGCTTACGCTGAACACAACGTGCAGAAGGCAGCACCAGATGCATCATCCGCCGGGCAAAAACACGCTTACCGAAGGCAAAACGTAAAAAAGGAATAAAGCTGTCATGGTAGGTCAACGTTCCATCGAAATCGAAAACCGACAGAACCTGACGAGTCCCATTGAACTCAGTACTCATTATAAAACTCTCCTGTCAGCCACCAACCAACGTAAGATTGAATGTTTTACCTTTCAGTTGCGCCTGTACGTCGGGCACTAACGCGCTGTCGGTAATGATATCGGTCAGTTCTGACAACGGTGTCACGCAGAACAGGGAATACGCACCATATTTACTGCTATCGGCCAGCAACACGCGCCGGCTGGCATTCGCGCCAAGATCTTGCTTCACACCGGCTTTTTCTTCTGTCGGTGTGGTCACCCCTTTATCGAGGCTCCATGAGTTGCAGCTAATAAACGCGATATCGGGGTAAATATTGCGTAACAGGCGGCGACCGTGCTCACCAATACAAGATTGGCTGCTGTCATCAATACGCCCGCCAATAATCGTCACTTCGATCTGCTTGAATTCAGACAGAAATAACGCAATTTGTAAATCGGCGGTAATCACGCGCAGCGGCAGATGCGTTAAATTACGCGCCAATTCCAGCATCGTCGTTCCCGCATCCAGAACTACTGCACTGCCCGGCGTCACCAATGTTGCGGCATAACGTGCGATCGCCTGCTTTTCCTGAAGATTACGATGCAGTTTCTCGTTCGTCGTCGGCTGGGAAGGAATAAAGCGATTAAGCGTTACACCACCATGACTACGGCTAATCACGCCCTGCTCATCCAGCTTAATCAAATCACGACGAATTGTCGCCGGGGAAGCGTCGATCACAGACACCAGTTCCTCTACCGTCACCAGATTATGGCTTTTCAGATAATCCATAATCTGATCAAGGCGGCTTTGTCCTTTTACTTTATCCCCGCTCATGCGGAAAGCATCAGTTAATGTAGGGTCCACGGCGATATCCATCTGACAGTCATAAAATAATTTTAAGTTGTTGGTCAATCGATATAAAGAATGAAAACAATGATAATGGGATGATAGAGGAGTGAAGCGTTTTCGCCAGGAACGCTTTTACACGTTACCCAACAAACGTTATCAGCAATGTAATGCGTAATCATTCTTGGTTGCAGGATACCAGAAACCTTCCCGAAGGCGGGAAGGAAGATATCCTGCAATGTGCTCTGTAGCTTAAAAAACCGTACGGACAGCAGCCGTAGTCACCGCAAATTAGGCCAGTTGCATCGCGAGTTGAATAGAGATCGCCATGCTTTCAGGCTTCGCTTTACCCGTCCAGGCAATGTCAAAGGCCGTGCCGTGGTCAGCCGATGTGCGAATAAACGGCAGCCCAGCGGTAATGTTCACCCCATCATAGAAGCCCAGCAGCTTGAGCGGGATGTGCCCCTGATCGTGATACATCGCCACGACCATATCGTACTGGCCTTCATACGCCTGCAAATAGACGGTATCCGGCGGGCACGGGCCATACACATCAATACCTTTGGCCTTCATAGCTTCAACCGATGGCGAGACAATTTTAATCTCTTCATCACCAAACAGACCATTCTCACCCGCGTGCGGATTAACCCCGGCAACGGCGATACGTGGGTGGGTAAAACCGACGCGCTTAAGGAAGACATCCGCCATGTCGATCACCGTTTCCACGCGATCGCGGTTCAGCGTATCGAGGAATTTACGCAGCGCAATATGCGTTGAAACATGGATAACCTTCAGCTTGTCGGTATACAACACCATCGCATAGTCGCGGCTGTTGGTCAGCTTAGCCAACAGCTCCGTGTGACCTGGGTAGAGGTGGCCTGCCGAGTGCAGCGCTTCTTTATTTAGCGGCGCAGTCGCGATCGCATGCACTTCACCTGCCATTGCCAGCTCGGTGGCCTTCTTGATACAGCGATAAGCTAAATCGCCCGCCTGTGCCTGAACGACGCCAGGCTCTAGTGCCTGCGGATCTTCCAGCGGCTCGTCGATAATGTTGATGACGCCAGGTGCGAATACGGCGTCAGCCGGTTTATCAATGATTTTTAACTCTACGGCTGGCACCACATTCAATGCCAGAACACGCCGCATCGTTTGTACGCAGCCCACCACCACGGCAGATGCGCCGGAAAGCTCGCCTTCGGCCAGAGATTTGATAATAATTTCCGGTCCAATCCCTGCCGGATCACCCATCGTTACTGCAATAATTTTACTCACTGACCTTCTCCTCAATAAAACGTAAAACGTCGAGCAGAGTAGTTTCGTTGCCAAAACCCCCCGCTTTAGTCATCACAGGGGTCATGCCGACAACGCTATTCAGCAGGTATCCCCAAGGCACGCAGGATGCGATTTGTCCCTTAATCTGAAAACCGGTAGCACCCAGTGCGGTTGCCACGGCAATCGCGATATCGCCCCCAGATAAATACAAACCTCCCGGCAAGCGTCGGCTAGCGCCGTCCGCAGCCTGGCTATCTAGTGTCTGAACAATGCGGCGCGTGAGTTCCCCCAGATAGTGGCTGATCGTTTCGCCAAGCTGCTGGCGACTAAGTCCAAGCTGCTGACACCGCGCGTCGATCTCGAAGCGCTGATTTTCGTTATGACAGGTGCGAATAATGCAGTGATTACCGCTCATCAGCGCCTTCACCGCGTCCTCACTCTGGGATGCCATGACGGTGGATGACTCGGCTGAAAAGAGTGCGTTGATATCAATATCAACCAGCGTGACATCGCTGCGCAGCCTGACGGCCGCAATCTGCTTTTGAGCGATGTCGCTCATCGACCCGACGACAGCCAGCAGCGGCTTTTCGGTTTTACGCGTAAAATTCTGCGTATTCGCCAACGCGTCGCTCAAACCTGCCGAACCGACCAGCAAGGGGCGAAACGGCAACGTTCTGGCGGCATCAACGATATGTGTCAGATCGTCCTGCACATCGGTATCAAGAATAATCAGACGCACGCCCTCGTCCGCCAGCTGCTGCAAACGGTGGGCTAAATTAGCCTGACGGACGTCATCAAGGTGTATCTCCGCCACCGGTAACGCGGTTTGTTCTGCCAGACGGGCAGCGATAGAAGCGGAGGTCACCGGCGTTTTGGGATCGCTGGCAAACTCCGTGTCGGTAAGCAGACGGCCATTCACCCAGACTTCACCTTTGCGGGTCACGCGTCCCAGCGTCGGTGACGCCGCGGCAATCAGCGCGACGGGCACGTCAGCAGCAGACAGCGCAGCGGCGATTTCCGCGCCCAAATTCCCGCGCAGCGTCGAATCAATCTTCTTGATAATCCAGCCTTGTCCGCCAGCGGCCTGCCAGGCTGCAACCGCTTCTGCGGTACGTTGAGACGCCACGTCGTCACGCGCCGCACGGCTATCGGTGTTGATCACCACCGCATCGCCCAGTAAATCCGCGTGCAGTTTATTAACGTCAAAGACGACGCTAACCCGCGCACCATGCTGCGCCAGACCGACGCCCGCATCATTGGCACCCGTAAAGTCATCAGCGACCACTAATACCTGTTCTGCTGATTGCTGCACGTTTGGCATACCTCATCCCCGCTTCATGATTACCTGATAATGATTATATTGAATCACGTTTGATTATATGTGAGCAACATCAAATTATTTAAAAGGAATTTCACCTATAAATTATCACCACGATGTGGCAAATGGCGTTCAGTCGTGATGAGAAACATGCCATTTGACTGAAAATAATCACCATCGCAACCATTATCATCGCGATAACGCTCTGGCGAAGAAGAGAAAAGGCAAGGTAATAAGCATGAACATCAATAGCACTATCCTCAGCGGCTACCGGGTACTTCAGGACATCAGTCATCTGTTGTCAGGTAAACAGCACGTTTTATTTGTCACCGACAAAAACATTGTCGGGCTGCCTGACGTTCAGGCGCTGATCGCACAAGTTAAGCAAGCCGTTCCGCAGGTTCTGCTGGTTGATAACGTGCCTGCCGAGCCGAGCCAACATGACGTTGCCCAGATACTGAGCCAACTGACACAAACCCAGACCGATCTGGTCATCGGCGTAGGCGGCGGCAGCGTGCTGGATGTTGCCAAACTGCTTTCCGTACTGTGTGCGGGCGATGAAACCGTGACGTTGGATAGCCTGCTGGCAGGGGAAAAACCCACCCGCCGCACAACATCACTGCTCATCCCAACCACGGCGGGAACCGGCTCTGAAGCCACGCCAAATGCCATTCTGGCGATCCCAGAGAAAGAGACGAAAGTCGGCATTATTACGCCAGTGATGCTGCCGGACTACGTTGCGCTGGTGCCAGAGCTGACGGTCAGCATGCCGCCGCATATCGCCGCTTCCACCGGTATTGATGCACTCTGCCACCTGATCGAGTGTTTCACGTCAACAATTGCCAACCCGGTCAGCGACAACTACGCACTGATTGGCTTGAAAAAGCTGTTTGCCAACCTCGAAACCTCCGTGCGCGAGCCAGGCAATATGGAAGCCAAGCTGAACATGCTGTGGGCATCCTATTATGGCGGTGCCGCCATTGCCCACTCCGGTACGCACCTGGTCCATGCGATGTCCTACCCGCTCGGCGGCAAGTATCACATCCCACACGGCGTGGCGAACGCCATTCTGCTCGCCCCTTGCATGCGTTTCGTGCAGGACGCCGCACAGGACAAATTCGCACAGGCGTATGACCTGGTGCCGGATGCCGACCTAACCCTCAGTACAGCGGAAAAAGCGCAGGCGCTGGTGGCCTACTTCAGCGAGTTGGTCAAACGACTCAATCTGCCCAACACCCTACAGCAGCTCGGTGTGGAAAAAGATCACCTGCCCTACTTGGTCGATGCCGCATTACAGGTTCAGCGCCTGATGAAAAATGTACCGACGCAGGTCAGTGCTGACGATGTGCGTGAGGTTTATCTGACCCTGTTTTAACCGCACAGCGTTAAAGAACTGATGCCGACCGTTCAAGCATCGAGATACACGGGGCGACCACAGGGGTGAGGCATCCCTGCGGGAACCTCCCCCTGTGTTTCCCCTAACAACAGGCTTAAGTGAATAGTATTAGGCGTTAAAGAACACCGTTTTGAGTAGGGCAGTTTTAGGTTTTCACTTTTTGATTACGTGTCACGAGGAATAACAATGAGTAAGAAAATTGCTGGCGTCCTGACCGCCATCGTCACGCCGTTTGATAATCAGGGCGAATTTAACCCCGCAGCTATGCGCCTTCAGGTTCAGCGCCAGATGCGCTATGGCAACGGTATTTTCTGCAACGGCACCAACGGTGAGTTCTTTGTTCTACACACCGATGAGAAAGTCGCCGTCACCGAAACCTGCGTGGATGAAGTTGCCGGAAAAGTGCCCGTTGTCGGCCACATCGGTGAAATCTCCACGCG
This sequence comes from Pectobacterium punjabense, assembly GCF_012427845.1. Classification (NCBI taxonomy): domain Bacteria; kingdom Pseudomonadati; phylum Pseudomonadota; class Gammaproteobacteria; order Enterobacterales; family Pectobacteriaceae; genus Pectobacterium; species Pectobacterium punjabense. Next base: position 3,907,464 of record NZ_CP038498.1, read on the forward strand.
GGAAACCATTAAGCTCGGCAAGCGTATCGCCGCGCTGGGTGTCGATGCCGTTTCAGTCATCACCCCTTATTTCATCCCATTAAAACAGGAAGAGTTGATCGCCCACTACACCGCCGTCGCCGATGCGCTGACCGTGCCGGTGTTCCTCTACAACATTCCTGCACGCACGGGGAATACGCTGGCACCGGAAACCGTCCGCACGCTGGCGGATCACCCGAACATCATCGGCATCAAAGACAGCGCAGGCAGCTATGAAAGCCTGAGCAGCTATGTGCAAGCGGTGAAAGGCGTACAGGGTTTTGACGTACTGAATGGCCCAGACTCGCTCATTCACCAGGGCTTTGTTGACGGCTGCTCCGCCTGTATTTCCGGGCTAGCTAACGTGGCACCGGAACCGATCAGCCAGATTTGGCACCGTTTCCATGCTGGTGACATCGAAGGCTCCCGTCAGGCACAAGAACAGGTTGCCGAATTGCGTAAGACGCTGTACGCCATCGCGTTTTCACCGGCTGTGGTGAAGAAAGCGCTGGCGATCATGGGTGAAGATGTCGGCGTCAGCCGCTATCCGATCCAGTTTTCCGCACAGGATGAAGACAACATCCGCAACATCCTTAATCAATTCTCGCAGTAACAGAGAAATTACAATTTCCACTTAAGGCCGAGAAGATATGAACCATTTTAATTTTACCGACACCCTCATAATCATCGGGATGATTGTATTTTATATCGCATTCACCTCGTGGTTAACGCTCAAACTACGCAGTAAATCGAACACCGAATTCATGGAAGGATCGCGTGCGCTACCGGCATTTATCGTCGGTGTTCTACTGATGACCGAGTTTATCGGTGCCAAATCCACAGTAGGTACGGCGCAGTCCGCTTTTGAAAATGGTATCGCCGCCTCTTGGTCAGTGATCGGTGCCGCCATCGGCTTCCTGCTGTTCGGGATGATTCTGGTCAAAAAAATCTACAACACGGGCAAAGTTACTATTTCCGGTGCGATCGCTGAGAAATACGGTACATCGACCAAGAACATCATCTCAATCATCATGATCTATGCTTTGCTGCTGGTTAACGTGGGCAACTACGTCAGCGGCGCGGCAGCCATCTCAACCGTGTTGAAAATTTCTCTGCCCGTTGCAGCCCTGATCACCGCTATCGTCAGTACGTTCTACTTTTACTTTGGCGGCTTAAAAGGTGTTGCTTACGTGACGTTGATTCACAGCGCCGTGAAATATGTCGGCGTTATGATCATTCTGTACGTGGCACTGAAAATGACCGGTGGCATCACACCGATGATTGAAAAAATGCCGGATTACTACTGGACGTGGGACGGTAAAATTGGTGCCAGCACTATCTTTGCCTGGCTGATCGGCACCATTGGATCGATTTTCTGTACCCAATTCGTTATTCAAGCCATTTCAGCCACCAAGGATGCCACTTCCGCCAAACGCGCGACCTGGGTTGCCTTCTTCTTCTGTATGCCGATTGCAATTGCTATCGCGGTTATCGGCGTCGCGGCGAAGTTTGCTCACCCAGAAATCAACAGCCTGTACGCCATGCCAGTCTTCCTGCAAGATATGAACCCGTGGGTAGCAGGACTGGTGACAACCTCACTGGTCGCATCAATCTTTATCAGCGTGAGTACCGTAGCACTGGCGATCGCCTCACTGATCGTGAAAGACTTTTACGTCCCGTACTACAATCCGACGCCAGAAAAAGAGATGAAAATGACGCGTGTATTCTCGCTCATTATCGGATTCCTGCCGTTAGTTTTCGTCCTGCTGGTGCCTGAAGTTCTGAAGCTGTCGTTCTTTACCCGTGCCATTCGCCTGTCGATTTCCGTAGTTGCGGTGATTGCATTCTATCTGCCGTTCTTTAATAGCACCCGCGGCGCTAACGCCAGTCTGATCTCAGCCTGCGTGGCCACCTCCGTCTGGTACATACTCGGCAACCCATACGGTATCGACAACATGTACGTCGCACTGGTTACCCCGGCTATCGTCATGCTGCTCGATCGCATGATTCCGAATAAAGAACACAAAATCAAAATTTCTCAAACTGAAAATAAATCAGGAGCCTGAGTCATGAGTAGCGAAACCATTACCGTGGAACGTAGCGGAAAAGTTCATCACGCAGAAGGCGATGCCGCGCGTCTGGATGCCTACATTCCGTCGGAATGCCCGCAGAATCATGCAGCCAACCTGCTCCATCTGCCAAACGGCGATGTGCTGTGCGTCTGGTTCGGCGGTACACAAGAAGGGATTGCAGATATCTCTATCTACCTGTCACGCCTTGTGAAAGGCAGCGATAGCTGGAGTAAAGCCGTTAAGCTGTCTGAGGATGCGACGCGTTCTGAACAGAATCCCGTGCTGTTCCTCGCGCCGGATAACGTGCTGTGGCTGCTGTACACCGCACAGAAATCCGGTAATCAGGACACCGCAATTGTGCGTTATCGCCAGTCCACCGATTTGGGTGCCACCTGGGGTGAGATCGGCACGTTGCTCGATCAGCCGGGCACCTTTATCCGCCAACCCATCACCGTGTTGGAAAACGGTGACTGGCTGCTGCCGGTGTTCTACTGCCGCGTTCAGCCTGGCGAGAAGTGGGTCGGTAACGATGATGATAGCGCCGTGAAAATTTCCAGCGATCGGGGTAAAACCTGGCGGGAATATCCGGTGCCAAACAGCACGGGCTGTGTACACATGAACATCACCCCGTTGCAGGACGGCACGCTGCTGGCGCTGTACCGCAGCCGCTGGGCCGATTTTATCTATCAGAGCCGTTCAACCGACGGCGGTAAAACCTGGTCAGAGCCCGTACCGACCGATTTACCGAATAACAACTCGTCTATTCAGGTGACTACGCTGAAAAACGGCCATCTGGCACTGGTGTTCAACCACATGAGCGCCGCCAATGCTACCGAGCGCCGTCTGTCACTGTACGATGAAATCGAGGATGAAGAAGACAAAGCCAGCAATGCCAAAATGCCGGAAGTGCAAGCCGGTGGTCGTAGCGCCTTCTGGGGCGCACCGCGCGCACCGATGACGCTCGCTATTTCGGAAGACGGCGGTAAAAGCTGGCCGTGGCAGCGCAATGTCGAAGTGGGTGACGGTTACTGCATGACCAATAACTCAACGGAGAAGCTGAACCGCGAGTTCTCTTACCCCAGCGTCAAGCAAGCGCAGGACGGTAAGCTACATCTTGCTTTCACCTACTTCCGTCAGGCGATCAAGCATGTCGTGGTAAGCGAGGAGTGGGTCAAGGCGGGTTAAGGCTGTCTCGCCTTTAGAGCCTGAGATACACGGAGCGACCACGGGGCGAGGCTTCCCTACGGGAACCTCATCCCCGTGTTTCTCCTAAAAATAGGCTTAGGTTAAACCACGCTGCTTTTTTCTCTTTTCCAGCGGGGGCTCTCCCCCGCTATCTTCCTTCAGGACACGATAATGATTGCAGGAAACCTCAACGCCCTCAAACTCGCCACGCTGCCCGATGCACTGTGGACCATTCTCTCCGCACCGGGCATGTCGTTAGCTGAACTGAATGCGCTGCCAGAAGGCCGCTATCAGCCAGAAGGTGCCGACTGGTTCTACAACATCGGCACCGTGAACACCGCACCGCGCGCGACGAGACATACCGAATTTCACAGCAACTATCTCGATATTCAACTGATTCTGGAAGGCGAGGAGATTATCGGTTACGGTCTGAATGATGTGCATGGTCAGCCTGCAACCGAGCGTAAACCGGATCTTTATATTCTGGATAACCCGCAGGTGCCGCATCAGATCCATCTGCGGGCAGGCGATTTCGTCACGTTCTATCCGGGAGAAGCCCACCAGGCGCTGTGTGCCATCAACGACAGTCCAGCACCCGTCAAAAAAGCCGTGTTTAAAATCCCCGTTACGTTGTTGTAATTAAGAATGGTGCATCAAAGCCGTTAAGTTTGATTAAGGAGACACATGTCAGCTACAGCCCCTAAACATGCCCTGATTACCGGCAGCAGCTCAGGGATCGGTGCCGCCATCGCACAAAAATTACTGGCGGAAGGCTGGCGAGTAACGGGCCTGTCACGCAAACCGGGTGACTATTCACATCCACACTTTACCCACCGTGCGGTAGATATCATGGATACGCACGCGCTGACTGCAATTCTGGACGAGATTGCACAGGTTGATGCCGTTATCCATGCTGCTGGCATTATGAAATCGGCCCCGCTCGGCCAGCTGTCGTTAGAAGACGGAGAAACGCTGTGGCGCTTGCACATCCAGGCAGCGCAAGTACTTGCCGATCGGCTGGTTGATAAGCTGCCACAAGGCGGCAGGATTGTGTTGCTGGGCAGTCGTACCTCCAGCGGTGCGGCGGGACGCAGCCAGTACGTCACCACAAAATCTGCGATGATTGGTATGGCGAGAAGCTGGGCGGCGGAGCTGGCACCACGTGGCATTACGGTGAACATTGTTGCGCCGGGCGCAACGGAAACGCCAATGCTGACGATGCCGGGACGCCAGAGCTCTCCACCAAAGCTACCGCCGATTGGCCGTTTCATTCAGCCACAGGAAGTAGCCGATTTGGTAGGCTATCTGCTCTCCCCTTCTGCGGCAGCTATTACCGGCCAACAGTTGGTGATGTGCGGCGGTGCCTCGCTGTAAGCTAGCAGACGCTGACTTTCCCTAATCGGCCTGCTGGTCGGTCTCCACCATTCGACCAGCAGTTCCCACATCATGCAACCGCTCTGCATGCTGCTGCATCCGTTCCAGCGCTTCTTCATAACGCGGCATCGCGTGCGCAGCACCTTCGCGCTCAACGCAAAGTGAGGCATAGGCGGAGGAAAAGAGCGCCGCCTGTTCCAGGGTGTCGCCCGCCGCCAGCCTCGCGGCCAACGCCCCATTAAACGCATCGCCCGCGCCCGTGGTGTCCTTGGGTTGCGTAGGAAACGCAGGGATATGCGCCTGAGTCTCACCGGTGGATAAAAACGCGCCCTGCATGCCGAGCGTGATCACCAGTTGTCGCACCCCTTTTTGATGCAGCACCGCTGCGGCACGCTGGGCGCTATCGATATCGGTGACTGAAATGCCCGTCAACAGCGTTGCTTCGGTGCTATTCGGCGTCAGCAGATCGATCTTACTGAGCAAAGCGTCGCTCACTTTCTGCCAGGGAGCAGGATTCATAATGATGAAGGTATTCGCCGCCTGTGCGCTATCCACAATGCGCTGAATCGCACTCAGATTATTTTCTAACTGAATCAATAAAATATCCGCCGCGGCGACCGTCGGCTGGCAGCGCGCGATCTCCGCCGCCGTCACCATCAAATTGGCACCAGGATAAACGGAGATCATATTTTCCGCATCATTGCCGGCCACATAGATCAGCGCATTCCCCGTCGGTTTTTCCTTACAGGTAAACAGCGTAATGGCATCAAAGCCGGTCTTTTCGAGATGACGCCGAGCAAACAGGCCAAAGTCATCATTACCAATTTTGCCGATGTAATGTACGCGCGCGCCCGCACGCAACGCCGCCGTCGCCTGATTCGCTCCTTTTCCGCCCGGCCCCATCATGCTGCGATGAGCAATCAGCGACTCTCCCGGCTGCGGAAAACGGGACATGCCCGCCACAATATCCAGATTGAACGAGCCAAATACGCAAACCTTGCCTTTCATGCCTTTCTCCCGAATTGACGCTCCGCTGCCAGACAAGCCCCGCGACAGCCGGTATAGTCTGTCGCCTCACTGAACACCATGTTTAGCTTCTCTCGTGTCATTGGCGGGCGTAAATGCTGCCAAATCCCGTCGCGTAGCGCCGCATGCGGAAAATCGACCATCGACAGCACGCCGCCGCCAAGAACCAGATAGTCGGGATCGAAAATATTCATTTCCATCGCAACGACCTTCGCCAGTCGATCGATAAACGCCTGTAAATCCGGGTGCGTTCCCCAGCGCGTAAACAGTGACGACATGGCTGAGTCCCCCTGCTGGATTGCCCAGTTTTTCAACCAGTGCCCCGACGTCAGGGTTTCCACACAGCCAAGGTTACCGCAGGGGCAAGGCTGTTGATTATCCGGCCAGGGTATATGCCCCAGCTCACCCGCACCGCCGTGCTCACCGTGATAAAAACGGCCATTGAGCCACAGGCTATTGCCAATCCCTGTACCAAGGTAAATACCAATTGCCGTGTCCGGCAGCGTTTTCAACTGCATTAAATCCCACAGCATCAGATGGTTGACGTCTTTATCCATCGCCACGGGGATACCCAGACGTTCGCTGATCTTCTGGGCAACTGGCTGACCATCCAACGCCGGAATAAACGGCAGCGACAGCACAGATTGGCGGTCGCGGCTCAAAATCCCCGGCAGCCCCAGCATCACGCCATTCACCGTCTGCGGTTCCAGCGTCTGCGCGATCACCTCCGTCAAGGCGGCCAGCGCATCAGGCTGCTGTGCCCAGCTCTCCGTTGCTATCTTGCGAAACCCCGACCACTGGTGCTGTGCATCCATCAGCATTAACCGTGTACTGGTGCCGCCAATATCGATCCCCAGCCAGCATTCGGTCATGCCGACTCCTGTATCAGGCGCTGAGCCTGCGCGATGTGTCCCGTCATGGTTTCCCATGATTCTGCCAGATCGTCATGCAGGTTGAAGAGGCCCGATGTCCCCACAATCAGGACTTCCGCCCCCGCCGCCAGAAGCGTACTGTAGGTTTTCTGATTACAAGAACCATCGATCTCGATCAGGTAAGAATAGTCATGCTGCTGTTTTAACGCTTTCAGCTTCCCAATCTTTTGCAGCATTTCTGGGATGAACGGCTGACCGGCATAGCCTGGGTCGACCGTCATCACCGTAATCTTATCCAAGAGATGTATATAGTGCTGGATAAATTCGACTGGCGTTGCAGGGTTAAGCACCACCCCCACTTTTTTGCCTAGTGCGCGGATCTGATTGATCACGCGAAACGCATCTCGATTAATGGTTTCAGCGTGAGGGCAAATGTAGTCTGCCCCCGCCTTCGCAATCGCATCGATAAAATCCGTAGGCGTTTCCACCATCAGATGTACATCTATCACCAGCGGCGTATGTGGCCGAATCTGTTCAATGAAGAACGGTGACAGCGTGATATTTTTCACGTAATGCCCGTCCATGATATCGACATGTAAAAAATCCGCACGCGAGTTTAAGACCGCCAACTGCTGCTTGATCTCCATCAGATTCATGCACATCAGCGAGGGAGAAATTTTAGTACGCATCAGACTTCCTTTTTTTCAGTTAAATGATCGGTGCGGGCGCGTAAGGCACTAAGGCGCACCGCACGGTAATCGGAGTAGCGAGCTTTAAAGAATTTCAGCGCCAGAACGACAATCAACACGGCTCCCCACATCGCCAGACTGAAGTGCTGGCTGATATTCATCAGGTTAAAGCCCGTGGAGAGGATCTGGAGCACGATGAGCGACAGCACCACACCGGTCACCCGACCAAATCCACCGTTCGGATCGGTGCCGCCAAGAATGATCGCCAACACCGTGAGCAGCAGGTAAGAATCGCCGTATCCCATGCGGGCCGAGTTAAAACGCGCCATCATCACCAGCCCGGCCAACACGCACATCAGGCTGGAAATGACGTACACCAGCATCAGCATTCGGTGCGTATTGATGCCGCTGAACCAGGTAGCATTAATGTTGCTGCCGCCCATATAAATGCACTTTCCTGCCCGCGTTTTGCCGAGGAATAGAGCCAGTGCGCCAGCGGCGGCCATAAACAACCAGAGCGGCAACGGAATGCCAAGCCACGTGCCGGACCCTAGCGTGCGCAAGACATCCGGCATTCCACTAACGGCCGCGCCTTTGGTTAACCAGATGCCGATTCCGTTAACCGTCATCATGCTCGCCAGCGTCACCAGAATGGGGTGCGCCCCCACCTTCGTGACCATAAAGCCCGTTAACGCACCAATCACCACGGCAATAACCGATGCGCCTAGCAGACCAACTCCTAGCCACAGCAGTTGCATCGCCGTTCCTGCCCCTTCAGGCAGAAAGTGCAGCAACACCCAAGCGATAAACAGGCTGGTCAGGTTCGCCGTCGCAATAATGCACAGGTTGAGTCCACCGCTGAGAATGGCAATAAACATACCCAGCGTCAGCAGCCCCAGTTCGGGAAGCTGAAACGCCATACTCATGAACGTCGAGGTGGTAAAAAAACGGCCGGGCAGCATCACGCTAAACAGTGCACAACACAGTGCGATGAGGAACAATAGCCCTACGTCAGCGCCGCTCGGTTTGAAGATGTGTCGTTTCATCAGGACCCTCCGGTCGGTCACACAAAGCTGACGTCGGTTTCTTTGCGTTTTTTGTAATGTGTGACGGCGATGGCCAGCATAATCACCACGCCGATAACGATATTCATGAAGTAACTCGACACACCGATCAGATTCAGGCCGTTTTTCAAGATGGCAATGAGAAAGACCCCCATCAGCGTCCCCAGAACCGTCCCTTTACCGCCCATCAGGCTGGCACCGCCGAGTACGGTAGCGGCCAGCACGTCGAGTTCACCGCCCACGAGCGCATTGGGCACCACCTCGCCCATACGATAGGTCTGCACTAATCCACCTATCGCGGCCATTGCCCCTAAATAGCCATAGGCGAAGAGATGGATTAGCCCCACCCGAATACCAATGCGGCGAGCGGATTCCTGATCGCCACCAACCGCATAGAGTTGACGCCCCAGATGCGTTTTATTCAGGAGAACCCAGGTCAGCCCGGTAATCACCAGCAGCGTGACCAGCGGTAGCCCCACCTGAAAAGGCAGGCCGCCCAGCGTGAACGGCAAGACTTGCCGTAGCGTGACCCACCATTCGGGCAGCGTGTAAAGGCTACGCCCGTCGGTCAACCACATCAGGAGGCCGAACAGCAGCGACTGCATACTGATCGTGATAATGATCGAGACGATTCTCAGCGAATAGATCAGCACCGCGTTGACCATGCCAAACACGATGCCGCAGGCAATCGCCAGCACAATGCTGAGCGCGGCGTTATCAAATTGAAACTGAATGAACAGCGTGGCGATCAGGTACTGCACGACCGACGCCACCGCAGCAAACGAAATATCGATCCCCCCGGTCACCAGCACCACGAACAACCCCAGCGCGAAGATCCCTGTCACCGCATAGCTTTCCGCCAGATCGAGCAGATTTTGCATCGACAAAAATTGATCGCTGGTCAGTGAGAAAAATACGATAGCGACAAGCAGCACCCAGGCCAGCCATCCTTGGCTACTCTTAGGTTTGAAAAAGGAGAAATCAGGCATTGATCACCTCGGCAAGTTGCTGTTGTTCCAGCTGTTCTGGCTGATACTCCGCATGAATAGCACCATTGCGAAAGTGTAAAATCCGGTCGCAGTTGTAATACACTTCCGGCACCTCGTCAGAGATCAGAATGATGGCAAGCCCTTCCTGCGCAAGTTGGTGGATCAACGCGTAAATACTGGCTTTCGCCCCCACATCTACCCCCACCGTGGGCGAATCCAGAATGAGGATTTTCGGCTGAGTCAGCACCCATTTCGCCAGCACGATTTTCTGTTGATTACCCCCAGACAAGGTAGAAATCGCCTGCTGCGGATCGGCCATCCGCACCCCTAGCTGCTCGATCCAGCTCATGATCAGTTTATTTTTACGATACTCATCAATCAGGTGGAATCGGTTGCGAAGCTGATCGAGGATGGTCAACACCATGTTGTCTGCAACCGACTGCTGCTGCACTAGCCCCAGCGTTAGACGATCCTCAGAAACGTAGCCAATACCCGCCTTAATCGCGTCTTCGTGGTTACGGAAGGTCACCGGCTTACTATCCAGCCAGATTTTTCCGCTGTCGGGACGCGTCATACCGAATAAAGAAAGCGCCAGTTCTGTTCGCCCGGAGCCCAACAGCCCACACAGCCCCAGCACTTCCCCCTCGCGCAGAGTGAAATTGATATCGTGGTACTGACCTGCACGGGTCAGACCAGCCACCTCCAGTAGCGTACGATCTGGATTTAGCGTTGGCGTTTTACGCTGATAATCCAGCGTTAACCCCGTCATCAGTTCAGTCAGACGATGACCATCCATCTCGCTGGCAGGCCAGGTTCCAATCTTCCGCCCGTCACGGATTACAGTGACGCGATCGGAGATCTCCAGCACCTCATCCAGACGGTGGCTGACAAACACCACACAGATACGTTTCTCTTTCAGGTAACGCACGGTACGTAGCAGTTGGTTCACTTCAGTCCGCGTCAACGATGCCGTCGGTTCATCCATGATCACCAGTCGGGCATCCGCGACTAGCGCGCGACAGATGGCAACCTGCTGGCGCTGGGCGATGGATAGCGCCGACACCTTTTCATCCAGATCCAGATCAAAATTCAGTTCACCAATGACTCGCTGCGCCGTTTCTCTCAGCGTTCCTGCGCGATACCAGCCAAGCAACCCCTTCAGGTTGTGTTCAAACGCGATGTTTTCCGCCACGCTGAGATTGGGAAACAGCGACAGATCCTGATAGATCACCTGAATCCCAAATTCGCGTGCCTGCTTAGGCGTCAGGCGGGGAAATTGCACTTCCGCCGCCGTCTCACCGTTAAAGAGCGAAATCTGGCTACCGGCATCCGGCGCGTACACGCCGGAAATCACCTTTATCAACGTACTTTTGCCGCAGCCATTAGTACCAGCAAGGCAGTGAACCTCCCCGACAGCCAATGACAGATCGACCTCGTGCAATGCGCGGTTGCCGCCAAACGTCTTGGAGACAGAGCCGAGCGCAATCAACGTCTGTGGTTCGGTCAGCGTCATTGGTCTACAGCCCCATTTCGATCAGTTTTGGCAGATTGGCTTTATCAAGGCTTTCGGTATTGTTGCCAAGAATGGTACGCGCCTGTACATCCACATTGACCTTACCCAATCCCTCAATCGTCATACCGTCTGTAATCGGCTGATTCTTCTGCATCATGTCGGCCAACCGAACAAACACCTCGCCCGCCGTTTTCGGGTTCCAGATATAGCCGCCTTTGATGGCACCCCGGTTTACCAACGTGGCACCTTGTCCAGGGCTAAACGCACCAATCACGCAGATCTGATCGGTTTTATTACGGTTCATCACCGCACGTCCTGCTCCAATTGGCCCTTGTGAACCAAAGGCCATGATGCCTTTAAGATCGGGGTATTTAGACATCAGCTCGTTACTGGTACGGATAGACCCATCCAGCGATTCACCGACGCCAAACTTATCGGTTACCAACTGCATTTTTGGATAGTGTGTTTTTTGATATTCCAGCGCGGCATCGGTCCATTCCTGATGTAAAGGCACCGTCAGGCTCCCTACATACATGGCGTATTTGCCTTCCTCTTTCATGCAGGCAGCCAAGGCTTTCATATGGTTAATACCGTGGGTCGGCGCATCCACCAGCTCAAAGTCCCAGTCTGCATATTTCTGCCCAGGAGATTCATGCACCAGAACCTTAATGCCCGCCTCTTGTGCACGTTTAAGAACCGGTTCCAGCACTTTCGGGTCATTCGGTACGACGCCAATGATGTCCACTTTCTGTGCGATTAAGTCTTCAATGGCACGAACCTGTAGAGCGGGGTCAGCCGCAGTAGGGCCAACCTGCCAGGCATCAATACCGAGTTTGGCCGCTTCGCTTTTAATGCCCGCTTCCATTGCATTAAACCAGGGAATACCACCAATTTTGACGACGACGCCCATACGTAATTTCTCGGCGGCATCGGCGTGGGCTGAACTCAATAAGGCAAAGAGGGTACAGGCGAGGAATGTTTTTTTCATAATCTCTCCAGGGTGATGATCTTGTTAGTTATTAATTAACTGCATGGACTGGGGACGTTGCGAACAATCAATAATATTGACGCCGTTCCAGGCCAATTCCTGTGTTAGATCTTTGTCGTCCATTTTGTCGGTAATAAGAAAATCCACATCACGGTAATGGCAAATACGTGCAAAAGAAGGATGCAAAAATTTACTCGCATCCATCAGCAAATATTTCCTTTCTGAAGCCAATAACATCTGCTGTTTCAGGTGTGCTTTATTTTCATTTCCTTCACGTAAATAACCATCATTACCCAAACTGCTACAGGAAAAGAAAATTTTATTAATCAAAAACTCTTTTAACGGCTGTTCTGCCACTACACCATTAAAATCTTCATCACGATCGGAATATTCTCCACCCAGACAGATTGTGCGAATATTCCCTTTCGGTGCCAACGTCTGTACCGTTCGTAGTGAATTAGTGATTACCGTTAATTCTATATCGGGTAATTGTCGAGCGAGAAACCAGCATGTGGTACTACTGTCGAGTAATAAGCAGTCTCCCACACTAATAAAATCCAGCGCACGTTTAGCTATCTGCATTTTTTGCGAAATATTTTCATTCGTGCGCTGGTGAAAGGTTAATTCATACTCATTATTTTTATTTATATTATTTATTATATTTCCCTGGTGCTTTTGCGCTAATACTGCACCGCCGTGACTCCGCAATAACATACCTTTCTTTTCTAAACTGGCTAAATCACGGCGAATCGTTTCCTGAGAAACCTGTAACAAACTCACTAATTCTGCCACCAGCACGCGGCTATTCAGGGTTAATATTTCCATTATCCGCCGCTGACGTTCAATCGGTAGCATGATGACCTCCTGTGTTAATAAAGTAATGGATAGAGGGATCGAAAAATGTGCACTGCGCGAGAGTAACAAGGGGTAAAATTGGCAGTTTCAATTAAGTGATATGAATCAAATAAAAATGAAAACAGATAAAAACAACCATTAACTATTGTGATTAACTTCACATTTAATGCCGTTATACGCCATTTTTTTTACCGACATCCGAATCAAGAAAAAATAGCGACAGCGCACCACAATGACCGAATATGACCGAGTTTGTGTATTTGACCGTTTCATCTTGTTTCAGTTCTGTTAACAAATTATTTTCCAATCTCAGTTTTCTCACCGGAGAAAGCGGTACGTGCAGGAGGCCAGGAAAGGGGAACATGAGATCGCGGAACTTAATCATTGGTAATAAGACAGGAAAGCGTGCCTGCCAGTCACCCCGACAGAATGTGTCGCTTTATAAGCAGGGGGGAAAACACCACTCGTCTGGCGGGTGGTGTTATAAACGTTCGATTTATCAATAATACCGTCTTACAAAAACGATCATGTGACCAAACGATCTCGTAGCTAAAACCATCAATGCAGGACAAACTCGCGGTACTTTTCCACCAGCGTCAAAAAGTCATCCAAGCCGCATAGCGACAGGCTCTCTTCGTCGTAATAACTCATGCCTTCTTCCAGCTCATCCGTGGTGAAAGACAGCTGATTCGCCTGCACCATCACTTCTTCTTCATCCAGCAACAGCGTGTATTCGTGACCCACGCGCCGCCACTGCCGTTCGCTGCCAGCAACAGAACGCGCCGCTTCTTCAACGTCAGTTAATACCGTTAGCTGGCCTTTCACTTCTTCATTGAACCAATGCCCGATCGCCTCATGTCCCATCGACATACGAACGATGACCTGGCCCGTCACATCCCGCAAAAATTCATAGTCCATGATGCCATCCTCACTGTGATGTTTCTTCTGTTCAGTTTAGTCGCCTATACACCCTACCGTCGTGACGCACCTTCACCTTTGATGTTGCTAGATGCACAATGCCGCAGCCAACGGCCAGCGAACAGGCAACGTGAAGTATGAAAACAGGCAGAAAAAAAGGAGGCACAAGGCCTCCTTCGGTGTAGAGATGCGAACTATAGCGAGTTAGACCGTCGTCTGGAAGATCACACCATCTGCTTTCTCGGTATATTGACCTAACTGGTCAAAATTCAGATAGCGATAGGTGTCCTGCGCGGTTTTATCCACCTGCGACATGTAGGTCTGATACTCTTCTGACGTCGGCAAGCGACCCAGCAGGGAAGCAACCGCAGCCAGTTCAGCAGAGGCCAGATACACGTTGGCACCGGTTCCCAAACGGTTCGGGAAGTTACGGGTCGAGGTAGAAACCACGGTAGAACCGTCAGCCACACGCGCCTGGTTACCCATACACAGCGAACAACCAGGGATCTCAATACGCGCCCCGCTCTTACCAAACACGCTGTAGTAACCTTCTTCTGTCAGCTGCGCGGCATCCATTTTGGTCGGCGGCGCAACCCACAGGCGGGTCGGCAACTGGCCTTTGTGACTATCCAGCAGTTTACCTGCCGCACGGAAGTGTCCGATGTTGGTCATACAGGAACCGATAAAGACTTCATCGATCTTCTCGCCCTGCACGTCAGACAGCCAGCGCGCATCATCTGGATCGTTCGGCGCACACAGGATCGGCTCTTTGATGTCAGCCAGATCGATGTCGATCACCGCCGCATACTCAGCATCGGCATCCGCTTCCAGCAGTTGTGGATCGGCCAGCCATTTTTCCATGCCCTGAATACGGCGCTCCAGCGTACGGCGATCGCCGTAACCTTCAGAGATCATCCACTTCAGCAGCACGATGTTAGAGTTCAGATACTCTATGATCGGCGCTTTATCCAGCTTGATCGTACAACCAGCCGCAGAACGTTCCGCGGAGGCATCGGTCAATTCAAACGCCTGCTCGACTTTCAGATCCGGCAGACCTTCGATTTCCAGAATACGGCCAGAGAAGATGTTCTTCTTCCCTTTCTTCTCAACGGTCAGCAGGCCTTGCTTGATGGCATACAGAGGGATGGCGTGAACCAGATCGCGCAGAGTAATGCCCGGCTGCATTTTGCCTTTGAAGCGCACCAGAACGGATTCCGGCATATCCAGCGGCATCACGCCCGTCGCGGCAGCAAACGCCACCAGACCGGAGCCCGCAGGGAAAGAAATACCGATTGGGAAACGAGTATGGGAGTCACCACCCGTACCGACGGTATCCGGCAGCAACATACGGTTCAGCCAGGAGTGGATAACACCATCGCCCGGACGCAGCGATACGCCACCACGGTTCATGATGAAATCAGGCAGCGTGTGGTGCGTGGTCACGTCAACCGGCTTCGGATAGGCGGCAGTGTGACAGAACGACTGCATCACCAGATCGGCGGAGAAACCGAGACAAGCCAAATCTTTCAGCTCATCACGAGTCATCGGCCCAGTGGTATCCTGTGAACCCACAGAGGTCATTTTCGGCTCGCAGTATTCGTCAGGACGAATGCCCGCGACACCACAGGCACGACCCACCATTTTCTGCGCCAGTGAGAAGCCTTTTTTGCTGGCTTCAACCGCTTTGGAAATACGGAAAACATCGCTGTGCGGCAAGCCCAGTGACTCACGCGCTTTAGACGTCAGCCCACGTCCGATGATCAGCGGGATACGCCCCCCCGCGCGCACTTCATCCAGCAGTACATCGGTTTTCAGCGCAAACGTTGCCAGTACTTCATTGGTATCATGACGGCGTACTTCACCTTCATACGGATAGATGTCAATCACATCACCCATATTCAGATCGTTAACGTCGACTTCGATCGGCAACGCACCTGCATCTTCCATGGTGTTGAAGAAGATTGGCGCAATCTTGCCGCCCAGCACCACACCACCACCACGCTTGTTTGGAACATGAGGAATGTCTTCACCCATGAACCACAGCACAGAGTTGGTCGCCGATTTACGCGACGATCCTGTACCGACAACGTCACCGACGTACGCCAGCGGGAAGCCTTTCTTGTTCAGTTCTTCGATCTGTTTGATCGGGCCTACTGCACCAGGCTGATCGGGATCAATACCTTCACGGGCGTTTTTCAGCATCGCCAACGCGTGCAGCGGAATATCAGGGCGCGACCAGGCATCAGGTGCCGGAGACAGGTCATCAGTATTAGTTTCACCAGTGACTTTAAAGACGGTAACGGTAATTTTTTCCGCCAGTTTCGGGCGGGACAGGAACCACTCGGCATCAGCCCAGGATTGAATGACTTTCTTGGCGTGCGCATTGCCTGCTTTCGCTTTTTCTTCCACATCATAGAAGTTATCAAACATCAGCAGCGTGTGGGACAACGCTTCAGCGGCAATCGGAGCCAGCTTGTCGCTATCCAACGCATCAATCAGCGGATGGATGTTATAACCACCCTGCATGGTACCCAGCAGCTCGATCGCTTTTTCCTGGCTAACCAAGGGGGAAGTGGCTTCGCCTTTCGCGACAGCAGCCAAAAAACCGGCCTTCACATAGGCGGCTTCATCAACACCGGGGGGGACACGGTTAATCAGCAGATCAAGCAATGCTTCTTCTTCGCCTGCCGGGGGATTCTTGAGTGACTCAACCAGCGCGGCCATCTGCGTGGCATCTAACGGTTTAGGAACAATCCCCTGCGCAGCCCGCTCGGCTACGTGCTTACGATATTCTTCTAGCACGACGTTCTCCTCGCTCTCATTGTCTTCATTATGCCGGCGCTCTTGTTCCCAATTGTGGTGTCCATGCCTGGGTGTCAGCGTGTGGATGTAAGGTAGTAGAGTGTCCGGTCCAGCCTCGTCAGCATATCAGGATTTGAATTGATTGTTAATTCGTTCACATAATAGCAACATTAATTTTTATTCAACTGCGCTATGTGCCAAATATCACTATCGCTGAAAAATACCGACATCAGCAGAATAGCATGTCCCTGACGGCGCACACTAACTATGCTGATTTAACCATAAAATATCTGGGCTTTTAACAACATAACGTGATTAAGCATCGTCTAAAAACGCCGCGATAATCAGAATGTTCGCAATAGAGTCTGAATAAGTGTTAACAGATGATAGGAGCTCCCACGGCAACGATGCCGGATTGCTTCATTGATAATAGGAAGGACGCCATGAGGGTGAAACGGTATCTACGCGTGGTTTCTGCCACACTTTTGGCGTTAAGCGCATCGGTCTATGCCGCCCCTATCGAATTGGCGGGTCTCGCTTTAACGCGCGATATTCCTTGTAATGGCAATGATGTCACTATTTCGGGCAATGGCAACCGCATCGTGCTGACAGGGAAATGTGCCAATATCTACATCAATGGTTCCGAGCACAATGTCACATTTGATACCGCCACATCCCTTACCGTGACTGGCTCCGAGATAGCCGTTACAGGCCAGTCAACCGGTGACCTGACCGTCGCCGCATATAAGAACGCTATTCACACTCATATCATTACTGAAGATAAGCCAGTAAAGGTGACGGTGACGGGTACGGAACATCATCTCGATTTGGATTTTAACGGACCTGCGGTTGTCTCTTTCAATGGCATTAGTAACCACCTCACATGGGGCGGAACAGAACCCCGACTCTCCTCTAGCGGTGCCAATAACGTCATCAAACAAAAACCCTAGCGTGCATTTTTTCTCTGATGTTATCAGTCAAGTCGGGGGAGGAATGCGGCAATGATATGGTAAACTCAATACATTAGGCATCACTAAATTAGCCAGTAACGCAGGGTGGAGTGAAGATGACGTTGAGCAATTCAGATCGGGAATTCATGCAGGACGGCGCGGTAAAAGCCGCGGCGCTACTGCGCGCGATTGGCAACGAAAACCGGCTGCTGGTGCTGTGCCTGCTTATCGAACACGGTGAAATGTCAGTGGGTGCGCTGCTTGAGCATATCCCTCTTAGCCAGTCCGCTCTCTCGCAACATCTGGCGAAAATGCGTGAGGAAGGGTTGATTAGCTATCGTCGTGAATCTCAAACGCTGTACTACCGCATCGAGAATCATGACGTGGAGAAAATCGTCGCCACCTTAAAAGCCCTTTTCTGCCCCTGATAACAGCAACGGCACGCAAGGTGACGACCAGTGATGGCACGCTATAAAAAACGCCACGGCACAATGGCACCGTGGCGCTCGCGATTCAGTATGACGGAGATAAAACTTAGAACGACGTCTTCACGCTAACAAAGAAGGTGCGTCCCGGTTCGTTATAGGTTGCTGCACCGGCACCCGCAATGGTGACAACGTTATTGTTCACCACATCCTGCGCATTACCAGCACGGAACAGACGTTTATCAAACAGGTTCTCTACGCCACCCGTCACGCTCAGGTTCTTGTTAAACGTATAGGTACTGCTTAACCCGAACAGTGCATAGGGGCTTAACTCATTGGTTGCGCTACCGGTGACGCGCTCACCCTTGTAGTTATACATCTTCGGTTTTTGACGACCATACCAGGTTACATCGGCCAAGAAGGAGAGTTTCTCCGTCGCCTGCCAGTCCACGGATGAGTTCAGAGTAAACTCCGGGGTAATCGACAAGTAATCGCCCGTGGTTTTATTCTTCGACTCCAGCATCCAGGTCAGGTTATTACGCCAGTTGATGGTCTCCGTAACAGGAACGGTCAGGTTACCTTCCAGCCCTTGAATAACGGCCTTAGGTACATTGCCCCACTGGAAAATATTGGCGTTGTTGCGACCCGTATTATTTCCACCTACAGCATTACCAATAACATTGTTGCCTGATTCAATCTTGTTACGATAATCGTTATGGAAGTAGGTGACGCCCGCGATCAACCCATCGCGGTGAAACTCCAGACCAATCTCTTTATTCAGGCTGGTTTCCGCTTTCAGATCTTCATTGCCAATCAGGTAGCAAGGAGTACCGCCGGAACAGCCCTGACCACGACTATAGAGGATATAGTTCTCATTCGTTTGGTACAGGTTCGGTGCTTTATAAGCGCGGGCGATGCCTAACTTCAGCGTATAGTCGTCGCCCAGCTCCTGCGCCAGATTGAGCGACGGGCTCCAGTTGGTTCCCGCGGTGCTGTGATGATCGACACGCAGTGCAGGCGTCAGCATGGTGCTGTCCGTCAATTGGACGTTATCTTCCACAAAGGCAGAAGCCAGACGGGCGGAAGATCGCTCGCTACGACCACGGCTACTTAACGAACCGATACTCCCTGCTTCATCCGTATCCTGCGCATTTGAAACTGGGTCCTTCATCTTCTGTTCGTTCCACTCAACCCCAAACGTGAGTACCTGATCGACCCAGACATTCAGAGGAATATTCACTTCGTTGTGCGCAGTGAAGTTATCCAGTTTTATCGTGCCATATTGGTTTGGATTGGCCGTATCAAAAATCCCTTCTAAACCGCCAGACAGTCCCTCAAGGATACGGGTATTGTGCGTACGTTCGTATTGCAGATACGACGTAGAGCTAACGCCGCTGTCCCAATAGCCGCGATGCGTGACCGCAAAATTCTGGCGGTACATGCGGTTGGTTTCCTTGCCATAATTGCTGACGACAAGCGGGTTAGTGTTGGTATTTTGCGAATCGCCCGCATAGATATTGCCTTGACGGCTGGAACCAGCCTCAAACTCCAGCGACTGCTGCTGCGTCATATCCCAACGCAGGAGGCCGTTGATATCCTTGTTGCGTACCCCTTCACGCCCGGAAGGCAGTGAAGCTGACTGATTGCCCGCACGCGCGGACTGATGCCCTTGGTTAATATCACGTGCATCAGCCTCGGTTTTATTCACATTACCAAACAGGCGGAAGCTCAGACTATCGGTCAGGCCGCCCATCAGGCTGAAATCGGTACGCTTAGTTGCACCTTCCGAGCTATGTTCCGGCGCGTTCAGATAAGTATTCCAGGTACCGTGCCATTCTTGCGTCGGCTGTTTGGTGATGATGTTGACCACACCGCCTGCGGCACCGTTACCATAGCGCGCTGCCGCAGGACCGCGCAGCACTTCAATGCGCTCAACCATGTCGGCAGGTACCCAGTTGGTATCGCCGCGGGTATCACGCTCACCGCGCCAGCCGTAACGTACCGCCGTACGGCTTGACACTGGCTTACCATCCACCAGAATCAGCGTGTTTTCCGGCCCCATGCCGCGGATATCGATCTGACGATTGTTGCCACGCTGGCCGCTAGTTGAGTTACCGGACAGATTAACGCCTGGCATGGTGCGAATCAGTTCTGACAGATCGTTAGCGGGCGGACGTTTGCTGATATCCTCAGCCGTGATTACCGACACACCCGGAGCCTGACGCGTTTGCTCCGCAGCCGTCACCACCATCGTATCGCCCGATGGACTATTTTCGGCCTGATTCTGCACCTGAGAGGCAGGTTCTGTTGAAGGAATGGTCGAGGTCTGCGCCGCACTCAGAAACGACGTCATCCCGCAGCTAACGCCAATGAGCGTCGCCAGATAACGGCGCGATTGTGGTAGTTTCATCAAAATTATCCTGCCCTGTAAGAAATGAATAAGTAGCCTGAAAAAGGATCAACATCGCAGCCGGTACAGCGACACCTAATGACAATCAGCAACAGTGCTGAATAACGGCGGAGATAAAACGCGCAGACGTACGGTTATCAGGAGAGAAGCGTCATGCAAACGGGGGCATCACGTCGCATTGTTATGAAATACTGTTTGTCATCAATCAGCCCTCTTTCTCCGCATTGCCGGAAATGGAAAATGCATTTATCGTGCAATGTGACCTCCTCAACGAAAAATGCTATTGAGAAGTATTTGCATTACCATTTTGGCGCGGTCATTGTTACATTTGTCATTCAGGACGGGGTTTGCTCTAGCAGCAAAATGTTTTGCCAAAGCATCAAAATGGAAGGCGCAGGTCGAAGGGTTTAATCAGGTAGGTAATCACGTGCGCAGCTTCACTCAGTCATCAAAGCCGATCTATAAAGATCACATCGTTCAGCAATCGAGTCTGGTCGCGAATAATTACCGTTTTATCGGCCCTCGGCTGATCGATAACACAGCCGTGTTATTCGGTTCGTTCACCGTCGTGCAGCTCAATCCGCATCTGATCCTACATACCGCTGATGTGATTAATCGTCACAACATGAAAACCCAAAACCTGCTGGATGGCGCGATCAAGCTCGCCATCGTAGTGAGCGGAAATGCGCATATTTCATTTTCCCATCAGGAACTGCATCTGGGAGAGAGCCAGCCAGCCTCGCTGATTTCGCTGACGGAACCAACGATGTTTACCCGCATCGGCAAGCGTGATGAATATGAACGAACCATTACGCTGACGTTCGACAGAGAATGGCTGTACGGCAATATGATGGACACCGTCGGTGACTGGCAGGCCATCCACGATTTCACGCAGACCCATCTTGCAACACACTTATGGACACCGTCCCGACAGGCGCTGGCGATTGCTTTACAAACGCTGGATGCTAAACCTTGCCAAACGCCGCTCCAGCGCCTTTATCTGGAAACGCAGTGCATGAGCCTGATTATCGAGGCGTTTACGTCACTAACCGCCAGCGTGGCGCAAGAGAAAAACAGCGGTGTCACCCTGCGCGGCTACCATCGTATTCAACAAATCAGAGATATGCTGGAAAGCGGCAGCGCTGACCATCTTTCGATGAGCGAAATCGCCAAAAGCGTCAACATGAGTGAAAGCACGCTACAACGCCATTTTCGTCAGACGTTCAATATGAGCGTTTTTGAATACCTGCGTAACTGTCGCTTGCAGCGCGCCATGCTGGCTTTGCAGAAGGACGGTATCGGTATCGCTCAGGCAGCCAGCATTGCTGGCTACAACAGTCCCGCTAACTTTGCCACCGCGCTGCGACGTGCATTCGGGATTACGCCAGGGCAGCTAAAAGACCGCTTCTGATCTCCACCATTAATAACCAAATGGAATTTATTATTCTGTTTGGTTATTAATCGCTCTTCAGCGATGCACAGTAAATTAGTGTTTTATCTGCCAGCACACATGACTACCCATGACCAATCAGACTGATATCACCGCAACGCTTGCCCACCACATCATCCATAGCGAACCCAATCGGGAAGCGATTGATGCCGCCCGTGAAGGGGTGACTGACTTCATCTCTACCGCGCTCCCGATCGCACAGGGTGCGATTGTTGATAGCGGGCTCGCGCCGTTAAAGCAGGTATTCAGCGGTGCGGACAGCCTGACGCGTAGCCTGATTTTGGGTTACTCCGGTCACGTACTGGACTTTGACGATTATCATCCGGCGTTTCGCGGCCACCCCAGCACCGTCATTCTACCTGCGCTATTTGCTCTTGCCGCGGAGGATGCATCCGTTACAGAAGAGGCGTTTTTGACAGCCTATGTGATCGGCGTAGAAGCCGCTGGCAGAATCGGGCTGGCATGCGGCCCGCGTCATTACAGCCTCGGCTATCACAACACGGCTACGCTCGGCGCTATCGCCGCTGCGGCGGCGGCGGCACGTCTGGCTGGAGCCTCGGTGGAGCAAACGCAAACTATTCTTGGCCTGGCCGCTACACAGGCCGCAGGGCTACGGGCGCAGTTTGGTTCCGCGGTCAAACCGCTACATGCAGGGCTTTCTGCCAGAGCGGGATTAACCGCCGTCAAGCTGGGGTTAGCGGGCTTCGAGGGCAACCCACAACGGGTAATTGATGCCTTTCTTGCCGCGCATGGCGATCAAAAACAGCAACCAGCGCTGCTGGTGGAAAACTGGGGAGCCCCGTGGCGCATGCTTTCTCCCGGTCTGGAGTTCAAGCGCTACCCAACCTGTGGCGGAACCCACAGCGCCGCCGAGGCTGCGTTTGCGTTGCGGGAACGGTGGCATGAGCAAAATGGGGCGGATGCCGATCTGGCTGACGCCATCGAGCATATCACGGTGACCTTCCCGCCGGGCGGTGACGTTGCTCCTTTCATCCGTAACGCGACCAACGGCGTAGAGGCACGCTTCAGTCTGGAATATGTCATTGCGGCCGCGCTGATTGAAGGGGAACTGAAGCTGGCGCATTTTTCGGAAGCACCGGTTGAAACCACGATCGCCGCGCTAGCGAGTCGAGTCATACGCCGCGCCGATGAAACCGCGCCACCTGATGAGCTTGACCCAGAGGCACGTTTTCATGAGGTTACCCTGCATTTGCGTAACGGCAGCATGCTGATCCAGCGTACCACACGTCAGGAAACCTCAGCACGTCCCACCGATCTGCGCGCCAAACTGCGGCAAACCATCGGTTCTCTGGCACATCTCGACAGCAGCCAGATCGCCGATCGTTGCGCATTACGGCAGGACGGCGATCTACGCTATTTGCTTGGGCTGTTATTTTAACAATGCTGGTTTTAACAAGATAATGTTTTAACAAGATGCGGTTTTAACGGGATACGAAGCGCTGTCGATAGCCATCATTATCGACAGCGCTATTCCCCACAATACCATTACCGACAACCACCACGCCGTCAGCTCCGATTAGTCTTTCTGATGGGAAATCAATTTTCCTTTTTCATCAAAGACCATCACACCCGGTACTCTGGAATAATTCCCTTCCCCCTCTGATTTATAACGGGTCGCCAAGATATGGGGTGAGTTGTATTTAAACTCAAAATAGCCATCAGCAGGGCTAGCAATAATCAAATTGCCCACGCTGTCGATGAGACCTTCTTTCACATTGAAATAACGATCGCCAAGGTTAGATCCGAAAAGTGGCGCACGCTCATACTTAGATAGATTTTTTCCTTCCTGCTCAGAAATCATGGGGAAATGTGTCATATCAAGCTGCCGTAATACATGCAGAAACATTAACCGTTCCAGCGGTGTTCCTGAATCCTTCGGCACCAAGAATTGCAATATGAGCCCATTTCCGACATGAGCGTCATATTCATAGCCGGCAAACGCGCTATCACCATAAATAAAGACGTCATCCACCTGTTTACCTTCAGGAACAATTTCCTTAGTTTCAGCCATAAGTTCAGGGATTGACTGGGGAGAGACCTGAAAATAAATGTCATACATAAAGACTTCTGACGGGAATCTTATCCGTATACGTTTCATTCCCCGATCGATAAAACGTTCGGGCTTTTCCAGATTTTTATTTATGTCCTTCCATATCTGCTGATGCATTTCTGCGATATTAAATGTATCAGCAATCTTTACACCATACTTCGCTTCCAGCGCCTGTGGAGATAATGCCAGATCGTACATCGACAGTGCCTGCTTGCCACGATAGCGTTCATCCATCGTACGCAGTACGGCAAATGCCTTGGCTAGCGATTCGGTGTCTTCAGCATTCGCTAACCCAATAAAATAGCGCTGCTTAGCCTCATCATATTGAAAATAGACCGCTTCCAATGTGCCCTGTCGATTATCGTATGCCGCGCCGTTTTCCGACTGGAACAACACGCCCTTTTGCCCTTCCAGCCACGATGCGAGATTAAAATCCTCTTTTGCCGCGCTCACGGTAAACAGGTCAAAGTCAGTTTTATTCTGCTTATCCCGATAGGAATAGATCTGCGTGTCTTTATTTTCCCGGTCGATAAGCAGGCGTCCCATCCTGCGAATATAAGTCCCGTGCTCCCACAAACTCAGCTTGTCGAACATGGCAAACGGCAGCTTAATCGTAAAGTCGTCTTCAGGATAAAAAGGGATACCAGGGAAATCGTCCATCGGCGTGCGGTTAAATATTTCTTTCTCTTCAAGAAGCCACGCCTGATAGGCTTTTTTGCTATCGTCAAAACGCTGCTGGATTTTGAGTAAATCGGGGGACTGCGTTTCCGTCTTTTTCAAGACCATGATGATTTCACAGTAATAAAACCCGCAGGCAGCGCTTTTATCCGATACGAACTGAACCGTATTTTTCCCGGTAATTTTTAGCGTATGCCACGAACCGTTTACCTGTACTCGGTTCTCTTTTATGTCCTCGGTATGTTCGCCATCCACACTGTAGTAACTCACCTGAGTTGGTGTCAGGTTAAAATAGATGTCGTTTTTAATGTGTTTAAGACTTTGCGTAATATGTTCCTGAAGATCATCTCTGTTTTTATTAGCTTCAGGATTTTTACTGTTATCAAACACAACGCGAACGTCCTCAACCAGATATTTCCCCTCGCTAAGTGTTTCTTCGCCATTACAACCCGACAGCCATAGCACCATCATGATAATGCCCAGATATTTCTTCATCACCTCATCCCTGTAAAATTAAAAAGCCCCTGAATGCTACAGCACGCAGAGGCGAATAATGCATCAGTAAGCTGATGTTATCAAAAAACATATTACAATTCAGGCACTGACGGCTAGGGTTTCAGCCATTGTTCCAGAAAGCTAAAAACTTCTTCTTGCTGTTCCTGATAGAAAACATGCCCTAACTCAGGCCAGATCTTGGTTTGCAACTTGTTGTCCGCCCGTTGGGATTGCCACACTTCATGCATTTTGGCATAAGCATCTTCGACCGATTTCGTCGGGAACAGTTTGTCTTTGCCGCCGTTAAATAACAGCATCGGTTTTGGCGCGGCGACACTCGCCACATCGGGGAAATCAAAGCGTGTCGGTTGCCCCGGATGCAACATATAGAATGCTGACTGGCCTCTCAACACGTTATTGCCCGGCGTCATCAGACCGTCGTACGTACCAATCCAAGACACCGCTGCCGTTGCCGCTACCTTGTCGGATAGCGCAGCGAGCTGCCAGGCACGATAGGCCCCCATCGAAAAGCCAACGACACCAATACGTTGCTTATCGACCTGCTCAAGCGATGCCAGAAAATCCGTCGCCCGCATATCTTCGTAGGCCATCAGACCCGCGAGCGAGCGTCCCAGATTAAAGAAATTACTCGCCAGCGCCTGCTGCTGTTCATATTTGATCGGCCCACGCGATCCCCAACCTAACGCATCTACGGCCAGCACCACATAGCCTCGCTTCGCCAGCTCATCGCCGACAAAGCGCCCCGTGAAGAACTTATCGGCCCACGCCTGTGCGGAAGCAAGCTGTTCGTCATTGCCCCATGGCTTGATCATCTTCTCTTTGCCGATATCAAACTTCGCGCCGTGATCGTGCAGCAGGATGACCGCAGGATGCGGCCCCGCGCTTTTTGGCGTCAGGAGCAACGCGTCTACGCGGCTTTCATCGGTGAGATTAAAAGCGACCTTTTCTGCCGTGTAGCTGCCACGATCCTGTTTTTCAATCGCCTGCGGCGCAAAGTCTTTGGTGGAATCCGGTGTCAGAAGCAGCGAACGCAGCGTTTTTCTCGACTGGGATTGCCACTGACTAAAATCCGTAAAGTTTCCAGATAGCCAGGAATCAGAGTAGGTCATCTGCTGCTTAAGCTGCGGATAAAATGAAGGCAGACCTTCATCCGTCACCGCCTGATCCGCCGCTATTTGAGGAGAAGGGTTCATATCGTTCGCCATCAGTGAAGGGCTGGCTAGCAACGCCGCCAATAACCAGACAGAGGAGCGTAAGGTATTCAGATTCATCATAACCTCAAAAACAAAACATCGTTTCTTTTTTGAGGTTTGATTGTAATTGACGCGGCTAAAAATAAACGGACGGAGCGCGCATTCTGCGAAGCGCCCGGCAAAAAAATCCGGCACCTTACGGTGCCGGATTATGATTCATCGTAGCAGTAGGCGCAAAATGACATCAGGTTACGGATTCACCTCGTTTACGTTCAGCCACCAGCACAACCCCTTTTCGCGATTCATTCGGAGCAAGGCTCCAGATATCGCTTTCGGGAATACTACGGCCATCATATCGGATTCGTTCTCCGTCATACGGCCAAAACGCACGCTGTTCTGAGTCGAATACAAATACCTGAATACCCACTTCTTTACGCGCCATACGTGCCCACAACGCTTTCCCACCTGGGAATTGAACGTTATCACTCACCAGCACAATGCCGTCATTAATGAGCGCCTTATACATGGCGCTCGCGACATTGGCGTTTCGTTCACGTTTAGTGACAATCACACCTTCAACCTGAGCAAGACTGTCACCTACCAGTTGCAGATTTTCGTAATAACCGATAACCGCCAAAATAGTTTCGGTTTCATCATTGCTGTGACGAGATTTTAGGTCAATCTTTGCGACGACAACATGCCGTAAATCTCCGTTAACGTCATCAGGTTCTCCGTATATAGCAACGGCATGATGCCGCTCGTTATGGATATAAATATCCACCGCGCGACCGTTCACACTCGTTTCGCCAATTTTCCGATATTCCCGCGCCATAGTGGCGGGACTATATGACATTGGAAGAATCGCCATATCAAAACTCCCGCTATCGTTGAGTACTGGTGACATTGTAAGCATAGCCTGTTGCTCGTCGTTGGTGACTATCATACCAAACATCATGCACATTTTAGCCAATTTACGCCGTGGCGCTCCCCATAAACATTGCAGCCAGACGAAACAGGAAAATAGGTTGATTCATCGCAGGCTCACGTGAACAAAAAATCCGGCACCTTACCGCCGTGCCGTAGGGAAACCGTGTGGTCTGGCGAACCACACCACAATCAGTGTCACCAGTAACAAGACGAACATTGCTGGAGAAAATGCGGCAACACCGATGTGCTCCAGCAAAACACCGCCGATGATACCGCCCCCGGCGATCGCCATATTCCAGGCGGTGACCAGCATAGACTGCGCGACATCGGCTTCCTTCTCCGCGGTGTTGACCATGGCCGTTTGGAACAAGGTTGGCACGCCACCAAAAGCAAGTCCCCAGACTGCCACAGCGACATAAACCACCACTGGCACATCCCCCGCTACGCCAAGCACCACGGCGGACAGGCAGAACAGTGCCGAACAGCCAAGCGTCAAGGCTCGCAAATAGCCGTCGATCAGTACACCGACGATCCAGATGCCCAGCAATGAGGTAACACCGAACACCAACAGTACCAGATCGGTCTGTGCGACCATACCCACCGCCGCGAGAAACGGCGCGATATAGGTGTAGAGAATGTTATGCGCCAGCACAAAGGCCAACACGACGACGAGTACCGATCGCACGCCTGCGAGGGTGAAAACCTGCCCCAGCGAAAGCCGTTTACCTGCTGGCTGCCCGGCAAAATCGGGTACTTGAATGCGCACCCACACCATGAGTATGACGGCCAAAACACTAATCATGCCGAAACACATGCGCCAGCCGATCAGATTGCCAACAAAAGTTCCCGCCGGTACGCCGAGCGATAACGCCAATGGCGTACCCACCATCGCTATCGCAATAGCGCGTCCCTTCTGATGTTCAGGCACCATACGCGCCGCGTAGCCTGCCAGTAGCGCCCATAGCAGCCCAGCGGAAACTCCTGCCAGAAAACGCGCGGCCATCGTCAGCATATAGCTGCCGGAAAACGCCGTAATCGTATTGGCGATAACAAAACCTCCGATGGCCGCCAATAGCAACTGGCGGCGACGTACACCTTGCGTCGCTGCGGTCAACGGGATCGCAGCCACCAGAGACCCCACGGCATAGATCGTGACGGTTTGCCCAACCCAAGCTTCGGACACCGCCAGACCTTGCGCCATTTGTGGCAACAGGCCCGCAGGCAGTGCTTCGGTCAGGATGGTGATGAAGGCCGCAGTAGCTAACGCCAAGAGTGAGGCAATCGGTAAGCTATCACGCTGTGTAGCCGTCATTGAGGCAGTCATCGTACAGCCTCCAACTCGCCATACACGGCATCACGCAGATCGGTAACAAAGCGCCCTGACATCCCCTCGTACATCGTGTTGGTGAACGCCACCACGCTCAAACCTTGCGTTCGATCGACAAACCATGAATGGCCGTAGGCACCGCCCCAGCGCCAGGTGCCTGACGATTCCGGTGACTCGGCTAACTGCGGATCGCGCAAGACGGAAAAACCAAGGCCGAAACCGCA
Organism: Pectobacterium punjabense; assembly: GCF_012427845.1. Classification (NCBI taxonomy): domain Bacteria; kingdom Pseudomonadati; phylum Pseudomonadota; class Gammaproteobacteria; order Enterobacterales; family Pectobacteriaceae; genus Pectobacterium; species Pectobacterium punjabense. Next base: position 3,936,000 of record NZ_CP038498.1, read on the forward strand.
GCCCGGTGCGTTGGGCAATTCCAGACCCTGAGTCTGATCGCGTCCCATCTCCTCAATCAGCGCATCAGGCAGTGGTACCCCCTCTCCTTTGCGCAACGCTTCCAGCAGGCGTAGCAGATCCCACGCGCTCCCCACCATGCCAGCACCACCTGACGGAAAGGCCTGTGCATCAAAGATACGAGCGGGGCTATACGCAATACCGATTGCCCCCTCGAAGGGAGAAACCATCTCGCCTTCAGTCAGGCGATGCGGTTCTGGGGTGTCGTTCACATAAGCGGTGGTCAGGCGCAAAGGAGCACGAACAACGAATCCAGTATCATGCATACCCAGCGGGTCGGTCACCAATTGGCGAATCGCCTCATCCAGTGACGAACCGTGGATGCGTTCAATCAAGGCTCCCAGTACGTCTGTTGCCAGCGAATAACCCCAGGCCGTTCCCGGCACATACAACAACGGCACGCTGGCGATGCGACTCAGGTTCTCATCCAGAGTAATGCCAGAGGCATCCATACCGTCTGAAACTCCCGCTCGCGCGTAGGGGCCATCCGCATGATCCTCGAAAAAGCGATAGCCCAAACCTGCTGTGTGGCTGAGCAGCTGTCGCACCGTGATACGCGAGGGGCAACCATCGGGCAGCCGGGGCTGGAACGTTGGCATCCAGCGAGTAATATCCTCATCCAGATCGAGCCGACCTTGCGCCACCAGCACCAGCACTGCCACGGACACGATGGGTTTGCTTACCGAAGCCAACCGGAAGATGGCGTCCAGCGTCATCGGGCGAGCCTTCTCCCGGTCAGCCCATCCGGCAGCCTGCTGATGAATCAATGCGCCGTTATGCGCGACCAGCACGACGGTACCAACCAAACGCCGCTCGTCCAATGCTTGTTGAACGACTGTCTGAATTCGAGCAGAGAGATGCGTTGTCGGCGAATCGGTACGCGGGGGAAATAAGGGAGTTATCACGACATGTTCCTTTCATTAATGAGCGTTCCCGGTACGATAGAAAATCGACAATTAAAGAAAAAGTAGGCTACAGTTCCTAGATATACGGAAAAAAACATCCGTAATGGAGGAGTAATATGGACAGCCTGAATGGCTTTGTGGTGTTTGTACAGGTGGCCGAAACGCGCAGCTTCGTTGCGGCAGGCCGGTTACTTGGCGTGTCAGCCTCTGCGGTGGGGAAAAGCATTGCACGGCTCGAAGAAAAGCTGGGCGTGAGACTGTTTCACCGCAGTACGCGCAGCATCACACTGACGGCTGAAGGCTCACTATTTCTAGCGCGTAGCCGACGTATTCTGGCCGAAATTGAGGCCGCAGAGCGGGAACTGTCTCAGGGCAAAGCCGTACCACGCGGACGTCTACGAGTCAGCCTGCCGCTGGTTAGCCCGCTGATGCTGCCCATACTCGGCGATTTCATGCGCGACTATCCTGAAATCGAACTGGACTTGGACTTCTCCGATCGCATGGTAGATGTGATTGAGGAAGGTTTTGATGCCGTTGTGCGGACGGGCGAGCCGGTTGATTCACGCCTCACGGCACGCAAGCTGGGTATTTTCCGTTTTCTGCTGGTCGCCGCGCCAGACTATCTTGCCCAACACGGCACACCCCAGCAGCCTGCTGATCTGCTGCAACACACTTGCCTGCACTACCGCTTTCCCAGCAGTGGCAAGCTGGAACCTTGGGCGTTGCGGCTTGATCCCGATGAACCCGAATTGCCGTTGCCCACGTCGATGATCTGCAACAACATCGAAACGCGCCTCTGTTTTGCATTACAAGGACTGGGGATCGCCTATCTGCCGGATTTCTCTATCCGCGAACCGCTGGCCAAGGGACTGCTACAGCCGATCCTAAGCAACTATGTGGAACGCAGCGGCGTCTTCCATGTGCTGTGGCCTGCCAGCAAACATCCGTCACCAAAAGTACGGGCACTGGTGGATTTCCTCTGCGCGCGGGTGTTTCCCTCTTCTGACGGACAAAAAAAATCCGGCGCCTAAGCACCGGATTCTGATTCATCGAACGCGAGTAAACTTACTTCTTCTTCGCTTTCGGGTTTGGCAGGTCAGTAATGCTACCTTCAAAGATTTCAGCCGCCAGACCAACAGACTCATGCAGCGTTGGGTGCGCATGGATGGTCAGTGCGATATCTTCTGCATCACAGCCCATTTCAATCGCCAGACCGATTTCGCCTAACAGTTCACCACCGTTAGTCCCGACAATCGCACCACCAATAACACGGTGAGTTTCTTTGTCGAAAATCAGTTTGGTCATACCGTCAGCGCAGTCAGACGCAATAGCACGGCCAGACGCCGCCCATGGGAAGGTCGCGGTTTCGTAGCTGATGCCTTTCTCTTTGGCTTCTTTCTCGGTCAGACCCACCCATGCCACTTCCGGTTCGGTATAGGCGATAGAAGGAATCACTTTCGGATCGAAGTAGTGTTTCTTACCGGAGATCACTTCAGCAGCAACGTGGCCTTCATGCACGCCTTTGTGCGCCAGCATCGGCTGACCGACGATGTCGCCGATAGCATAGATGTGTGGCACGTTGGTGCGCATTTGCTTATCAACGTGGATGAAGCCGCGATCGTCAACTTCCACGCCCGCTTTGCCAGCATCCAGGTTTTTGCCGTTCGGTACACGACCGATAGCCACCAGAACCGCATCGTAACGCTGTGGCTCGGCTGGCGCTTTTTTGCCTTCCATCGTCACATAGATGCCGTCTTCTTTGGCTTCTACTGCCGTCACTTTGGTTTCCAGCATCAGATTGAACTGCTTGCTGATACGTTTGGTGAAGACTTTGACGACATCTTTGTCAGCGGCTGGAATCACCTGATCGAACATTTCAACAACGTCGATCTGTGAACCCAGAGCATGGTAAACGGTACCCATTTCCAGACCGATGATACCGCCGCCCATCACCAACAGACGACCTGGGACGCTTTTCAGCTCCAGTGCATCGGTAGAATCCCATACGCGCGGGTCATTATGAGGAATGAAAGGCAGTTGGATAGGACGTGAACCCGCAGCGATAATCGCGTTATCGAAGTTGATCGTCGTTTTGCCGTTTTCACCGTCAACTTCCAGCGTGTTGGCACCCGTGAATTTGCCCAGACCGTTAACGACTTTAACTTTACGGCCTTTAGCCATACCCGCCAGACCACCGGTCAGTTGGGTGATAACTTTTTCTTTCCACAGGCGGATCTTATCAATGTCGGTTTTAGGTTCACCGAACACGATACCGTGTTCTGCCAGTGCTTTGGCTTCTTCGATAACTTTGGCAACGTGCAGCAGGGCTTTGGAAGGAATACAGCCCACATTCAGACACACCCCACCCAGCGTGGAGTAGCGCTCTACCAGTACGGTTTCCAGACCCAAATCCGCCGCGCGGAATGCAGCAGAATAGCCTGCGGGGCCGGCACCAAGTACCACTACCTGAGCTTTAATTTCAGTACTCATCATGACCTCTTAATTGATTTCCGGCGGGTCTGTGACGTCACACCCGTCATCATTCTGATTGAGGGTGCATTTTTAATAACGCCCTCTTCCACCGGGACGTGTCTTTGCCGCAGTAGTTTACAAAATCGTTAACAATTTTGAAACAACAAGCGACTAACGATTTGTCCTTGATCACTGACCGCTGTAACAAATTACAGCTTATCAGAAAAAAGCCGGCCGTCAGGCCGGCTTTTCGATTACATCACCAGACGGCGGATGTCAGACAACGTGTTGTTAATGATGGTAATGAAGCGAGCACCATCAGCACCGTCAATGACACGGTGGTCGAAGGACAGAGACATCGGCATCATCAGACGCGGAGTGAACTCTTTACCATTCCAGACCGGTTCCATTGCAGACTTAGACACACCAAGAATAGCCACTTCAGGCGCGTTGACGATCGGCGCAAAGTGCGTAGTCCCGATACCGCCCAGGCTGGAGATAGTGAAGCAACCACCCTGCATTTCGCCTGCGGTCAGCTTACCGTCACGGGCTTTCTTGGAAATCGCCATCAGTTCGCGAGACAGCTCAGTGATGCTCTTCTTGTTCACGTCTTTAAAGACCGGAACCACCAGACCGTTCGGGGTATCAACCGCAACACCGATGTTGATGTATTTCTTCAGCGTCAGACGTTGCGCGTCTTCAGACAGGGAACTGTTGAAGCGTGGCATCTGCTCAAGCGCAGCGGCAACGGCTTTCATGATGAAGACAACTGGGGTGAATTTCACATCCAGTTTGCGCTTCTCAGCTTCGGCGTTCTGCTGTTTACGGAACGCTTCCAGATCGGTGATGTCCGTTTTATCGAAGTGCGTAACATGCGGGATCATCACCCAGTTACGGCTCAGGTTAGCACCAGAGATTTTCTGGATACGGCCCAGTTCCACTTCTTCGACTTCACCAAACTTGCTGAAGTCGACTTTCGGCCATGGCAGCATGCCTGGCAGACCGCCGCCAGCGGCAGCGGCTGGCGCAGACTCAGCGCGTTTCACGGCATCTTTCACGTAAGCCTGAACGTCTTCGCGCAGGATACGGCCTTTACGACCAGAACCCTTCACTTTCGCCAGATTCACGCCGAATTCACGTGCCAGACGACGGATAACAGGCGTCGCGTGAACGTAAGCATCATTCTCAGCGAACTCGCTCTTGCCTTCCGCTTTCGCAGCCGGTGCAGCAGCAGGTTTTGCCGCTGGAGCAGGTGCAGCAGGAACCGCGTCTTGCTTCGCAGCTGGAGCCGCCGCAGGCGCAGCGCCTTCCACTTCGAAGACCATGATCAGTGAACCGGTTTTCACTTTGTCGCCGGTGCTGATTTTGATTTCTTTAACCGTACCCGCGAACGGCGCAGGGACTTCCATTGAAGCCTTATCGCCTTCAACGGTGATCAGTGATTGCTCAGCCGCGATTTTATCGCCAACTTTAACCATCACTTCAGTCACTTCGACTTCGTCACCGCCGATATCCGGTACGTTAACTTCTTTAGCGGCAGAGGCCGCTGGCGCAGCTGCTGCTGGAGCAGCTGCTTGTGCCGGAGCGGCAGCAGGTGCAGCTCCCGCGACTTCGAATACCATGATCAGAGAACCGGTAGAGACTTTATCGCCGGTGCTGATTTTGATCTCTTTAACCGTACCCGCGAAAGGTGCCGGGACTTCCATAGACGCTTTGTCGCCTTCTACGGTGATCAGAGACTGTTCAGCAGCAACGGTGTCGCCCACTTTAACCAGTACTTCGGTCACTTCAACTTCGTCACCGCCGATATCCGGTACGTTGACGTCTTTCGCCGCAGAGGCTGCTGGTGCAGCAGCCGGAGCCGCTTCTTTCTTCTCTTCTGCCTTAGCAGGTGCAGCATCAGCTGCACCGTCGGCGGAATCGAAAATCATGATCAGTTTGCCGGTTTCAACTTTGTCACCGACAGAGACTTTGATCTCTTTAATGACACCAGCCTGCGGAGAAGGGACTTCCATAGAAGCCTTATCACCTTCAACCGTGATCAGCGACTGTTCAGCTTCAACCTTGTCGCCCACCTTCACCAGCACTTCGGTGACTTCAACTTCATCTGCACCGATGTCCGGTACGTTGATTTCGATAGCCATGTAATCTTTACCTCTTATGCCAGACGCGGGTTAACTTTATCTGCATCGATGTTGAATTTAGTGATGGCATCAGCAACCACTTTCTTATCGATTTCACCGCGTTTAGCCAGTTCACCCAGAGCCGCAACCACGACGTAAGACGCATCCACTTCGAAGTGGTGACGCAGGTTCTCACGGCTGTCAGAACGACCGAAACCGTCAGTACCCAGTACGCGGTAATCGCTAGCCGGGATGAAGTTACGGATTTGCTCAGCAAACAGCTTCATGTAGTCAGTAGATGCAACCGCTGGCGCATCACTCAGTACCTGAGCCACGTAAGGTACGCGCGGCGTTTCGGTCGGATGCAGCATGTTCCAACGCTCACAATCCTGACCTTCGCGAGCCAGTTCAGTGAAGGAGGTTACGCTGAATACGTCAGAACCGATGCCATAGTCTTTAGCCAGAATCTGAGACGCTTCACGTACGTGACGCAGGATAGAACCAGAGCCCAGCAGTTGAACTTTACCTTTGCTACCTTCAACCGTTTCCAGCTTGTAGATACCCTTACGGATACCTTCTTCCGCACCCTGCGGCATCGCAGGCATGTGGTAGTTTTCGTTCAGCGTGGTGATGTAGTAGTAAATGTTCTCTTGCGCTTCGCCGTACATACGGTGCAGACCATCATGCATGATCACCGCAACTTCATAGGCGAATGCCGGATCGTAGGAGAGACAGTTCGGGATAGTCAGCGACTGAATGTGGCTGTGGCCATCTTCGTGTTGCAGACCTTCACCGTTCAGCGTTGTACGTCCTGAAGTGCCACCGATCAGGAATCCACGCGCCTGTTGGTCACCCGCAGCCCAGCACAGGTCGCCGATACGTTGGAAACCGAACATAGAGTAGTAGATGTAGAACGGGATCATTGGCAGATTGTTGGTGCTGTAAGACGTTGCCGCCGCCAGCCAAGAAGAACCTGCACCCAGCTCGTTGATACCTTCCTGCAGAATCTGACCTTTCTGGTCTTCTTTGTAGTAAGCAACTTGCTCACGGTCCTGCGGGGTGTACTGCTGGCCTTTCGGGCTATAAATACCGATTTGGCGGAACAGACCTTCCATACCGAAGGTACGCGCTTCGTCAGCGATGATCGGAACCAGACGATCTTTGATAGATTGGTTCTTCAGCATCACGTTCAGGGCACGTACAAACGCGATAGTGGTAGAGATTTCTTTGTTCTGCTCTTCCAGCAGCGTGCGGAAATCTTCCAGCGTTGGCAGCTCAAGCTTCTCATCAAAGTTCGGCTGACGAGATGGCAGGTAACCGCCCAGTGCCTGACGACGTTCGTGCAGGTACTTGTACTCTTCGGAATCTTTATCGAAGGTGATGTACGGCAGGCTTTCGATGTTTTCATCGCTCACTGGCACGTTGAAGCGGTCACGGAAGTAACGTACGCCGTCCATGTTAACTTTCTTAACCTGGTGAGCGATGTTCTTACCTTCCGCCGCGTCGCCCATACCATAACCTTTAATGGTATGCGCCAGAATAACGGTTGGTTTGCCTTTGGTGTCCTGCGCTTTTTTCAGTGCAGCGTAGACTTTCTTCGGATCGTGACCACCACGGTTCAGTGACCAAATCTGATCGTCGCTCCAGTCTTTAACCAGTGCAGCCGTCTCCGGGTATTTACCGAAGAAGTGCTCACGCACGTAGGCACCATTTTTGGATTTGAAGGTCTGGTAGTCACCGTCGACGGTTTCTTCCATCAGTTGGATCAGTTTACCGCTGGTGTCTTTACGCAGCAGTTCGTCCCAACGATCGCCCCACATCACTTTAATCACATCCCAGCCAGCGCCGCTGAAGATGCCTTCCAGTTCATTGATGATCTTACCATTACCCGTAACCGGACCATCCAGACGTTGCAGGTTACAGTTGATAACGAATACCAGGTTGTCCAGTTTTTCACGGGTCGCGATGGTGATCGCACCTTTGGATTCTGGCTCATCCATTTCGCCGTCGCCCAGGAAGGCATAAACGGTTTGCTTAGAGGTATCTTTCAGACCACGGTTTTCCAGATACTTCAGGAATTTAGCCTGGTAGATAGCACCAATCGGACCCAGACCCATAGAAACGGTCGGGAACTGCCAGAAGTCAGGCATCAATTTAGGGTGCGGATAAGAAGACAGACCGTTACCGTGAACTTCCTGACGGAAGTTGTTCATCTGGTCTTCTGTCAGACGGCCTTCAAGGAAGGCACGAGCGTAAACGCCCGGAGAAATGTGGCCCTGGAAGTAGACCAGGTCGCCGCCGTCCTGCGCAGTGCGAGCACGGAAGAAGTGGTTAAAGCACACTTCATAGAAAGTAGCGGAAGACTGGAAAGAAGCCATGTGGCCACCCAGATCCAGATCTTTTTTCGAAGCACGCAGCACTGTCATGATCGCGTTCCAGCGGATTGCTGAGCGAATACGACGTTCCAGATCCAGATTACCAGGGTACTCCGGTTCGTCTTCCACTGCGATGGTGTTGATATATTGGCGTGCAGCCGTACCAGCAGCAACGCTGACACCGCCTTTACGCGCTTCACCCAGAACCTGATCTATCAGGAACTGAGCGCGCTCAACACCCTCTTCACGGATGACCGATTCGATCGCCTGCAGCCAGTCGCGGGTTTCGATCGGATCCACGTCATTATTTAAACGATCTGACATGGTTATTCCTTATCTTCTCTAATAAGTTGGTTTGTTGGAGCCTGTCTTCATGCATTCTGGCTTATATTTGATCATAAGCAAAACGCATGAAGACAGGCTCATCGTCGTCATTGCCGCATTCAGAGCACCAAAAATATGGGTACTCAGTCCTTGCGTTGCTGGAGCCGACGCAGCGATCTCTCGCGCCGACTATGTTCCCGGTTAAGATCCAGCAATACTTCCTCAATAAACGCCAGATGGCGGTGTGATGCTTCGCGCGCCTTCTCTGGCTCACGGGCAACAATCGCCTCAAAAATGCTGGCGCGATGAATGCTAACCTGAGCCAACACTTCACGGCTCAAATAAAGCAATTCAAAATTCTGCCTCACGTTCTGTTCGAGCATCGGCCCCATACAACGTACCAAATGCAGCAAAACCACATTATGCGTGGCTTCTGTTACAGCAACCTGATACTGCATAACGGCTTCTGACTCGGCGTCTAGATCGCCCGCTTCCCTCGCCTTCTCAATCACGGCATGACAATCCTGGATACGCTGCAAATCAGACTCTGTGCCACGCAACGCCGCATAGTAGGCAGCAATGCCTTCCAGCGCATGACGCGTTTCCAGAAGATCGAACTGTGATTCGGGATGTGTGCTCAGTAATTCTGCCAGCGGATCGCTGACGCTTTGCCATAGATTGGCTTGAACGAAGGTACCACCACCCTGACGGCGCAAAAGTAAACCTTTGGCTTCCAGGCGTTGAATGGCTTCTCTCAGAGAAGGGCGGGAAACATCGAACTGTTTTGCCAGTTCGCGCTCCGGTGGGAGCTTCTCGCCGGGGCGCAAGGTTCCCTCAAGGATCAGAAACTCCAACTGCTTTTCAATCACATCTGACAGTTTGGGCTGACGGATCTTGCTGTATGCCATGGTGAATTCTTCTCTGCGAATGGCGCGGAGTCAATTGGTAATACCAATTTCAAAAACGTGACGCTAAAGTAACAAAGTATTCACCTTCTGTCCATAAGGACCTTGAGCTAAATCACCAATCCCACCAGATTTTAACAAATGCACGAGAAACATGCGGCAAAGTGATAGCCCGCCTGTGGTATTACCATTAATCCCCCCTGTCTATATTTTAACTTTTTTGAAACGTAAAGCAGGCGGTGCTGAACCGTTTAAATGCACAAATAATGAATTTTTATTCAAAAAATAAGGATTTTTATTCTTATAAAGATAGCGTGATTACCAGTAGCCCTCTATCGGGGTAAACACTATTTTTACAGCGGGGATAAACAGGCAATAAAAGGGAGTAAGCCAAAAGAGGTATCGCCTTTCAAATTCCCCACCTATTTCTCATCATCAGGGGTTCAATCGAAGAGAGATAAAAATTTTGATGTGACGATAGTTTTTAATTATCAGGCTATAAGAAATCAGTGCAATCTTGCGTACTTACCACTATTCTTTGGCAAACGGTAGAGAGTTTCTTAATTTAAGAAAAATCAATCCGTAAAAATAAAATTACACAAACGTACAGTCAATAATACGCAGCGTATTTTTTACTTGCACAGGCAGAGGGTTAAATTTGATGGATAATCAACAAACGGACGGCACGCTAAAGCGTGGTTTGAAAAACCGTCATATTCAGTTGATTGCCTTGGGTGGCGCGGTAGGTACTGGCCTCTTTCTTGGTATTGCACAAACAATCAAAATGGCCGGACCATCAGTCCTGTTAGGCTATGCGATTGGCGGACTGATCGCGTTTCTCATTATGCGCCAACTGGGCGAGATGGTGGTTGAAGAACCGGTAGCCGGATCGTTCAGCCACTTTGCTTATAAATATTGGGGCGATTTCGCGGGCTTTGCATCTGGATGGAACTACTGGGTACTGTATGTTCTGGTCGCCATGGCTGAGCTCAGTGCCGTAGGGATTTACGTCCAGTACTGGTGGCCAGATATTCCGACCTGGGTATCCGCCGCGGTATTCTTCCTACTGATTAACGCTATCAATCTGGCGAACGTCAAAGTCTACGGTGAGATGGAGTTCTGGTTTGCCATCATCAAAGTCGCTGCGATTATTGGCATGATCGTCTTCGGCGGCTGGCTGTTGATCAGCGGTACAGGTGGGCCGGAAGCCACCGTGACCAATCTGTGGGCGCAAGGCGGGTTCTTCCCGAATGGCGGGCTCGGTCTGGTGATGGCGATGGCCGTTATCATGTTCTCATTTGGCGGGCTGGAACTGGTGGGGATTACCGCGGCAGAAGCAGATGACCCAGAGAAAAGTATTCCACGCGCGACCAATCAGGTGATCTACCGTATTCTGATTTTCTATATCGGTTCACTTGCTATCCTGCTGTCACTTTATCCGTGGGGAAAAGTTGTAGAAGGCGGTAGCCCGTTCGTCATGATCTTCCATGAACTGAACAGCAACGTCGTAGCTACGGTACTGAACATCGTGGTATTGACCGCAGCACTGTCGGTTTACAACAGCTGTGTTTATTGCAACAGCCGCATGCTGTTCGGGTTAGCAAAACAGGGTAATGGCCCGAAAGTGCTGGAGACCGTCGATAGCCGTGGCGTACCGGTTGTCGCAATCGGTATTTCCGCACTGGCGACAGCACTCTGCGTGCTGATTAACTACCTTATTCCCGGCAAAGCATTCGAGCTATTAATGGCGTTGGTCGTGTCTGCTCTCGTGATTAACTGGGCGATGATCAGTCTGGCACACCTGAAGTTCCGTGCACAGAAGGACAAAGAAGGTACGGTGACCAAGTTTAAAGCGTTGCTGTATCCGCTGGGTAACTACCTCTGCCTGCTGTTCCTGGCGGGGATATTGGTCATCATGTTCCTGACGCCGGGCATTCAGATTTCCGTCATGCTGATCCCGGTCTGGCTGGTTATTCTGGGCGTGGGCTACTTCATCAAAAAGAAAAATCAGCTTAAGTAAACCTCTGCCTTAACCACATTTTCTCGATTCAATGGCCGACCTTGTCGGCCATTATTTTTCCTACCAACGCCCAACAAACATCAGACCAGCGCACCGTATATCGTCAGAAGCGCGACAACCACCACCAGCACCAGCGTCACTTTTTTCGCCAGCGTCACGGCGGCTTTGGGCGTTTCTACGGGCTCGCTATGGGATTCACGCGCCAGAGAAAATTGAGCCAACTGAGTTAACACCCAATATTGCGAACTGCGAGAGTCCCCTAGCGATGCGAACCAGGCAGGCAACGCTTTTTCACCATGTCCCAGCAACGCGTAAGCCGCACCAGCCAAACGAGCGGGAATCCAGTCGAGCCAATGCAACAAACGATCGACACCAGACTGCGCACGTTCCAGCGGCGTGTTATGCCGAGCAAGCCAGGTTTGTCTGGCGCGCAAAAACGCATACCCCACGAGTGCAACCGGCCCGTATGGTCCTGCGGCAACGAACCAAAACAGCGGAGCCAGATAAAACCGGAAATTTATCCATAGCAATGCATTTTGCAGCTCTTTTAGCTGCTCGCTTTCACCAGCACCAACGGGTAAACCGTGAATCAACGCCAGTTCCGCCGCCATTTCCCGGCTGGCATCCGCCTCGCCGCGCTGTGCGGCCTGCAAATAACGTCGATAGTGTTGGCGAATCTCACCCGCACCAATGCACATCAGGCTGATAACAATCCACAGCAAAAGAGAAATCAGGCCAAACAGAATGCCACTCGTTAGCCACAGCAGTCCCACCACAATTCCCATGCTGCATAACGTCAGGAACAGCGTTTGAAATAAAGAGGGAGAGGGAACGTGTCGGAATACAACGTCAAGCCGATGATCGATCTGCCAATGCTCCCCCTGTTTGAACAACCGTTCCCATGCCAGCGTAAGCAACAGTGTAAACAGCGTCATTGATCGAGACTCCCTTTGTTTTCTTTCCAGTTTTCTTGTAGCAGACGATGATAGCCGTCCCAGTCAAATGCCGGACCGGGATCGGTTTTACGGCCCGGAGCAATGTCGCTATGTCCGGTAATTCGAGACGGTGTAATAGGATAAGCCCGCATTAATAGGCGTGTAATCATAACCAGTGAGTGATACTGCTCCATGGTAAAAGGCAGCGTATCCGTACCTTCCAATTCAATACCAATAGAGAAATCATTACAGCGTTCACGACCTTCAAACACCGAAACACCGGCATGCCAGGCGCGCTGATCGAAAGACACATACTGCGTGGTTTGCCCATCGCGACGAATAAGGCAATGTGCCGCGACGCGTAAATGGGAAATATCGGCGAAATAAGGATGCGCAGTGGGGTCCAATGTCGCCGTAAACAGCTGGTCAATATACGGACCGCCAAACTCACCGGGCGGTAGGCTGATATTGTGAATCACCAGTAAGGAAGGCACCTCGTTATTCGGGCGACCATCATAATGCGGCGAAGGCGTGTGTGTAATGTCGGATAACCAGCCATTTTCCAAAAGCATCGGCGATAACCTCGCATCGTATCGTTTGCCGGCTGAATCAAGCGAAAAATCAATTGGAGCTAAAAGTCCTCGGCTCCAAGATACCATGTTTCACGTCATCCTATCTATCCAACTGGATATCAATAGATTTTACCGTTCGTTTTGTGATGTTTTAGCCATTTTCCTGCCTTTTTCGACTTTCACATCTTTTTTAGCAAGATAAAATCCCAATCTCATTGTGTGATTAAAGTCACATTACAAATGTAATAACACAATAAAAGGCAATCGTTTTCGTGCATTGCGTCTATTTTTACTTAAAATGCATGGCAAAATTATCTCCTGATTTTTTTTGATATTACCAAAATTTATTTTGCGGTCTTACGCTCGGCGTAAATAACGTCTAACACTATGGTACTTAACATGAAAAACACTTTCGCCGCAGGCACCTTGCTCGCACTGTCATGCTCAATGCCAGCTCTTGCCGACAGCAATAGCAATAAAGCTGAATACCTCTCCGACTGGTGGCACCAAAGCGTTAACGTCGTCGGCAGCGCCCATACGCGTTTCGGACCGCAACTGAACAGCACGACCTACCTGGAATATGAAGCATTTGCGCGTAAAGACTGGTTCGATTTCTACGGTTACGCCGATGCGCCTAAATTTTTTGGTGGCGATCCCGACAGCCGTGGCATTTGGGACAAAGGCTCCCCACTGTTTGTCGAGATCGAACCACGCTTCTCGATTGATAAACTGACGGGAGCTGACCTGAGCTTTGGTCCGTTTAAAGAGTGGTACATCGCCAATAACGTTATTTACGATCAGGGGCGCAACAGCGGTTCACGCCAAAGCACCTGGTACATGGGGTTAGGTACCGATATTGATACCGGTACCGACCTGTCGCTATCACTGAACGGTTATGCCAAATACCAATGGCAGAACTACGGCGCAGCGAACGAAAATGAGTGGGACGGCTACCGCGTAAAAGTGAAATACTCCTACCCGCTGGGCTCTCTGATGGGCGGTAACATCTCGTATATCAGCTTCACCAATTTTGATTTCGGTTCAGAACTACGTGATAAATCGAATTCAAGCCGCACTAACAACTCCATTGCCTCCAGTCATATTCTGGCACTGGGTTACGACCACTGGCACTACTCTTTCGTCGCACGCTATTTCCACAACGGTGGCCAATGGGCTGATGGCACAGAGCTCAATTTCGGCAAAGGTCCGTTTGAAGTGAAATCTACCGGTTGGGGCTATTACCTGGTCGTCGGTTACAACTTCTAAAATGACATCTCCTTTCCGGCGACCACGCATGTTCGCCGGAAAGTTAAAGAAAGTAATGCATTGAATTACAAAGGCTATTCATTCTGGATGTCCTGATATAAACAAGGTAGCATAGACCTCCGAATCCCCCTTCGGAGTTTTGTCATGTCAACGCGTCGCTACAGTCAGGAACAACGCCAGCAAGCCTTGCTCGCTCGTATTTCACAAGATATCCCCGCCAGCGTGCAACTGGCACTGCGTGAAGATTTAGGTGGCATCGTCGATGCTAATCAAGACATTACCGCTCTGCTGTTACCCGACAACGAGACCGTCAGCGCGCGTATTATCACGCGCGAAGCAGGCATATTCTGCGGTACGCGCTGGCTTGAAGAAGTCTTTTCTCAATTGGGCGACACGACAACGATCGTTTGGCACGTCGCCGATGGCGAGGCTATCACCCCCAATCAAACGCTGTGTGAGATCACGGGGCCTGCTAAACAGCTTCTGACCGGTGAGCGCACAGCGCTGAATTTCCTGCAAACGCTGTCCGGCGTCGCAACCGAAGTCAGCCGCTATGTTGCCGTCTTGCAGGGAACGCGCACTCGACTGCTGGATACCCGCAAGACGCTGCCGGGGCTGAGAACCGCACTGAAATACGCCGTATCATGCGGCGGTGGAGATAACCATCGTCTTGGCCTATCCGATGCCTTCCTGATTAAGGAAAACCATATCATCGCCGCTGGCTCAATCAAAAATGCGGTAGAAAAAGCACAGGCTTTGCGCAACGATGTTCCGGTAGAAGTTGAAGTCGAATCACTGAATGAGTTGCAGCAGGCGCTAGAGGCTGGTGCCGATATCATTATGCTGGATAATTTTAGTCTGGATAATATTCGGGAAGCGGTTGGCTTGGCACAAGGCCGTGCACTACTGGAAATATCCGGCAATGTCACGCTCGACACGCTACGTGGCTATGCAGAAACCGGCGTCGATTATATCTCGGTGGGCGCATTAACCAAGCACGTACAGGCACTGGATTTATCCATGCGCTTTATCTAATCGCTCCTCTATTTCTATCGGCGAGGTGCTATTTCGCACCTCGTTCACCTCTCTACATATCATTCTCTCGTACACCATCGTAACAACACAAACTACGAATCCCGCGCGGACTTCCTGTCCCAACAGCGTGAAAATTGCGTCTCTGCTCGCAAAAAACTTTCAATCCTCTGCAAGTCGCTAAAAACATGTCGTAGCGCCTTCCTGTTTCACATTTTCCTGCTCGTCAGCCTTCGCTCCCTTTCCTATGCTGCCGCCATCCGTATGGGTTTATGTACCGCAATATTTATGTGCCACAAAATTTATATGCAACAACAGGGAAATCAACATGACAACACAACAAGGATTCACACTGATTGAGCTGATGATCGTGATTGCGATCATTGCTATCCTCAGCGCCATTGGCGTCCCCGCCTATCAAGGTTATCTGCAAAAGGCGGCGCTCACAGACATGCTACAAACGATGGTGTCTTATAAAACGCCAGTCGATCTCTGCGGCCTGGAAAATGCGGCGTTTACGGCCTGCAACGCAGGTAATCAGGGAATTCCTGGTAGCAAATCTTCACGCTATGTCAGCGCCGTTAGCGTCGCCCAAGGGGTGATTACGCTCACTGGGCAATCTACTCTGCAAGGGCTACGCGTTATTCTGACGCCAACGTGGGATACCGAAACTGGTGCTTCACACTGGACGAAAAACTGTGCCACAGATAACGGCGCAGAGAGCCTGCAAGCCGCCTGTCAGGACGTTTTCCGTTTTGATAATACGGCGGGTTAATCATGACAGATTCGTCCTTCTCCTCCGAGCATACGCTCAGCGAGTTACAGACGCTGTGCCGGCGTTATCAGGCATTATTGCTCAGCATTGATGAACAAACGCTGTCGGTAGCCGTCACGACCTCCCCTTCGGCGGAAATGATTTCCGCACTGCGTTTTGCCAGCAATCGCCGCATTATGGTGGAACAGTGGCCGCAGGCCAGAATGGAACAACAGCTTAACCCCGTGAACGCCGTTGCCGAGCCAGTAGAAACCTACCATGCCAGTATTCATCACGCCAACGTAGGGCCGCAGGATCATGATGACGATTCCCCTGTTGCGCAATTTATCCATCAAACGCTACGCCTCGCCGTTCAGCGCCGCGCTTCTGATATCCACTTTGAGCCACAGCTAGACAGCTACCGTGTGCGGCTACGCATTGATGGTGTATTACAGGTAATATCCGCACCACCTCCAGAGCTGATAAGCCGAATTACCGCACGGCTAAAAATCATGGGTAAGTTGAATATCGCCGAACGACGGTTGCCGCAGGATGGTCAATTCAGCCTAACGTTGGATCAACAGCCCTACTCGTTACGTATCGCCACCCTCCCCGTGCAGCAGGGGGAAAAAGTCGTATTGCGTATTTTACAAACGCACCAACAGGAGTTGGCGCTGGACAAACTCGGTCTTGGCGAAAAAGCATTGCAGCAGGTTATCAGTGTGCTGAACGCCTCACAGGGAATGCTGCTAGTCACTGGTCCTACAGGGAGTGGTAAAACCGTGACGCTTTACAGCGCAATACGCTGGCTTAACGAGTGCAGTCGCAATATCTGTAGCGTGGAAGATCCGGTCGAAATTCCCTTACAGGGAATCAATCAAACGGCAATCAATCCCAAAGCGGAACTAGGCTTTGGGAGAATTTTACGTGCGCTGCTGCGACAAGATCCAGACGTCATTATGATTGGTGAAATCCGCGATGCTGAAACCGCTGAAATTGCGGTAAAAGCCGCACAAACGGGCCATCTGGTCATGTCCACGTTGCATACCAACTCTGCGGTCGAAACGCTAACTCGTCTCAATCACTTGGGCATTCCTGGATATCTGTTAGCTTCGGCGCTTAAACTCATCATCGCACAGCGGCTTGTGCGTCGACTATGCCCACACTGTAAAACCCAAGGAGAACCGCTACTCTCACTGCCAAAAAATATATGGCAAGGACCACTGAACCATTGGCAGGCCAGCGGTTGCAGCCACTGCTTCTCTGGTTACTATGGTCGTGTCGCGCTCTATGAATTACTCCCCATCACGCCAGATTTTCAGGCTGCATTAGCAGGCAACGCCAGCATTGGGGAATTATCTGCCCTATCGCAAGACTCTGGTTTTCCGACACTGCTGGCTGCGGGGCTCGAACGGATCAACGATGGCCTAACCTCACTTGTTGAAGTCTATCGTGTTGTCGGCGATGAGTGGTCTATGAATCAGGAGATACAATGAAGTTAGCGCGCTTATATCATTGGCAGGCAATCACATCCGAGGGCGAATTTGCTAACGGCACACTGATTAGCACGCACCGCCAGCACGCCTATGCCAACTTGATTGCCCAAGGCTACCAGCCGCTCATCGTAAAGGCTGGCCATTATCTGTCACCCCGCTACTGGAAACGCGAACAGCTAGGTGAGTTAATCAAACAGCTTGCGGCTCTACTACAAGCTGGATTGCCTCTGCTGGAAGCATTAAAATTGGTGTCAGAGCAGCATGAGCGCCCCGGTTGGCGCTGCATATTACGCGACGTTCGCACTCATGTTGCTCAGGGAAATTCGCTGTCTGAGGCATTGCACGGCTATCCTCATATTTTTCCCGTTCTGTATCGATCCCTCATTGCCGTCGGCGAATTGACGGGAAAACTAGATATATGCTGCCTACAGCTAGCTCAACAACAAGAGAAGCAGTCCAGACTGCAACAAAAAGTTATCAAGGCGCTACGCTATCCCTGTTTTGTTTTGCTCATTGCAATGCTGGTCAGCATGATGATGTTGCTGCTGGTTCTACCCGAATTCGCAACACTCTACTCCTCGTTCAATACGCCGTTGCCGTGGTTTACTCGGCAGTTACTTCATCTAGCCGATCTCCTCGCTGGCTACGGGTTCCTTGGGCTATTGCTTATTAGCTGCCTAATATTGGGATATGCCCGACTGAGACAGCAAAGACCATTATGGAAAACCAGAGAACAAGAATGGCTGCTGAGGCTCCCTGTGGTATCCAGTTTGCTACGTGGTAAATCACTGAACCAGATATTCAATATTCTGGCCATGACTCAGCATGCCGGTTTAACGCTTCCTGAGGGGCTGGATGCGGCCGCCACGATCCGTCATCCGCTTTATCAGGCCGCGATTCAACAGATACAAGAGCAGCTGCATCAGGGCACGTCGCTATACCATGCCACACAGCATCACACCACGTTGTTCCCCGCACCGTGTCCGCAGTTGATTCGGGTTGGTGAAGAAACCGGGGCACTGGATGCAATCTTTACACAGTTAGCAGAATGGCATGAAAGGCGGGTACAACAACAGGCCGACATGCTGACACAAACGCTGGAGCCGTTATTGATGATGGTCGTCGGGGGAATGGTCGGGGCGCTAGTGATTGGCATGTATTTGCCTATCTTCCAGTTGGGGAATATATTGGCCGGTGCCTGAACCAGCCAATACATGTACGACAACGTCTACAAATCAAACCACATAACCACTATTAAGAGCGGAAAGACGGAATGTGAAAACGTATAACTATCCGTTAAAAATACGATTTTCCTGCTCGGCCACGCGGATAAACGTTGTACGTTTCGTCAGTTCCTTCAAGCGGGATGCGCCAACATAGGTACAGGCCGAACGCAATCCGCCAAGAATATCGCGGACGGTATTATCTACCGGACCGCGTAATGGCAGCTTCACGGTTTTTCCTTCTGCGGCACGGTACTCAGCCACACCACCGACGTGACGCTCCATCGCAGATGCGGAACTCATACCGTAGAACAACATCATCTTCTCACCGTTTTCTTCAACGATAGTACCTTCACATTCATCATGCCCTGCCAACATGCCGCCCAGCATGACAAAATCGGCACCGCCGCCAAAGGCTTTCGCGACATCGCCGGGCATAGCGCAGCCACCATCGCTCACAATTTGCCCGCCGAGGCCATGTGCCGCATCGGCACATTCAATCACGGCGGAAAGCTGAGGGTAGCCAACGCCCGTTTTAACACGCGTTGTGCAGACAGAACCGGGGCCAATACCGACTTTCACGATGTCCGCCCCAGAGAGAATAAGTTCTTCCACCATTTCACCCGTTACCACATTTCCAGCACAGATAACCTTGTCTGGACAGGCCTCACGCGCTTTTTGCAGGAACGTCACAAAGTGCTCAGAATAGCCATTTGCTACATCGATACAGATAAATTTCAGCTCTGGCGACAGCGCCAAAATCTGTTTTAACTTGATGAAGTCAGCGTCAGATGTTCCGGTCGAGACCATGACGTGGCGTAATACCGATTCTGGTGCTCGCTGCACAAACTGGGACCATTGCTCGACAGAATAGTGTTTATGGACGGCTGTCAGAACATCAAAAGAAGCCAGGACTTCCGCCATACTAAACGTACCCACGGTATCCATATTAGCGGCGATAATCGGAACACCAGACCAGTTGCCACCAGCGTGGAGGAAGGTGAATTGACGTTCTAGTTCAACGTCAGAGCGGCTTTTCAGCGTCGAACGCTTTGGCCGGATGAGAACGTCTTTAAAGCCTAACTTTAAATCTTCTTCAATACGCATGAGGTTCGAGTTCCTGGTGAGTGACGGCGGAATGCTCAGTATCGTTACTGGGCATAATCATTTCTAAAAAAATAATGCCCTTTACCAGTGACGTTATCATACGCAGGAATAATCCTGCGGCAAGACTGCGATTTTCACTTTATTTGGGATAAAATCAGAAAAATTTACCTATCGCCTAGCAGGGTGATAGTGTGGAGCAAACTGCGGTTTATGCTTGATTGGGTTCAGGGGACGGGAATGAATTCCTCGCCCTTGAAGATAGTAAAAATGTTAACTTTTCAACACAGGTGCAATGACATACATCGTAGCCTTAACGGGCGGTATTGGCAGCGGAAAAAGCACCGTAGCCGATGAATTTGCCAAATTAGGGGTCACTATCGTTGATGCGGATATCCTCGCACGACAGGTAGTCGAACCTGGGAAACCCGCACTGGATGCCATTAAGCACCGGTTTGGCGATGCCGTGCTCAATGCCGATGGTTCATTAAACCGTACCGCACTACGTCACCGAATTTTTTCCTCACCAGACGAGAAACAGTGGCTGAATAATTTGCTCCATCCGTTGATCCATCAGGAAACACAGGCCCAGTTTCACGCCATATCTACACCGTACATTCTGTGGGTCGTCCCTTTACTGGTAGAAAATGGGTTACAGCAGCGAGCACAGCGTATTCTGGTCGTTGATGTAGATAGAGACACACAGCTTGAACGCACACTGGCCCGTGATGGCATCAGTCGGCAGCAAGCGGAAAACATACTGGCAGCACAGGCAACCCGAGAACAGCGCCTGGCTTATGCCGATGATATTATTGATAACAGTCGTTGCCCAAGCGAGTTGGCTCCACAGGTTGCGGAATTACACCGCCATTACCTAGAGCTAGCCGCTTCCGCAGCCGACAGGATGACTAAGAATGAGTGACGCTTCCTCAACGATTTTATTTGAATATCCGCTCAACGAGAAAACGCGTACCTGGTTGCGTATCGAATCATTATTGCAGCAGCTGCATCAAAACCATTCTCTGACTGACATGGGGAGCGCTCTGACATTTTTTCGCGCCGTCGCCGAGCTGCTTGATGTACTGGAACGCGGAGATGTGCGTACCGAGTTGCTGAAAGAACTGGAGCGCCAACAGCAAAAATTGCTGCAATGGAGTGATGTACCAGGTGTAGACATGGAACGCATCCACACGTTGCGGCGTCAGTTGAAAGATCTGGCCAGTACGCTGATGGCAGCACCGCGGATGGGGCAGTTCTTACGAGAAGATCGTCTGATTAGCATGGTTCGTCAGCGACTAGGTATTCCCGGCGGGTGTTGCAGTTTCGACTTACCAACGCTACATAGCTGGTTGCATCAACCTCAGGCGCTACGTGAGAAACTGGTTTATGGCTGGCTTAGCTCTCTATCACCGCTTAAACAAGCGCTGGACATGATCCTGGAACTAATCCGTCACTCCGGTACGTTCCGCCCACAAACCAGTTTGAATGGCTTCTTTCAGGACAATGCCTCAGATGCTGACCTGCTACGCTTGCGTCTTGAACAGGCACATCAACTCTATCCACAAATATCCGGTCATAAGACACGCTACGCCATCCGTTTCCTGCCATTAGATAGCGAAAACGGCCATATTCCGCCTCGTTTAACGTTTGAACTGGCCTGTTGCTAGACTCAGCACAGATAAACGAAAACGTGTTAAGTACCAAATAGAGTGAAAAGAACGTTATGACAACAGAGATTACGACGGTGAAGTGCCCAACCTGCAAGCGAGCGGTTATCTGGAATGAAGCCAGCATCTATCGCCCCTTTTGCAGCAAACGTTGCCAGCTCATCGACTTAGGCGAATGGGCTGATGAAGAAAAACGCATTCCAAGCGATGATATGGTTTCAGACAGTGAAGACTGGAGCGAAACGCGCTAACAGCAACGTTTCGCGATAATGAGTTCAAACAGAAAATCGTAGATTAAAGCGATTTCAGCCAGCGGATCATCTCCGCATTCGCTGGCGGAAACTCTTCCTCGCGCAGCGCCTCCACGCTCACCCAGCGAGATTCCTGACCTTCCCGCCCATAGGGCTCACCCTGCCACGTTTCAACCAGAAAGAAATGAAGTGTGATGATTCTCTCCGGCGTAGAAAACGTTTTGCTGTTTAGCGGCTGCGGTGCGCTCGCTTCGATACCCGTTTCTTCACGCAGTTCACGAATCAGCCCCTGCTCTGGCGTTTCTCCCTCTTCAATTTTACCGCCGGGAAACTCCCACATCCCTGCCATATGAACGCCATCGGGACGACGAGCAATGAAGTATTGCTGATCCGCATTGCGGATGATGCCCACTGCGACGGATAACTGTTTTTGCGTCATGACAATTCCTATCAGATTCTTACCAAGTAAAAGGCGGTCAATGACCGCCTTTACACTTATCACCAATTAATCACTGGATTCAGCAGTCAATTATTTCTGTAAGCGACCGTGGCACTGCTTATATTTCTTACCTGAACCACATGGGCAAGGATCGTTACGCCCAATCTTACGGTCTGCCTGCGCCGGTGAACCTGTATTCAGGCTATCTTCTTCCTGATGGCTCAGTTGCTGCTGCCTAGCCAAACGTTCAGCTTCTTCGCGACGTTGCTGCTCCAGCGCTTCGATCTCTTCCGGCATTCTCACCTGGACTTTGCTCAGCGTACTGATCACTTCATATTTCAGTGATTCCAACATCGCGGCAAACATAGAGAACGACTCACGCTTATATTCTTGCTTAGGATCTTTCTGCGCATAGCCACGTAAGTGGATACCCTGACGCAGGTAATCCATTGCCGCCAAATGCTCTTTCCACAAGGAATCCAGCGTCTGCAACATCACGCCTTTCTCGAAGTTGCGCATGACTTCATTGCCAACCACTTCTTCTTTGCGATGATAAACTTCAAGCGCCTGCTGGAAAATACGCTCACGCAGCGTTTCTTCATGCAATTCAGGCTCTTTATCCAGCCACGCCTTGACTGGCATATCCAGATCGAAATCGTTCTTCAGGCGCTGTTCCAGGCCTTCCGTATCCCACATTTCTTCCAGAGATTCCGGTGGAATATAGCTGTCGATCGTCGCTTTGAATACATCTTCACGAATGCTGGTGATGGTTTCGCTGATATCAGACACATCCAGCAGTTCGTTGCGCTGTGTGTAGATCGCGCGACGTTGGTCGTTCGCCACATCATCGTATTCCAGCAATTGTTTACGAATATCGAAGTTACGGCTTTCCACTTTACGCTGCGCGTTCGCAATCGCCTTAGTGACCCACGGGTGCTCAATCGCTTCGCCCGGTTTCATCCCCAGCTTGCGCATCATGTTGGAAACACGATCGGAGGCAAAGATACGCATCAGCGCATCTTCCATCGACAGATAGAAGCGTGATGAACCCGCATCCCCCTGACGACCGGAACGGCCGCGTAGCTGATTATCAATACGGCGAGATTCATGGCGCTCAGTACCGATAATATGCAAACCGCCCGCAGCTAATACGGCATCATGGCGCACTTTCCAGGCCGCTTTAATTTCTGCAATTTGCTCGTCACTTGGGTTTTCCAGATGTGCAACTTCTGCCTGCCAGCTACCGCCCAATACGATGTCCGTACCACGACCGGCCATGTTGGTAGCAATAGTAACCGCACCAGCCTGACCCGCCTGAGCAACGATGTCCGCTTCCATGGCATGGAATTTCGCATTCAACACGTTGTGTTTAATGCCCGCTTTTTCCAGCGCATGAGAAACCACTTCTGATTTCTCAATCGAGATCGTACCGACCAGAATCGGTTGACCTTTTACGGAACGATCTTTGATATCTTCAATGATGGCATCGATTTTTTCCTGCTCGGTCATGTAGACCAGATCGGGCAAGTCTTTACGAATCATCGGACGGTTAGTCGGTACCACAATCGTATCCAGCTTATAGATAGAGCTGAATTCAAACGCTTCGGTATCTGCCGTACCGGTCATACCCGCCAATTTTTCATACAAGCGGAAGTAGTTCTGGAAGGTAATGGAAGCCAGAGTCTGGTTTTCATTCTGAATCGCCACTTTCTCTTTCGCTTCCACAGCCTGATGCAGACCATCTGACCAGCGACGCCCCTGCATGGTACGGCCAGTGTGCTCGTCGACGATGATCACTTCACCGTCTTTCACAATGTAGTCCACATCGCGGGTAAACAGCACGTGCGCACGCAGCGCGGCGGTCACATGGTGCATCAGCATAATGTTCGTCGGAGAGTACAGCGATTCTCCCTCTTCCATAATGCCTTCTTTCACCAGCAGTTCTTCTACCAGAACCAGACCACGCTCAGTGAGGTTAACCTGACGTGCTTTTTCATCAACAGAGAAATGACCTTCGCCCTGGAAAGTATCGGAATCTTCTTTCTCCTGACGGATCAGGTGAGGGATAATTTTATTGACGCTAATATAAAGCTCAGAGCTATCTTCAGCCGGACCGGAAATGATCAGCGGCGTACGTGCTTCATCGATCAGGATGGAGTCAACCTCATCCACCAGCGCGTAGTAAAGTTTACGCTGTACACGCTCTTCTGGGCTAAATGCCATGTTGTCACGCAGATAGTCAAAGCCGTATTCGTTATTGGTTCCGTAGGTAATATCGGCGGCGTAGGCTTCACGCTTCGCTGGCGCAGGCATCCCCGGCAGGTTAATACCGACGCTCAGGCCAAGGAACTCAAACAGCGGGCGGTTATTTTCGGCATCACGCTGTGCCAAATAATCGTTCACGGTAACTACGTGTACGCCACGGCCAGTCAATGCATTCAGGTACGCAGGTAAGGTTGCCGTCAGCGTTTTACCTTCACCGGTACGCATCTCCGCAATACACCGCTCATTCAGAACCATACCGCCAAGAAGCTGTACGTCGAAGTGACGCATACCAAATACACGTTTACTGGATTCACGCACTACAGCGAAAGCTTCCGGCAGCAGGCTCTCCAGCGTTTCGCCTTTCTCCAGACGAGCACGGAACTCCAGCGTTTTCGCCTGTAGTTCCTCATCGGAAAGTTTTTCCATTCCTGGCTCTAACCGACTAATAACATCAACATTTTTACGCATACGACGCAGCGTACGATCGTTACGGCTACCAAAAATTTTGGTTAAGATATTCATGACCATAATAGTTTTAATCTCACAAGTGCCACGTATCCAGTGGCAATACAATATCGAAAACCTGAGAAACTCAGCAAAAAACGAGAGAAATTTCTTCAGCTAATTATCATTACACGTTCAGCTGATGAGGTATGGTCCTGCGCGGATGCCACGGATTTGGGCAAGCCAGATACCGATTTGATGATATGCCTGAGGATAAAAAGTGACTCGTCCAGCATGGGGAGAGATCACGAAGGGATACTGGGAATCCTGCGTCAACAGCGCATTTAGCGTATCCAACAAAACCAGAGAATGAGGCTCTAGCTCGTCAGCCTGTTGGGCATTGGCCGTCTGTGGCGTCGTCAATGCAAAAGAAAGGTGACGAATGACAGTGCGTATCGCATGCTGATGCCAATAATCAACGCTGTAGGACGAGCGTCGATGCGCTTCTTTTAGCGCCACCAGATCGGTAAGGCTCAGCGATACGTTATTCTGCCGGCTAACGCTGGAGCTTGAATTAGGAAGTGAGGCGATGTCCTGTGAGTCGTTCAGGCTTGTCGGCAGACCAAGACTCGCCGCGACCATCCCTAATAAGAGATGCGGCCAGAAATAACGTCTGCCAAATTGTCGCCAACGATTTAGAATACCAATCACGAGTAACATCCACCGGAGCCAGGTCTATGCGTGATAGCCGCCCACAATCACTGGAATTTCTGTTTGATAGCGCATCCATGTCGGGTAAAGGCCCGCTACAAGATGTGCAACAGCGCGCTATCGCCTTATTAAAACTCAACCGTGCCGTGCGCGGATTACTGCCTGCACCGTTGCACCCATGGTGCCGCGTCGCTAATTACCGGCAAGGTTTACTGATACTGGAAACCGCCAACGCCAGTTGGCTGATGCGGTTACGTTACGAACAACCTGCGTTGCTCTCTGCATTACGCGCACAAATACTACCATCATTGGCTTCAATCGACATCAGGATTAATCCAACGCTTGCCGCAAAAGGGCATGAAATCGTGAAAAATAGTGACATTGCAGCGCAAGAAATTACCGGGGATAAACCGTTGCGTCAGTTGAGTGAGCAAAGCGCGGAGACATTGAGGACGTTAGCAGGCAACAGCCCGGAAAAACTCAGAAAGATATTAGAACGACTGGCTTCACTGGCCGGAGAGGGTACCAGTAAAACCAGTCGTAATAAGAAGTGACAACGTCAGGCGTTACGCCAACACAATAGATGGCGCTTTAAACGCCAGCGGCATTTCAGCTTCATCTTCAAAGGTCACGTATTCCCACGCTTCCTGATTCGCCAGCACAGCCTGCAACAGTTTGTTGTTCAGAGCATGACCGGATTTAAACGCAGAAAACGCACCGATGATGTTATGACCACACATAAACAAGTCACCAATGGCATCCAGCATTTTATGACGGACAAACTCATCTTCAAAACGCAGGCCGTCTTCGTTCAGTACGCGATAATCGTCAACAACGATGGCACAATCCATACTGCCGCCCAGGCACAACCCACGAGACTGCAAGTATTCGATATCGCGCATGAAGCCGAAGGTACGCGCACGACTGATCTGGCGAACAAACGCATCGGCAGAGAAATCCAAACGATAGCGCTGGTTGCCCGCATCAATCGCTGGGTGGTTGAAGTCGATAGTGAAATCCAAGCTAAAACCGTTAAACGGTTTCATTTCGGCCCACTTGTCGCCGTCTTCAACGCGAACGGGCTGTTTGATACGTACGAATTTCTTGGCGCAGTTCAGCTCTTCGATACCCGCATCTAGCAACAGGTAAACGAACGGGCTGGCGCTGCCATCCATAATTGGAATTTCTGGTGCATCAACATCGATGACAATATTGTCAATGCCCAACCCTGCAAGCGCAGCGTTAAGATGCTCCACCGTAGAAATACGCACGTCATGCTCATTAACCAGGCAAGTACAGAGCATGGTATCACGCACGGATTTTGCATCAGCCGGGAAATCAACCGGGGGATTCAAGTCTGTGCGGCGATAGATGACCCCGGTATTTGCCGGTGCAGGACGCATGGTCAAGGTGACCTTCTTGCCGGTATGTAACCCGACACCAGTCGCCTGAACAATACGTTTTAATGTACGTTGTTTGATCATCATTTTATCTCGCATGTTACTGAACCTACCGACCTAGTATAGACCAAGCTCGGTGGCACAGTTTAGCACAAAGAGCGGAGATTCCAACGTTATCTGGCAGCAAATTAGTCTGCCTGCTTACGCAGAAACGCTGGGATATCCAGATAGTCTGGCTCTTTATTTGTCTGCGGATTCTGGTCGTTAACCACTTTAGCAGCCGGTTTTTCCTGCGCCAGCGGCGTCATGCCGTGTTGCTGGTAACGATGATCCATCACAGGCTGGCTGGCCTGCTTATTTGTCACCAGAGTAATCTCAGGACGTTTGTCCATACCGATACCCGTCGCAACAACCGTTACACGCAGTTCATCATTCATTTCTGGGTCAAGCGACGTACCGATTACTACGGTCGCATTGTCGGACGCGAATGCACGGATGGTGTTACCTACCGTCTCGAACTCATCCAGGCGCAGGTCAAAACCCGCCGTGATGTTGACCAGCACGCCACGTGCACCAGACAGATCGATATCTTCCAACAGTGGGCTGGAGATTGCCATTTCAGCCGCTTCTTCTGCACGGTCTTCACCGCGTGCAACGCCGGAGCCCATCATGGCATAACCCATTTCGGACATCACGGTACGCACGTCTGCAAAGTCGACGTTCATCAGACCTGGACGCGTGATCAGCTCGGCGATACCCTGCACCGCGCCTTTCAGTACGTCATTTGCCGCACCAAATGCATCCAGCAGGGAGATCCCCCGCCCGAGTACTTTCAGCAGCTTGTCGTTCGGAATGGTGATCAGCGAGTCGACGTGCTTAGACAGCTCGGCGATACCCTGCTCCGCAAACGCCATACGCTTTTTGCCTTCAAAGTTGAAAGGCTTGGTCACTACAGCGACGGTCAGAATGCCCAGATCTTTGGCAACTTCGGCCACAACGGGTGCAGCACCTGTACCTGTACCACCGCCCATACCGGCGGCGATAAACACCATATCCGCACCTTCGAGTGCTGAACGCAACGCTTCGCGATCTTCTTCAGCCGAGTTACGGCCGACTTCTGGATTAGCGCCTGCACCCAAACCTTTTGTGATGCCGCTACCGATCTGAATTGTCTGGCCAACCGCTGTTTTACGTAATGCCTGCGCATCCGTGTTGACTGCAAAAAACTCGACGCCTTCGATGCGCTCACGCACCATGTGTTCGACGGCATTACCACCGCCGCCACCGACGCCGATGACTTTAATCACCGCGTCGTTGGTTAATTCCATTGGTTCAAACATAATTTCTCTCCGTTTGTGCCTGTAACTGCGAGATCATAAAACTGTGCCAGGTGATCTCTTTGATAAAATTAGAATTCTTTCCTCAACCAGCTGTTGATTCGTTTGAACCAGTTGCTCACTGAGGCACGTTTTTCGACTTCATGCTCACCACCCAGATGAGATTCTTTCCCGTAATGCAGCAACCCAACCGCCGTTGAGTAATAAGGCTCTTGGGCATAATCCGTCAGCCCTGTTATATTCATTGGTTGTCCAATACGCACCTGTGTATGAAACACACGCTGCGCACAAGCCGCCAGACCGTCTATTTGCGCGGCACCGCCCGTCAGCACAATCCCTGCTGCCAGATGGTGTTTTACGCCCTGTTGACGCAACTGCTCCTGCAACTGTAAAAGTTCATCGTTCACCAAGTTCAACAGCTCGGTGTAACGTGGTTCAATCACTTCCGCCAGTGTCTGTCTTTGCAAACTGCGGGGTGGACGTCCTCCAACGCTCGGGACCTCCACATTCTCATCTTTGCCAACGATCGCGCCTAATGCACAACCATGACGCACTTTGATCGCTTCAGCATCCGTCGGCGGCGTGCCAAACGCGTAGGCAATGTCGCTCGTAACCACGTTGCCTGCATAAGGAATCACTTTCGTGTGTCGCAATGCGCCACCGGTGTAGACCGCGATATCCATTGTGCCGCCGCCGATATCAACAACGCACACGCCCAGCTCACGTTCGTCTTCTGTCAAAACCGCATAGCTGGAAGCCAATCCTGCGAAAATCAGTTGGTCGACCTTTAAACCACAGCGTTCAACGGCTTTAACAATATTCTTCGCCATATCGTTATGGCAGGTTATCAGGTGGACTTTCGCCTGCATACGCACGCCAGATAAGCCAACTGGGTTTTTAATCCCTTCCTGATAATCGATCGCATACTCCTGTGGGATCACATGGAGAACACGGTGTTCATCGCGCACACGCACGGACTTGGCGGTATGCACCACACTTTCTACGTCGTCCTGCGTCACCTCTTCTTCTGAAATAGGCACCATCCCTATTTCATTCTGGCAACTGATGTGTTTTCCCGATAGCGCCAGATACACGGAAGAGATCTGACAGTCTGCCATTAACTCCGCCTGATCAATCGCGCGTTGAACACACTTAACGACTGATTCCAGATCGTTTACGCCGCCTTTATCCATTCCACGTGACGGGCAACTGCCTACGCCAATAATATTGACCATGCCATCGGGCAGGACTTCCCCTACCAGCGCAGCCACTTTCGCTGTACCGATTTCCAGCCCAACTACCAGTTTTCTGTCCGTCGACTTGATCATTGTTGTTTAGCCTGTGTCTGTTTCTGGTTACTGTTCTGTTGCTGATCAATGTCTTGTTGCTGACCAACTCGCTGCCGATCAACATGTTGTTGATCAAGCAAGGCTGGAGCCCAACCTATCGCGGCCCCGCTGTCGTATCGCAAATCTACATGGCTAATACGTTTGTTTTCGCTCTGAGCCTGCCGCTGCAACAGCGGATAAAGTTCAATAAAGCGTTGCAGACGTTTAGCCCTATCGTCCCGCCCCAATTCGAGGCGAGTATCATCGTCTAATCCCAGTTGCCATGAATGCCGTGCACTCATCGCAACCGTTTTTAACGTAAACTTTCCGGCGGCTAGCGTCTGACTCATGATGCGATAGCCTTCCAATACTTCGGTTTCACTGCCTTCCGGGCCATACAGCAACGGCATCTTACGGTTACCAACACGTTCAGCGGGTACACTGAACGAATTTCCTTCCGCATCAACCATTAGCTGATCATTCCAACGCGCTACCGGTACATATTCAACCAGATGAATCTTTAATTCGTCCGGCCACTGCTTACGTACGCTGGCCTGTTTTATCCATGATAGACGTTCGATCTGCTGCTGGATCACGTTCACATCCTGTGTCATGAACGTTCCCGGCGACCCCAACGACAAAATTGCCTGACGAATATCGTCATTGGTGGTGTACTGCCTTTCCCCTGTTACTGCCATACGAGAGAGCGGCAGGCGGCTGGCGTCTTTCATCCACCCCACCACCATCCAGCTTCCCCAGACGATCGTCCCTATCACCATCAGCAGGAAAACAATTCCTGCCAATTGGCCTCCATTACTGCGACGTGTTCCTTTCGGTTCAGGCTCTCGTCCGCGTGTATTCAGCGCTGCCTGCGACATATCAGCCAGCAAGCTCCAGAATTTTCACGACCAGTTGCGAGAAAGTCAGGCCACGTTGACGCGCCGCCATAGGAACCAGGCTGTGGCTCGTCATCCCTGGAGACGTATTCACCTCAAGCAAGTAGAAAGCACCATCGCTATCCAACATAAAATCGACGCGTCCCCATCCGCTACAGTCCACCGCACGATAAGCCGCCATCGCCAGTACCGCTAATGCCTGCTCTTGATCGTCAGGCAAACCACTTGGGCAGAAATACTGGGTATCATCTGACAAATACTTCGCTTCATAGTCGTAAAACGTACCCGCAGGCTGAATGCGAATAGCAGGTAATACCTCATCACCCAGGATAGCGACGGTATATTCTGGGCCACTCAGCCATTTCTCGACCAGAACATCGTCATCATGACGGAATGCCTCTTCCAATGCCGCAGGCAAATCACTAAGCGCGTTCACTTTGCTCATGCCGACGCTGGAACCTTCACGGCTTGGTTTGACAATCAGTGGCAAACCAAGATGAGTGAATTTCGCCAGCAATTCATTTGCCGCCGTCTCTGAATACTGGCGACGAGCCAATGCCACGTAAGGCGATACCGGTAATCCGACCGCCTGCCACACCTGTTTGGTACGGAGCTTATCCATCGTCAGTGCGGATGCCATGACGCCGCTACCGGTATAAGGCAGCTCCAGAAATTCCAAAACACCCTGCAATGTGCCATCTTCACCACCGCGACCATGTAAGGCGATGAAAACGCGGGTAAAACCTTCGTCCTTCAATTTCGTCACAGGGAAGTCACGGGTATCAACCGCATGGGCATTGATGCCAGCTTCCTTCAGGCCAGCCAAGACCGCCTGACCGGAAAGTAACGACACTTCACGTTCAGCAGAGGTTCCACCAAGCAATACAGCAACTTTCTCAGTCATGATGTTCCTCATTCACTTATCTGCGGCTGTAATCTGGAATCAGCCAGTTTACGCGCCAGTTTACCGATGTTGCCGGCTCCCTGAACCAAAATCAGGTCTTCGCCTCGCAGCGCCTGTGACAACAGTTCCGGTAAAGTATCCACATCTGTTACCAGAATCGGATCAATCTTACCTCTTCCTCGAATGGTACGGCACAGTGAACGGCTGTCTGCGCCCGGAATCGGCGATTCTCCTGCGGAATACACATCCAGCATCAGCAGCACGTCAACCTGCGATAACACATGCGCGAAGTCGTCATATAAATCGCGGGTTCGCGTATAGCGATGCGGCTGAAAAATCATAACCAACCGCTTATCTGGCCAGCCAGCGCGTGCGGCTTTAATCGTAGCATCAACCTCTGTCGGATGATGACCGTAATCATCCACCAACATCGCTGTTCCACTGTGCCCATTTACCAATTCGAGCGGATATTCACCGAGAAAATCAAAACGACGCCCAGTCCCCTGAAAACGTTCTAGCGCGCGTAGAATTGCCTCGTCATCGATGCCTTCATCGGTCGCTACAGCAACCGCCGCCGCCGCATTCAGCGCATTGTGACGCCCTGGCGCATTCAGCGTAACGTTCAGCAACGGTTTATCTTTCCGCTCCAGCGTAAAGTGTCCTTGTGCGCCAATCTGACGATACCCAGCAACGCGCACATCAGCATCGTCGCTAAAACCATAGGTAATGATATGGCGGCCAACTCGTGGCAACAGTTCGCGGATGACCGCATCATCAACACACATCACAGCCTGACCATAAAACGGCAGGTTGTGCAGGAAATTAATGAACGTCTGCTTCAGGTTCTCAAAATCCCCCTGATAAGTGTCCATATGGTCGGCTTCAATGTTAGTTACAATCGCCACCATCGGCTGCAAATGCAGGAAGGACGCATCGCTTTCATCCGCTTCCGCAATCAAGTAACGGCTTGACCCCAGACGTGCATGCGTTCCCGCCGCTTTCACCAAACCACCGTTCACAAACGTTGGGTCCAATCCCGCTTCTGCGTAAATACTGGTGACCATCGCCGTTGTCGTCGTCTTGCCATGCGTACCGGCGACCGCAATACCGTGACGAAACCGCATCAGTTCCGCCAACATTTCAGCACGACGGATCACGGGAATACGAGCGTCATGCGCAGCGACAATCTCCGGGTTATCCGCCGTAATCGCACTCGATACCACCACCACGCTGGCGTTCAGCACGTTCTCTGCACGGTGGTGGAAATAAATCTGTGCACCAAGATCGGTCAACTGCTGCGTCACCGCATTCGGTGCCAGATCGGAGCCGCTAATTTCATAACCTTCGTTGGCCAACACTTCGGCGATACCACCCATGCCAGCACCGCCGATGCCAACAAAGTGTATGTGCCGGACGCGATGCATCTCGGGCACGATTGAACGTAGTTTCGCCAGTTGTTGAGTATTCACGTTATTCTATCGCTACCTTGTAGCGTCACCGGACAGTCTCCTACCCGACAACGCTGTATTAATTAACCATGAGCCACGTGTGTGGCCCGACTGCCTGCCGCTGTACTGACCTCCGCCGCAACCCGTTCGGTTGCATCTGGAATCGCCACTGCGCGGGCTTTTTGCGCCATCGCCAGCAAAGTTGTGCGATCCCAAGCAGACAGCACCTCGCTAACAGATGCCACGCTAAACTGTGGCTGCTCAATAATTTTTGCCGCGCCAGCCTTTTCCAACGGCAGCGCATTCCAGTACTGCTGCCGATCTTTATGCTGAAACGGCACAAACAGAGCTGGTAGCCCTGCCGCTGCAATTTCACTGACGGTCAAGGCACCAGAGCGGCATACCACCACGTCTGCCCAAGCGTAAGCTGCCGCCATATCATCAATAAACTCGGTAATCTTGTGCTGAGTCTGCCCAACATCCTGATAAGCCAGTTGAACAGTTGATAGCGCACCTTTACCGACCTGATGCCAAATCGTAATACGCTCCCCCAACTGCTCTGCCACACCGGGAAGCGTGTGGTTCAGCACTCTCGCTCCCTGACTACCACCGACAACCAGCACCCTCACAGGGCCTGAGCGATCGGCTAATCGTGTTTCCGGCGCAGGCAGTGTCAACACATCAGTTCTTACCGGGTTCCCCACAACATCTGCCTTAGGAAACGCCCCCGGGAATGCCTGCAATACCTTTTTGGCGATATGGGATAACCAACGATTGGTTAGCCCTGCAATACCGTTCTGCTCATGTAGGACAACCGGAATGCCGCACAGCCAGGCAGCCAAGCCACCGGGACCGGAAACATAACCGCCCATCCCCAGCACGACATCAGGCTGGTAACGGCGCATAATCGCCCGCGCCTGACGCACTGCCTGAAAAATACGAATCGGTGCGCTTAGCTGCGCCC
This sequence comes from Pectobacterium punjabense, assembly GCF_012427845.1. Lineage (NCBI taxonomy): Bacteria > Pseudomonadati > Pseudomonadota > Gammaproteobacteria > Enterobacterales > Pectobacteriaceae > Pectobacterium > Pectobacterium punjabense. Next base: position 3,969,618 of record NZ_CP038498.1, read on the forward strand.
GAATGCCTTTACCGCGTAACCCAGAAATGCGGATAAAATCAATTTCGATACCATGCTTAGGCACCAAATCGGCTTCCATACGATCCGCTGTACCTAACCAGCGAACCTGCCAGCCCTGCGCCATCAGATGATGTGCAACCGCCAGCCCAGGGAAGACATGTCCACCCGTGCCGCCAGCCATCACCATCAAACGCTTGCCTTCGCCACTCATCGGGCACCTCTCGTAAACGCCTGCGCTTTTGTCAGACGCGTTTCAAAATCAATGCGTAACAACAAAACAATCGCCGTCGACATAATCAGCAAACTGGAACCACCATAACTGATCAGCGGTAGCGTTAACCCTTTCGTCGGCAGCATCCCCGCAGCTGCGCCTACGTTCACCAGCGTTTGAAAGCTAAACCAAACACCAATTGAACATGCCAGAAAGCCTGAAAAACGCTGATCGATCTCCAGCGCCCGCTTTCCAATAGACATCGCGCGAAAAGCGACGAAGAATATCATTAACAACGCCAAAACCACACCGATATACCCCAGTTCCTCACCTAAAATAGAGAAAATGAAATCGGTATGTGCCTCCGGCAAATATTCCAGTTTCTGTACTGAATTCCCCAGGCCTTGCCCCCAGAACTCGCCGCGTCCAAACGCCATCAGAGATTGTGTTAACTGATAGCCATCGCCGAACGGATCATCCCACGGATTCCAGAAAGACGTTACGCGCCGCATACGATAAGGTTCAGCCACAATCAGCAGCCCAACGGCAAAGGCACCGGAACCAATGATCGCCAGAAACTGCCACATCTTAGCGCCGGCCAGAAACAACATCGCCAACGTCGTAATGAACAGCACAACCACCGTACCGAGGTCAGGCTGGGCCAGCAATAGCACTGCCAACACCACCATCACGCCCATTGGTTTGCAAAAGCCCCAGAAGTTGTTTCGTACTTCTTCAACTTTGCGCACCATATAGCTGGACAGGTAGCAAAACAACGCCAGCTTGGATAACTCCGCGGGCTGGATGCGTAACGGCCCCAGAGAAATCCAGCGCGACGCACCGTTGACCGAACTGCCTACCGCGAGTACAACCAGCAGCATGACCATGGCGAGCAATAACAGCACTGGACTATAGCGTTGCCATATTTCCATCGGGACACGCAGCGTAATTAACGACAAACCAAATGCTAACCCCAGATAAATCGCATCACGCTTCGCGAACAAAAACGGGTCGTTGGCAAGACGCTGCCCGACAGGCATAGATGCCGAGGTCACCATCACAAAACCAATCACAGCCAGGCCAAGCGTTAACCACACGAGCGTTCTATCGTACAGAACGATGCTCAACGTATCGCTTTCGCGCGTCCCCATGACCCAGCTTTTGATACGTTCAATAAATGCCAACCCAAAGAAACGCATCAACCTAATTCCTTCGCCAGGCGAGCAAACTCATCGCCTCGCTGTTCAAAACTGCGAAACTGATCCAGGCTTGCGCAAGCTGGCGACAGCAACACCATGTCACCGGGCTTAACGTGTTCGGCGATGATACGCATTGCCTGTTCCATCGTGTCCGTCTGCTCGGCAATTTCCGGGCGCAACGCAGCCAGTTGTTCACCATCACGTCCAAAACAATACAAGCGAATACGCTCACCCTGTAAATACGGCACCAGCGGCGAGAAGTCGGCAGATTTTCCATCCCCCCCTAACAGCAGGTGCAACGTGCCGTCGACGGTCAAACCGCTTAATGCGGCCTCAGTGCTGCCCACATTGGTGGCTTTAGAATCATTGATCCACCGTACGCCGTTGTGCTCGAAGGCCATTTGAAAACGGTGCGGCAGCCCGGTAAATGACGTCAATGCCGCCAGTGCAGAAGCCCGCGGAATCTTCACGGCATCAGCCAGTGCCAGTGCTGCTAATGCGTTCGTATAGTTGTGCTGTCCAACAAGCTTGATTTCGCGGGTGTTGAGCACACGTTCACCGTTCACCCGCAGCCAGGTTTCGCCCTGCTGGCGGTTAAGATGATAATCACCGACATCAACACCAAAACTGCGACAGCGCACATCTGCACCGCGAACTGGCATGGTCAACGCATCGTCTGCATTCACCACGCACAAATCTGCATTTTCATAGATACGCAATTTCGCTGCACGATACTGCTGTAGGCCAAACGGGTAACGGTTGGTGTGATCTTCCGTTACGTTCAGAATGGTAGCCGCTGCGGCATGCAGACTACTCGTCGTTTCCAGTTGGAAGCTCGACAGTTCCAGTACATACAGTTGAGCAGGCTGTTCCAGCAGTTGCAGCGCAGGAAGGCCAATGTTGCCACCGACGCCCACCTGCCAGCCTGCCGCGCGCGCCATTTCACCGACCAGCGTTGTCACCGTACTTTTACCGTTCGAACCGGTAATCGCCACAATCGGGGCCTGCGCTTCACGGCAGAACAGTTCGATATCGCCAACAATCTCAATACCAGCATCAGCGGCGTCACACAGAATCGGCGTCGCCAACGCCACACCGGGGCTGGCGACAATCAAATCCGCATTCATCAGCCAGTCTTCATTCAAGCTACCAAGATGTCGTTCCACCTGTTCTGGCAGCTTATCCAGACCCGGTGGACTGATACGGGTATCCACCACGCGCGGTACGACACCACGCGCGAGAAAGAAATCAACACAGGAAAGCCCGGTCAGACCCAACCCGATAATGACGACTTTTTTACCCTGATAGTCCACCATGTCTTATCGTACCTTCAGCGTTGCCAGGCCAATCAGCACCAGCATCAACGAAATAATCCAGAAGCGCACAATCACGCGCGGTTCCGGCCAGCCCTTAAGTTCATAATGATGATGAATGGGCGCCATGCGGAAAATCCGCTGCCCGCGCAACTTAAAGGACCCGACTTGCAGAATCACCGACAGCGTTTCGACGACGAAAACGCCGCCCATAATCACTAACAAAAACTCCTGACGTAACAGTACCGCGATAGTACCCAGTGCGCCGCCCAGTGCCAGTGAACCTACGTCTCCCATGAAGACCTGCGCCGGATAGGTGTTAAACCACAGGAAGCCGAGCCCAGCCCCCACAATCGCAGTACAGACAATCACCAGCTCGCTGGCATGACGGATATACGGAATATGCAAATAGCCGGCAAAATTCATGTTCCCTGTCGCCCATGCCACCAGTGCAAAACCCGCAGCAACAAACACGGTCGGCATGATTGCCAATCCATCCAGGCCGTCAGTCAGGTTTACGGCATTACTGGTGCCGACAATGACAAAATAGGCTAGCGCAACATACAGCAGGCCCAATTGCGGCATCACGTCTTTGAAAAATGGCACAACCAGCTGCGTTGCTGGCGTATCTTTACCGATGGAGTACATAGTGAAAGCCACCACGAGCGCAATCACGGACTGCCAGAAGTATTTCCAGCGTGCAATCAACCCTTTAGTATCCTTACGTACCACTTTGCGATAATCATCAACAAAACCGACGGCGCCATAGCCCGCTAACACAAGCAGCACGCACCAGACATAAGGGTTAGACAGATTCGCCCACATCAAAACGGAAACGATAATCGCGACCAGAATCATCACGCCCCCCATTGTCGGGGTTCCACGTTTGCTAAAATGCGATTCTGGCCCTTCGTTACGCACAACCTGCCCAATCTGCAAACGTTGCAGCCAGGCGATCATATGCGGCCCCATCCATAGAGAGATAACCAATGCGGTCAGCAGGCTGACAATGGCGCGGAACGTCAAATAAGAAAAGACGTTAAAACCGGTATAAAGTTTGGCCAAATGTTCGGCCAGCCATACTAACATTGCGCATTCTCCTGTAATGCATGTACAACCTGCTCCATCGCAGCACTGCGTGAGCCTTTGACCAATACGCTGATGACGTTATGTTCTGACATCAGCACCTTCAAACGTGAAACCAGCGCGGCCTTATCATGAAAATGTTCACCATTGCCGCTGGCAGCGCCGATCAATTCACTCAACGTTCCCACACTCAATACGCAATCAATACCCGCAACACGTGCGGCTTCGCCTACTTGACGATGACACTCGGGGGCTTCCTCTCCCAGCTCTCCCATATCGCCGACAGCCATCACACGGTAGCCCGGCATCTCCGCCAGTACCTGTGCTGCCGCCGTCATGGAACCCACATTGGCGTTATAGCTGTCATCCAACAGCAGCTTGCCTTCGGACAAGGCAATCGGAAACAATCGCCCTGGCACCGCTTGAAGTTGAGATAATCCTGTTTTAACGGCCTCTAGCGTCGCCCCGACGGACATCGCCAGCGCAGCCGCCGCCAGTGCGTTCGACACATTATGTCGACCAGGTAAAGGCAGCAAAACCTGCGTTTCGCCAAACGGCGTGTGCAGAGTAAAGCGCGTACCTTGTGCCAAAACGGCTACGTCGCTGGCAAAAAAATCGATATCGCAAGCAGCCTGCGGCGAGAACCGCCAAACGGTTTTATGATTCAGTGTGGCCTGCCAGTGCGGGAAATCGTTACTGTCCGCATTCACGATCGCAACGCCGTCTGCTGGCAAACCAGAAAAAATCTCACCTTTCGCCTGCGCCACGCCGGCCAGCGAACCAAAGCCTTCCAGATGCGCAGCAGCCAGATTATTGACCAGCGCACTTTCCGGCCGCACCAGATCGGTGGTATAGGCAATCTCACCAATGTGATTCGCCCCTAGTTCAATCACTGCAAACTGGTGTTCCGCCGTCAAACGAAGCAGCGTTAACGGCACGCCGATGTCGTTATTGAAGTTACCCGCGGTATACAGAACCGAACCGCACTGACGCAGAATCGCCGCGGTCATCTCTTTAACCGAGGTTTTGCCGGAAGAACCGGTCAGTGCAACAACGCGCGCCGTTGACTGCTGGCGAACCCAGGCCGCCACTTGACCTAATGCTAAACGTGTATCGCTTACCAACAGTTGGGGAACATCAAGAGGTAAGTGCTTACTGACTAACAGAGCCGCCGCACCGCCTTTTACCGCGTCTGCGGCATAATCATGCGCATCAAATTTCTCGCCTTTCAGCGCAACAAACAAACAGCCGGACGTCAGCTTACGCGTATCCGTTGAAACATCGTCAATATCAATGTTTTCACCAATGAGCTGCGCATTCAGCACCGTGGCAAGCTGCTGTAGGGAAACGCGAATCATGCGATCACCCCCAGCAGACGAGCAACAGTGATGCGATCGGAATAATCAAGACGCTGATTGCCAACCAGTTGATAATCTTCGTGTCCTTTGCCCGCAACCAGCACCACGTCATTTTCCTGCGCCTGCATGATCGCGCTAGTGACAGCTTCAGCACGTCCGTGAATCACCTGAACCCGCCCGGCATCCAGCAGCCCGGAGAGAATATCGGCAACAATTGCCTGAGGCTCTTCACTGCGCGGGTTATCATCAGTCACTACAACACGATCGGCCAGTTGTTCTGCGATGCCGCCCATAAGTGGGCGCTTACCTTTATCGCGATCGCCGCCGCAGCCAAACACACACCAGAGTTTACCCAGACAGTGCAAACGCGCCGCTTCAAGCGCTTTTTCCAGCGCATCCGGCGTGTGAGCATAATCAACAACGACCGTTGGTTTGCCTTCAGCATGGAAAACTTCCATGCGCCCACATACGGGTTGTAGTTGCGATCCGGCGATGACGAGCTTGTCGAGCGGATAACCTAGAGACAGCAATGTTGCCAGCGCCAACAGCATATTGCTGACGTTAAACGCGCCCATCAGGCGACTTTCAATTTCGCCATGTCCCCAGCTTGAATCAAACGCAATCGTGGCGCCGTTATCGTGATAATCAATCTGTGTCGCTTTCAGCCAGCGCCCACGGCAGCCGGGGACCAAATTGTTTTCCATCGTCACAGCAACCGCATCCGGCAGCTTCGCCAGCCAACGCAGCCCAACCTCATCATCAGCATTGATAATCATCTGACCAACGCGATGCTCAGCGAACAACGCCCACTTGGCCGCTTCATAGCTTTCCATATCGCCGTGGTAATCAAGATGGTCGCGGCTCAAGTTGGTGAACACGGCCGCCGCAAACGGCAGCGCGGCCACACGGTTTTGTACCAGCCCATGGGAAGACACTTCCATTGCGGCAAAGGTCGCGCCTTGCTCTACCAGTTGGCTCAGCACCTGCTGAACATCTACAGCAGACCCTGTTGTATTCTCTGTCGGAATGGCACGCCCCAATAGACCATTGCCTACGGTGCCCATCACGGCACTCGTTTCGCCTAACGCCTGACTCCACTGAGCAAGAAGCTGAGTCGTTGTCGTTTTTCCATTGGTTCCCGTTACACCAACCAGCTGTAACCTTTCCGCAGGCTGACGATAAAAACGGCCTGCCAGCGCGGAAAGCCGCTGATTCAGATTACTGAGATAGACCACTGGCACACCGTGCATTTCGCGAATCGTACCGTCAGCAGCTTCACCTTCTGCTTCGGCAACAATCGCTGCTACGCCTTGCGCAATTGCCTGCGGAATATAGCGCCGTCCATCTGCTTTGTGCCCGACAATCGCGACAAACAGATCCCCGGCAGCCGCAACGCGGCTGTCTAATGTCATTTCCCGCAGCGCACACGCCGGGGTGTCTTGCACCCACGGAGCAAGTAAATCGCGCAAATTACGATCTGCCACCTGATCCCTCTTCTCTATTAATTACAAACTCGTTTTTGTCGCCCGCAGGTAACGCATCCGGTTCGATATTCATCGTACGCAGAACGCCCCCCATGATGGCGCCAAAGATTGGCGCAGAAACCGCGCCGCCGTAGTACTTCCCTGCCTGCGGATCGTTGATCACGACAACCAGAGCAAAACGTGGGTTACTGGCTGGCGCCACACCCGCCGTATAGGCAATGTATTTATTGATGTATTTACCATCTGGACCGACTTTCTTGGCCGTACCGGTTTTAATCGCGATACGGTAACCTTTGATCGCAGCCTTGGTGCCGCCACCGCCGGGCAGTGCAACGCTTTCCATCATGTGCACCACGGAACGCACGAGCGCTTCTGGGAAGACGCGCTCGCCAGGCACAGGGGGATCAACTTTGGTAATCGACAGCGGACGGTAAATACCGAAACTGCCGATCGTGGCATAGACTCGCGCTAACTGTAACGGGGTTACCATCAGCCCATAGCCGAAAGAAAAGGTGGCCCGCTCTACGTCAGACCACCGTTGTTTTTGAGGATATAAGCCACTGCTTTCTCCGACCAACCCCAAATTGGTCGCTTTTCCTAATCCAAAGCGGGCGTAAGTGTCGACCAGCGCAGAGGAAGGCATCGCTAACGCCAGCTTAGACACGCCAACGTTACTCGATTTTTGAAGAATACCGGCTAGCGTTAATTCGCTGTAGCGCGCCACATCTTTGATTTCATGACCGTTGACGTAGTAAGGCAGCGTGTTGAGTACGCTATTTTCTTTCACCACGCCGCGCTGCAAGGCCGTCATTACCACCATCGGTTTAACGGTAGACCCTGGTTCGAAGATATCGGTGATCGCGCGATTACGCATGATGTCTTTCGGCGTACCCGCCAGATTGTTCGGGTTATAAGACGGGCTATTCGCCATTGCCAATACTTCACCGGTATTCACATCGACCAGTACGGCCGTTCCCGATTCAGCTTTGTTAAAGGCCACTGCGTTATTAAGTTCACGGTACACCAGCGCCTGCAAACGCTCATCAATACTGAGCGCCAAATTATGTGCTGCCTGGCTGTCAACGGAGGAGATATCTTCAATCACGCGGCCAAATCGGTCTTTTCGCACGGTGCGTTCACCGGGTTGCCCGGTCAGCCAGCGGTCAAAACTTTTCTCTACCCCTTCGATGCCTTGCCCATCGATATTGGTGAAACCGATGAGATGAGAGGTAACTTGCCCAGAAGGATAGTACCGGCGAGACTCCTGCCGCAGATTAATTCCTGGCAATTTCAGCTTATGAACGTATTCGCCAATAGCCGGATTCACCTGACGCGCCAGATAAACGAAGCGCCCTTTCGGGTTAGCATTGATTTTGGTTGCCAACTGATCTAACGGAATATCGAGCGCGTCAGAAAGTGCTTTCCAGCGCGTATCCAGCGTGATGCCACCACGATCGTTCACTTCTTTCGGATCTGCCCATACGGCATTTACTGGCACGCTAACGGCCAAAGGACGGCCAGCGCGATCGCTGATCATACCGCGCGCTGTCGGCACTTCCTGAACACGTAGGGAACGCATATCGCCTTCGCGCACCAGTTTGTCTGGATTGATCACCTGAAGATAAGCCGCGCGAGCCATCAAGCCAACCATCGCAAGCAGGATACAGCCGCAAAGCAACGCAAAACGCCAGCTAACAAAGCTGGCTTGTTCTTCTTGGCGCTTTAACTTTCCTGTACGGGCTGCTTTCATGCTTGGTTGATTGCCTATTTAGTTCATTACTTAACCACAATGTTTTCCTGTGACGGATCAACATGCCCCATTTGCAGCTTTTCCGTCGCGATCCGCTCAACGCGGCTATGATCCCCTAATGAGTTTTCCTCCAGGATCAGATTTCGCCATTCGATATCCAGCGCATCACGCTCCAGTAGAAGCCGTTCGCGCTCCGCTGTCAGCAAGCGCGTCCGGTGCGCCGTCGTTACGACAAAAACGGCTGAAATCAACACGGCAACCATCAGCAGCACCGGGAGTTTTGCATTGCGTAGCAGATCCTCGCCGATGACGCCGACCAGAGTATGCCGCTCATTACCGATCATGCCGGCAGTCTCTCAGCAAACCGCAGCACGGAACTACGCGCACGCGGGTTTTCTGCAACTTCTTCTTCCGAAGGCATCAGTTTCTTTCCAACAGGCTTTAATGTCTGTCCACCTTGGCTGCGCAGTTGCGCTTCCGTTAGTGGCAGGCCGGCAGGAACCTGTGGTCCACGACTTTGATGACGGATAAACCGTTTTACAATCCGATCTTCTAACGAATGGAAGCTGATCACCGACAGACGTCCCTGCGGAGCCAGTACGCTCAGCGCACCTTCTAACGCACGTTCGATCTCTTCCAGTTCACTATTGATATAAATGCGGATCGCCTGAAAGCTGCGCGTTGCAGGATGTTTATGCTTTTCCCGAACCGGGCTAGCAGCAGCAATCAATTCCGCCAGTTCTTTTGTACGCGTCATCGGCTCAGTACGATTACGTTCCACAATGGCGCGGGCAATACGCTTGGCAAAACGCTCTTCACCGAACGTTTTCAATACCCAGACAATGTCGTCAGCTTCCGCTTTCATCAGCCACTCGGCAGCAGACAAACCGCGCGTCGGGTCCATACGCATATCCAGCGGGCCATCGCGCATAAATGAGAACCCACGCTCAGGGTCATCAAGTTGTGGGGAAGAAACGCCGAGATCGAGCAAAACACCATCGATTTGCCCGGTAAGCCCAAGCTCCTCGACATAATCCGCCATTGCAGAGAACGGCCCATGAATAATGGAGAAACGCGGATCGTTAATCGCCTTGGCTGCTTCAATGGCCTGAGGATCGCGGTCAATAGCTAACAGACGCCCTTCCGGCCCGAGTTGGGAAAGAATGAGACGAGAGTGACCACCACGGCCAAATGTGCCGTCGATGTATGTGCCGCCGCTGCGAATATTCAGGCCATTTACGGCCTCATCCAGCAGGACGGTGGTATGTTTATAATTTTCCAGCATGGCTATAGCGATAGGTCCTGCAACCGCTCAGACAAAGGCTCCTGAGTCGATTGTTCAGCGTCAATATCATCCTTGACCTGTTGATACCAAGTCTGTTCATCCCACAGCTCAAACTTGTTGAACTGCCCGACTAGCATCACTTCTTTTTTAAGGTCCGCATGCTGCCTTAACGTATTCGCAATCAACAAACGCCCTGCACTATCCATTTGACACTCGCTGGCATGCCCCAATAACAAACGCTGCACACGGCGCTCAACGGGGTTCATGCTCGACAAGCGAGACAATTTTTGTTCAATGATTTCCCATTCAGGTAAGGGATAAAGCAGCAGGCATGGCTGATGCAGGTCAATGGTACAAACCATTTGACCTTGCGATTCCTCATTCAGCATTTCCCGGTATCGGGTAGGCACAGCAAGACGCCCTTTACTGTCGAGGTTAACCAGCGTAGCCCCACGAAACATACCTGAGTTACCCCTCCATCACCTTTTTCACCACTTTACCCCACAAAATCCCACCTTTAAGAGTGTACGGAGGGTATGAAAACCTTGTCAAGCCAGAGCGGACGCGCTTTGGGATTATTCCTGAATGAATTTGGGCCAGCATAGAGGTAAAAAGAATAAGGAGTCGGAATTAACAGTGATTAACATCATGATAATTTGAGGAAAATTTGCAGTAAAAAGGGTTCATTGCAAACATATCGCCGCCAACTTCAACATATCGATTATTTTTATTGTCACAACCTGATACCAAAGATAAAAGCTTTCAGAATTGTCTCATTAAGCCGAACACCTTGAATGTCAAGGCTTACCGAATCACGCGGGATCATACCGTGGGTGCAAACATTTGCTCAATGTCACATTTTTAACATCAACGCCATCGATTCTGCATTAATCCGTCGATTTACGCTCATTTACGTCTCTCTACGATGAATACAGGTTCCCACTGAAAGAACAACAGGCTCAGGAATCACGTCGAATAAAATGAACACCAGTACATCCTAAGAAGCCTTAAACAACGGCGTCAAAAGTAACCTTTGTTTATCGGTCATTCCCTCACTTCCTTTAAGGCTTCCACATAATTAACGCGTTGCAGAAACCCCATGGCTCAAAAATAAATTAATGCATTGTTTTTAAATGATTTTAAATTTCATCTCGCGATAAAAAAACGGGAAAATTATTGGATAGACATAAAGTAGCGGAAAAGTATAAAAAACGAACATAAATAAAAACTTTTCACTAATACCAAGCCAATCATTCAGTGATGTAAACTACGCAAATAAAATAAGACATAACAAAAAACCACACAAATAGACTTAAGCAGTTTATCCGACCTAACAATGGAGCACCTAGGTATGTTTTCCCCGACATCACGATTGCGAAGCGTCACCGCTGATACCTTTGCACTCGTTGTCTATTGTTTCATCATCGGCATGGCAATTGAAATTATACTTTCCGGGATGAGCTTCGAGCAGTCGCTGTCTTCACGTCTGCTATCTATCCCCGTCAATATTGCTATTGCCTGGCCGTACGGGCTTTACCGCGATCGCGTGTTGAATATGGCCAAACGTCACGGTGGCAACCATTTCCTGGTGCGCAGCGTTGCTGACCTGTTTGCATATGTTAGCTTTCAATCTCCTGTCTATGCTGCGATTCTCTGGGTTATCGGGGCAAGCCCGGCACAAATTTTGACCGCAGTCACCAGTAATCTGGTGATATCAATGGTGATGGGTGTAACGTACGGCTACTTTCTGGAATATTGTCGTCGGCTATTCCGGGTCGCACTGCCATAAAAATGGATTGAGATCGGATAAAGAAGAGGCGCCATAGCAGTCTATGGCGCAGAAAAGCAGAGGGATATTATGCGCGGCTCAATGAGCCACGGCGGTACAGATTACGTCGAATACGATTCAAGCCAGGCTTCGGCCTTTTCGGTTCATCCAGACTGGCCAACACCAACTCCAGCACACGCTCAGCAACTTCACGATGACGCTGGGCGACAGACAATACTGGGCATTCCAGATAATCCAACAGCTCATTATCCCCAAAGGTCGCGATAGCCAGATTATTCGGCAAACGCCCGTTAACCTTCAGGTTAACGTCCATCACCCCCTGCAATAGTGGGAATGAAGTGGTGAACAACGCATCAGGCATAGGATTATTATTCAAATAATCCATAAACGCAGCAGCAGCAGCCACCCGCTCATAGCTATTGGAATAAAGATAATTCACTTCACGCGGATCGCCCGACCATGCCTGACGGAATCCCTGTTCACGCAGGAAACTGACGGAAAGTTCAGGTAACGCCCCAAGGTAGAGTACCGATTTAGCAGGCACCTTCCTCAATTCCTGCGCCAACATTTCGGCATCTTCAAGGTCGGCCCCGACCACGCTGGTAAAGTGCTCGCGATCTAATGCTCGGTCTAATGCAATAATCGGCAGGCCGCCGTTTATCCAGCGCTGATAAAACGGGTGCTCGGGTGGCAGCGCGGTAGAAACGATAATCGCATCAACTTGCCGCTGTAATAGATGCTCAATACACCGCATCTCGTTATCCGGCTGATCTTCGGAACATGCGATTAATAACTGATATCCGCGCTGTCTGGCCTGGCGCTCCAGATAATTGGCAATGCGCGTATAGCTGGTATTTTCCAGATCGGGAATAACCAGACCAATTGAACGTGTGCGTCCGGCACGTAATCCAGCCGCGACGGCGTTGGGATGATAATTGTGCTCCCTGACGACAGCCATGACTTTCTCAACGGTCTTATCGCTTACGCGATATTGTTTGGCTTTCCCGTTAATGACATAGCTGGCTGTCGTGCGTGAAACACCCGCAAGACGCGCGATTTCATCCAGTTTCACGGTAACCCCTTAGTAGGCCGGAAAATAAATAGGCCGGCTAAATAAATAGTGTGATGACCATAAAATCATCATGGATATGGCGTAGATCTAACAGCAGAAGCTTTTGTACGGCAACTGCTTTTATCACGTTACCCACATATTTCAAGCTGCCATATCAATAATGGACACCTTTTAAGCTGAATATATTGCGTTTATATAAGATAAGGGAAATAAAAAGGCCCGATACGATAATATCGGGCCTCTTAAAGGAAAAAGCTGCGAAGTTGATTAACGCATTATCTTATCGCCGCGCGATACGCCGACAACTCCTGAACGCGCCACCTCAACAATTTCGGCAACTTCACGCACAGCGCTGAGGAATGCATCCAGTTTATCGCTGGTGCCAGCAAGCTGTACGGTATACAGCGAGGCGGTGACATCCACGATCTGCCCGCGGAAAATATCGGCGCAGCGTTTCACTTCTTCACGGCCATAACCTGTAGCCTGTAACTTCACCAGCATGATTTCACGCTCAACGTGCGCGCCCTGCCCCAATTCGCTGACGCGCAGAACATCCACCAGCTTGTGCAGTTGTTTTTCGATCTGTTCCAACACCTTCTCATCGCCTACCGTCTGAATCGTCATACGGGATAGCGTAGGGTCTTCGGTTGGTGCCACCGTCAGACTTTCGATGTTGTAACCACGCTGTGAAAACAGACCGACGACACGTGATAAAGCACCTGATTCATTCTCAAGTAATACTGATAAAATCCGCCGCATGATCAGGTTCTCTCCGTTTTGCTCAACCACATTTCATCCATCGCCCCGCCGCGAATCTGCATGGGGTAAACATGCTCGCTGCTATCGATGTTGATATCAACAAACACCAGACGATCTTTCTGTGCCAGTGCTTGCGACAGCTTACTTTCCAGTTCATCCGGCGTATCGATAGAAATCCCGACGTGACCGTACGCTTCAGCCAGCTTGACGAAATCCGGTAACGATTCCATATAAGAACTGGAATGGCGGCCAGAGTAAATCATGTCCTGCCACTGCTTCACCATACCAAGGAAACGGTTGTTCAGGTTGATCACCACGACCGGCAGATCATATTGCAGTGCCGTAGAAAGCTCCTGAATATTCATCTGAATACTGCCATCGCCCGTCACACAAATGACCGTTTCTTCCGGCAGCGCAAGCTTAATGCCCAACGCAGCAGGCAGGCCAAAGCCCATCGTCCCCAGTCCACCTGAGTTCACCCAGCGACGTGGTAAATCGAAAGGATAATACAGTGCAGCAAACATCTGGTGCTGGCCGACATCCGATGCCACATAGGCTTTACCTTCAGTCAGCCGATGCAGCGTTTCAATCACTGCCTGCGGTTTAATTTTGTCGCTTTCAGTGTCGTATTTCAGACAGTGACGTCCACGCCACTGCTCGATACCCTGCCACCAGTCGCGCAGCGCATCGAACTGCTGCGGTGCGCCATCCTGTTCCAACAACTCCAACATCAGGCTTAGCACTTGTTTGGCATCGCCCACGATAGGGATATCTGCGTTTACCGTTTTAGAAATCGACGCGGGATCGATATCAATATGCAATACCGTCGCATTCGGGCAATATTTCGCCAGATTGTTGGTCGTACGGTCATCGAAACGCACCCCAACGGCAAAAATCACATCGGCGTTATGCATAGCCATGTTGGCTTCGTACGTCCCGTGCATTCCCAGCATGCCGAGGCATTGACGATGCGTTCCCGGGAAGCCGCCCAGCCCCATCAGAGACGTTGTCACGGGCAAATTAAGCTTTTCCGCCAGCGTCAGCAGCTCTTCATGGCACTCCGCGTTAATCACGCCGCCACCGCTGTAGATAATCGGCTTTTCTGCCGCCAGCAGGGTTTGCAACGCACGGCGAATCTGACCTTTGTGCCCTTGAACCGTTGGGCTATAGGAGCGCATGCTGACGCTTTCGGGATAAACATACGGCAGTTTATTTGCCGGATTCATGATGTCTTTGGGTAGATCGACGACTACCGGCCCCGGACGTCCGGTTGATGCCAGATAAAACGCTTTTTTCAGGATCGTCGGAACATCTTCAACTTTCTTGACCAGAAAGCTGTGCTTCACGATAGGGCGGGAAATGCCCACCGTGTCACATTCCTGAAAGGAATCATAGCCAATCAGCGAGGTAGCAACCTGACCGGATAACACCACCATAGGAATGGAGTCCATATACGCCGTCGCAATACCGGTAATGGCATTTGTCGCACCGGGACCGGAGGTAACCAGCACCACACCGACCTCACCCGTCGCGCGCGCATAGCCATCGGCCATATGTACCGCACCTTGCTCATGCCGCACCAAAATATGCTCGATACCGCCAACCGTGTGTAGGGCATCATAAATATCCAACACCGCACCGCCCGGATAACCGAACACATGTTTTACGCCCTGATCGATCAACGATCGGACCACCATTTCGGCGCCTGACAACATCTCCATGGATCTGCCTCTTTTGTTCAGAAAACGGAGCCCGTTTCTGTATTGACCGGGGGAAATCCCCGCGCTCACGTTGTGTTAATACTGTTAACTTTTAGTATATCCCAAATAATTCGAGTTTCAGGAAGGCGGCAAGAGAAGGCATCCCGATGAGCTTACTCAAGTAAGTGATTCGGGTGACTAAACGCAGCCAACGCACATGCAACTTGAAGTATGACGGATAGACAACAATACGAAATATTATAGGGTTGCTAATAACCCATTAACATAACGCCAGATTATGACGCAGACAAACGGCAAAAAACCACCGCTCTTAATCAGGCCTAGGGGAAATCGAACGTGAGTGAAAAAAGAACTGAGATAAAATACTAATCAGAGACCTGTAGACCTGAGAGATCGTCCATGAAGACGGTAAATTACAGAGTGAAATCTTGAGGCCGAAAAACCACATTTCTTTTCAGGAAACGCATTTTTCGGCCGACGACATCATCAAGACTCGGCGTACATCGCATCAATCTCCAGCTGGTAACGCTGATTGATGATCTTCCTGCGCAGCTTGAGCGTTGGCGTCAGTTCCCCTTCAGCCATCGAAAACGGCACAGGCAATAGCGTGAATTTCTTCACCTGCTCAACGCGAGAAAGCTCTTTCTGCATTTCTCGCAGGCGCTGTTCGAACAGCTCAATAATATGGCTGTGACGCAACAGTTCCAGACGATCGTGGTACTTCAGATTAATAGAGTGAGCATATTCTTCCAGCGCCTCGAAACAGGGAACAATCAGCGCAGACACGTACTTACGCGTGTCCGCGATAATCGCAACCTGTTCGATAAAACGATCCTGCCCCAGCGTCCCTTCCAGATGCTGCGGTGCGATATATTTACCGCCCGAGGTTTTCATCAGATCTTTCAATCGCTCGGTAATAAACAGGTTACCGTTGGCATCCAGCTCTCCCGCATCGCCCGTTTTCAGCCAGCCATCTTCGGTAAAAGCGTCCGCGGTTTCTTGCGGACGATGGAAATACCCCCGCATGATGGTCGCCCCGCGCACCTGGATCTCTTTTTCCTCGCCAATACGGACATCAATGCCCGGTAGCGGCGTGCCAATAGAGCCTAAGCGGAAACGGTTTTCTTCCCAGCAGGAAACCGTCGCGCAGGTTTCGGTCATACCATAACCATAAATAATGCGAATCCCGATCGACCGGAAAAACAGAATGATATTGTCATCCAGCCGTGCGCCTGCTGCCGGCATAAAGCGAATTTCGCCGCCCAGAAGCTGGCGCAGTTTCCCTAACACCAGACGGTCGGCATAGTGGTGCATCACGCGACGGAAAAGACCGCCCTTCTTCGCGGTTTGGCTCGCCAGAAAAGCGTGTTGCCCCTGCGTGACAGCCCAGTTGAAGAGCCGCTGGCGATACCACGGCGCCTGCGCCACTTTTTCATGGATGGCGCTATACACTTTTTCATAAAAACGGGGAACGGCACACATCACCGTCGGCTTCACCGCCTGCATTGCCTCACGCACCAGATTTGTGTTGCTGAGATACACGTTCTGCGCGCCGCGGTGCATAATGACAAAGCTCCAGGCGCGCTCAAATACGTGGGAAAGCGGTAAGAAACAGAGCGATACGTCATTTTCTGACATATCCAGACGATCGTCATGCAGCTTAAGCTGCATCGCCATGTTGGTGTAATCCAGCATGACGCCTTTCGGCTCGCCGGTAGTGCCAGAGGTATAAATCAGCGTAAATAGATCGTTGAGATCGCGGCTGTCGATGCGCGTTTGCCATTCATCACGCCAGAAATCGTCTACGGCCTGCGCTTCAAATTCATGCAGGGATTGTGCGATGTCGCTACCGCGCAGGTTAACGCCGTTATCCATCACGATAATGTTTCGCAACTGTGGGCAGGTATCGCGCAGCGCCAGCAGCGCATCCAATTGCTCCTGACCCCCGACGAATATCGTACGAATATCCGCGTCATTGATAATGAACGCCGCCTGTGCCGCCGTATTCGTGGCATAAACTGGCACACTGATTGCGCGCAGGTGCAACAATGCCAGGTCGGCTAGCGACCAATTCATCGAATTGTGAGAGAAAATCGCAACCCGTTCCTGAACATCCACGCCCTGCGCTAAGAGCGCGCTGGCAATGCGCTGAATGCGCTGTCCGGCCTGTGTCCAGGTGAGTTGCTGCTCGCCCGTAGGCGTCCACTCGCGCAGCGCAATACGACCTGCGCAGTGATTGATCCGATCTTGAACCCGGTGCACCACATGGTATGGCTGTAAATGATTAGTCATCTGTAAAAGAATTTATAAGGGAAATGAATGTGACAGCGTTTCAGCGTACAGCTGTATATTATTTGGCGTGCAGTCTACCGCCATTGTTCAAAACCGCAACGATCTTTCGTTCATTCGCCGTGGGCTATCGCTGGTTTACTTGACGCACGTCACATCAATCAAAAGTTGACATAACCCTGATAATCGCGTACCAATAATGCAACACCGAATTTTAGATGACGAGATCCCATGTTCAACTTTGCTGTCCTACTAGGCCTACTACTAAACGCATCCTTCTTGCGCGGTAGGTTTGTGGGCAGAGTTAAGAACTAAGTTTCTCGCCACACGATACAAAAACCCGCGCTGATGCGCGGGTTTTTTTTTACTCGCCGAGCGCCAAGTACAAAGTAGACACGACAAGGAACTAAACCGATGAGCGAGCAAGTCATTATTTTTGATACCACATTACGCGATGGTGAACAGGCTTTACAGGCGAGTTTGAGCGTAAAAGAAAAGCTGCAAATTGCCTTTGCCCTGGAACGTATGGGCGTTGATGTCATGGAAGTCGGCTTTCCCGTGTCATCTCCCGGCGACTTTGAATCCGTTCAGACCATTGCCCGCAACATCAAGAATAGTCGTGTGTGCGGTCTGACCCGCTGTGTCGAAAAGGATATCGATGTCGCCGCAGAAGCACTGCGCGTCGCAGAGGCCTTCCGTATCCACACCTTCATCGCCACCTCACCGATGCACATCTCCACCAAGCTGCGCAGCACGCTGGATGAAGTCATTGAACGCGCTATTTACATGATCAAACGCGCGCGTAACTACACAGACGATGTTGAATTCTCCTGTGAAGATGCAGGCCGCACGCCAATCCCCGATCTGTGTCGCGTGGTCGAAGCTGCAATTAACGCGGGCGCTCGCACCATTAATATCCCGGACACCGTCGGCTACACCATGCCGCATGAGTTCGGCAATATCATCGCTTCACTGTATCAACGTGTCCCCAATATCGATAAAGCCATCATTTCTGTTCACACTCACGACGATCTGGGCTTGGCCGTCGGCAATGCCATGGCGGCGGTTCATGCAGGTGCTCGTCAGGTAGAAGGCACGTTGAACGGTATCGGTGAACGTGCGGGTAACTGCTCACTGGAAGAAGTGATCATGGCGATAAAAACTCGCCATAACCTCCTGAATGTCCACACCAACATCAATCATCAGGAAATCTACCGCACCAGCCAACTGGTCAGCCAGATTTGCAACATGCCTATTCCTGCCAACAAAGCGGTCGTCGGTGCCAACGCCTTCGCCCACTCTTCAGGCATTCATCAGGATGGCGTGCTGAAGAATCGTGAAAACTACGAAATCATGACGCCGGAATCCATCGGGCTGAAAGAAGTGCAGTTGAACCTGACTTCTCGCTCTGGCCGTGCCGCCGTGAAACACCGTATGGAAGAAATGGGCTACCAAGACAGCGATTACAATCTGGACGACTTGTACTCCGCTTTCCTGAAACTGGCAGATAAAAAAGGTCAGGTATTTGATTACGATCTGGAAGCGCTGGCCTTTATCAGCCGTCAGCAGGAAGAACCTGAATTCTACAGTTTGGACTATTTCAGCGTTCAGTCTGGCTCCAGCGTAATGGCAACCGCTTCGGTCAAGCTGATCTGTGGTGAAGAAACCCAGTCAGAAGCCGCAACGGGTAATGGTCCGGTAGATGCCGTTTATCAGGCGATCAACCGCATTACGGGTTATCAGGTTTCGCTGGTTAAATACCAACTGACGGCCAAAGGTCAGGGGCGTGATGCGCTGGGTCAGGTTGATATCGTCGCGGATTATCAGGGCCGTCGTTTCCACGGCGTCGGTTTGGCGACGGATATCGTTGAATCTTCCGCGCAGGCAATGGTAAATGTATTAAACAACATTAAACGTGCTCAGCAGGTAGAAAAAGAAATTCAACGTCTGCAACAGCACAATAACCAACAACAAAACGATAGCAAACAACAAAACAGTCAGGAAACAGTGTGATGACAAAGAGCTACCATATCGCCGTTTTACCCGGAGACGGCATTGGCCCAGAAGTAATGGCGCAGGCCCACAAAGTACTGGATGCGGTGCGTCAGCGTTTTGGTATCCGCATTACCACCAGTGAATACGACGTTGGCGGTATCGCCATTGACCGTCAGGGCACACCATTGCCGCAGGCGACCGTCACGGGCTGCGAGCAGGCCGATGCGATTCTGTTTGGTTCCGTGGGCGGGCCGAAATGGGAACATTTGCCACCCGCAGAGCAACCGGAACGCGGTGCATTATTGCCTTTGCGTAAGCACTTCAAACTGTTCAGCAACCTGCGTCCCGCACGTCTGTATCAAGGACTGGAAGCATTTTGTCCACTGCGTAGCGACATCGCCGCAAAAGGCTTTGATATCCTGTGCGTCCGTGAACTGACGGGTGGGATCTACTTTGGTCAGCCGAAAGGACGCGAAGGTAGCGGTCAGTATGAGCGCGCATTCGATACTGAGGTGTATCACCGTTTCGAGATTGAGCGCATCGCACATATCGCGTTTGAATCTGCCCGTAAACGCCGCAGTATCGTGACTTCCATCGATAAAGCCAACGTGCTGCAAAGCTCTATTTTGTGGCGCGAGATCGTCACAGAAGTCGCTAAAGCCTATCCAGATGTGAAGCTGTCCCATCTGTATATCGATAACGCGACAATGCAGTTAATTAAAGATCCCTCTCAGTTTGACGTGATGCTGTGTTCTAACCTGTTCGGTGACATTCTGTCCGACGAGTGCGCCATGATTACTGGCTCCATGGGTATGCTGCCTTCCGCGAGCTTGAACGAACAAGGCTTTGGTCTGTACGAACCTGCTGGCGGTTCCGCACCGGATATCGCCGGTAAAGACATTGCTAACCCGATCGCACAGATTCTGTCGTTGGCGCTGCTGCTGCGTTACAGTCTGGGTGCAGATGATGCCGCAGAGGCGATCGAAAAAGCCGTCAATACTGCGCTGGCTGAGGGCTACCGCACCGCCGATCTGGCAAGCGCCAGCAACGCGATCGGTACCAGTGAAATGGGCGACGTTATTGCGCGTTTCGTGGCGCAAGGGGCATAACCATGGGTAAGACGTTATATCAAAAACTGTACGACGCACACATCGTTCATGAAGCGCCGAACGAAACACCGCTGCTGTATATCGACAGGCATCTGGTACACGAAGTGACTTCCCCACAGGCATTCGACGGCTTGCGTGCGATGGGCCGCAAGGTTCGTCAGCCGGGGAAAACCTTTGCAACCATGGACCACAACGTATCCACACAGACCAAAGACATCAATGCCAGCGGTGAGATGGCTCGCATTCAGATGCAAGAGTTAATCAAGAACTGTGCGGAATTCGGCGTTCAACTGTATGACCTGAACCACCCGAATCAGGGTATCGTTCACGTTATCGGCCCAGAACAAGGGATGACGCTGCCGGGTATGACCATCGTCTGCGGTGATTCACACACCGCAACGCACGGCGCATTTGGTTCACTGGCTTTCGGTATCGGTACATCAGAAGTGGAACATGTGCTGGCGACGCAAACCCTGAAACAGGGTCGTGCTAAAACCATGAAGATTGAAGTCACCGGTGATGCTGCACACGGCATCACCGCGAAAGATATTGTGCTGGCGATCATCGGTAAAACGGGTAGCGCGGGCGGCACCGGCCATGTGGTTGAATTCTGTGGCAAAGCCATTCGGGCGCTGAGCATGGAAGGCCGTATGACGCTGTGCAACATGGCCATCGAGATGGGGGCGAAGGCAGGTCTGGTTGCACCGGATGAAACCACCTTCAACTATCTGAAAGGCCGCCAATTTGCACCGAAAGACGCCAACTGGGACGCCGCCGTTGCGTACTGGAGCACGCTGAAATCCGATGATGACGCGCAGTTCGACACGATCGTCACACTGGACGCCGCGCAGATTGCACCGCAGGTCACCTGGGGCACCAACCCCGGTCAGGTTATCGCCGTCAATCAGGAAATCCCTAACCCTGATTCTTTCAGCGATCCGGTAGAGCGCGCCTCTGCCGCTAAAGCGCTGGCGTATATGGATCTGCAACCCGGCATTAAATTGACCGACGTGAAGATCGATAAAGTCTTCATTGGTTCTTGTACCAACTCGCGTATCGAAGATTTACGCGCAGCGGCAGAAATCGCCAAAGGGCGTAAAGTCGCGGCTGGCGTTCAGGCCATCGTCGTACCCGGCTCCGGCCCGGTAAAAACCATGGCTGAGCTGGAAGGGCTGGATAAAGTGTTCATCGAAGCAGGTTTTGAGTGGCGCTTACCGGGCTGTTCCATGTGCCTGGCGATGAACAATGACCGCCTGAACCCTGGCGAGCGTTGTGCATCAACCAGTAACCGTAACTTTGAAGGCCGTCAGGGCCGCGCGGGTCGTACCCATTTGGTCAGCCCGGCAATGGCTGCTGCTGCTGCGGTGACGGGTCGCTTTGCCGACGTCCGCGAGTTGAATTAAGAGAGAAACCGACATGGCTAAATTTACTCAACACACAGGTCTGGTGGTTCCTCTGGATGCCGCTAACGTCGATACCGACGCCATTATCCCCAAGCAGTTTCTGCAAAAGGTGACGCGTACCGGTTTCGGCCAACATCTGTTCCACGACTGGCGTTTTCTGGACGACGCCGGCCAACAGCCCAACCCTGAGTTTGTGCTGAACAAGCCACAATACAAAGGGGCAAGCATCCTGCTGGCGCGCGAAAACTTCGGCTGCGGCTCTTCCCGTGAGCACGCGCCGTGGGCGCTGACCGATTACGGCTTCAAAGTCGTTATCGCCCCAAGCTTTGCCGATATCTTCTACGGCAACTCGTTTAACAACCAACTGCTGCCAGTGAAGTTGAGCGACGAAGAAGTAGACGAACTGTTCAAACTGGTTGATGGTCAAGAAGGCATTAACTTCACCGTCGATCTGGAAAATCAGGTCGTTCAGGCAGGCAGCAAAAGCTATCCATTTGAAATCGACAGCTTCCGTCGTCACTGCATGATCAACGGATTAGACAGTATCGGCCTGACGCTGCAACACGAAGCATCGATTACCGAGTATGAAAAGAATCAGCCTGCATTTTTGAACTGATTCAAGATTACAGATAGCCCGAAGCCCGCACACTTCCCTGCGGGCTTCGGGGCTGACAAAGTCCACCTAGCGGCAGTAACGGATAGATCGTAAAGACGCTGTAAACACATCCATGTGCGCTCGGCTTGCGCCATCCATGGCGCAAACGCTTTACTCTTCTATTCCGTTACTCCCGTTTTCGTTCGGCAAATAGGTTTATCAACAGTCTGAGCCCGCACTTTATTGCGGGCTTTTTCTTTTTTAAATTAAGCGCTAAAGCAAGGCGGCAATCATATAGAAAGCCAGCATACTCAAGAGCACCGCGACTACTATATTTCTGATAAAGAATGAAATCACGACACTCACTATCGCGCCGAGAAAATACGGGTTATCAGGAAAGGCGCGAATCACGCCGTGTTCCATTAAAATAATCGGCCCACAAATCGCGGTGAGTAAACATGGCGCAGAATACTTTAATGCACGATGCAGTAAAACGGGGATTTTTACCGGCACGGCGGGTTCGAGGAAAATATAACGATTAAAAAATACGATCCCCGCCAGAACGAATATCAATAACCAACTCATTTTTCTTCCTTAAGCACGGACGCAATGAATACAGAGAAAAACATACCACCGACACCAGCAATAGCGATGGCACCTTCTATCTTGAAATAGGTCAATAGCATTGAAAGAAATAGAGAGAACAGAACACCAGAAAAGGTACTGATCTTTTTTATCATCGGTACAACGATGGTAATGAACGTAGCCACGATAGAGTAATCAAGGTGATACTTATCCAAATCGGGTACAGATGACGCCATGACCACGCCAAGAATACTGAAGATATTCCAAAAAATATAAAAGGTGAAACCCGCACCAATTAAATAGCTGGTACTAACGTTGTTCTTTCTATCTTTCTTTTCACTCAGCGCAAAAAGCTCATCTGACAATAAAAAACCGATAGGCAGCCGTTTTCTTAATCTCAAGGTTGAAACATATTCCCGCAGCGTCAGGCCATATATCAGGTGCTGTGCGGTGATAAAGAAAACAGAGATTAATAGCGTCGCGACATTCGCCCCAGACATGAGCAATCCTAGCGAGACTAATTGCGCAGCTCCCGCAAAAATAATCGCGGACATCCCGATACTTTGCCCGACAGATAATCCCGATTGGATAGCCATAGAACCAGCGAGAATTCCCCATGGCACCACGGACAAACAGAGCGGAAGCATTTCAACCACGCCGGTCATAAAATGCTTCCACGGGCTAATCGTATCTTTTGATTCCGACGATGAACGGGCTACGGTGTTTTCCATATAACATTGCGCTACCATAAATAAATCGATAGCGGAAAACTAACAGAACGGTTTTTAACAGTATTGGATAAATTTGCTGTGACTCGGAATAGAGAACGAGCCTATTAATATCCTAAATAATTCGAGTTTCAGGACAAAACGTTAACGTTTTGAACAACGCACAGGCAACTTGAAGTAGACGGGTTATACGTTGCCTTTAGCAAACTCGCCCGGCGTCAGCCCCAACGAATTTTTGAAATGACGGTGGAAGTGGCTCTGATCGGTAAAACCACACTGTACCGAAACATCAAGAATCGTGTTGCCTTTACGCAGTAGATCTTTCGCCTTACGCAAGCGCGCTTGAATCAAATAAGCGTGGGGTGTGATACCGACAACGGCCTTAAACTGCCGTAAGAAGTGCCATACGCTAAGCTCGGCAAGTTCTGCCAGTTCAACAAGGGCGAGTTCTCTCTCAGGATAGCCGTCCATAAACGCTTTAACATTCAATATATTTTGGGTCGAAACAGGTAGCGTCTGTGGCGTAAGACGAGTCTTGCTATAGCGCATCGTCAGCCAGGTTAATGACGACAACAGCAGCGTTTCTTTCAATAGCATATTGCCCGGCTGAGCAAGCATATTGAAGGTCATGAGCAGTTGTTCCGCCAATCCTGGATCGTGCACCACAGCGTCAGGAAACCACGGAATGGAATCCTTTTCGCGTTGAAGATCCTGATTAATTGAGCGAAAAAGGTCAGGATGAGGATAAATGGCTCGATAGGCCCAGCCGGTTTCTACCTCGGAACTTCCCGTATGCACATCGTCTGCATTCACCAAAATGATGTCACCTTTAGGCGCAACGTGCTCCGCACCAGAGCGATAAAAGCGCTGAGCGCCCTGTTCAATCACGCTGATGCAATAGGTATCATGAACATGACGAGGAAAGCGTTGCTGGTAGTACTGCGCCTGCAACATATCCAGACCACCGAGTGCCTCCAGGTGTCTGAAATTTGTCTGCTCTTGCGCAACCAGCTTTTTATGCACGCGTTAACCCTCTTGTCATTTGTACAAAATTGCTCAGGCAGAGAAGAAAAATAAGCGATCTTCATCATCCAGAAACGGTGTACCTGTTTCACTGATTCTATCAGAAACGGATTAACATCCCCATGCTGGAAAAAAACAGATCGAGTAGGAGGCGGGATCGCTCCCGCCGTCCTCTCACACCACCGTACGTACGGTTCCGTATACGGCGGTTCAGGTTAACTCTGGAACTGCCTGTGTTCTTCGAGTAGTGATAGCAAGCCCGCCTTCCTTAGCCACGAGACTTTAATCGCTTGATTCATATGCCTCGCTCCCGCGTTCCACCACGCTCCTCGTTGGTTGCTCGCTGAACGCCACGCCCTTTCTTCCGTTAAACCCGCTTGCATTAACTTCTTCGCTCGCGTGCCTGGACGCTTCCATTGCCGCCACAGCAGGCAACGCAACTTCCTGTTTATCCCGCTATCTATTTCCTCCAGTACCCCTTTCACCTCGGTGTATCGGAAGTAACTTATCCAGCCTCTGAGGAGCGGTTTCAGTTTATTGATGACACTCTGGATTGACGCCGAGTTATGCCCTGTCGTCAGACTGCGCAGCTTTTCCTTTAACCTCGCTACACTACTGCCTGCCACTTTTAAGCGAACCTGTTTGTGCCTGACGCACTGCCTGCCATGCGTTGCGTGCCGGGCGGAAGCCATAACTGGAATTTGAGAAGGTCGGGTCGACGATAGCGCTCAGCTTCTGCGCTATCGCTTGTTGGATAAGTCTGTCTGCTACCGTCGGGATACCTAATGTTCTCACGCCGCCATCTGGCTTTGGGATGTCCATTTTACGTATCGCGCGGGGCGGATAATGTCCTGTCATCAATGCACTTTTGATGCTTGCCCAGTTTTCTTTCAGCCACGGCTTTAACGCTGACACGCTGAGATTATCTACCCTGCCGCACCTTTGTTTTCCACCACGCGCTGATAGGCCAGCATCATATTGGCTCTCTGTCACCGTTTCGATTGTCAACGGCACTTCCGCTTTCGTTCGCCCACTGACCGCCGTGTCGATTTCAGCACCACTACGTTGCGCTCGCGGATTCTGTCCGCAGCCCTGACTGATGGCGGCAATGTTCTGCCCTTGTGCATCATTAATCGACATCGAGTATCCGTGTCCTAATTACGGTTAACCTGTTCAGCCCTTCGTGCTCCTGGTCAATGAGTACTACTACGGCGTCGGCTGACTTCTGACATTCCCTCCCAACACCTCTCGATATTGGTAGCACAGTGGCAGAATGGCAGAGCTCCCGAGGTAATTCGCGTGACCTTCCTGCATATGTCTGTCGGCTCTACGTCACAGCGTTCCGTGTAAGTATTGGGCGTTGACGATATCGGCCGCCTTACCCCGCTGTGCCGCCTGAACCGCTTCCTGTTCGTCAGACCCGCATTTTGCTTTCAGCTTCCTTCAGATTTCACCTCACGGTGAACACCCTTGCCGTTCAGCTAACACTTCCCCTTACCGGGTGTGTAGAGGACTTGCACCTCCAAGTCGTCTGTTAACCACCACAGTCAACAGACAGCGCCTGTCAAGGCACTACGCGCCATGCTCGGCGCACCGAAAAAAAGCCAGCGACAACGTCGCTGGCCATCAATGGTACTTTCTTTTTTTACCGTCAGGGGGCTACATCAGGTGAAAACGGGACACGCCAAGATTTAACCGCTCAGCCTGCTGCTCCAGAGATGCGGCTGATGAGGAGGCCTCCAACACCAGCGTCGCATTTTGTTGCGTGACCCGATCCATTTCTGATATTGCTAACGACACCTGATTGATACCGCTGCTTTGCTCATCGGAAGCCAGCGCGATCTCATTCATGATTCGGGTAACGTTATTAATTTCAGCGACAATCTCAGCCATCGCTTTACCCGCTTCAGATGCCAGCGTCGTACCTTCTGTTACTCTGGTTTCGGATTCTTTAATCAACGCGGCAATTTCCGTTGCGGCGTTAGCCGAACGCTGTGCCAGGCTACGCACTTCTCCTGCCACCACCGCGAATCCTTTGCCCTGCTCGCCTGCTCTGGCTGCTTCAACTGCCGCATTCAGCGCTAGAATATTAGTCTGGAATGCAATCCCATTAATGAGCGCGATAATCTCAGAGATTTTGTCTGAACTCTTGGCAATACCAGCCATAGAATCCACCACCTGTTCAACAATATTGCCACCGTTTACGGCCTTGGAAGACGTCTCCGTCGCTACCTCACTGGCATGATGCGCATTATCGGTATTCTGCTTCACCGCTGCGGTAAGTTGCTCCATGCTGGCTGCTGTTTCCGCCAGTGCCGCAGCCTGCTGTTCCGTTCGAGCGGATAAGTCTGTGTTACCAACGGCGATTTTCGTCGAACTACTATGGATCGACTCCGCACTATCACGCACCGATCCAACCGTTTCGGAGAGTGAATCCTGCATTTGCTGGATATTTCCCCCCAAAATGCCGATTTCATTTCTTCCCACATCCACGCTCGTGCGCGTCAAATCCCCCTGCGCGATAGCCTGTATGCGCGACACCCAATACTGCACTGGATTAATAATGACCCGACGAATTAATAAGAACGTCATACCAGTTAGCACAATGGCAAGAATAAACGCCCCTGTCATCAGCGTATATCCCAACGTTGAATGTCTTTCGGCCGTCACATTAATATTTTTTGCCATCTCAACCCGATAAAGATAAGACGCTTTCAGCGGTACGTCATACTCATCGTCCAGCTTAGACAGGGTTGTCGACTCAAACGCATTGAGTTCGTCAACATTGCCCCGTTTCGCGATATCAAACATGGGCTTGATACCCCGCTCAACATAATCGCTATAACGCGCTTTCAATTCATTATCACGTGCTTGTTCAACGTCAGCGCGAACCGCTCTATTTTGATATCCGTTAAACATTTGTTGCGACATCATCAGCCGTTCTTCGGCGGCTTTCATACTGGCGTTGTAATTGTTCGTAAGGCCATTATGTAAGTGGTTCACGGCATGCAACAGATTCATACGTGCCGCACGCATATGATTCGCGCTATCAACTAACTCCATCCGGACGTTCAATTCCAGCGTTGATTCATTTAATGACAATTCCGCTTGCTTCAAAAAATAGGACGACGTCGCCACAGCCAGAGCGAAGAGCAATAAAACACCAGAAAAAACAACAACAAAGAGAGGCGTCAGCTTAATGTTATGTACCCCAGGGGTGGACTGCCAGGATTCTGGCTTTTCGTAAAGCGCTATTGACTGATACGGTACATCGCTCATTTTTACATCCGTCGAGTTATTCAGAAGGTTGCTGTGAAGTAAATTTCAGGTAAGCAAGAAAAAATAAAACGCCACTACATGTTACATATTAATTAAAGATTGTGATAATCTGCGTTAAATGCAAGAAAAAAAATAGTAACCCATGAAAAATAATTTTATCAATAAGATCACCATCACGAAAAAACGTCATTTTAACGATAATTTCTTCAATTAAAAATCATTCATAACATGAACTATTACATAGAGTTAGTGAATAATCCGAATTAAGACTTTTGCGTTACAGCATCTTATTAGTATAGAAACACATTCATAGAATTGTTTAATTTTAATGACAATAGATTTCACCCTAACATTCAATATTGGGTATTAAACGTTACGTTAGTAATATCTGAATACGGTTCTCTGAAATGTATTCTTCCTCTTCCTTTCAACCTGCTTTTGCGAAGCCACACGCAGGCTCGCCACGCCATTCAATAGCCAGTGAAATAAGCGGGTATATTTCATTCTTGATCAACACCAATGTTGACACTCGTCAACAAACAAACATACCATGACCGTATATAGATGAAAAAACACCCAAACAAGCATATTCAGGCAGCCATTGAATATGCATTAGCGCAGGGCTGGCGTTTTATCCCAGCAACGGGCATGCATTTGGCAGGCTTATCTGCGGCACGCCGGACCACAGCACTCATATGATGAGCATTTGGTCCACGCCATCAATCCCGGAAAATCATGCAAAGCAGATCCGCCGTAACGTCGATAACTGCCTGACAATACTGAAAAAATAAAAGATATATACGGCTTACCGAGGAATTTATGACAACGTATCACTTTTCTCTCACGCTAGCGGGCGTTTGCGCAGATACGGCTGGGCTGGAAGATGCACTTTTTGCCAGCGGCTGCGACGACGCGTTGATCTGCTTCTATGGCAGCGCCGTCTATCTCGAATTTGATCGAGAAAGCCCCCGTTTTTCTACCGCGGTCATCAGCGCTATTCATGACATCGAGTCAGCAGGTATCCAGGCCAGAGTCCACTCCGTTGATGCAGTCTGGGTTGGGATCAGTGATATCGCAGCCTTGTCTACGATGTCGCGTCAGGCGATTGCGCTTCTCAAAGATGGAAAACGTGGCGCAGGCGATTTCCCCTCCCCAGTCCAACGTTTACGCGGCACATCACCGCTGTGGGAGTGGAGCGATGTCGCAGACTGGCTGGCCAAACAAAAAAAAATCCCACAATCGTTAGCCGACAACGCTCGGGAGCTTGCCACGATTAATCTGGCCTTACAGATACGAAATGCCCGCCAACAGGATGAATTAGCACGCTATTGTGCACTGCTCAGCGAAGGTAAGCCATTACGTGAACAAGTCATTACGTGAACCGCGCCGCTGATGCCACTTCGTCACGCAAGCTCTCCGCAATAGCCAAAAAATGACGCGACGATCCGTAGTAGGGTGGCAGGTAAACGCCATAAAAAAAGCCAGCGAGAAAACTCGCTGGCTGGTGAAACATCACCATTACTCAGAATACATTGTTTTACTCAGAATACGTTTCCTCACACCACCTAGAGCCAATGACGATACTCTTCATCAGACATTTCGTTTAGGTGCCACTGCGTCGCCTGCTGCAATAAGGCAACGCGCTGCTGGGTAGACATCCATCGCAACCACTTCGCTTTACACGTCGATAGATAGGTTCGATAGAACTGGGACAAACGGGAAATTGTCATGATCCACCTCCTCTCTTTCCTTGCTAGAAAGTATCGACGTAATATAGGGAAAGATAAATTGATGACTTTAGTGTAGGGAGTTCCTCTTTTATGTCTTCCCCTCGATTGCAACAACAGTTCATCCGCCTGTGGCAACACTTTCAGGGGCAAACCACCGATACCACGCTGCAAGAGCTAACCGGGGTGTTGAACTGCTCACGCCGCCACATCCGTTCGTTATTGAACGCAATGCAACAAGAAGGCTGGCTCATCTGGCAGGCAGAGGCCGGGCGAGGAAAACGTTCACAGCTCTCCTTTGTCTATACCGGATTAGCGCTACAGCAACAGCGTGCCGAAGATTTACTGGAACAGGATCGTATTGAGCAGTTGGTG
Organism: Pectobacterium punjabense; assembly: GCF_012427845.1. Taxonomy (NCBI): domain Bacteria; kingdom Pseudomonadati; phylum Pseudomonadota; class Gammaproteobacteria; order Enterobacterales; family Pectobacteriaceae; genus Pectobacterium; species Pectobacterium punjabense. The sequence continues at coordinate 3,999,753 of NZ_CP038498.1, forward strand.
CAGTTGGTGGGTGACAAAGAAGCGGTGCGCCAGATGCTACTCGCCCACCTTGGGCGAAGTTTCCGGCAAGGGAAGCATATTCTGCGCATCCTCTATTACCGCCCGTTACGCAATTTATTACCCAGTTCAGCACTACGACGCTCAGAAATGCACATTGCGAGGCAAATATTCAGCGGACTGACCAATATAAATGAGGAAAATGGGGAACTGAAACCCGATCTAGCTCATCACTGGCAGAGCCTATCTCCTCTGCACTGGCGCTTTTATCTGCGTCCAGCCATCCGCTTCCATCACGGTCGTGAACTCACGATGGATGACATCACCCTATCGTTATCGCGCCTCGCGCCGCTTCCGCTCTTCTCACATATCGAAGCCGTGACCTCACCGATGCCGTTTGTGATTGATATCCGCTTACGCAGCCCAGATAAGTGGTTGCCGTGGCTTTTGGCCAGCGTGCATGCCATGATCCTGCCGCAAGAGTGGCAAACACTGCCGAATTTCGCCCAACACCCGATTGGCACCGGCCCTTACGCCGTGGTGCGCAATAACAGCAGCCAATTGAAGATCCGCGCTTTCGATGACTATTTTGGCTATCGAGCGCTGATTGATGAGGTCAACATCTGGGTCTTGCCGGACGAACCGGAGGAAATGCCCGTCTCCGTCCAATTCCAGTCAGACAATTCTCGTCACGAACAGTTGGAAAGCCGGATGGAAGAAGGCGGTTATTTCCTGTTGTTCGACAAACGTTCACCGCTGAACAAGCGCCCAGAGGCTCAGCAATGGCTCAGGCAGGTATTTAATCCTATTTCGCTGCTCAACCACGCCAATATCAGCAACCAACGCGATTGGTCGCCAGCCTATAGCCTGCTGCCGCGCTGGCATCACCATCACCCTGACACGCCACAGTCGATGCCAAAAGGGCTGACCGACGTCACGCTCACGTTCTATCAGGAGCACCCAGAGTACCGGATATTAAGCGAGATTATGCGCACGCTGCTGGCGCAACAGGGTGTCACTCTACATGTTCAGACCATCAGCTACGAAGATTGGTATCAGGGCAATGCCGAAAGCGATATCTGGTTTGGTAGCCTGAATTGTTATCTGCCGCTCGAATTCTCTCTGTTCGCCATGCTCTATGAGCTGCCGCTGGTGCAACATTGTCTGAACGACGACCTGGATACCGACGCACAACAGTGGCGTAATCACTCGCTCCCAATGGCAGAATGGAGTGAAAAACTCATCAAAAGCGGGCAACTGCATCCGTTATTGCATCACTGGCTGCAACTTCAAGGGCAGCGCAGCATGCGCGGCGTCAGAATGAATATGCTGGGCTGGTTTGATTTTAAATCCGCGTGGTTTGCGCCGCCGGAACGCTGAGAGCCTTTCACTGCCGGACTTAACCCTTTACAATGAGCCGTTCTCAACGGGGTGCGGAAAATTTTTCGCTGAGAAGATACCCGTCGAACCTGATCCGGTTAATACCGGCGAAGGGATTTGAGAGTGCGGCTTATGCTGCCTCGAAGTCCTTTGCCACCCTATGATTCTCAGGAGTGCAAAGTGTTAAATCAATTCTTACACCGTTCAGCCACCGTGCTGAAAACCAGCCTACCTTGTTTGTTACTGCTCTCAGCATCCGCTTTCGCCAAGCCCGCGCTTACCGTTTATACCTATGACTCATTCGCTTCCGAATGGGGCCCGGGGCCCGTCATCAAGACCGCGTTTGAAAAAGAGTGCGCGTGCGAGCTGAATTTCGTCGCGCTGGAAGATGGTGCATCGCTGCTAAATCGCCTGCGTATGGAAGGAAAAAACAGTAAAGCGGACATCATTCTGGGGCTGGATAACAATTTGTTGCAGGCCGCAGAGCAAACCGGTCTGTTTGCGCCACACGGTCAGGACACCAGCACCGTCACGGTGCCGGGCGGTTGGAACAATAAAACGTTCGTTCCTTACGACTACGGCTATTTCGCCTTTGTGTATAACAAAGACACGCTGAAGAACCCGCCGAAAAGCCTGCATGAGCTGGTGGACAGCAACACGCCGTGGAAAGTGATCTATCAAGACCCGCGCACCAGCACACCGGGGCTGGGCCTGCTACTGTGGATGCAGAAAGTTTACGGCGACGATGCGCCGCAAGCCTGGCAGAAGCTAGCGAAAAAAACCGTTACCGTCACCAAAGGCTGGAGCGAAGCCTATGGTTTGTTCCTGAAAGGGGAAGCCGATCTGGTGTTGAGCTACACGACATCGCCGGCCTACCACATCATCGAAGAGAAGAAAGACAGCTACGCAGCGGCGACCTTTAGCGAAGGACATTATCTGCAAATTGAAATCGCCGGGCAGTTGGCTTCCAGCAAAAACCCCGAGCTGGCAAAACGCTTTATGCAGTTCATCCTGAGCCCAACCTTCCAGCAGGCTATCCCTACGACAAACTGGATGTATCCGGCGGTGAAAACCGAACTGCCTGCAGGCTTCGCAACGCTCGCCGTGCCTGAGAAAGCGATGCAGTTCAGCGCACAAGACGTTGCCGACCAAAGGACGCAGTGGATTCAGGCATGGCAACGCGCCGTCAGCCACTAATCGGCGGACGTCTGTGGCCAGGGCTACTGGCCACCACGTTGTTAATTTCCGTTGCCGTACTGGCTTTCGGCGCGCTGTGGATACAGGCACCAGAAAGCCAGTGGCGCACGCTATGGCATGACAGCTATCTCTGGCATGTCATTCGGTTTACCTTCTGGCAGGCCTTTCTCTCTGCGCTGTTTTCTACCGTTCCTGCGATTTTCCTCGCCAGAGCGCTGTACCGACGGCGCTTCCCCGGCCATCGCTGGTTGCTGCGCCTGTGCGCGATGACGCTGGTGTTGCCCGTACTGGTGGCCGTTTTTGGCCTGCTCAGCGTTTATGGCCGACAAGGCTGGCTGGCCTCTGCATTGGGCTGGTTCGACCTAAAATACACGTTTTCACCCTACGGACTGCAAGGTATTTTGCTGGCACACGTCTTCTTCAACCTGCCGCTGGCAACCCGACTGCTATTGCAATCCTTAGAAGGCATCGCCACCGAGCAGCGCCAGTTAGCCGCCAATCTGGGCATGAATAGCTGGCAACATTTCCGTCTGTTGGAGTGGCCCGCCCTGCGCAGGCAAATTTTACCCACTGGCGCGCTAATTTTTATGCTCTGCTTTGCCAGCTTTGCCACAGTTCTATCACTGGGCGGTGGCCCGCAGGCGACCACGATTGAGCTGGCTATCTATCAGGCATTGAGCTTTGATTACGATCCGGCACGCGCGGCACTGCTGGCGTTAATTCAGATGGTTTGCTGTCTCGGTTTGGTGCTGCTGAGTCAGCGGCTGGGACGAATTCTGCCTGTCGGCAGTACGCAGCAGCTTTCATGGCGCAACCCGCAAGATAGCGCCTTAAGCCGCCTCACCGATGGCCTGATGATTGGCGCGCTGTTGCTGCTGGTCATTCCCCCTTTGCTAGCCGTGGTGGTTGATGGCGTGAACCGCTCGCTGGTTACCGTGCTGCAACAGCCCGTACTCTGGCAAACGCTGTTTACTTCGCTGCGCATTGCCCTAGGCGCTGGGCTCCTGTGTCTGGTGTTAACCATGATGCTGCTCTGGAGCAGCCGCGAACTCAAGTTACGCCAGAAGCCACTCTACGGGCAGTTGATGAACCTGAGCGGGATGCTCATCCTCGCCATGCCCGGTATTGTGCTGGCAACTGGCTTTTTTCTGCTGCTGAATAACAGCATCGGGCTGCCACAATCCCCCTATGCGCTGGTCGTGTTCACGAATGCGCTGATGGCAATTCCATATGCCATTAAGGTGTTGGAAAACCCGATGTTGGACGTTGCCGAACGCTACAATCGGCTCTGTACATCGCTGGATATTCGCGGCTGGCAAAGGCTGAAGCTAATCGAACTTGCCGCCCTGAAGCAGCCGTTAGCGCAGGCGTTGGCCTTTGCCTGCGTATTGTCTATCGGCGACTTCGGCGTCATCGCACTGTTCGGCAATGAGCAGTTCCGTACGTTGCCGTTCTATCTGTATCAGCAAATTGGTTCCTATCGCAGCGCCGACGGTGCGGTCACGGCACTGTTGTTGATGCTGCTGTGCTTTATGTTATTTACCCTGATTGAGAAACTGGCAGGCCGTCATGATCGCGCTTGAGAAATTGACCTACTTCTATCAGCACTTGCCTATGCGCTTTGATTTTCACGTCAAACCGGGTGAGCGCATCGCCATCCTCGGCCCCAGCGGCGCTGGGAAAAGCACACTGCTGAATCTGATTGCCGGTTTCCTGATGGCAGACAGCGGCGAATTACGGCTTAACGGCGCTCCCCACCGCGAAACGCCCCCCGCTAAACGACCGGTTTCTATTCTATTTCAGGAAAACAACCTGTTTCCTCACCTGACGATTGGGCAGAACATCGCGCTGGGGTTGCACCCCGGTCTACGGCTCAGTACCGCACAGCGTGAAACGCTACGGCAGATCGCCGATCGGGTTGGTCTGGCAGATCTTCTGGATCGGTTACCGTCGCAGGTTTCCGGCGGGCAACGTCAGCGCGCGGCATTGGCACGCTGTCTGGTACGTCATCAACCGATTCTGCTGTTGGATGAACCGTTTTCAGCACTCGATCCGGCACTGCGTCAGGAGATGCTCGATCTGGTTGAAAGCGTATGTCAGGAGCGTCAGTTCACGCTGCTGATGGTGTCTCACAATCTGGATGATGCCATGCGGATCGCAAAACGCACGGTGCTGATCGTGGACGGGCAGATTTATTATGATGGATCGACTCAGGCGCTACAGGATGGCAGCGCCGAAGCCGCCACCATCCTGGGCATTTCACGCTCGTCTTAAGACCGGGGAATCAAGGCAAAGCCTGATAGCGCAGGTTACTGAACGTCACCTCGCCTTCGCCTGAAGCATACAGGGCAGGCCGCAGACTGAGGAAGTCATACGCGACGTTGTGATGGTAGCCAGACACTTCCATCTGCACCGGATACTTCTTCCACGGCTCCTGATCCGAGGTTCGGGTATAAAACGTCACGATATGGCGATCGTTTTTCATCCGAATTTGCACCTCATTGCCTGTGATGTGCGGCAGTTTCTTCTCCGCCCTTTCCAACCCATAGCGGTGCATGACGGTGCCATCCTGATTAAACGACAACCCGACATACAGCTTCGCGTTGTAGAACAGCAGTAAACCAGCCTGCGATCCAGGGGCAAAGTTCGCCGTGACCTCAATTTGATAGGCCTGATCGCCAGGGATCATCGTCAGCGGTGCGCTGTCTTTCGGCGACGTTCCTTTTGCCTTCAGGTGCAGCTTGCCGTCGCTGAGCGTAACCCGTTTCAGCTCTTCCGCATTGGCGCGGTAGAAATGCCAGCGGGCTGGAAATTTTTCATCGGTAAAGCTATCAGACCAGCCGATACCGTGCGGCACCGCTTCGCCCCCTGCCGGTTTGCGAATCGGTTTACCGGTATCAAAGCCAGCAGACGTAAACCAGCCATCGTCTCCCCAGATGATCGGCTCCAGCATCGCCTGCCGTCCCAGCGTCATAAAGCCATTTTCATAACCGTGATACACCATGTACCAATTTTTATCCGGTCCTTCGATCAGCGTTGCGTGGCCGCGTGACCACCACTTTTCAGAACGATCTTGCGTGCGGATAATCGGGTTATGCGGTGAGTTTTCCCACGGCCCGTTGATCGATTTCGATCGCGCGGCAATCACCATATGCCCCGTTGGTGGCCCCGCCGTGCCGCCTTCCGCCAGCACCATGTAGAAATAGTCGCCGTGGCGCAGCATCTTCGGCCCTTCCTGCGAGAAGCTTTCCACATCCCACTCTTCCGGGTACTGCCATCCCTGATAAACCACTTCCATGTCACCGACCGTCGACAGCCCGTCATCGGTTAACTGCACGCGATTGCCGCCAGACATAAAGATGTAACGTTTACCGTCCTCTCCCACCACATGACCGGGATCGCTGGCCGGATTTTTCAAGCCCGTATCCTTCGGCGGCGTCCACGGGCCGTGAATATCATCGGCAGTAATCACATACAGCGTTTTCTTTTTCGTTCCTTTGGCGTCGATAATCCGGTTTGTGGTGAAGTAGATATAATATTTGCCGTCGTGTTTCACCAAATCCGGCGCCCAGATCGCGTCAACGGGCGTCGTGATCGCCGGGCCAATCGGCTGCCAGTTAACTAAATCGCGCGAGTGCCAAATCAGCAGTCCGGGGATATCGTCAAAGGACGAGAACGTCATGTAGTAATCGGCACCATCCTTGATAATCGTGGGATCTGGATGATCGCCCGCAATAATCGGATTGAGATAACAGCCGTTGCCCAAATCCGCCTGACGCTGCTGTTCAATACCCCGTTTCCACTCATTAGCAGGGCCAGCCTGACAGGACATTGCCTGACCGATACCCATTGCCATCAGTAAGATACCGCTCAATACCCCTTTCCCTACCACTCGGGACACACCCATTTATCACCACCCACTATCCCAATGATTATTTTATAATTTATAACATTGAAACCCTGTTCCAATTGTGAAAACAGTCACGCTTCTCTGGTTTTTCGGCGAAAAATCAAGCGGTAATCACACCGTGCAATTTTCAATATACTGTGACCAATTCGACATATTCAGTTTTTATCCCTTGTAGGTATTGTGTCTTTTTGTACTGCTGTGCTTATATGAGTTGGCGAGTGAATAACTCATTCGAACACAACATTCGGCCATAAATAATTCACTAGAACATAAATAGGATTCCCGTGACGCACTACTCTTCTTCCACTTCAGCACTACTAAGCACCGCGCATGTTGACGCGGTCGTCGTCGTGCGCGTGGTGGTCGTGGTCGTCGTCGGCAGCGCGCCGTAACGGGTTCCGAATCGAAGATTCTCAAACCCCGCCGGCGCCAGCCGAGCGGGGTTTCTTGTTTCTACCCTCCCCGCTCCGACACCGCACCGGCCCTGATGAAGGATGTAAACATGCGTTATACAGGCGCTCAGTTGATTGTTCGGCTGCTCGAACAGCAGGGCATCACCACCGTAGCGGGTATTCCAGGCGGCGCAGCTCTGCCGTTATATGATGCACTGGGTCAAAGTAAGACGATTCACCACGTTCTGGCCCGCCATGAACAAGGGGCGGGATTTATGGCACAAGGCATGGCGCGCGCCAGTGGGCAAGCCGCCGTTTGTATGGCCTCCAGCGGCCCAGGAGCAACCAACCTGCTCACTGCCATTGCCGATGCCAAGCTGGATTCCATCCCGCTGGTGTGCATCACCGGTCAGGTGCCTTCCGGCATGATCGGCACCGATGCGTTTCAGGAAGTCGACACCTACGGCATCTCAATCCCCGTCACTAAGCATAATTATCTGGTGCGTGACATCAGCGAACTGCCGCACGTGATCCCAGAAGCGTTTCGCATCGCGCAGTCGGGCCGTCCCGGACCGGTGTGGATCGATATTCCAAAAGATATTCAGAACGCAACCATTGAACTGAGCGAATTGCCGGGCGTCTTTCCTCTCGATACGCCCCCCGCTATCGCCCAGCAGGACATAGAGCGAGCAGCGGCTATGATTAACGCGGCGCAGCGTCCGGTTCTCTATCTGGGCGGTGGGATCATTAGCAGCGCTGCGCACGAGCAGGCGGTTCAACTGGCAGAACGTTCCAGCCTGCCAACCACCATGACGCTGATGGCCCTGGGCTCAATGCCTGTCGATCATCCTCTGTCGCTGGGTATGCTCGGCATGCACGCCGCACGATCAACCAATCTGATCTTACAGCAGGCGGATTTGTTAATTGTGCTGGGTGCGCGTTTTGACGATCGCGCGATTGGTAAAGCAGAGCAGTTTTGCCCGCAGGCCAGCATCATCCACATCGACATCGATCCGGCAGAACTGGGCAAGATCCGCCAGCCACATGTGGCGATCAATGCCGACGTTGCACAGGCACTGGATCAGTTGCTGCCGCATATTACGTCGCAGCAGCGTGACGTGTGGCGTGCAACCGTTAGCAGTCTGCAACAGGAATTCCCGTTCAGCATGCCGAATGCTGACGATCCGTTAAGCCATTATGGTCTGGTGCAGGCCACGGCGCAGGCGCTGACGGATGATGCCATCATCACCACCGATGTCGGCCAACATCAAATGTGGGTGGCTCAGTCCTATCCACTGCGTCGTCCACGTCAGTGGCTGACATCTGGTGGATTTGGCACGATGGGCTTTGGCCTGCCTGCGGCGATTGGTGCCGCGCTGGCCGAACCGGAACGCACCGTAGTGTGCTTCTCGGGTGATGGCAGCCTGATGATGAATATTCAGGAAATGGCGACCGCGGCAGAAGAAGGGCTCAACGTAAAAATCGTCCTGATGAACAACCAGTCACTGGGTCTGGTTCACCAGCAGCAGGATATGTTTTTCCAGCAGCGCATCTTCGCTGCCGATTACCGTTACAGTACCAATTTCCTCGCGATTGCCGCCGGTTTCGGCTTTGCAACCTGCGATCTGAACGCCGCAGCCGATCCACAGGCTGCCCTGCAAGAGGCGCTCAACCAGCCAGGCCCGGCGCTGATCCACGTACTTATTGACGCCAATGAGAAAGTTTTACCCATCGTGCCACCGGGCGCAGCGAACATCGATATGATCGGAGATTAATGACTATGTCAACTCAACTAACTTCGTCAACTCAGCCAATTTCAAATCAGGTCACGCTAGAACTCTCTGTGCGCAACCACCCCGGCGTGATGTCACACGTTTGCGGACTGTTTGCCCGCCGGGCATTTAACGTAGAAGGCATTCTGTGTATGCCGCTGGCAAACGGTGAAGAAAGCCGAATCTGGCTACTGGTTAAAGATGACCAGCGGCTACAGCAAATGATCAGTCAGGTAGAAAAGCTGGAGGATGTCCTTCAGGTTCGTCGTCACGGTGAAGAAATGCGTATTTTTGAGCAGGTCGCCGAGTTTTACTGCTAAATGGCGTGGCCGGGTCTTTCCCGGCCTGCCCAATCTCACCCGTTCAACACCTGCCATAGCAGGTGCCGGTAAACCGGCATCAGCGGGTGCTGAACCAGCACGACCAACGATGCAGCCGCCGATACAGATATCGCTGGAGCGACCCAACGCAGGCGTCTGAGCGGTATCTTTCTGCTAAACCAATCATGATGTTTACGCTTATCGCTGCGCCACCAGCGCCAGTTTAACCAGCCTGCGACCCATACCACGATGGCCGTTGCCAGTAATAACCACTTAAAGCCCGCGCTGTTCGTCCCTGCGGGAATATCAATCGCCACCCCAGCCAGAATACCGGGTAAGAAATAGGCCGGTGGCCACAGCAGGCAGCCGATGATATTCGGCACCGCGAATTTATAAGGCGGTAGCCCCAGCATCCCCGCCACCATCGGGATTAATGGCCGCGTAGGGCCGACAAAGCGCCCAATCAATATTGTCGGCATTGGATGTTGATACAAAGCATATTCAGTTTTACTTAGTAATGCCTGATACTTTTTCAGGAAAGACCAGTTATGCAGCGGAGTCTTAAAACGTATGCCAATAAAATAGGAAATCCAGTCTCCTAGCAGGCAACCGATAATTCCAACTGCCCACGCCGGGTACAGCCCCATTTGTCCACTGCCGATCAGCGCCCCCAGCGTTGCCATCATGACCGTGCCCGGCAACAACAGCCCCACCAGAGCCAGAGATTCCAGAAAAGCAACCAGCATGACGGCGATCAGTGAATACGCGAGTGATTGAGTAACCAGATGATCCAGCCACGCTTCCATAAAACCTACCCGTACTTTATAAAAACAAAGATTGTCTGGATCATAGCAGAAGCCGTCAACTCCTGATTGCTGGTCAATTCTTTTGCACCGACAGGCAGCAACACTTATGATAGCGGTCATTTTTTGCCACTGTGCCGCTCTGCCACTATGTTTTTTAAACTACTCAATCATTTCGGGCTACGACGTCTTATCCTCTTACTGGCAGTGGCAAGCGCATTAGTGACGCTGGCAAACAGCTTTTACGCCAGCTATCGCGTCCAGCGAGAGCTTCTGATTGATAACACACTTGAAGCCAATCGCGTCTACGCCGCCAAACTTGCGGCAATGACCCATTCTTTCTTTAAAGAATCTCAGCAACAGTTAGCCTACAGCGCAAACATCGTCGCTTCCCAAATGGATGACAAGGTTAGTCTGCTAAAAGAAGCTGACCGCCTGCGGTTACAGACCAGCAACTTCAACTCTGTCGTCATTGCAGATGAAAAAGGTATCGTCAGAGCCACGTCACCCGATACGTTCCAATTAATCGGGAGAAACCTGACAACAGACGGCGCACTCGACGCCTTGAAAGAAAAGCGACCTCTCATCAGCCAGCCCTACATGTCTGCCGCCAATAACTTTATCGTGCTGATATCGTCGCCGATCTTTACACGGGATGGCCGTTACAAAGGGTTTATCGGCGGATCGATCTATCTTAAGCAGCCCAGCGTTCTTAATACGCTACTAGATAAACACTATTACCGCGACGGCTCTTATATTTATGTCACCGATAGAAACAGAAGGATGCTGTATCACCGCGATATGGAGCGTATTGGTAAAGTAGAAACCAACGATCTGAAGATCGATGCACAGCGCGAAGATAATGGTAGCCAGCATATGGTGAACTATCTGGGTGAACAAATGTTAGCGGGTTACGCCGTGGAATCTACCTCACAATGGGAGATTGTGGCGCTTCGCCCAACGGACATCACGCTGAAACCACTGGATGGACTGATGCTGAATGTTCTGCGTCATACGCTTCCGCTCGCGCTGCTCACAATCTTGTGCGTCTGGCTACTTGCCCGGCTCATCGCGCAGCCTCTCTGGCTGCTGGCACGCAGCGCCAATAAGATGGATGCGACGGATGTTTCCGACGATATCAGAAACATCCACTCTTGGTATTTTGAGGCCTCTCAGCTCAAGCAGGCCATGTTGCTGGGTATCGATTTATTGCAGCGCAAAATTGGTAAATTACGCTCTGAGGCACACTCAGACCCGATGACCGAACTGCTCAATCGCCGCGGGTTGGATAGCGTTCTCCGCTACTGGCAGATGGGGCAAAAAAGCTTTGCGGTCATCGCGCTCGATATCGACCGCTTCAAACGCATCAATGACACCCACGGTCACGACGTAGGGGATACCGTCATTCGCTATCTATCACAGCTTATTCGCACCAGCTCGCGCGATGCTGACATCCTGTGCCGCAGCGGCGGTGAAGAGTTTCTGATATTGTTGCCCGAAACCAGCCTGAATGAGGCTCTCAACATTGCTGAACGATTACGCCAACGCACGCAGGAATCCACGATACCTGTCGTGGGCAATATCACCATCTCATTAGGTGTTGCCCTATGGGAACCGGGTACCAGCGATATGTCGATCGAGCGAACCTTCAAGCTCGCGGATGAGGCTCTGTATCAAGCCAAACAGGAAGGCCGCAACCGCGTGGCTTCAGCTTTACGCGACGAGCATTAATTCATTTTCACCTTATATACCCTAAATAATTCGAGTTGCATGACAAAACGTTAAGCGTTTTGAACAACGCTCTGCGTTGACCCTTTAGGGCAAGGCCCATTTATGGCCTTGTAACGCGGCAACGGCGCGACAAATTCGTCGGGAACGAATTTGACCAGCCAACGGCTGGCCTTCGGTGAGAGACAGGATGTCTCTCATTTCATCCTCAGGAGCTTACTCAGGTAAGTGACTGGGGTGAGCAAGGACAAATTGGTTTAGCCAATTTGAACGCCGTTTACGGCGGCCCTTCAGGGCGAGGCTCAGTGATGAGCCGAGTATTGCCAACGCACAAGCAGCTTGAAGTATGACGGGTATACAGGTGATGTCGCTGGACATTACCTGTATAAATAACCATACTTATCTCTACCATCCTTCCTTATCTCGCTTGCTATAAAAGGCCGCTTAGTGACTCAGGTTCGTCAGGGGTTTCTACTGACCCGCCACTGGAACGATACGCCAGCAGGCACGCAGGTTGAATTTTGGCTGGCCACCGATGAAGGTCCACTGCTTGCACGGCTGCCGCCACAAGAGGCCGTTGCCTTTATTCCCGCACAGCAGGAAGCCCGCGCAAGAATACTGTTACAGCAGGAAAAACGCTGGCAGTTAAAGCCGCTCGCTATGCAAGATTTCCACCATCAACCGCTATTGGGGCTGTATTGCCCGCAATACCGTCAGTTGCTGCGGCTGGAAAAGTTACTGCGTGAAGGTGGCGTTCAGGTCTACGAAGCGGATATTCGCCCGACGGAACGTTTTCTGATGGAACGCTTTATCACCGCCCCCGTGTGGCTGAGCGGTACCCCCATGTCAGATAACCTGCTAACACAAGCCCGCATGAAGCCGAATCCCGATTACCGTCCGACGCTCAGGCTAGTGTCGCTGGATATCGAAACCAACCGCCACGGTGAGCTTTACTGCATCGGGCTCGAAGGCTGCGGGCAGCGCCAGGTTTACATGCTCGGCCCGCCAAACGGCACACCTGCCGAACGCGATGATTTTAATCTTGAGTACGTTGCCAGCCGCCCGCTACTGTTGGAAAAGCTGAATACCTGGATGCAGCAACACGATCCTGATGCCATCATCGGCTGGAATCTGGTGCAGTTTGACCTACGTGTTTTGCAGAAACATGCTGAGCGCTACAACATTCCTCTCAAGCTGGGGCGTAATGGGCAGGCGTTGGAATGGCGAGAGCACGGCTTTAAACAGGGGCATTTCTTTGCCAGCGCCACCGGCCGTCTGATTATTGACGGCATTGAAGCGCTCAAATCCGCGACGTGGAATTTTGCCTCGTTCAGTCTGGAGTTTGTCGCGCAGTCGCTGCTGGGGGAAGGTAAAGCCATCGACACGCCCTATCAGAGGATGGATGAAATTGACCGTCGCTTTGCCGAAGATAAGCCCGCACTCGCTCGCTATAACCTACAGGACTGCGAACTCGTCACGCGTATTTTTGAAAAAACCGAACTCCTGCCCTTTTTACTGGAACGCGCCAGCGTCACCGGGCTGGCGGCAGACCGCAGCGGTGGTTCCGTCGCGGCATTTTCCCACCTTTATCTACCGCGCATGCATCGCATGGGTTACGTCGCGCCCAATCTGGGCGAGGTCGCACTGGAAGCCAGCCCCGGTGGGTTTGTGATGGATTCACGTCCCGGCCTGTATGACTCGGTGCTCGTGCTGGATTACAAGAGCCTCTATCCTTCGATTATCCGCACCTTTCTGATCGACCCCGTCGGGCTGGCGGTGGGAACACAGAATCCAGACGCTCAGCATGCCGTCTCCGGCTTTCGCGGGGCATGGTTCTCACGTGACCAACACTGCTTGCCAGCCATTGTTGAACACATCTGGCAAGGACGTGAAGCGGCGAAACGCACCAATAATAAGCCGCTATCACAGGCATTGAAGATTATCATGAATGCCTTTTACGGCGTGCTAGGTGCGACTGGCTGCCGCTTCTTTGACCCGCGTCTCGCCTCCTCTATCACTCTGCGCGGTCATGAAATTATGCGTAAAACGCGCGAACTGATCGAAGAGCAAGGCTATCAGGTGATTTATGGCGATACCGACTCCACGTTCGTCTGGCTTAAGCATGCGCACAGTGAAGAGGAAGCCGCAAAAATTGGTAAAACGCTGGTACAGCACGTTAATCAGTGGTGGACACAGCACCTGCAAGACACTCAGCAGTTAACCAGCGCGCTAGAGCTGGAGTTCGAAACCCATTTTCGCCGTTTCCTGATGCCAACGATACGCGGCGCAGAACAAGGTAGTAAAAAACGCTACGCCGGAATGATCGACACGCCACAAGGCGAAAAGATGGTGTTCAAAGGGCTGGAAACCGTGCGTACCGATTGGACGCCGCTGGCACAGCAGTTTCAGCAACAGCTTTATCTGTTGATTTTTCAGCAACAACCTTATCAGGACTGGCTGCGGGATTATGTTGACCGTACTCTGAACGGGGATTTTGACGATCTGCTGATCTACCGTAAACGGCTGCGTCGCAAGCTGGACGATTACCAGCGCAACGTGCCGCCACACGCCAGAGCCGCGAAAGTCGCCGATGATTATAACCGCCAGCAAGGGCGGCCGCTGCAATACCAAAACGGTGGCTGGATCAGTTATGTGATGACCGTCAATGGCCCTGAACCGCTGGAAACCCGACATTCACCGTTAGATTATCAGCATTATGTAGAACGCCAGCTTCAGCCCGTCGCGGACGCCATTCTTCCTTTCCTTCATGACGACTTTGCTACACTGGTAACAGGTCAGATGGGATTATTTTAAATAGAAACGGTTAATTCACAGCACAGCAAGTTTGAGAGGTGACGAACGCGCCGTCATCCATTACCATAACGCCCTTTCTGAATTTGCATCAGCAGCATTATCCGCAACCGATAATGTAATCAGACATTCCCCCGACACAAACGACATCGAGCTAAGAATTTATGCCTTTTACACTTGGTCAGCGCTGGATCAGCGATACAGAAAGCGAACTTGGACTGGGAACGGTTGTTGCCGTCGATACGCGTATGATAACGCTGCTTTTCCCTGCCAGCGGTGAAAACCGACTTTATTCCCGCAGCGACGCCCCCATCACCCGCGTGATGTTCAATCCCGGCGATACCGTTACCAGCCATGAAGGTTGGCAGCTTAAGGTTGATGACGTGCGGGAAGAAAAAGGGTTACTGGTGTATTGCGGCCAACGCCTGGACGATGAAACACAGGCAGAACTGCGTGAAGTCTTTCTGGACAGCAAGCTCACGTTCAACAAACCACAAGATCGCCTGTTCGCCGGACAGATAGATCGTATGGATCGCTTTGCGCTGCGCTATCGCGCCCGCAAGCACCAGAACGAGCAGGCGCTGCAACAATGGGGCGGTTTGCGCGGCATGCGTGCCAGCCTCATCCCCCATCAGCTTCACATCGCTCATGAAGTCGGCCAACGCCATGCGCCACGCGTTTTGCTGGCGGACGAAGTCGGTCTGGGGAAAACGATTGAAGCCGGTATGATTATCCACCAGCAGTTGTTGGCGGGTCGTGCCAGCCGCGTGTTAATTATCGTACCGGAAACTCTGCAACATCAGTGGCTGGTCGAAATGCTGCGCCGCTTTAATCTGCTGTTCTCACTGTTTGACGATGAGCGCTATGCCGAAGCCAAGCTGGACAGCAGCAATCCGTTTGAAACCGAACAGTTGGTGATCTGCTCACTGGGATTTGTTCAGCGCAACGCCCAGCGTTTTGCACAGTTAGTTAACGCCGACTGGGATCTGCTGGTAGTGGATGAAGCCCACCATCTGGTCTGGAGCGAAGAAAGCCCCAGCGCGGAATATCAGGCTATTGAAACGCTGGCACGCGCCACCCCTGCCGTTCTGCTATTAACCGCAACGCCGGAACAGCTTGGCCAGCAAAGCCACTTTGCGCGTTTACGCCTGCTCGATCCCAACCGTTTCCACGACTATCAAGAATTCGTTGCCGAACAGCAGCAGTACCGTCCGGTTGCCGATGCCGTCACACTACTATTAGCAGGCGAAAAAGCCCAAACGACTGAACTGAATGCGCTAAGCGATCTGCTGGGTGAACAGGACATCGAGCCGTTACTAAAAGCCATCAACAGCGACAGCGATGATAATCAAAAGGCGCGTCAGGAACTGATCACTATGCTGATGGATCGCCACGGCACCAGCCGTGTGTTGTTCCGCAATACGCGTCAGGGAGTTAAAGGTTTTCCGCAGCGTATTCTGCATCAAATTCGTCTGCCGCTGCCGGCACAGTACCAAACAGCCATTAAAGTTTCCGGCATTATGAACGCGAATAAGCCGTTGGAAACCCGCGCCCGCGACATGCTGTATCCAGAACAAATTTATCAACAGCTCGAAGGGGACGACGCCACCTGGTGGAACTTCGACCCACGTGTGGAATGGTTGCTGAACTACCTGACTGCTAACCGCGATGAAAAGGTGCTGGTGATCTGTGCACAGGCCGCCACAGCGCTACAGTTGGAGCAAGTGCTACGCACGCGTGAGGCGATTCGCGCCGCCGTCTTCCATGAGGGATTGTCTATTCTGGAACGTGACCGCGCCGCCGCCTATTTTGCTTCCGAAGAAGAAGGCGCACAGGTGCTGATCTGCTCAGAGATTGGCTCTGAAGGCCGTAACTTCCAGTTTGCCAGCCATTTAGTGATGTTCGATCTGCCGTTCAACCCCGACCTGCTGGAACAGCGTATTGGTCGTCTGGACCGAATCGGACAGGCAAAAGAGATTCAGGTTCTGGTGCCCTATCTGGAAAATACCGCACAGGCCATGCTGGTACGCTGGTATCACGAAGGGTTAGATGCATTTGAGCACACCTGTCCAACAGGCCGTACTATCTATGATGCCCACCATACGCAGCTGATTGAACGACTGACGACCGTCGGTGAACAGCAGGGATTAGATGAATTTATCCATACCTGCCGTCAGCAGCACGACAGCCTGAAGCAGCAGCTTGAACAGGGTCGCGATCGCCTGCTGGAAATGCATTCTAACGGTGGCGAGCAGGCTCAGCTATTGGCGCAGGCCATTGCTGAACAGGATAATGACGTCAATCTGGTGACATTCGCCCTGAACCTGTTTGATATTGTTGGCATCAATCAGGAAGATCGCAGCGATAACCTGATCATTCTGACGCCATCCGATCATATGCTGGTGCCGGATTTCCCAGGGTTGCCGCAGGACGGCTGTACGATCACCTTCGATCGCGATCAGGCGCTCTCTCGCGAAGATGCGCAGTTTATCAGTTGGGAACACCCACTTATCCGCAACGGGCTCGATCTGGTGCTGTCCGGCGATACCGGAAGCTGCGCGGTGTCGCTGCTGAAAAATAAAGCGCTGCCGGTCGGTACACTGCTGGCAGAGCTGGTTTACGTTGTCGAAGCACAGGCACCAAAACACCTGCAACTGACCCGCTTCCTGCCGCCAACACCGGTTCGCCTGCTGATGGATCGTAAAGGTACGAATTTGGCGGCACAGGTTGAATTTGAGAGCTTCAACCGCCAGCTCAATGCAGTAAACCGTCATACCTCCAGCAAACTGGTGAATGCGGTGCAATCCGATGTTCATGCGATGCTACAGCAGGCGGAAGCGTTGGTGGAAACGCAGGCGCGCCAGCTTATCACTGAAGCGCAACAGCAGGCTGACCTGCAACTGCGCCGTGAGCTGGAACGTCTGGAAGCGCTGAAAGCCGTCAACCCTAACATTCGTGAAGATGAGCTGACTGCACTGGAAAATCAGCGTGAACAGGTGTTGAGCAACCTGCACGAGGCCAACTGGCGTCTGGATGCGATCCGTCTGGTCGTAGTAACGCATCAGTAAATGTCGCTTGCAGCGGTATAGGCACAACGCGTTACCGCTGCCATAACAACATGTTGTTTGTAAAATCGAGATACACGGGCCTACCACGAGGCGAGGTCTCCCTGCGGGAACCTCATCCCCGTGTTCTCCCTAATATCACACATTATACGTTGCCTGAAAGGTGCTCCGATGGAACCCTATAATCCGCCTACCGATCCCTGGTTGCATATTCTGTATCAGGATCAGCACATTATGGTGGTGAATAAACCCAGCGGCCTGCTGTCGGTTCCCGGCCGTGCGCCAGAACACAAAGATAGCGTCATGAACCGCATTCAGGCTGACTACCCGACGGCAGAATCCGTTCATCGTCTGGATATGGCAACCAGCGGAGTGATTGCCGTTGCGCTCACAAAAGACGCAGAGCGCGAATTAAAGCGCCAATTTCGCGAACGTGAACCCAAGAAATCCTACCTTGCCCGCGTCTGGGGTCATATGGCACAGGATGAAGGCGTCATAGATCTGCCTCTGATCTGTGACTGGCCGAACCGCCCGAAACAGAAAGTCTGCTTTGAAACAGGAAAATCAGCGCAGACAGAGTATCAGGTACTCTCGCGTGACGATGATGGTACAACACGCGTCAAGCTGATGCCGATTACCGGCCGTTCTCATCAACTGCGCGTCCATCTGCTCGCACTGGGTCACCCTATCCTCGGCGATGGCTTTTATGCACATCCCGATGCTAAAGCGATGGCTCCACGCCTTTTACTGCACGCACAAGAGTTGGCTATCACACACCCCGCGTTCAATACTCCGATGCACTTTCGTTGCGAAGCAGATTTTTGAGCCAAATGTGCTGACGGTATTGTTAAATCGGGTGTGGTAGAGCGGTGAGACAGAGAAGACATTAAAAAAGGGAAGAATACGGATTATTTTGCCTGATTCGCACTTTTCAACAGTTCATAGGCAGCCTGAATATCCTGCGCTTTACGCTTGGCCATCTCCATCATCCTTGGTGAAAGCTTCTTCGCGACCAGCTTGTCGGGATGATGTTCACTCATGAGTTTACGGTAGGCACGTTTAATCGTAGCGGCATCATCGCTACTGCGCACCCCCAATGTACGACAGGCACTTTCAACCGTTGGCCCGCGCGGTGCCGAAGGCGGGCGTTGACCACCATAAGAATGCCCGTTGGAGTTGGAATAACTGCTGTTGCGCCGCTGATGTGATTTACCATTCTGTCGTGACTGATTTTGCCGAGACTGCTGCCCTGTGGCGCTTTCCATATTCCGCAAAAAGAACTCAAACTGTTCACGCGTCACCCCCAGTTCATCAGCAATCACGTACAGCACGCGACGCTCATTTGGGTGCAGAACCCCATCGACAAACGCGACCTGAAGCTGAATTTCCAGAAACATCTTAATTAAATCAAAACGTCCCAGACAGGCATCGCGCAGCTTGCGCAGTTTTATTCGCAGCGGGAAATGACCGGCCTTTCCCTCGCGGAAAGCTCGCTGGGCAGCCGCTCTGGCCTCACCAAACAGCTCAAGGCGATCCATCATTTTGGTCGCGATCTTGATGTCAGCTTCCGTCACCCGACCTTTAGATTTGGTCAGATGCCCCATGGCCTGAAAGGTGGTGAGAAAGAACAATGACTGACGGGTAGACTGGGCGGAGAAATAATCACGGCGACGCGATGCCCGGGCTCTGTCAATCCAGTGCCCCATCAGTAAGCCCATGATCATTCCCCAGATGCCAGCGCTTGAAACAATTCCCAGCGCCAACCCCAGCAACTTTCCCCAATACCGCATATACTCCTCAAATCCTCATGCCGTCAGCTAAAAATTGCTTTATCATACCTGTCATTTATCTTTGCACCTAACGGCGGTGCGTATATAGCGGTGGGGATTTAACACTGGCGCAACGCCAACGAGTGATATAGTCTCTGACCGTTTGCCGACATGATGCCCCTGATGACGGAACACCTGATAACACGTATGAAAAAAAGTTTCCCAACTCTGCTGGCCACTCTGGTTTGGTCCGCGCTTTACAGCCAGCACGCGCTGGCCGATCTCGCTGAACAGTGCATGCTGGGCGTACCCACGTACAACAGGCCGCTGGTAACAGGCGATCCTAATCAGCTGCCGGTTAATATTCAGGCCGACAAAACCGAAGCCAATTATCCCGACAATGCAAAATTCATCGGCAATGTTAACATCCAGCAGGGTAACAGCGTCATGACTGCCGAGCAGGTGGAGCTGAACCAACTGGACCCGGCAACGCAGGGCAGCACACCTACGCGCACCATTACCGCGACGGGGAATGTCCACTACGACGACAATCAAGTCATCCTAAAAGGCCCTAAAGCCTGGGCCAACTTGAACACCAAAGATACCGACGTCTATGAAGGCGACTATCAGATGGTAGGCCGTCAAGGGCGTGGTTCCGCCGACAAAATGAAAATGCGTGACAGCAATCGCTACACCATTCTGGAAAACGGCTCTTTCACATCCTGCCTGCCGGGAGATAATAGCTGGAGTGTCGTCGGTTCGGAAGTGATTCAAGACAGAGAAGAGCAGGTTGCTGAAATCTGGAACGCACGTTTCAAGATCGGCGGCGTGCCTGTGTTCTACAGCCCGTATTTACAACTTCCTATCGGCGATAAACGACGCTCTGGCTTCCTGATCCCCAATGCGAAATATGGTAGTAGCAATGGCTTTGAACTACTGACGCCCTATTACTGGAATATCGCCCCTAATTTCGACGCCACGATCACACCGCATTTGCAAACCAAACGCGGCATGCAGTGGCAGAACGAATTCCGCTATCTAACCACACCGGGCCTTGGCGTTATTCAGTTCGACTGGCTACCTAGCGATCGTGAATACGCCAAAACCTCACCGCAGGACGATAATGATACCCGCTGGCTGCTCCACTGGGGTCACAGCGGCGTGATGGATCAGGTATGGCGTTTTAACGCAGACTATACAAAAGTCAGCGACGATCGCTACTTTACCGATCTAGACTCGCATTACGGTTCAACCACTGACGGCTACGTTACCCAAAAACTCAGTGCAGGTTATGCGAACCAAAATTGGAACACCACGCTGTCTACCAAACAGTTCCAGGTTTTTTCCAATGCGACCAGTCGCGATGTCTACCGCGCAGAACCACAGCTTGATATCAATTACTACCAGAATGATATCGGCCCGGTTGATATGCACCTTTACGGTCAGGCGGTAAAATTTACCAACGTCAACGATAACAGGCCAGAAGCAACGCGTCTGCACGTTGAGCCAACGCTAAATCTCCCGCTGGCAAACCGCTGGGCCAGCCTGAATACCGAAGCTAAGCTGTTAGCGACGCACTACCAGCAGGATAATCTGGATCGTTACCGTGCTTCCTCGACGCCAAATATTGACCAAAGTACAAAAGATGCACTGAAAGATTCGGTGAACCGAGTCATGCCGCAATATAAAGTCGACGGCAAGATGGTCTTTGAACGCGAAATGGACTGGTCGCAGGCTTATACCCAAACGCTGGAACCTCGCGCGCAATATCTGTACGTGCCTTACCGCGATCAGAGCAGCATCCACAGCTATGACTCCACACTCATGCAGACCGACTATTCCGGCCTGTTCCGCGATCGCAGCTACAGCGGTCTGGATCGTATCGCCTCCGCGAATCAGCTTGTGACCGGTATCACCACGCGTATTTATGATGATGCGCTGGTTGAACGTTTTAACGCTTCTATTGGTCAAATCTATTACTTCGATCGTCCACGCACCGGTGACCGCAACACGTCACTCGATAAAAGTGATAACAACGGCAGCCAGGTGTGGGCAGGTGACTCCTTCCTGAAAATCGATGACAGCTGGGGTGTTCGCGGTGGTCTACAGTATGACAATCGTCTGAACGAAGTCGCTCTGGGCGACGCCGTGTTAGAATACCGTCGTGATGCAGAACGTCTGGTGCAGTTAAACTACCGTTACGCCAGCCCTGAATATATTCGCGACATGATCCCTAATGTCACGAACCCTGGCTTCCAGCAAGGTATCTCACAGGTTGGTGTTACCGCGAGCTGGCCGATCGTCGAACGTTGGGCTGTCGTGGGCGCTTATTATTACGACACCAAAGCCAATCAGCCGGCAAACCAGCTAATTGGCTTACAGTACAACACCTGCTGCTGGGCTGTGAGCGTCGGTTATGAACGTAAAATTACCGACTGGAATAGCGCCAGCCGCAGTAGCGTATACGACAACAAAGTGTCATTTAATATCGAGTTACGTGGTTTAAGCAGTAATTACAGTCTGGGTTCCGACAAAATGCTGCGCTCAGGCATTTTGCCTTACCAGCGCGCATTCTGATGTCATCCAGAGTGTGAGTAGCAAACAGGCTGTCTCACTGAAACGTTGGAACTTTTAACCCGCCTTGCGGATGAAATAATGGGAAAGGTATGAAGAACTGGAGAACGCTTATTCTCGGATTGGCACTGAGTGCCTCTACCGCGTTCGCAGCACCACAGGTGGTTGATAAAGTCGCAGCAGTCGTCGATAACAGCGTCGTACTGGAAAGTGATGTAAACAGTCTTTTGCAATCGGTCAAACTGAACGCCCAGCAGGCCGGGCAACAGTTACCCGATGATGCCACGTTACGTCATCAGATAACCGACCGCCTGATCATGGATAACATCATCCTGCAAATGGCGCAAAAAATGGGTATTCAGGTGACGGATGAGCAGTTGGATCAGGCCATCACTAATATTGCCGCTCAGAACCGGATGTCTCTGGATCAGTTAAAGAGTCAGTTGGCTTATGAAGGTCTGAACTACAACACCTACCGCAACCAGATTCGTAAAGAGATGCTGATTTCGGAAGTGCGTAACAACGAAGTTCGCCGTCGCGTTACCGTCCTGCCACAGGAAGTCGATACGCTGGCGAAGCAGATTGCTAACCAGACCGGCGAGAATGATGAGCTGAATCTGAGCCACATCCTGATTCCATTACCGGAAAACCCGACTCAGCAGCAGGTTGATGAAGCGGAAAATCTGGCCACATCGCTGGTGAAGCAAATCAGTGAAGGGGCGGATTTCGGTAAGCTGGCCATCACCTATTCATCTGATTCTCAGGCGCTGAAAGGCGGTCAAATGGGCTGGGGCAAGTTGCAGGAGATCCCAACGCTGTTTGCTGAACGCTTAACACAGGCGCAGAAAGGCCAAGTCGTCGGTCCGATCCGTTCTGGTGTCGGCTTCCACATTCTGAAGGTGAACGACATCCGCGGTGGTAACAAAAGCGTGTCGGTAACCGAAACCCATGCTCGCCATATTTTGATCAAACCTTCCGTCGTGATGACGGACAGCCAGGCGCAAGCCAAGCTGGCCGACGTTGCGCAACAGATCAAAAACGGCAGCACAGATTTTGCTGCTCAGGCCAAACTGCTTTCTCAGGACCCAGGATCGGCAAATCAAGGCGGCGACCTTGGCTGGGCTTCTCCAGATATGTACGATCCAGCCTTCCGCGATGCGTTGCTGAAACTGAAGAAAGGCGAAATCAGTCAGCCGATTCATTCCTCTTTTGGCTGGCACCTGATTCAATTACTGGACACCCGTCAGGTTGATAAAACAGACGCGGCGCAAAAAGAGCAGGCATACCGTATGATCTTTAATCGTAAATTCGCTGAAGAAGCACAAACCTGGATGCAGGAACAGCGTGCAGCGGCCTATGTCAAAGTGATTAATGGTGCCACTAACTAATGCAGACTGAGAGCAATACGCCACGCGTTGTGATCACCCCCGGCGAACCCGCTGGGATTGGCCCCGATCTGGTTATTGCTCTGGCACAGCAGGCTTGGCCTGTAGAGCTCGTTTGCTGTGCCGATCCCGAGCTGTTATTAACTCGCGCATTACAGTTGTCTATGCCGCTGACGCTGCGTGACTATCAACCCGGCCAGCCCGCACAGCCACAGCAGGCAGGTAGCCTCACCGTCCTGCCGATTGCCGCACCAGCAACCGTCATTGCAGGGCAACTGAATGTTGCCAACAGTGCTTATGTCGTTGAGACGTTAGCCCGCGCGTGTGATGGTTGTCTGAACGGTGAATTCGCGGCGCTGATTACCGGCCCGGTGCATAAAGGCATTATCAACGATGCCGGTGTCCCCTTCAGCGGGCACACTGAATTTTTCGCCGATCGCAGCCACTGTGAGCGCGTCGTCATGATGCTGGCGACGGAAGCGTTGCGCGTCGCCTTAGCGACCACACACTTACCGCTCGCTGCCGTTTCTGCGGCCATTACTCGCCAGAGTCTGCATGAAGTCATCACGATCTTACATCATGATTTGCAGACAAAATTCGGTATCTCTCAACCGCAGATTTATGTCTGCGGACTGAATCCTCATGCGGGTGAAGGCGGTCATATGGGCCGTGAAGAGCTGGATGTCATTAATCCTGCACTGGACGAGCTACGGCAACAAGGCATCACGCTGGTTGGGCCGCTGCCTGCCGATACGCTTTTCCAACCAAAGTATCTGCAACACGCCGATGCCATTTTGGCGATGTATCACGATCAAGGGCTCCCGGTTCTGAAATATCAGGGCTTCGGGCGCGCTGTTAATATCACACTGGGGCTACCGTTTATCCGCACATCGGTCGATCACGGTACAGCGCTAGAGCTGGCCGCAACCGGTAACGCTGAGCCTGGTAGCTTCATCACGGCATTAAATCTTGCCATTAAAATGATAAAGAATAGTAATGAATAATCGCGTACACCAAGGTCACTTCGCCCGTAAACGTTTTGGGCAAAACTTTTTAAACGATCATTTCGTGATCGATAGCATCGTTTCGGCGATTCATCCTCAGCCAGGTCAGGCCGTGGTAGAAATCGGTCCGGGGCTTGGCGCGTTGACGGCCCCGGTCGGCGACAGAATGGATCGTTTTACCGTGATTGAGCTGGACAGGGATCTGGCGGCACGGTTGGAAAGGCACCCGACGCTGAAAGATAAGCTGACAATTATTCAGCAAGACGCCATGACGATCGATTTCGCCGCGCTGGCTGAACAGGCTGGGCAGCCTCTGCGTGTTTTTGGCAACCTGCCGTATAATATTTCTACACCGCTGATGTTCCATCTATTCACCTATACTCAATCTATCCGCGACATGCACTTTATGTTGCAGAAAGAAGTGGTTAACCGCTTAGTGGCAGGGCCAAATAGTAAAGCGTTTGGACGCCTGAGCGTTATGGCACAGTATTATTGTCAGGTGATTCCGGTGCTTGAAGTGCCACCGGAGGCATTCACGCCTGCGCCTAAAGTCGATTCCGCTGTAGTGCGACTCGTGCCTCATGCCGTGACCCCTTATCCGGTTAGTGATATTCGCGTGCTGAGCCGCATCACAACGGAAGCATTTAATCAGCGCCGCAAAACGCTACGTAACAGTCTCGGTAACCTGTTCACCCCAGAAACGCTCACCGAACTGGGTATCAATGTTACCAGCCGCGCAGAGAATGTGACCGTTGAGCAATATTGCCGATTGGCGAACTGGTTAAGCGAGCATCCGGCAAAACAGGAATAACTGGAGTTCATCATGATTAATGCGCCCCGTGTTTGTGTACAAGTTCAGAGCTTCTACGTGGAATCACAATCGGAGCCTGATGAAGAACGTTTCGTGTTTGCTTATACAATTACGGTTCGCAATCTGGGGCGTCATGAAGTCCAGCTTTTAGGGCGTTATTGGCTGATCACCAACGGTAATGGCCGGCAGACTGAGGTTCAGGGGGAAGGCGTAGTCGGCGAACAGCCGATTATCCAGCCCGGTGGCGAGTTCCAATATACCAGTGGTGCCGTCATAGAAACGCCCCTCGGCACAATGGAAGGCCACTACCATATGATTGACCATCAGGGTAAGGCATTTCAGGTTCCAATCTCCGTCTTCCGTCTGGCTATCCCTTCACTGATACATTAATTATGTCTACCTATTTAGTTGGCGATGTTCACGGCTGTTTAGTTGAACTCAAAGCGCTATTAGCGCAAGTTTCCTTTAATCCTGAGCAGGATACGCTCTGGCTAACCGGCGATTTAGTCGCACGTGGGCCGGACTCGCTTCAGGTTCTGCGCTTCGTTCGCTCTCTCGGTTCAGCTGTCCGTATGGTACTTGGCAATCACGATCTGCACCTGCTGGCCGTTTATGCCGGTATCAGCCGCAACAAACCGAAAGATCGTCTCAACGATCTTCTCACCGCACCGGATGCGGACGAGCTAATTAACTGGCTACGCCGTCAGCCGATCTTACAGGTCGATGACGATCTTAAGCTGGTCATGGCGCACGCAGGCATCACACCACAGTGGGATCTACCGACGGCACTCATGTGCGCGCGCGAAGTTGAAGCGATCCTGAGCAGCGACAGTTACCCGCTTTTCCTTGATGCCATGTACGGCGATATGCCAAACCACTGGAGCCCAGAGCTCAGCGGCTTGGCACGTCTACGCTTTAGTACCAATGTTTTTACCCGCATGCGTTACTGTTTCTCTGGCGGACAGTTGGATATGCTCTGCAAAGAACCACCGGGTCAGGCACCTTCCCTGCTAAAACCATGGTTTGATCTACCCAGTCAAATCGCTGGAGAATACGCCATTGTGTTCGGCCATTGGGCATCACTGGAAGGGAAAGGCACGCCGGAAAACATTTATGCGCTGGATACCGGGTGCTGTTGGGGGGGAGAAATGACGATGCTGCGTTGGGACGATAAGCGCTACTTTACACAACCGTCACTCTCATCAACTACCGAACTCTCTGGCGATATCACGCTCTGAAATGGGTGAATAATACACCAGTATCTCCATTCCATCGCTAGCCGTGCCATTGTCATAGAAAGGGGAAGGTCGTATCAGACTGCACCTGCCTGGATGGCGGCACGGCCAACGCCTCAGCGGGAATCGACCAGATACCGCCACCAAGAAACCCAGCCAGACCAACGGCTTCTACACCATCTGACGGTAATTCGCGGCGGCGTGGATCGCTTAAGCGATCAGTATTCAGATTGCTGCTTCTATTCGTCATGTGTACTGTCTCCTACCTATCAAACACAGCGGCTTAACGACATCTTGATTTAACGACAAAAGCCGCAACCCGTTGTCATACTAGCGATAATAGATGACGAAAATGTGACCCATTTCTGCTAAAAAATAGAGAGTTAGCCGCTCATTGTGGTTGCTTATAGGTTTCAACGGCAGGTTTTGTCAGCGGTTGAGAAACCGCAGAATATTGCACCACCAGCATCCCCATGACGATGAGCGCTACACCCGCTATACGCCCTAACGTCGCTGGCCTCACCGCCAACCCCATCAAGCCAAAGTGGTCAATAATCAGCGATGCCACAACCTGACCGACAATTACGCAGACAATAAATCCTGAAGCGCCGAGCTTTGGCGTCAGTAATAACGCGGCGGTGATATAAGCCACACCCGCTATCCCACCCAGCCAGATCCACCACGATCCCTGTAAGGTATGACCAACCGTTGGAGCGGGTACTCGGGCAGCAAACAGGATCGGCAACAACACACAGATACTTACCAGCAGTGATGCCAACGTTGCCCAAAGCGGATGGCCTAACGAGCGCCCCAACGCCGCGTTGCTGGCTGCCTGAAAAGGCACAATGCTACCAGCAAGTACAGCAACACCTAACGGCAGCAACAGTGAGAGAGAAAAAGAAGAGAATAACGACATGGAACCCCCTGGCTCACAATATAAAATTCACAACGTCATTGGGATGTTCCAATACTCATCCATCCATTAAACTAATGGAAATTCGTAATTTTCACATGAGACATGCATAGAATGGATGATTTGCGTCGTATCGACATGAATTTGCTGCTAACACTTCATGCTCTGCTGACGGAAAAACACGTTACGCGGGCTGCGCTACGTCTGCACCGCAGCCAGCCTGCCGTCAGCCATTCACTATCACAGCTGCGTCAGATTTTTAACGATCCATTGTTAGTCCGGCGTGAGGCTGGTTTGACGCTAACAACCCGCGCTCAGGCACTACTCGATCCGCTGGAACAGGCGCTTGATCAACTAAACGGACTTATTCAAGCACCACAGTTCGATCCGCGTCATAGCACACGACATTTCCGTTTAGTCCTCTCTGATTACGGTACGAATGCCGTCCTGCCAACGCTCATGCGGCATCTCCGTACACAGGCTCCTGGTATTTCGCTGTCCGTCGGCCATGCTGGTCGCGAAATGATGCTGGCACAGTTGATCGATGGAGAAATTGACTTAGCCCTCGGCGTATTCCCTGAACGCCCGTCGGAGGTACACGCAGAACTTCTCTTTGAAGAGCATTTTTCCTGTCTGGCCGACCGCGCCACGCTGCCGGAAAACGGCACACTGTCGTTTAGCGAATGGCTGGAAAGGCCGCACATTCTGATCACGATGCATCCTGATTCTGCCAATGAAATTGACAGTACGCTGGCAGCCAGTGGCCAATCGCGTAATGTCGTGCTGGCACTGCCCCACTGGCATGCTGCCATCAACCTCATTGCCGGTACTGACCTGATTTTGACGGCTGCGCGACGCAGCATGTCACAAATCAATTCGCCTGATTTGCACGTTTTTCCACCGCCGTTCACGATCCCCAATTTCGCATTCCAGCAGGTGTGGCATACGCGACGCGAAAGCGATCCTGCGCATCGCTGGCTGAGAAAAGCCATTTGGGAAAGCTGTCAGGCGGGGAAGTAAAGTAACGGGTAAGAAAACGAAAAAACCCGCAACAAAGGCGGGTTTGGGTATTCATCGTATTACCGACAGCGCGTTATCGCAGGAAAGGTGCTTAGCGGCGTTCCAGAATTTCAAAGCAGTAACTGTGTGAGTTACGCTCATCAGCATCATGGAATTCGCTGAAAACAGACTGCCATTCGTCCGGCTCATAGTCAGGGAAATGCGTGTCGCCTTCCACTTCAGCATCAATATGCGTCAGGTAGAGACGATTAGCCTGCGCCAGCATTTGCTGATAAATACTGCCGCCGCCAATCACCATCACTTCTTCAACCTCGCCCGCCGCCGCCAGCGCAGCATCTAACGAAGAGACCCAGGTCACACGTTCGTCATCACCGGGATGATTACTCACAACAATGTTCAGTCTGCCGGGCAGCGGCTGACCGATAGAGCGGAAGGTGTTACGCCCCATAATAATCGGCTTATTAAGCGTATTACGCTTAAACCATGCCAGATCGGCTGGCAAATGCCACGGCATCGCGTTTTCCATGCCAATCACGCGATCCACTGCCAGTGCAGCAATCAAACTAATAACCATGGTGAAAAAACCCTGTAGGTCAGAAAATTGCTGACACTATACGGAAAGCCCCTTCACTCGTCGACATGGAGACGAGACCGAAACGCAATATAAGAGAGCTCCGACGCTATTTATACTCCTGGCCGTTTACGGTAGAGCCAGATTCCCGGTAAAGACAGGCCGATAGAGAGCGCACCGACAATAAAACTGGCCTTTAGGAAATTGGTCATCATGACGCTCATCAGCGCTTCGCTGTAGCCAAGGTGCGAAATCTCCACCACCGAAATCATCGCCGTGTAGGCAGAAATACCGGGAAACATCGGAATGACGGCTGCCACAGTGAAGACTTTCGGATGCGCCAGCAGCCAGCGTGACCAGCGAATACCCGTGATGCCAATCAGGATTGCCGCCAGAAACGATGCCCATTCGATATTCATACCAAAATGTATCGCCAGAAACCGTACGCCATGCCCGACGCCTCCCAACAGCGCGCAGTAAGGCAGCACTTTCAGTGGCACATTGAAGACCATAGCAAACCCCAATGCAGGGACCGCGGCCAGCACCATATCCTGCAAGAGCGCCCAGAGTAAACTTAAGCCCATCCGCGTAACCCCCACAGCGACATCGCCATCACCACACCAATACAGGTTGCCAGCGTCAATAAACTCGCCACCGTCCAACGTGCCAGACCGGTATTCACGTGCCCTTTAAACATATCCGCCACAGCGTTAATTAGCGGAAAGCCGGGAACCAGCAGCAGCACACTCGCCGCCATCGCCACCGTTGAGGTCTGAGAAAAAACCGGCAGGCGCATCAACAGCCCGGATGCCGACGTCGCGACAAACGCGGTAATACAGAAATTGATTAGCGGATTCAGGTGCCGTCCGGTAAAAACCTGTCGGACGTACATCGCCAGGCCGCTGGCAATCAGCGTGACAATAAACGCATCCCACCCGCCGCCGTTCAAACGGCTGAAGCAGCCGCAGGAGAGCGCCACAACGGAAACCATCAGCCAACGCGGGTAGCGCAGTGGCTTAATATTTCCCAGACGCTTCTCCACGCCTGCCACATCCAGCAGTTTATGCTCGGCCATGATCACCGCATGCTGCACCTCAATAACGACGTGCATATTAATGCCGCGATCCACATTCTTCCGCGTTGACGTCAGGCAATGCCCCTGCATGATGGTGGTTAGGACAATCGAATTTGCCGAAATTGAACTCTCAACGCTATCGGCCCCCAGTGCCATACCCAACCTTGAAGACAGCTGCTCCACGACCATACTTTCTGCACCATGCTGTAACAGCAGCAGCGCACACTGAATACACAGTCGGGTTATCTCCCGCTGCTGTGGTGCTTCACCCATCCGTTTTGCGCCACTGACTTGTTTTTCACCACTAAATGGTTTTTCACCACTGAATGGTTCACGGTTCTCACGTTCACTGACCATGTTGTTCTCTCAACCCGCCCCTGAAATTAACCACAAAAAATGAAAGGGTAATTGTTAACATATCGCCGCCGAATAACCAATAAGTGTGATGCGAATTCATTATTCTGGCGTTATGATTCCCCTCGCCCCTCTCTTTTTTACTGTCTGGAATGATCATGCTAGAAACATCGCTGTTTGTCGCGACCATCGCCACGTTAGGGATGATCTCCCCCGGCCCCGACTTTTTCCTCGTCATCAGGAATGCCGCGCGCTACCCACGCGTCGCCGCACTGATGACCGCATTTGGTGTAATCTGCGGTGTAGCAACCCATATGGCGTACTGCGTCGCCGGGCTCGCCGTCGTCATCACCACCACGCCGTGGCTGTTTAATGTACTGAAATATGCCGGTGCCGCCTATCTAATCTGGATCGGTGTTCAGGCACTATTCACGCGCGGTGGCAGCAAGCTGGATGTATCACATCTGGCACAGCAAAGCGTCAGCCTGAAGAAAGCCTTCCTGCAAGGTTATCTCTGCAACCTGCTTAACCCGAAAGCCACACTATTCTTTCTGGCAATGTTCACTCAGGTTCTAAATATTCACTCCGGTATTGGTGAAAAACTGTGGTATGCCATGATTATCTGGGGACTATCTGTCGTCTGGTGGCCGCTGTTGGTGGTGCTTTTCCAAAGCGAACCGGTACGGCGCGGATTAGCTAAAGTACAGAAACTGGTAGATAAGCTGCTGGGAACGGTGTTGATCGCGTTAGGTATCAAAGTAGCGCTGGGTTGATAATGCCGTCTGGAGCGATATACCCCCTCCGATTTTCACCGAAGGGGGTTATGGTCTTATCCTGAAGTGGGCTTAGTAACTGGCATAATAAACACGTAATCGATGTTGATCGGGATCGAGTGCCACGAACGTCAGGCCAAAATCCATCTGGGTGATGTCCTGAGCGATAGTTATATTCCGTGCCTTCCAGCTTTCATACATCGCATTCAATACAGCCTCACTCTCGACACGAATGGCTAATTCGCTACCACCGCCCACTAATTGCGCTACCGGTTTAACCTCATGCTTAGACCACAACCCCAATAACAACCCAGAGTCAAAGGCAAACATGGCAAAGTGTTCTGACTTCTCAATAGGCTGAAAATCAAACAGTTCACGATAGAAACGTTCACTGGCAACAGCATTTTCCACATATAAAATAATAAAATTTGGTGCGTTCATCAGAGACTCCCTGTAATCAGGTGAGATATAAGCAGAAGGATTCTGCTTGCCTGAATGCATCGTAGTACGCCCTGATGTCAATTTTTGTCAGTAGCCATTACTGCTGAGGAATGCCCTCTTTTTCATACCACTCTTTTAATAACTGCTGCCGACGACGAGGATAGCGCTGTTCCAACACCGACATGCTACGGATACGTTCAGCTCTGAAATGACGAAACTGCTGACGACGTTCGCACCAGGCGGCAATCACGTGCGTTTGATCGAAAAACCCCAATGCAAACGGCCAGATAACACGGTGGGATTCATCCCCCTGAAGGTCACAATAAGCAATCTCCGTACGACGTTCTGCACGAATAGCATGACGCAAGACAGATAAATCGATAACAGCAGCGGGAGTAACTTCTGCCTTACCCACTAATAATCCTGAGGAATCGAGTGCATTGCGCAACTCTGGCGGTAATACCGCCGCAATCTTCATCAACGCATTACGGGCTGCCCCCGCCAAACGCTCATCTGTTCTTCGGACTACCCAGCGCGATCCCAATACCAATGCTTCAATTTCCTCTTCTGAAAACATCAGAGGAGGGAGAATGAACCCTGGGCGCAGGATATAACCTAATCCCGCCTCGCCCTCAATATGCGCTCCCTGCAACTGTAGCGTAGCAATATCACGATAGACGGTTCTCTGGCTCACATTTAACTTTTCCGCCAAATACGCCCCTGTTACGGGAAACCGGTGATGGCGTAATATCTGTAAAAGCTCAAGTAAACGCTGCGTTCTGGACATCATCTCACCCTGATTTCAGGCATAGAAAACCTGTTCAATACCGGCCTTAAAACAGAGTGGCTGGAAAGAGGGTTTCAGGCTAAATAAAAATACAAAAAAGCCAGCGCTGTTACCAACGCTGGCTTTCATCATCGGTTTATTGCCTACCGAAGCCGGCCAATCAACCTTTAATCATCGCATGCATTTCCTGCACGGAAGTCACCTTCTCCGTCGGATCTGCCGTCAACGACATCGCGGTAGCGAAACCGCCGTTCAGCGTCGTGTCGTAATGCACCTTGTATTGCAGCGCACTGCGGCGAATCAGCTTGGAGTCCTCAATCGCCTGACGTCCTGCTGTGGTGTTGACGATGTAAGTATACTCGCCGTTCTTGATGCGGTCCTGAATGTGCGGACGACCTTCGTGCACCTTGTTCACCAGACGTGGATTAATGCCCGCTTCACCCAGCTCAATCGCCGTACCGTGTGTCGCATCCAGCTCAAAGCCGTGTTTCAGCAGTTTGGCCGCCAGATCCACCACACGGGCTTTATCGCCCTCACGTACCGACAGCAGCGCACGTCCGGTTTTCTTCATGTGCGAATTGCTGCCCAGCATCGCCTTGGCAAACGCTTCAGCAAACGTGCGGCCAACGCCCATCACTTCACCGGTTGAACGCATTTCTGGCCCCAGAATCGGGTCAACGCCAGGGAATTTGTTGAATGGCAGCACCACTTCTTTCACTGAGTAGTAAGGCGGGATGATTTCTTTGGTGACGCCCTGCTCAGCCAGCGTTTTGCCTGCCATCACGCGTGCCGCGACTTTCGCCAACGGAACGCCCGTCGCTTTCGAGACGAATGGTACCGTACGCGCTGCACGTGGGTTCACTTCAATCAGATAAACTTCGTTATCCTTCACCGCGAACTGCACGTTCATCAGACCGCGAACACAAAGTTCAAACGCCAGCTTCTCAACCTGCTGACGCATCACGTCCTGAATCTCTTTGCTTAACGTGTAAGCCGGTAGTGAACAAGCCGAGTCACCGGAGTGAACCCCTGCCTGCTCGATGTGTTCCATAATGCCGCCAATCAGTACACGTTCGCCGTCGCAAATGGCATCGACGTCCACTTCGATAGCATCGTCAAGGAAGCGGTCTAACAGAACCGGCGCATCATTGGATACGCTCACCGCGTTTTGGAAGTAGCGACGCAGGTCGATTTCGTCATACACGATTTCCATCGCACGGCCGCCCAGAACATAAGAAGGACGAACAACCAGCGGGTAGCCGATACCACGCGCTTTTTCTACCGCCTGCTCAATGGTCGCGACCGTGGCGTTAGCGGGCTGTTTCAGCCCCAGACGATTCACAGCCTGTTGGAAACGTTCACGGTCTTCTGCACGGTCAATCGCGTCCGGGCTGGTGCCGATAACCGGCACACCAGCGGCTTCCAGCGCACGCGCCAGTTTCAGCGGCGTCTGGCCACCGTATTGCACGATAACGCCTTTTGGCTTCTCGATACGGACGATTTCCAGCACATCTTCAAACGTTACCGGCTCGAAGTACAAGCGGTCAGACGTATCGTAGTCTGTTGAAACGGTTTCAGGGTTACAGTTGACCATGATGGTTTCATAACCATCTTCACGCAGCGCCAGAGAAGCGTGGACGCAGCAGTAGTCAAATTCAATTCCCTGACCGATACGGTTAGGTCCGCCGCCCAGCACCATGATTTTGTCACGATCCTGAGTCGGATTGGCTTCACATTCTTCTTCATACGTGGAGTACATGTAAGCCGTATCGGTGGCGAATTCTGCCGCACAGGTGTCGACGCGCTTATAGACCGGATGCAGGTCGAATTTATCGCGCAGCTTGCGAATTTCGCTTTCTGCCACGCCAGCCAGCTTCGCCAGACGCGCATCGGCAAAGCCTTTACGCTTCAGCGTGCGCAGGAATTCTGCATCCAGCGCGGTAGCGCCTTTCTCTGCAACCTGCTCTTCCAAACGAACCAGCTCTTCAATCTGCACCAGGAACCAGCGATCGACGTTGGTCAGGTTAAACACGCCATCGACGGACATCCCCGCGCGGAAGGCATCGGCGATGTACCAGATACGCTC
This sequence comes from Pectobacterium punjabense, assembly GCF_012427845.1. Taxonomy (NCBI): domain Bacteria; kingdom Pseudomonadati; phylum Pseudomonadota; class Gammaproteobacteria; order Enterobacterales; family Pectobacteriaceae; genus Pectobacterium; species Pectobacterium punjabense. The sequence goes on from NZ_CP038498.1 coordinate 4,033,926, forward strand.
GGCACCGGCATCTTTCAGCTCGCGGCGGATTTTGGTCAGCGCTTCTGGATCGTCTAGATCCACTTTCGGATCGAAGCCCGTTGCGCCCACTTCCAGGCCACGCAGCGCTTTCTGCAAGGATTCCTGCTGCGTGCGACCAATCGCCATCACTTCACCCACAGATTTCATCTGCGTGGTCAGACGATCGTTGGCACCCGCGAATTTTTCGAAGTTGAAGCGCGGAATCTTGGTCACAACGTAGTCGATAGCAGGTTCGAAGGACGCTGGCGTACGACCACCCGTGATGTCATTCATCAGCTCATCGAGCGTGTAGCCTACAGCCAACTTGGCCGCGATTTTCGCGATCGGGAAGCCCGTTGCTTTAGACGCCAGCGCGGAAGAACGTGATACGCGTGGGTTCATTTCGATCACGATCAGGCGACCCGTTTTCGGGTTTACCGAGAACTGAACGTTGGAGCCACCCGTTTCTACACCGATTTCACGCAGTACCGCCATCGAGGCGTTACGCATGATTTGATATTCTTTATCGGTCAGCGTTTGCGCTGGTGCAACGGTGATGGAGTCACCGGTGTGGATACCCATCGCATCAAAGTTTTCGATGGAGCAGACGATGATGCAGTTGTCGTTCTTATCACGCACCACTTCCATCTCATACTCTTTCCAACCAATCAGCGATTCATCGATCAGCAGCTCTTTGGTTGGCGAAAGATCCAGCCCACGTTCACAGATCTCTTCGAACTCTTCGCGGTTGTAAGCGATGCCGCCACCGGTGCCGCCCATCGTAAAGGAAGGACGAATAATGCACGGGAAGCCGACGTCAGCCGCGACAGCCAGCGCTTCTTCCATATTATGTGCAATACCAGAACGCGCCGTGTCCAGACCGATTTTCTTCATCGCGACGTCGAAACGGCGGCGATCTTCTGCTTTATCAATCGCGTCTGCCGTTGCACCAATCATGGTGACGCCGAACTCGGCCAGCACACCCTGGCGTTCCAGCTCCAGCGCACAGTTCAGCGCGGTCTGGCCGCCCATCGTCGGCAGCACCGCGTCTGGACGCTCTTTTTCAATAATTTTACGCACCACTTCCCAGTGAATTGGCTCGATGTAAGTTGCATCGGCCATTTCAGGGTCGGTCATAATGGTTGCTGGGTTGGAGTTCACCAGAATAACGCGGTAACCCTCTTCACGTAGCGCTTTACACGCCTGTGCACCCGAGTAGTCAAACTCACACGCCTGGCCGATAACAATCGGGCCTGCGCCCAGAATCAGGATGCTTTTAATATCTGTACGTTTTGGCATTTTCTCGCTCCTGATTATTTAGCTGAAGAACGGTAAGTCTGAATCAAGTCAATAAAGTGGTCGAACAGCGGCGCGGCATCGTGCGGGCCAGGGCTGGCTTCTGGATGCCCCTGGAAGCTAAACGCCGGTTTGTCAGTACGGTGAATTCCCTGAACCGTGTGGTCAAACAAGGATTTATGCGTGACGCGCAGCGTGTCCGGCAGGTTATTTTCATCCACCGCAAAGCCGTGGTTCTGTGCGGTGATCATCACACAGTTGTTATCCAGATCTTTTACTGGATGGTTGCCGCCGTGGTGACCCAGCTTCATTTTGATGGTCTTCGCACCGCTCGCCAATGCCAGCAGTTGGTGACCAAGGCAGATACCGAACACCGGAATATCCGTTTCCAGGAAGGTTTTGATCGCGCGAATCGCATAGTCACACGGTTCCGGGTCGCCCGGGCCGTTAGAGAGGAAAATACCGTCTGGATTAAGCTTCAGTACGTCTGAAGCAGACGTTTGCGCCGGAACAACCGTCAGGCGACAACCGCGATCTACTAGCATACGTAAAATGTTGCGTTTCACGCCATAATCATAAGCCACTACGTGGTAAGGCAACTCACTCTCGTTTTTCGCCGCAGGCAATTCGCCTTCCAGCGTCCAGCTTCCCTGTAACCAGCTGTAGCTTTCCGTCGTCGTCACTTCTTTTGCCAGATCCATCCCCTTCAGCCCTGGAAAGGCTTTCGCTTTCTCCAGTGCGACGGCAGCATCCGGTGCATCGCCCGCGATGATGCAGCCATTCTGTGCGCCTTTTTCACGCAGCAGACGGGTCAGTTTACGGGTGTCGATGTCGGCGATGGCAACGATGTTGTTGCGTTTGAGGTATTCAGACAGGCTTCCTTCACTACGGTAGTTGCTGGCAATCAGAGGTAAATCGCGAATAACCAGACCTTGAGCCTGTACAGAGGGGGATTCTTCATCGTTGGCATTAGCGCCGACATTACCGATATGGGGATAAGTGAGAGTGACAATCTGGCGGGAATAGGAAGGATCAGTAAGGATTTCTTGATAACCGGTCATCGACGTATTGAAGACCACTTCCCCCACTGCCGATCCTTCTGCCCCAATGGCCCGACCGTGGAATTGGGTTCCGTCTTCCAGAACCAATAGCGCTGACTTAATCAAAACACCCTCCAAGGAATAAACAATCACGTTATTTGCATATTAATTCAGATTCGAGCCACTAAATCAATGCAAAAACTACCTGTAAGGCCAATTTTTGGCAAATTGGGCGCATTTTAATGATGGTCTTCCCAATTGTCTACCCAAACCGCTTTTTTTCTCTTATTTTTATGCTTTCCGAAATAAATAACCGCCCACTGACGTAAAAAGCCGTATCAACTTAGACAGGTAAACGGTTGCGAGACAATTTTGTTAAAATCAGGGTAACAAATCACCAGCAAAGGACATTTAGGCAGTGGGGAAGGTAAACCATCACGAAAAAAGAGAATAAAACCCAAATAAAAACCGGTGATAACAACAAAAACAAACCAAAAACATGAAAATAAAGGTGAGAACAAAAAAACCCACCTTTTTCATAAAGATATTTTTTTATAAAAAAAATAAAGTACTACAAATCATCCAAAGAAAGCACATCTCTCATATCAAAAAGACCAGATTCCTTCGCACCAATCCAAATAGCCGCTCTTACGGCACCATTAGCAAATGTCATACGGCTAGAAGCCTTGTGGGTAATCTCAACGCGCTCACCAATATCAGCAAACATCGCCGTATGCTCACCGACAATGTCACCCGCCCGCACGGTAGCAAAACCAATGCTTTTAGGATCGCGTTCTCCCGTATGACCTTCACGCGCGTAAACGGCGCAGGACTTCAGATCGCGTCCCAGCGCATCAGCAATCGCTTCGCCCATCGCCAACGCGGTGCCAGACGGCGCATCCACTTTGTGGCGGTGATGTGCTTCAATGATTTCGATGTCAGTATAGTCGCCCATGACCTTGGCTGCTTTTTCCAGCAGTTTCAGCATGACATTGACGCCAACGCTGAAGTTCGCCGCAAACACAATCCCGATATCCTGTGCAGCCAGCTTAATCGCCGCCTTACCTGCGTCATCAAAGCCGGTTGTCCCAATAATCATGCCCTTACGATGCTGACGGCAAAATGCCAGATGCGCGAGCGTCCCTTCTGGTCGGGTGAAGTCGATCAAAATATCGAAATCATTCTGCACGGCATCCAGGTTTTCATTCACGGTGATACCGTTTTTACCCAGCCCTGCCAGCTCACCAGCATCACTTCCGATCAGGGACGAGCCAGAACGTTCGAGTGCCGCGCCCAGTACCACACCGTCCATTTGCTCAACAGCCTGAATTAGCTGACGCCCCATACGGCCGCCCGCACCAACCACCGCAATACGGATGGATGAATCTTTCATAATGCCTCTCTCTTTTTGATCCTGACGACATAAAAATAACATCAGGTTAACGGGCGCTGCGCACTATCGCCAGCGGATTTACCGCCAGATTAGAAAATACTGTTTGAAGCCGCAGAAAATCAGCAAAACTGTCTAGCTACAGCCAGCAGAATCGCATCTGAAAGCGATGAAAAGCCTTAAAGCGTTTGAAGACAAGCAGAAACGTTCAGAAATAAACCATACGTGATAACGCATAAAAATTCATTTTTATGCATTAACACTTTCATGAATGAATACAAGGAGAGATAGAGACGGGAATAACAGCGATAGAGCCGAAGCCCTATCGCAGAAACAGACTAATCGATCTGTTTAACTTCAACGCGCAGCTCTTTCGGTACTTCAAAGACGATGTTTTCTTCACGCCCTTGCATTTCAACCGCAACCTTGCCGCCTAATTCTTTCAGGCGCTGAATCACCTGTTGAACCAAAATATCCGGTGCCGATGCCCCTGCGGTGACGCCAACCTGCGCAACGCCCGTTACCCATGATTCCTGGATATCTTCGGCTGCATCAATCAGATAAGCTGCTTTCCCGGCTCTTTGAGCCAATTCAGCAAGGCGGTTGGAGTTTGAGGAGTTTTTAGACCCCACAACAAAAACAACATCCGCTTTATCCGACAAATGACGAACCGCTTCCTGACGATTGGTCGTTGCATAACAGATATCATCTTTACGCGGGCCCACAATCTGCGGGAAACGCTCGCGCAACGCATCAATTACCGCATAGGTATCATCAACAGAAAGCGTGGTTTGCGTCATAAAACACAGATTAGTTTCATCTTTTACGCGTAACTGCCAGACATCCTCAGGGGACTCGACCAGATACATGCCGCCATCCGCATTGCTGTACTGCCCCATCGTTCCCTCAACCTCGGGGTGCCCAGCATGCCCGATCAGAATGGCTTCTACGCCTTTCTTACTGGCCCTGGCAACTTCCATATGCACCTTGGTTACCAAAGGACAGGTCGCATCGAATACCGTCAGGTCGCGGTTTTTGGCTTCATTACGTACCGCTTGCGAAACACCATGTGCCGAAAAAATCAGAATCGCACCATCCGGCACATCTTCGATCTGCTCAATAAAGATCGCGCCGCGTTCGCGTAAGCCATTAACCACATAGCGATTATGTACCACTTCATGACGAACGTAGATCGGCGTACCAAAAAGCTCCAGCGCACGTTCCACTATGCTGATAGCACGATCGACACCGGCACAGAAGCCGCGTGGATTAGCCAGCAGAATCTGCATGTGATGCCTCCTGTTGTACGGGATCGATGTCCAGCACTTCAAGATCGAAGGTAATCGCCTGACCGGATAAAGGATGGTTGAAATCCACCGTGACAGACTCTTCAGTCACATCACGGATAATCCCCGGCATATCATTCCCAGCGACGCCGCTGAACAGCATGATGGTGCCAACATCCGGCACGCCGGTCTGGGCAAAATCACGACGTAAGAAGAACTGGATCAGGTTCGGGTTGGTCGGTCCAAAGGCTGACTCCGGCGGCAGCGTAAACTTGCGTTTATCACCACGCTTCAACCCCAACAGATGTTGTTCCAGCGCGTCAGACAGGCTACCGTCACCAAGACGAAACAGCGCAGGCTTGCCGCGCTCACGCGTGGATTCAGCCGCAGAGCCATCCTCCAGCGTCAGAATAAAATGCACCAGCAGCGCGCTGCTGTGCTGCACAGTCTCAGACATCAGTGACCCTTTTGCTTAACGGTATCAGTATCATCATGCGTACTGAAAAACCCTTCCAGTACGATGAGCGCCGCACCAATACAGATGGCGGTATCGGCCAAATTAAACGTGGCAAAGTGCCAGTCACCGACATAGAAGTCGATAAAATCGACGACAAATCCGTGCCATGTCCGGTCAAACAGATTGCCCAATGCACCGCCGATAATCAGCGAATAGGCGATGTTATTTAGCTTCTGCTTGACGTTGCCACGATACATCATCACCAGCAGCGCAACCACGATAGCAATCGCGATACCAGCAAAGAACCAACGTTGCCAACCGCCTTTATCCGCCAGGAAGCTGAATGCTGCGCCGTAGTTACGGGCGTAATGCAGATTCAGAGAAGGCATCACTGGTACCGTATCTCCCAGCGCAAAGTGGGCAAGAATCCACTGCTTGCTGCCAAGGTCGATAACTAAAACCAGTAGCGCCAGCCAGAGCCAGCGCAATCCGCTCGAACAGATTTTATTCATCAGACAAATTTACGCTCTTCGCCATTACCGCCCACGTTAGTCGCACAGCGACCACACACTTCAGGATGCTCGGCATTGCTACCAATATCCGTCTCGTAATGCCAGCAGCGTGGACACTTGTGCCCTTCTGCCTCACTTAAGGCAATTTTCAGTCCGGTGAGTTCCGTTGCCTGTGCGCTATCCGGCGCATTTTCATAACGTTCTACTCGCGCTTTTGACGTCAACAGCGCAAAGTGCAGTTCCTGCTGTAGCCGGTTCAGCTTGTCTGCCAGATTAGCATCGGCGTACAGCGTGACGGAAGCTTCCAGCGAGCCACCGATGCGCTTATCATTACGCGCCTGCTCAATGACTTTGTTCACTTCGCTACGTACTTTCAGGATATCCGCCCAGAACGTATCGTTCATCGTTTCAGAAGCATCCAGCGCAAACAGACCGTCATACCACTCTTCGGTAAACACGTACTGCGCACGTTCGCCCGGCAGGTAGCTCCAAATTTCATCCGCAGTGAAGGACATAATCGGTGCCATCCAGCGTACCAGCGCTTCTGAGATATGGTATAGCGCAGTCTGGCAGCTACGACGTGCAACACTGTCGCTTTTTGCCGTGTACTGACGATCTTTAATGATGTCCAGATAGAACGAGCCCATTTCGATTGAGCAGAACTGCATCAGGCGCTGTACCACACGGTGGAAATCGTAGCTTTCATAGGCTTCGAGGATCTCGTCCTGCGCCGCTTTCGCACAGCCAACCGCCCAACGATCCAGCACCACCATCTCTTCCGGTTTTACAATATCTTTCTGCGGATCAAACCCATTCAGGTTCGCCAGCAAGAAACGCGCAGTGTTACGAATACGGCGGTAGGCATCGGCGGAACGTTTCAGGATCTCATCGGATACGGCGATTTCACCAGAGTAATCCGTTGAGCCGATCCACAGGCGCAGAATGTCAGCGCCCAGCTTGTTCGTCACGTCCTGCGGGCTAACGGTATTCCCGATCGACTTGGACATCTTACGACCCTGACCATCAACGGTGAAACCGTGGGTCAACACCTGACGGTAAGGCGCTTTACCTTTAATCGCGGTGGAGATCATCAGAGAAGACATGAACCAGCCACGATGCTGGTCAGAGCCTTCCAGATACATATCTGCTGCGTGACCGCCGAATTCAGGGCGAGCCTCCACCACGGAGGCGTGCGTTGATCCAGAATCGAACCACACGTCCAGCGTATCTGGCACTTTGACGTAGTTATCCGCATCTGCGCCTAGCACATCGGCCGGATCGAGATCCCACCATGCCTGAATACCATCAGCTTCAACACGTTTCGCCACTGCTTCAATCAGCTCAGCGGTACGCGGATGCAGTTCTTCCGTCTCTTTATGAACGAAGAGTGACATCGGCACGCCCCAGGTACGCTGACGGGAGATACACCAGTCAGGACGGTTGGCGACCATCGATTCAATACGCGCCTGACCCCAATCCGGAATCCACTGCACGCCTTTGATTTCAGACAGCGATTGCTTACGCAGGCCTTTCTGATCCATGCTGACAAACCATTGTGGCGTTGCACGGAAAATGATCGGCGATTTATGACGCCAGCAGCACGGATAGCTATGCTGTAATTTCTCTACGTGCAGCAACATGCCTTTTTCACGCAGGATTTCAACGATCAGATCGTTGGCTTTGAAAACGAATTTGCCATCCAGCTCAGGATAAGTACCGCTCAGGTAGCAGCCGTTCGGCCCCACTGGGTTAGCGATTTCCAGATTGTATTTTTGGCTGATCACATAGTCGTCAGGGCCGTGGCCGCCGGCAGTATGTACTGCACCAGTACCTGCATCCAGCGTTACGTGGTCGCCCAGAATTGCTGGAACATCGAAGCCCAGGAACGGGTGTTTGAAACGCAGCAGCTCAAGATCCGCGCCTTTGCAGTCACCCAGCACTATCCACTGAGTCACACCCACGCGTTTCATGACGCTTTCAACCAGATCGGCCGCCAGAATCAGTACCTGGCCGTCAATCTGAACCAGTTGATAATCGAACTCTGCATTCAGCGAGATCGCACGGTTTGCTGGTAATGTCCACGGCGTCGTCGTCCAGATCACCAGCGAAACAGGGCCATCTACGCGACTCACGCCAAACTTGGCTAATACCGCCGCCACATCAGTCGCGTTAAACGTCACATCAATGGATGGGGACGTTTTGTCGTAATACTCAACCTCTGCTTCCGCCAGCGAGGAACCGCAGTCCACACACCAGTGAACTGGCTTCGCCCCCTTATGCAGGTGACCGTTATCAATGATGCGGCCCAGCGCACGAATGATGTTCGCTTCGGTTTTGAAATCCATCGTCAGGTAAGGACGATCCCAATCGCCCAGTACGCCGAGACGAATAAAATCGGCTTTCTGCCCGACAATCTGCTCCGCCGCATACTTACGGCACTCAGCGCGAAATTCTGCCGCGCTGACTTTCTCGCCCGGTTTACCGATCAACTGTTCGACTTTCAGTTCGATCGGCAAACCATGGCAGTCCCAGCCCGGCACATAAGGAGAATCGTAGCCAGACAGACCTTTCGATTTAACAATAATATCTTTCAGAATCTTGTTAACTGAGTGACCAATGTGAATGCTGCCGTTCGCGTACGGAGGGCCATCGTGCAAAATGAAGGTCTTCTTTCCCTTTTTCGCATTACGAATAATCCCGTACAGATCCTGCTCATACCAACGTTTCAGCATGTCAGGTTCGCGCTTGGCCAGATCGCCACGCATCGGGAACCCTGTTTCCGGCAAGTTCAGGGTAGTCTTATAGTCACTCATTAGATTCTCGATTTCGTTTCGGCTAGAAAAATTAAACCGGTGTCTTTAACCCGAAGAACGTCCGGGCGGTCACCACATCATCGGCGATTTGCTGTTTTAACGCATCGAGCGAAGCAAAACGCTGTTCATTACGGATCTTTTTACGCAGTACGACTTCAATATGACGACCATAGAGGTTCATCGTCACGTCCAGCAAATGCACTTCAAGCTGCTGGCGTTTATCACCATTTACGGTCGGACGTGTACCAATATTGGCAACGCCCGGCAGAGGTTCTTCGCCCAGACCATAAACGCTGACGGCATAGACCCCGCTGACGGGGGAAACCTGACGTTTCAACGGCAGGTTGGCAGTCGGGAACCCAATGGTTCTGCCCAGCGCTTTACCATGTTCTACGCGCCCGGAAATGCAGTAAGGGTGACCCAACAGGCTTTCTGCCAGTTCAAGCTCATCACGACTGAGCGCTTCACGTACTGCCGTGCTGCTGACACGTTTGCCACCATTGCAGAACGAATTGGTGCTGATGACATCAAACCCCGACTCACGCCCAGCCTTCTGTAATAACAGGAAATCACCCTGACGACCAGCCCCGAAGCGGAAGTCATCGCCCACAACCAGAAACTTCACGCCGAGTTTCTTCACCAACAGAGAAGAGACGAATGTTTGAGCATCATTGGCGGCAAAACACGCATCAAATTTGACGCACAGCAGATAGTCCACGCCAGCCTGCGCCAGATACTTCACCTTGTCACGCAGACGCGTCAGGCGTGCGGGGGCTTTGTCCGTAGCAAAAAGTTCCAGCGGCTGCGGTTCAAAAATCATGACCATCACCGGCAACCCACGAGTGCGACCTTCCTGCTTCAGTCGTTCAAGCAGCATTTGGTGTCCGAGGTGCACGCCGTCAAAATTACCAATAGTGAGCACACAGCCGTAATGGTGTGCCCGAAGATTGTGTATACCGCGAATTAGCTGCATGGCTGGCCCAGAACAAAGGGTTAAAATTATGGAAATCGGCGGATTATACCTTGTACAGCGAGTAAGGTTAACCCGCGATTCGCGCCTTTTGCAGCCACCCTATAAATCGTGCCAGTATTTGTACGTTTTTTAGCTGAATCATCGATGAATGAGGCGCATATGCAGAATATCCAGGTAGCGGATGTCCCATCCAATCCGACTTTACCGAGAGCAGACAGGGCTTTATCAAATTCAAGATGAAATTATGATGCGAAAGGCTGTATTCCACCGCGTGAAGCTGCTAAAATCCTGCGCCATCACAACGTAACAAGTGTCGACGTACAAACGACGCTTATTTGCACAAATCCATTGACAAACGAAGGCTAAACGAGCATATTCCACGGCCTTTGAATTGTCCTCGATTGAATATATTTGGGAGTTGGACCTTGGCTAATATCAAATCAGCTAAGAAACGCGCCGTACAATCTGAGAAGCGCCGTAAGCATAACGCAAGCCGTCGCTCAATGATGCGTACTTTCATCAAGAAAGTATATGCGGCGATCGCTACTGGCGATAAAGAAGTGGCACAGAAAGCGTTTAATGACATGCAACCGATCGTGGATCGCCAGGCTGGTAAAGGTCTGATTCACAAGAACAAAGCTGCACGTCATAAATCCAATCTGGTTGCGCGCATCAACGCCATGCAATAATCACGCATCTGCGTGTAGTTGCTAAAAAACCGGCTTAGGCCGGTTTTTTTGTATCTATTGTACGACAAGTGCTCAAGTGCTTATGCATCGTCCCGTTATAGACTTGCTGTTCTATCGCGGAAAAGCGCAGTGAAATCCGCGTTACAGACACGCTGCACTGCGGGGTGCTGGATCATTCTGGCCGCAAAAATCGCATAATACTCGTCCTGGATGTTCTCGATCCTTCCAATCTCGACGATATCCCCCTGCTGGTAGATTTCATTAGCATACAGCGACGGCGCAACGAAAATCGCATCGTTATTAATGCCAAACGCCGTCATCAGCGCCGCATCATCAAACTCACCCAAAATATCCGCCTGAATATTCTGCGCCGTAAACCAATTCAATAGCTTGCGTCCCAGCATGGTTCTACGTCCTGGAATCAGTAATTTACGTTGTTCAAGACAGGCAGGGAAAGCGTGCTCAGGCTGTGGGCGCTTACAATAAAAGCTCACACCACATTCACCTAACTTGAGTGAAAACAGCCCTTCCTGCTGCGTCGAATCCACCGGACAATCCGACAGAATCATATCCAGTTTATGCTGACTCAACTGCTCCAACAGCATCTCATGCGTCGACTCAAAACAACGCAAATGAATATGTTCCTGTTCTGTTACGACCGTTTCCAGCACCCTGCTTACCAGCCGTTTGGACAACGCATCGGCCACGCCAACGTCGAATAGCAGATTCGATTCTTTGCGGTAGTTCACAATATCCAACATTTCCTGGCTGAGCTGGAACATGCTATCCGCATAGCGAAAAACGAGCTGCCCCAGCTCTGTCGGTTCCAGCCCTCGCCCTTTACGCTTGAAAAGTTTGCCCTGCAAACGCTCTTCCAGGCATTTAATTTGCCCGGTGATCGTCTGCGGGGTTAAAAACAGCGTTTCTGCCGCACCGGCAACGGAGCCAGACTTATAAACCTGCCAGAAATAATAGAGATGGTTAAAATTCAAATGAGACACACCCGCCTCCTCTTCGCGCCTCTCGCATCGCATCAACCCTTACACGGCTGAACCACCTTGTCCAGCGCTGGCAACACCCCGCGTAATGCCAGATAACCCAGCAGCGCTGCCAGTCCTGACGCCAGCAAGATCCCCAGCTTGGCGTAGGTAATCAACGCCTCATCACCGCCAGAGAATGCCAGCAGCGTAATAAATATCGACATAGTAAAGCCGATACCACACAGCACAGAGACCGCCACAATCTGGTTAAAGTGCACACCAGCAGGCAGACGCGCATAGCCCAGCCGAAGGGTTAGCCAACTGAACAAGGTAATGCCCAGTGGTTTACCAAGCAACAGCCCAGCAGCGATACCGAGGCTCAACGGGGAAAACAGTTTTTCCAACACAATTCCCTGCAATACAATGCCTGCGTTGGCGAATGCAAACAGCGGTATAATCAGAAACGCGACCCACGTTTGTAAGCCATGCTCCAGCATGATTGCCGGAGAAGGCTGCCCGCCTGACGTGCGCAAAGGAATAAAGAATCCAACGATCACACCAGCCAGCGTCGCATGAACGCCGCATTTCAGAATGCACACCCACAAAACGATCCCCACCAGCAAATAGGCGGACGTTTTCATGACCTGCTGTCGGTTCATATAGGCCAGAACCGCGATTGCCAGCACCGCCCCCCCCAGCGCAGGCCAGAAAATCTGCTGCGTATAAAACAGAGCGATAATCAGGATCGCTCCCAGATCGTCAATGATCGCCAGCGCCAGCAGGAAGACTTTCAACCCTGCTGGAACGCGCTTGCCCAATAACGTCAGTACCCCGATGGCAAACGCGATGTCTGTCGCAGCGGGGATAGCCCAGCCAGCGCGCGTCACCTCATCATTCGCATTAAAAAGCAGAAAGAGCAAAGCGGGAAAAACCATTCCACCTACCGCAGCAGCCAATGGCAACATCGCCTGCTGACGACTGGCTAATGTGCCTTCGACTAACTCGCGTTTTACTTCCAGACCAATCAGCAGGAAAAAAATCGCCATCAAGCCATCATTAATCCACAGCAGCAGGTTCTTATTGATTTCCAGCGCACCAAAGCGCATTTCCACTGGCATCATCAGGAATTGTTGATAGCCCAAAGCAGTAACAGACCAATTGGCAAGTACGATCGCCAACATCGTTGCCATCATTAGCACCACGCCAGCGGCCACATCCAAGCGAATAAAGCGGCGAATCATTGTTATCATTGACTTAATCTCCCATCAGGCACGAACATCAATATCGAACGTCCGCTTTCTTGCAGGCAAGATTACGCAATACAATCATTCGTTAAAAGTAGATTAAAACTGACTTAACACTCGAAAAAAACGATCTATTGAATTGAGGGTATTGAGAAAAAAGCATAAAAAACGTTGCGCAGCAACGGCCACCGAGTGACGGACAACGATTTCTGTCATAAAAAAAACCGGCGGGATTACCCCACCGGTTTTTCTGCCACGCGTTAACGAAAAGCGATTAACGGGTCAAATCGTCGAAAAACTTCTTCACGCCGTCGAAAAAGTTTTTCGAACGTGGACTGTTTCTTTCGCCAGACGGGCCACCGAAACTCTCATCGAGTTCTTGCAGCAATTGTCTCTGCCGCTCGTTCAGATTAACTGGCGTTTCCACAACCACGCGGCACAGCAGATCGCCCTGTGCACCGCCGCGAACCGATTTCACACCTTTGCCGCGCATACGGAACAGTTTTCCGGTTTGCGTTTCCGCAGGCACTTTCAGCTTCACGCGGCCATCCAGCGTCGGGACTTCAATCTCGCCGCCTAATGCTGCCATTGCAAAGTTGATCGGCACTTCGCAGTACAGGTTGTTTTCTTCACGCTGGAAGATCGGATGCGCTTTAACCTGAACCTGAACGTACAAATCGCCTGACGGTGCGCCGTGCTCGCCTGCTTCACCCTCGCCAGATAAGCGGATACGGTCGCCCGTGTCCACACCCGCCGGAATTTTCACCGACAGCGTTTTGCTTTTCTCTACGCGACCATGGCCGTGACATTTGACGCACGGATCTTTAATGATCTTACCGCGACCATGACAGTGCGGACACGCCTGCTGCACGGTAAAGAACCCCTGGCGCATCTGTACCTGACCGTTACCATGACAGGTTGGACAGGTGACCGGTGAGCTACCCGGCTTCGCACCGTTGCCGTGGCACACATCACACTCTTCCAGCGCAGGAATACGGATCTCTTTGGTGACGCCACGTACCGCTTCTTCCAGCGTCAACTCCATGTTGTAGCGTAAATCGGAGCCACGGCTTGCGCGCTGACGACGGCCACCGCCAAAGATGTCTCCGAACACGTCGCCAAAAATATCACCAAAATCAGCACCGCCGCCGCCAAAGCCACCGCCGCCTCCGCCCATACCACCCTGCTCAAACGCCGCGTGACCGTACTGATCGTAAGCTGCGCGTTTTTGCGAATCGATAAGGATCTCGTAGGCTTCTTTGATCTCTTTAAACTTGGCTTCTGCCTCGCTATCACCAGGATTACGATCCGGGTGGTACTTCATCGCCAGACGCTTGTACGCTTTCTTTATTTCGCGCTCATCCGCGCTTTTAGCAACGCCCAGGCTTTCGTAATAATCTTGCTTCGCCATTTCTTTTCCTGCCCCTCAACATGCGTGCACGGGCGCAGAGTTTCCTCGACGCCCGTGCTGATTGCCAGCAATAGCCTTGTGGCTGCTACTGCGCCCGCTCAAGGGCGATTACTTTTTGTCTTTTACTTCTTCAAACTCAGCATCAACGACATCGTCGTCGCGACGAGCAGAAGCATCATCAGCGGCGCCTTCAGCACCAGGCTGTGGCTGAGACGCTTCCAGCAGCTTGCCGGAAACCTGAACCAGCGCCTGAATTTTCGCTTCGATTTCTGCTTTATCTTCGCCTTTCAGCGCGCTTTCCAGCGCTTTCAACGCGTCATCAATGGCAGCTTTGTCATCGGCGGCCAGTTTATCACCCACTTCTTCCAGCTGCTTACGCGTACTGTGCAGCAGATGATCGCCTTGGTTACGTGCCTGAACCAGCTCTTCAAACTTACGGTCAGCTTCAGCGTTGGCTTCTGCATCGCGTACCATTTTCTGAATTTCTTCTTCGTTCAGACCAGAAGAAGCCTTGATGGTGATTTTCTGCTCGCGACCGCTGTTTTTGTCTTTCGCGGAAACGTGCAGAATACCGTCGGCATCGATGTCGAAAGTAACTTCGATCTGCGGCATACCGCGCGGTGCAGCCTGAATACCATCCAGGTTAAATTGACCCAAGGATTTGTTGTCATGCGCGCGCTTACGCTCACCCTGCAGAACGTGAATCGTTACCGCAGACTGGTTGTCTTCCGCCGTAGAGAACACCTGACTGTGTTTCGTCGGGATCGTGGTGTTCTTAGCAATCAGCGCCGTCATCACGCCGCCCATGGTTTCGATACCCAGAGACAGCGGGCTTACATCCAGCAGCAGAACGTCTTTCACGTCACCAGACAACACACCGCCCTGAACCGCAGCACCGATGGCAACCGCTTCGTCCGGGTTCACGTCTTTACGTGGCTCTTTACCGAAGAAGTCAGCGACTTTCTTCTGTACCAGAGGCATACGCGTCTGACCACCAACCAGAATCACGTCCTGAATTTCAGAAACAGACAGGCCAGCATCCTGTAATGCGACTTTCAGCGGCTCAAGAGAACGGTTCACCAGTTCTTCGACCAGAGATTCCAGTTTCGCACGAGTCACTTTGATGTTCAGGTGCTTAGGACCGGTCGCGTCAGCCGTGATGTACGGCAGGTTAACGTCGGTCTGCTGTGCAGAAGACAGCTCAATCTTGGCTTTTTCTGCTGCTTCTTTCAGACGCTGCATCGCCAGTGGATCGTTACGCAGGTCGAAACTTTGCTCTTTCTTAAATTCGTCAACCAGATAGTTGATCATACGGCTATCGAAGTCTTCACCACCCAGGTGGGTATCACCGTTGGTCGCCAGCACTTCAAAGGTTTTTTCGCCATCAACTTCGTCGATTTCGATGATGGAAATATCGAACGTACCGCCGCCCAAGTCGTAAACCGCGATAGTACGGTTGCCAACTTCTTTATCCAGACCATACGCCAGCGCTGCCGCGGTTGGTTCGTTGATGATACGTTTGACTTCCAGACCCGCGATACGACCAGCATCTTTGGTTGCCTGACGCTGCGCATCGTTGAAGTAAGCCGGTACGGTGATAACCGCTTCGGAGATCGTCTCACCCAGATAATCTTCCGCCGTTTTCTTCATTTTTTTCAGCACTTCAGCTGAAATCTGCGGCGGAGCCATTTTCTGATCTTTCACTTCCAGCCATGCATCGCCATTATCCGCCGCGATGATTTTGTACGGCATGATGTTGGCATCGCGCTGAACTTCTTCGTCTTTGAAACGACGACCAATCAGACGCTTGATAGCAAACAGGGTATTTTTCGGGTTGGTCACTGCCTGACGTTTAGCCGGTTGGCCAACCAAAGTTTCACCGTCTTGCGTATAAGCAATGATTGAAGGCGTGGTGCGATCGCCTTCGCTATTTTCCAGTACTTTTACCTGAGTACCGTCAATAATCGCGACACAAGAGTTGGTTGTACCCAGGTCGATACCAATAATCTTACCCATCTAAACATCTCCACTAAAAAGTCATATTCGGTGTGGTGGTTAAACCTACTACCTACTGTGCGGGCGAAATGTCGTTTTTCAACAAGATTTCTCGTTTTATAGCGACACACCCTCGTTTTTCATCAGCAGCACACGTTTCATTTTCATGCTAACTACCGATGTAACGGCCCGACACACGCCTTTGCGGCAGGTCAAACTGTTTCGGTTGGAAATAAGATGGGGCCAACATTTCTATCATCAAGGGGGGAAGATGAAAAAAAATGGCCTTTATCCCTCTTACGATCAAACTATTCTGCCTTCCCGATGTTGTGTCCATTCCAAACGCCCGATATGATGCCGCGCTCGTCGCAAAAATGGGGACATATCCCTACACAATGGCGGGCAATAACACCTAAACGACACCTATCCCAACGTGATTGGCGCATTCGCTAACCTTAATGCCGCGCCCGACGCGAAGGGACTATTAATAATCTGTTATTGCAGAGGATTTATGAGCACGAACACGTTGGCAAATCCTGGTCCATTAGGACTGATGGGCTTCGGGATGACCACTATTCTGTTGAACCTGCACAACGCAGGCTTTTTCCCACTTTCTTCAATCATTCTCAGCATGGGTATCTTCTACGGCGGTATTGCCCAGATTCTGGCTGGCCTGTTGGAATATAAAAAAGGTAATACGTTTGGCGTGACAGCGTTTACGTCTTATGGCGCATTCTGGCTGACGCTGGTTGCCATTCTCGTCCTGCCGAAAATGGGTCTGGCGGAAGCCAGCGACGCGCAGTTCCTTGGTGTATTCCTGGGTCTGTGGGGCGTCTTCACACTGTTTATGTTCTTCGGTACATTCGGCACCAACCGTGCCCTGCAATTTGTATTCGGTAGCCTGACCGTGCTGTTTGCTCTACTGGCCGTAGGTAACTTTACTGGCAACCACGCACTGCTAACCTTCGCGGGTTACGAAGGTATCATCTGTGGCGCTAGCGCCATTTATCTGGCAATGGCTGAAGTGCTGAACGAGAAGTTTGGCCGCACCGTACTGCCAATTGGTGCTCGTGGCGCGTCTCACTGAGTTCTGGCGCAGCATAAATACCGACGCGATAGACGCTGTTTATAAGCACTAGCCCGCGTTAAATAGCAACGAGCCTTGTCAACCTGACAGGGCTCGTTTGTTTTTGATGAAGAGCTTGTTTGATAACGTGGGTTTAAACGTTGACAGGTGACCGATCGCCCGCGTCGCTATCTTCCGAAGAACGCGAATCAGCATCCAAATCGCGTTGCAAATAAACGCCTAGCAGTAATCCTACCGCAGCCAGCGTCAAGACATAGAATGCCGGAGCCATCGGTGTCGCCTTCATGATCAGCGTGACAAAGACGGGCGTCAGGCCACCAAAAATGGCATAGGACACGTTGTAGGAAAAAGAAAGTCCTGAGAATCGGACCGCAGCGGGAAATGCCCGCACCATGACATAAGGCACCCCACCCACGATGCCAACACTGAGCCCTACAATCGCATAGCTGACAAAGAGCAATGTTGTACTGCTTGCCGCCGAACTATAAAAGAACCAGCTACACACGGCTAACAGCAGGCTACCCACAATGAACAACCTGCTGGCACCGAAACGATCAACCAACAGCCCTGCTCCGACGCAGCCCACCATCAGCGCAATCGTTGCCAGACAGTTCGCCTGCAATGCCAGCGCGGCCGATATACCGTGGACTTTTTGCAGATAGGTTGGTGCCATCAGAATAACGACGACGATACACGCAGACAGCAGCCAGGTCAGCAGCATTGACACCACAACCGCACGTTTATGATTTAAGACAACCGATTTCAGCGGCAGCTCTTCCGCCAGCTTTTTCTGCGCCTGCATTTCCATAAAAATGGGCGTTTCTTGTAACCAGCGACGCAGATACATCGCCACAAGGCCAAATACCCCGCCGATGAAAAACGGCAACCGCCAACCACCACCCGACATCTGCTCTGGCGTGAGCACCGTATTCAAGAGCGTTGCGATCAGCGAACCCAGCAGAATCCCCATCGTCAACCCGGCGGTCAACGTACCGCAGGCAAATCCAATGCGAGCACGAGGCACATGCTCTGCAACGAAGACCCATGCGCCGGGAACTTCACCACCAATTGCCGCACCTTGCAGCACGCGCATGAACAGCAGTAACAGCGGAGCCGCAATACCAATGGCTTCATAGGTTGGTAGCAGACCCATTGCCAGCGTTGGTAACGCCATCAGTAATATGCTCAGACTGAACATTTTCTTACGCCCACTCTTATCGCCAAAGTGAGCCATGATGATGCCCCCAAGCGGGCGAGCCAGATAGCCAGCAGCAAAGATACCGAACGTCTGTACCTGCCGCAGCCATTCTGGAATATCTGGCGGGAAGAAGAGATCGCCAATAACCGCAGCAAAAAAGACGAAAATAATAAAATCATAAAACTCTAGCGCGCCACCCAGCGCAGCCAGAGACAGCGTTTTATAGTCCTGCCGATTCAGCCGACGAGGATAGGCGTGTTGATTCTGAGTCATAAATTACCGTGCATTGCCAGAGTGAAAAAGACGTCACCGCAGTGTGTAAAGTAGAAATTACTATAGCGGCAAAAATTTTATACACCAGCAAAGCTGAATCTTATGTTTCAAATCGCCTAACTTCAGTCTTTTATTTCGCGCACCGCATTTTTAGGGCGAAAAGCTGCTACTACATCCACATTGGTTTCAATATAAGGGCCTTCCAGCAGTTGGATACAATACGGTACGCTGGCAAAAATACCGGCCACAATCACCTTGCCATCGGCATCTTTTAAACCTTCCAGCGTTTCCTTAATCGCCTTAGGTTGCCCTGGTAAATTGAGAATCAGCGCCTGTTTACGCAGCACCCCCACCTGACGAGAGAGGATCGCGGTAGGCACGAAACGCAGGCTGATCTGCCGCATTTGCTCGCCAAATCCAGGCATTTCTCGATCGGCAACGGCCAGCGTGGCATCCGGCGTGACATCACGACGTGCAGGCCCCGTGCCTCCCGTCGTTAACACCAAATGGCAGCCGCGTTCATCCACCAGCTCACACAGCGTTTGTTCAATCATCGACTGTTCATCCGGCACTAGCCGAGTTTCCACGTCAAAAGGCGTCGTCAGGGCACTGCGAAGCCAGGATTCCAATTCTGGGATACCTTTATCCTGATAAATTCCGCTGGAAGCGCGATCGGATACGGAGACCAAACCAATACGTAGTACGTTCATAAGCACCTCAATTTAAACAAAAAATAAATTTTATCAGGATAGTGAACGCTTTTATCAAAGAATTAGCGCTTATAAAAAAATTCCTATCACACCCGTTATTTCGCACGCTGCGTGATACAGCATTTGATAATGGTTATTAATTGTCGTCTCAAAAAACCATGAAATTACTTAAATTAATAATACCGCCACGAAATTAAAATTAAAAAATCGCAGGCGAATAAAAAAATCGCTTACCCATTAAGAGCCAAGGAAATAGGCCGATATATTAAAGAGAAAAAGGATGATATCCGCCATGACAGAACATCACGAAAAATCAAATCATATGATAAAATTAAAGCACTTCTTTAGTATCACAATAAGTAAAAAAGCCTTATCAAGGAAGTCGCCATGAACGACCTTAAGTATAAGATACTTAAACTTTTTGCCCATCCGACATACGCATTTTTCCTGTTCGGGGCGATTTCTTTTATCTTCACCATCGTTATTATGCATGAAGCCAACAAATCGACTTGGAAAGCAGAACGCACCAATCTCGATACCGCAATCAAAACCTATGGTTCCTACAGCAACAGCGGTGAAGTAACAGAAAGCGATATGACCCGGCAATCCGGCACTTATTTATCTTCACGAACCAGAACAGTAGCCTTTAACACTCGAAATTCACGTAGTGAATGCATAAACAAGCTTTCTTCTTCCGATCTCACTTTCAACGATATGGCCGTGATCCGAACCTGCCAAAATAAATTGCCGTCTATCGGTGACTATGCAGGTAAAGACACGCTGACAGTTATTTTCCCTATACTGTCTCCCACCGATGAACTACTGGGCATTTGGATAAGAACAACGTCGGAAAAACCACAACCATCATTTATCCAGACGCTATTTTCTCTGTCATCGACCCTCATTATTGTTGGTAGCGTAGTGCTTTTCGCTATTTTAGGCAGCCTGCTGTCACTTCTGGCAAAAAAATACCTGATAGAACTGCCGATCATTGCCAAATACGACGATCTGACTGGCTATTTACGGCGAGATGCGTTCTTTCTGGCAACGAATAAAGCCTTTAGTATCGCCAATCTGACCAAGCGGCCCGTTAGCGTCATGCTGATCGATATCGACCATTTTAAACGAGTGAATGACAGCTTCGGCCATAGCGTCGGCGATGACGCATTGAGATTCATTGCCGACACATTCAAGAAATCATTTCGCCGCGAAGATATTTTTGGCCGTATTGGCGGCGATGAATTCGCTATTGTTTTACCGAATACCGGATTGGACGATGCTTACACGATCGTCGATCGAGCCAGAGAGCGTATTAGCGACACACCTTGTGATACAACCGCAGGAAAAATCAGGCTAACGGTGAGCATCGGACTGGTTGAATACCATACCGCAGAGGAAGATTTAAGCGAGGTCATGAAACGCGCCGATGACAATCTTTATATCGCGAAGAAAACGCGTAACGCGACGGCGAGATAGGTTTCGCCTCCCTCAGCAACGAACCACAGACAAAAAAATAGCCGGGATTTCCCGGCTATTTTTATTTGCACAATGCTTACAGTAAATCTGCAATCATTTTTTCCAGTTTTTCCTGGTCAATCGCAAACTTACGAATACCGTCGGCCAGTTTATCAATCGCCATTGGGTCTTGGTTGTGCTGCCAGTAGAATTCAGCTTCTGTCATTTTCGCTGGACGAACTTTCACCTCACCGACATAAGACAGCTTACGAACCACTTCACCTTCGCTTTCTGACAGTTCTTTCAGCAGGGCTGGTGCAATCGTCAGGCGGTCACACCCGGCCAGTTCCAAAATCTCACCGACATTACGGAAGCTCGCGCCCATCACAACGGTTTCATAGCCGTGCTCTTTGTAGTAATCATAGATTTCGCTAACAGAAACCACGCCCGGATCTTCATGCGGCGCGAAGTCTTTCTTGTCGCCATTGGCTTTGTACCAATCCAGAATACGGCCAACAAACGGTGAAATCAGGAACACGCCAGCTTCGGCACAAGCACGCGCCTGTGCAAAGGAGAACAGCAGCGTCAGGTTACAGTTGATGCCTTCTTTTTCCAGTTGCTCCGCCGCGCGGATGCCCTGCCAGGTTGAGGCTAACTTAATCAGGATACGCTCGTTGCTGATGCCTGCGTCGTTGTACAGTTTGATCAGGTGCTTAGCTTTCGCCACGCTAGCCTCGGTGTCATAAGACAAACGCGCATCGACTTCAGTAGAGATACGGCCGGGGATCAATTTTAAAATTTCGAGACCAATGTTGACCGCCAGTTTATCCGTGGCATCCACGACCTGCTGTTTACGATCGCTGCTCTGCTCGCGCGCCCAAGCAATAGCCTCGTCGATTAGCTTACGGTATTCAGGAATCTGCGCCGCGTTCAAAATCAGTGAAGGGTTGGTGGTCGCGTCTTGCGGTTGGTACAGTTTCATTGCCGCAATATCACCGGTATCAGCGACAACTGTGGTCAATTGGCGTAGGGAAGTCAGTTTATCCGTCATGTTGGCATGTCTCGTTGTTTATACGTGGTGCTCGTGAATGAAAATAGCTCGTATATGAATCGACTTGTTATGTAATCAGGTGGCCATCTGTTTTGCGCCGAAATCTGATAATAACACGCGCGTTTTACCGTGCAAGCCGACTGTTAATCCTCTCCACACAGCCTCACCTCTGACCACGCTAAAATCATCGCACCGGGAAAATGAAGCGTCTTAAAAGATGAAGCTATTTCTTAAAAGATGAAGCTATTGTAGCCATCGCCGTTTTCTTATCAGGTTCTTGCTATAGTAGGCGCATCAAAAATCAGACCGACAGGACATGGCGCATGCTTATTACTATTTCACCCGCAAAAACGCTCGACTACACCAGTCCGTTGGCAACAACGCGTTACACCCAGCCGGAACTCCTGAACTATTCCAGCCAGTTAATTAACGTGTGTAAAAAGCTGACGCCAGCGCAGATCGCCTCACTGATGAGCATCAGCGATAAATTGGCTGACCTGAACGCGGGTCGCTTTAACGAGTGGCACCCAGATTTCACGCCGGAGAATGCGCGTCAGGCGCTGTTAGCATTTAAGGGCGACGTCTACACCGGATTAGCCGCAGAAGATTTCAGCGAAGATGACTTTGATTTCGCCCAGCAGCATTTGCGTATGCTGTCAGGTCTCTACGGCGTGTTGCGCCCACTGGATTTGATGCAGCCGTATCGGCTGGAAATGGGCACCAAACTGGAAAATAAAACCGGTAAAGATCTCTACAGCTTCTGGGGCGATACCATTACCGAAAAGCTGAATCAGGCGCTACGCGATCAAGGCGACGACGTACTGATTAATCTGGCATCGGATGAGTATTTCAAAGCCGTTAAACCGAAAAAGCTCAATGCTCGTTTGATCAAGCCCGTCTTTTTGGATGAGAAAAACGGTAAATTCAAGGTGATCAGCTTCTACGCTAAGAAAGCGCGAGGCCTGATGAGTCGTTTCATTATTCAAAACCGTCTGACTCAACCGGAACAGTTGAAAGCGTTTAATCTGGACGGTTACTTCTTCGAGGCAGCAGACTCGTCAAATGACGAACTGGTATTTAAGCGCCACGAACAGTAAGTCGAAAATGTAAAAAGGGCGGAATTCTCCGCCCTTACTCTTTAGCCTTTACCGCGATGCCTCACAACAGGATTATTCTGGCAGAGACATCAGGAACTCACGCAGCTTCGCGAAATCATCCGGGAAGTTGTGCGACAGCAGATCCAGATCGGCACGCTCAGCAAGCGCTTCTGGCAGATCCAGTTCTTTGCCAAGAATGTCTTCTACGCTTTCCTTGAATTTCGCTGGGTGCGCCGTACCCAGGAACAGGCCAAACTCACCGGCTTGCAGCTGATCGCGCAGCAGACGGTAAGCAATCGCCGCGTGCGGCTCAGAGAGATAGCCTAACGCATCCAGCTCATGCATGGTTTCTTTCGTGGTCTCATCGCTCACCGCACCAAAGCCCAGCGTTTTCAACTGCCAGTTCTTACGACGGAACAGCTCTTCCACGCGCGGCCAGTTGTTCGGCTGGCTTACGTCCATCGCGTTGGATAACGTTGCCACCGTTTTATGCGGTTCCCAGTTACCATTGCTTAGGAAGCGCGGCACGGTATCATTGGCGTTCGTCGCCGCGATGAAGCGCTTAATCGGCAGCCCCAGAGATTTCGCCAGCAGACCAGCGGTCAGATCGCCGAAGTTACCACTCGGTACAGAAACGACCAACTGGTTACGCGCTTCCTGCGGCAGTTGTGCAACGGCTTCAAAGTAGTAGCAAATTTGCGCCAGCAGACGGCTGATGTTGATGGAGTTCGCTGAGTTCAGGCCAATCGCCTTTTTCAGTTCTTCATCATCAAACGCCTTTTTCACCAACGCCTGACAGGCATCGAAATCACTGTCGATAGCGATGGTGTGAATATTACCACCCAGCGTACAGAACAGTTTTTCCTGCAATGGGCTGATCTTGCCCTGCGGATACAAAATCACAACGCGGACATTTTCCAGACCGTAAAAAGCGTGCGCCACAGCAGCACCGGTATCGCCAGAGGTTGCCGTCAGAATGGTAATTTTCTCGTCGCCAGAGACTTCCGTCAGCATTTGCGCCATAAAGCGGCCGCCGAAGTCTTTAAAGGCCAGCGTCGGGCCGTGGAACAGCTCCAGCGCAGCGACATCGTCCTCAACTGGCGCGATAGGAGCAGGAAACGCAAAGGCCGCCTTTACGCGCTCAAATACGGTTTCAGCCGCGATCTCATCGCCAATGTACGCAGACAGAATACGGCTGCTGCGAGTAACGAAATCCAGATCCAGCAGTGCATCGATTTCGGTGCGCTCAAACTCCGGCAGCTCCAGCGGGAAGAACAGCCCCTGCTGGCTCCCCAGCCCTTGCTTGATAGCCTGAGCAAAACTGACCTGCTCGTTATGATCTTTAAGGTTGTACAGTTTCATGCGTTATCCCAGTTGTCGTGCGCCAGTCGTATCAAGACGGCAAATATGAACAAAACCTTCATCGTTCTGCAAATAGTTATCCCGCAGCCAGTCGGCTAAGCGCTGTGCGCTCGCCATGTCGTTGCAGACGGAGAATAACGTTGGACCAGAACCGGAAATACCGCAGGCCAGCGCCCCGATATCTTCAGCAGCCTGGCGAGCGGCCGCAAATCCAGGCAGCAGTTTCGTACGATAAGGTTCCGCGATGACATCCTTCATCAGTTTCGCCGCCAGCGCAGCCTGTCCGGTATGGCAAGCGTGGATAAAGCCAGCCAGATAACGGCCGTGGCTAATGCAATCCTGACGACGATATTGCGCAGGCAGAATCGCGCGCGCTTCTGCGGTAGAGACTTTAATCCCCGGATACGCCATGACCCACAGCCAATCATCGAACGACGGCACAGGCTGGCTGAT
Organism: Pectobacterium punjabense; assembly: GCF_012427845.1. Lineage (NCBI taxonomy): Bacteria > Pseudomonadati > Pseudomonadota > Gammaproteobacteria > Enterobacterales > Pectobacteriaceae > Pectobacterium > Pectobacterium punjabense. Next base: position 4,058,698 of record NZ_CP038498.1, read on the forward strand.
AATGCCGTTTTCTTCCAGCATCAGTTGGACACCACCGAGGAAACACGGGGCAACGTTATCGTAGTGAACGCTGCCGGAAATGCGCCCTTCCAGCTCGCCCATCAGCGTCAGCAGACGGGTATCATCCAGCGGTTTGCCGCAAAATTCGTTCATCGCCATCAGCCCGGCGACCACGGAACAAGCGCTGGAACCGAGCCCCGAACCAATCGGCATGTTCTTTTCGAGCGTCATCGCCACCGGCACGGTTTTGCCAATTTCCTGACAGAACAGTTCCCAACATTGATACACAATGTTTTCTTTCGGGTTGTCCGGCAGTTTGCTAACAAAACGCCCTTCATTACGCAGGCTGAACAGATCGGCGGCTTCAACAGAGACGCAATCCCCCAGCAGTGAACCGTCTACCGGCGAAACGGCCGCACCCAGCACATCAAATCCAACGCTGACGTTACCGATTGATGCAGGTGCATACACCTTAACCATAATTATGCTCCCAACTTCCATGACAAGGTGCGCAGCAGATCGGCGAACACACCAGCAGCGGTAACATCGTTACCCGCGCCATAACCGCGCAACACGAGCGGCAGTGGCTGATAATAGCGGCTGTAGAATGCCAGCGCATTCTCACCATCTTTGACTTTAAACAGTGGATCGTTGCCGCCAACGGCGCTGATCTTGACTTTGCAGCGGCCTTCTTCAATCACGCCAACATAGCGCAACACTTTACCTTCATCGCGCGCTTGTGCAACACGGCTGGCAAACTCATCGTCTGCCGCCGGCAGGCGTTGCATAAAACTGGCGACATCACCGGCGGCATCGAAGCTGGCAGGCAGGACGGATTCCACCTCAATATCGCCCAATTCCAACTGATAACCCGCTTCACGAGCCAGAATCAGCAATTTACGCGCTACGTCCATACCAGACAGATCGTCACGCGGATCGGGTTCGGTATAGCCTTTCTCTTTCGCCTGCGTGGTCGCTGCCGACAGCGACATGCCTTCATCGAGTTTACCGAAAATAAAGGACAGCGAGCCAGAGAGAATACCGGTAAAGCGAATCAGTTCATCACCCGCATTCAGCAAATTTTGCAGATTCTCAATGACGGGTAGCCCCGCACCGACGTTGGTGTCATACAGGAACCGACGACGGGATTTCGCCGCAGCGCTGCGCAGTTGGTGATAATAGTTCATCGACCCGGTATTGGCTTTCTTGTTTGGCGTCACCACGTGGAAACCATCGGCCAGAAAATCTACATACTGATCGGCCACCGCCTGATTCGACGTACAGTCGACAATGACGGGGTTCAGCAGGTGATATTCTTTAACCAGACGAATCAGACGGCCCAAATTGAACGGCTCACGGGCTTTCTCTAGCTCTTCACGCCAGTTGTCCATCGAAATGCCGTTAATGTTGGTCAACATAGCCTTGGAGTTAGCGATCCCACAGACACGCAGGTCGATATGTTTGTCTTTCAGCCACGGCTGTTGGCGGTGGATCTGCTCCAGCAATGCACCACCCACGCCGCCGACGCCGATAACAAATACGTCGATCACCTGATCGGTGTTAAACAACATTTGGTGAGCAACGCGAACCCCGGTGGTAGCGACATCGTTATTCACGACAACGGAGATGGAGCGCTCGGATGAGCCCTGTGCGATAGCCACGATATTGATGTTTGCCGTCGCCAGTGCCGAGAACAGGCGGGCAGACAGGCCGCGCAGCGTGCGCATACCATCGCCCACCACAGAGAGGATGGCCAAACGTTCCATCACATCCAGCGGCTCCAGCACACCTTCTTTCAGTTCCAGATAAAATTCGTCTTCCAGCGTTTTTCTGGCGCGCGCCAACTCGTTTTGCGATACACAGAAGCTAATGCTGTATTCAGAAGAGGACTGCGTGATCAGCACGACCGAGATACCCGCACGTGACATCGCGGCAAACACACGTGCGGCCATGCCGACCATGCCTTTCATGCCGGGGCCAGATACGTTGATCATCGCCATGTTGTTCAGGTTGGTAATGCCTTTCACCGGATACTGGGTATCCGTGCTGTCCATGCCGATGAGCGTACCGGGAGCCTGAGGATTTTCGGTGTTTTTGATGAGGCAGGGAATCTGGAACTGGGCAATCGGAGCGATGGTGCGGGGGTGGAGGACTTTAGCGCCGAAATAGGACAGCTCCATCGCCTCCTGATAGGACATCGATTTCAATAATCGAGCGTCCGGCACCTGACGCGGATCGCAGGTATACACGCCGTCTACATCGGTCCAGATCTCACAACAGTCAGCACGCAAACACGCGGCCAGCACCGCAGCTGAATAGTCTGAACCGTTGCGGCCCAGCACCACCAGTTCGCCTTTATCGTTACCAGCAGTGAAGCCCGCCATCAGGATCACATGATCTTTCGGAATGGCGCTTTCGGCGATACGGCGAGTTGATTCAGTAATGTCCACGGTAGATTCGAGATAGTGCCCCTGCGCCAGCAGTTTCTCGACGGGATTGATGACGGAAACGCCGTAGCCGCGTGCCTGAAAGACCGCTTCCATAATGGCGATAGACAGTTTTTCCCCCCGGCAGATAATCGCAGCATTCACGCTGTCAGGACATTGCCCCAGCAGAGCGATACCGTGCAGAACGTGTTTCAGCTGTGCAAATTCCTGATCCACAAATGCCTTTAGACGGGCGTGTTCAAAGCCAGGTTGGGATGCGGCGAGACCTTGCAGCAGAGAAGAAAAGATCGTTTCGGCGTCATTTAAATGCGGCAGGATATCTTGTCCGGCGACGGTTTTCTCAATCATGGCAACCAGATGGTTGGTAATTTTCGCCGGCGCGGATAATACGGTAGCCACCTGTCCCTGGCGCGCGTTGTTTTCGATAATGTCAGCAACGCGGGCAAAGCGTTCCGCATTCGCTACTGAAGTCCCGCCAAATTTCAACACTCGCATTTTTATCTGTTCTCCTGAATTTCTGCCAACCAAACGCCGGAAGCGTTTTTTATATGCCGCTTACAAACGGCGTTGAGGGATAACCTGCCATAAAAAAAAAGCCCGCACTGTTCGGTGCGGGCTTTTTCTGGAATCTTGGTATGCGTCAGCCCGCACCGTTACTGGTTGTATCGGTGATGGTAATAATCGTGGTGATCAGGCTGATAGTGCGCATGCTAAAATCGAATCTCATTAAAAGTAGAGTTATCTGCCCTATTAGTTAGGCCAATCGCCCTTTGAAGTCAACGGATTTCTTTTTTTTCTTCTCGTCGAATGAAAAACGCCTACCGCTAAACCCACTGCTAAAACAGAAATACGCCAGACAAACCATTGCCAAAATACGCGTTTCAATATGTTCGCCTGCCAGGAAAGTCATTCTTGCTATCTTATTTCGGCAACCTTTTTTCAATATCGTGTAGCAACCGATGGAGCATCGCCGTATCGCGTTGCTCTAAACGACCCAGCCGCTGATGCAGCCAGTCCCGTAGTTTTTCATCGTCCTCAACCGCCAAATTAACCAGTAGCCGATCCAAACGATCGTGTAACGCCGACAATTGTCCCGCCGCCGCTGGCTGCACAGCATCCGGTTTGACCTGCATGAGTGCGGCCATCTGGTAACAAAACACCATCACGGCCTGACCAAGATTCAGCGAAGGATAATCCGCTTTCATTGGCACGCCAGTTAATACATCCGCCAGCTCGAGCTCTTCATTCGTCAGGCCGGTATCTTCGCGACCGAACACCAACGCCGCAGACGCCATCCATTGGATCTTTTCCTGCAATAGGTCTGTCAGTTCGGCTGGCGTGCAGTAATAGCGAAATTTAGCCCGACTGCGCGCGGTAGTCGCAACCGTAAAATCAACATCTGCCAGTGCATCGGCCAGCGTGGAAAAGACCTGTACGTTATCCAGAATCTCTCCCGAACCATGTGCCACCCAGCGTGCCGCAGGCTCTTGGTGTGCCGTACTGCCGACAATACGTAAACTGCTGAATCCCATCGTCTTCATCGCACGGGCCGCCGCCCCTACGTTCTCAGCCCGAGCGGGCTCAACCAAAATAATATGAAACTGCATAGACTCCCCAGTATGGGTTAGAACGCACTGACACTATTTGCGCCAGCAGGTCAATAACACGGTCTTGTAATCGATAGCATCATTGGTAACGATTGATTGTTCACCGCTCCTCGATAACGAACTATCACTCGCGACAGGTAGAAAATTAACAATAAACCAACAGAGTTTCTGGCATCAACTCAGCCTGTGGCAGGAAACATCGGGATGTCCAAAAAGTGGGCGGGAATAAAAACCCTAAGAAAAACAAGGTAAATTATTTTATTTCAATAAGTTATAAAAACACCAACGACTGTGTAGCGTCAATTATGATTATTGGCATTTGCTATGCTAAATCGTTCATAAAAAGTGCTAAATTGTGACGTAAACTGGCAATCCTATAAGTGTTTATCACAAAATAGTTAACGTGCTAAAATGAAATTTGATATATGTCAACAGAACCGTAGATTTATCAGCAGGCAAAATCTGTGCTTACTGTTATGTTGCTGTTAATAAGGTTAAACTGTGCGCCACTTTGAGCGCAGTTAAATTAGCGCCACGCTCATCCGCTAGCAGTACCTCTAAGCGGGTAGAGAATGAACACCAGTAACGCATTTACGTACTTGAGTCTGACGTTGAGCGAGAGCGTAGTCTACCTCGATAAGCTCCAGGGAAATACCCGGAATAACTGGCGTTGTAGCCAGCGGGCCAGCAGGGTATGACAGCGACTTCTGTACTTCCGATTTCTATAATTTAAGTTGGCAATTTTAGGTAGCAAACATGCAGACGCCGCACATTCTTATTGTTGAAGACGAGCTAGTAACTCGTAATACCCTCAAAAGCATTTTTGAGGCGGAAGGATACGTTGTTCACGAAGCCACTGATGGCGCAGAAATGCACCACATTTTGTCCGAGAACGACATCAATCTGGTGATCATGGACATCAACCTGCCAGGAAAGAACGGCCTGTTGCTGGCACGTGAATTGCGCGAGCAAGCCACCGTTGCCTTGATGTTCCTCACCGGCCGCGACAATGAAGTCGATAAGATCCTCGGTCTGGAAATCGGTGCGGATGATTACATCACCAAACCATTCAACCCACGTGAATTGACGATCCGCGCACGTAACCTGCTGTCACGTACCATGAATCTGGGCAGTGGCACTGAAGAACGTCGTCTGGTGGAAAGCTACCGTTTCAACGGCTGGGAACTGGATATCAATAGCCGTTCTCTGATCAGCCCGGCTGGCGAGCAATACAAGCTGCCACGCAGTGAATTCCGCGCGATGCTGCACTTCTGCGAAAACCCAGGCAAGATTCAGTCTCGCGCAGAACTGCTGAAGAAAATGACCGGTCGCGAGCTTAAACCGCATGACCGTACCGTTGACGTCACCATCCGCCGCATCCGCAAGCACTTTGAATCAACCGCAGATACGCCGGAAATCATCGCGACGATCCACGGCGAAGGTTACCGCTTCTGCGGCGATCTGGATAATTAATCCTACTCAGCCGGAGCAGGTCTCTGTTCCGGCTGTTTTTCCTCTTCTTACCACACCTTATTCACTCTTTCCCCACGGCATCACCGGCACCGCGCTTAACGCGTTTTTTGGCGAACCATCAACCAGTCGATCAGAGTAAGCAAGATAGATCAGAGAATTGCGTTTCTGATCGTAGAACCGAACGACCTGCAATTTTTTGAAAACCAACGACGTTCGTTTTTGGAATACGACGGACCCGCGGTTGCCACCGTTTTTGATCTTATCGGACAGATCAATCGGCCCAACCTGCTGGCAGGAAATTGCCGCATCCGACGTGTCTTCCGCCAGCCCTAACCCTCCCTTGATTCCGCCTGTTTTGGCCCGGCTAATGTAGCAGGTCACGTTTGATACATCAGGATCATCAAACGCTTCCACCACGATCTTATGATCCGGCCCAAGTAGTTTAAAGACCGTATCGACCGATCCCACTTCTTCCGCATTGGCTACGCTAACGGCAGATAGCACCAGTAGCCCCGCTCCCATCATTCGCTTTATGTTCATATTTCAGACTCTGTGATAATTCATAACAAACGATTAATAACCACAATAAAAAAGAGGATGTACAAAATAAACCGCTATGATCATCCTCCTTATCCAAATTACCTGCGGGATATTTTCAAAAATCTTCAGCAGTACCAACGTGAAAATATTGCTATGATGCGGGATCTCAATACGCTCGCGCTCAATGTGTTTGATGAGGAAGATTATGGATCAAGCCGGTATCATACGTGACCTACTTAACTGGCTGGAAAGCCATCTCGACCAACCATTATCACTCGATAATGTGGCGGCGAAAGCAGGTTATTCCAAGTGGCATCTGCAAAGAATGTTCAAAGACGTAACAGGTAATGCCATTGGTTCCTATATCCGGGCGCGGAGATTGACCAAAGCGGCGGTTGCACTCTGCCTGACCAGCCGCCCTATTCTTGATATTGCCCTGCAATACCGCTTTGATTCACAACAGACTTTTACTCGCGCGTTCAAAAAGCAGTTTGCCCAAACGCCAGCGTCTTACCGTCGTTCCGATAACTGGAATACTTTTGGCATTCGTCCGCCGATCCGGCTCGGTGAATTTACCCTACCACAGCCGCAATTTGTAGCCCTCCCAGAAACGCAACTTCTTGGGCTAACGCAAACCTATAACTGTCGTCTTGAACAGATCTGTAACTTCCGCACAGAAATTCGTGTCCACTATTGGCGTCAATTTTTAGGCGAAACCTGTTCTGTCCCGCCAGTGCTTTACGGACTGCACCATTCGCGCCCAAGCAAAGAGAAAGACGACGAACACGAGGTGCTTTACACCACCGCGCTGGAACCACAATATCTGCCTGACGATGTTCACACGGGCGAACCCATTACGCTGCCGGGCGGCGACTACGCGATGTTTGTATTTGAAGGGCCGAAAGATGGGCTACAGGATTTTATTATCACACTGTATGACACCTGTCTGCCGACCTTTCAACTCACGCGCCGCAAAGGGTTCGATGCAGAACGTTTCCATCCAGACGGTACGGCACGTGACGAGGTGCCCGCTATCATTCGCTGCGAGTACCTCATCCCCATCCAGCACGCAGAACCCATCTCAGCGCTGTAGCTCATCCAGTGCCGGAATATCCAGATGAGAAATATCTCCGGCCGTTTCTACCACCCAACCCGGTGCCAGCCACGGGCTTTGCTGATAATCAATGCGTGACAAGGAACAGTTGCGCAGACGCAGGCGGCGCTCAGCCGACGCGGACAGCCCGAGTACCGTACTCAGCAGGCACCCTAACGCCATCCCGTGGCTCACCAATAACGGGCGGCTTCCTGCTGGCAGCGCCAGGCAGCGTTCCAGAACGCCATGCATGCGTAATGCCACATCAACCATCGATTCACCTTCTGGGATGCGGCCATTGGGCGTACCATCCACCAGCCCTTTACGCCATCCTTCCTCTTCAGTGGTCAGCGAATCCAGATCGCGAGCTTCTAATACGCCCATGTTCAATTCACGTAACCCTGGCTCCAGGATTATCTGGCAATTACCACTAGATTTAGCGATGATTTCTGTTGTCTGACGCGTTCTTCCGAGATCGCTGGTAAAAATGTGCGTAATCCCTAGCGTTCTGATTCGTTCAGCAACCTGCTGTGCCTGTTGCTCACCTCTTGGCGTCAGTGCACTGTCCGATTGACCCTGAATACGTCGAGCCACATTCCATTCTGTTTCGCCGTGGCGAACAAGATATACCTGTAACATGGTTATTTTCCGTTATACTGCGTCAAATTAACTAAAGGTACGAAACTGTTATGTATCACGTTGTTGCTGCAACTACCAACCCGGCAAAAATTAAGGCTATTAGTCTGGCATTCACCGATGTCTTTGGTGCAGAAAATTGCCGCATCGAAGGCGTTGACGTCGATAGCGGCGTCCCACGCCAGCCTCTCGGTTCTATTGAAACCCGTACCGGAGCCAGAAACCGCGTTATGATGGCACGTCAGGTACGGCCAGAAGCCGATTTTTGGGTCGGTGTAGAAGCAGGCATTGAAGAAAGTATGACTTTCGCCTGGATGGTGATCGAAAATGCTCACCTGCGTGGCGAATCACGTTCTGCAAGCCTGGTCCTTCCAGAAAGTATATTACATGGTATCCGTGAAGGGCGGGAATTAGGTGATGAAATGGAACGTTTGACGGGCGTTCAGAACATTAAACATAAAGGCGGTGCCATCGGCGTCTTCACCGACGGCAAATTATCGCGCACTAGCGTGTACCATCAAGCGCTGCTGCTGGCGCTGGTGCCATTCCATAATCCAATCTATCAGATTCCCGTTCAGGCCGCGAAACCGTAACGGCTACGCGTCTTCATCCAACGGTTTATCTGCCGACAGCAACTGCGCTTCCAGCCAGCTTTTTAACGCGGGGGGCGCGGCTTTCAGACTATTTGAACCGCGCGTAATCGTAGCGATTCCCGCTCCTAGCTCACTTTTCAGTTCGCGCTGGCTCATTTCACCCCGCATTAACTCTTGCACAATTCGCACCCGCGTTCCCAACGCTGTACGCTCATCTGGCGTCAACAGCAGTTGCAGCAGTGGCAGTTGGAGATCTTTCTCAATTGACTGCTGTAATAGCGCGACAAAGCGTAACCAATGTTCATTGTCTTGTTCAGAAAGTGCTGGGTCGATTAGCGATAACGGAGTCATAATTGGCTGCCATACTATTTAACTAGTACGGCAGCATAGCACAGTTCCGGGTAACGATCGCAACGCCGCGTCTCAGTAACGCCGTTGCCATTCTCCATCCGTCAGCACATTGGCTGGCTGATTGAGGAAATAACGATAGAAGACGTCATAGGCCAGCACATTTTTCACGTAACCGCGTGTTTCCGAGAACGGGATACTTTCGATAAACGCAACGGGATCGATACGCCCCGCGCTGTTCCTCAGCCAGGTATTCACGCGCGACGGCCCGGCATTGTAAGCCGCAGAAGACAGAATGCGGTTACGGCCAAATGTCTGGTACACGTACTCCAGGTAGCTCGTTCCCAACAGAATGTTCGTCTCAGGATCAAGCAGTTGGCTGCTGTTCGTGTAGAACGTGATATTGCTCATTTTAGCGGTATGCTGCGCCGTCGCAGGCATCAACTGCATCAGACCCGATGCGCCGACGGGCGACCGCGCTTTCGGATTCCAGGCGCTCTCCTGACGGGCAATCGCCATCGCATAGCTCTGGCTGATCCCCTTGCCCTGCGTTTCACGGCGGAATTCATCATTCCAGGCCAACGGGAAGCGCTCTTCAAGATGATCCCATAATTTTGCAACAATCGTCGCCTGAACGCTTAAATCTGCCCAACGCTGTTCAAACGCATAGCGAGCCAACGCTTCCTGCTGCGGCTTACTGCGATTCGCCACCAGCCCGACCCACTCGCTACGCGCCAGATTATCCATCTGCCAGAACATCAATTCCCGCACGCGGGTGATTTCGGGTAATTGGGACAAAGAAGGGTCTGGCTTCACTGCCGCCATGATAGTAATAGCATAGCGCTCGTTCAGTTTCTGCGCCGCTGCCATTGGGTAGAACCCACGCTCCTGCATCAGGCTGCGTAATAACGTCTCGCCTTCCTGACGTTTGCCCTGATCCAACAGCACGACGGCACGCCAGTAGCGCCATTCATCTTTCTGCAACGCCTCCGCCGGTAAACGCGCCATCCAGCTCGTCAAGCCCTGACGATCGCCTGTACCCAACGCCATACGCACGCGACGTTCCAGCAAGGTGGTCGACGTGCTGCGCCGCACCACGCTATCCCGCCACTGTGCTTGCTCTGGTGTGGCATCATTCCCCATTAAACGCCAGGCGATGGTTTCTTCCATATCCTGACATTCTGCGGCGCTCATCTTTTGCAAACGGGCAATAACCGGCAGCATCGAACGGGCATTGTCCGTATCCTGACGCGCCGTACGCGTAAAGGCCGACAGCGTGACTTTGCGGGTGAAATCCGTTGGCCCGACGGTGCGAGCAAAGCTCTCCAGCGAATTGGGATCATTCTGGAGTTTCAGCAGCGCATCACCCATCGTTTTATAATCGTCGGGCAATTGCTTAATGAGATAGCTCACCAGACTACCGCTGCCTTCATCCATGGCAAGACGCGCACGTTCCAACGTCGTCAGCGGCGTTTGTTCACCCGCTTGCTGCCACACGGAGAAGAGTTTATCGCACACGGTAGGGAGCGAACGCCCGGTTAGCCAGATATCACGCGTGGCTTCCCAGACGCCTTGGCGCTGGCCAGTTGCCCATTGGGCGTAATAAAAATTACAGCGGGCGCTGACCGGCTTCGGCGGCTGCGGGCTAAATGCCAGTAGCCCGATCCAGTCCTGACGGCGTGCAAGTTCATTCACAAAGCTGGTGGTCAGATTACGGGCAGGCGGCAGCGTTGGGTGCGTTGCCATAAACTGCCTCACCTGCGTTGCGCTTATCTGACTCAGATCCTGCGTAAGCGAGCGATATTCAAGATAAGGATAAAGCGGGTAGCTGCGCAGCGTCGGCATCAGTTGCGCTACCGTGTCCATTTGGTTGCTGTCCCACGCCTGCTTCACCTGCTGATAACGCTGGCGCTGTTCGTCCAGAGAATCCGCCAGCACATGGCCGGAAGCCCCAGCCAGACATATCGCCGCAACGGCGTACCACCAATGACCTGCTTTTATCACCTGCATTAACCTCATCCGTTATCGAACCTGCTATCGGCATCCTTCATCGTATCGATACCCCTATCCTATCGGGCAGATCCAGTGTGGCACATCATGCCAGACAACGATATGCCGATCCGCAAACCGATTCTGAAATTCATCACGCGGTCTACGTCTCAGATCGGCCATGGCAAATCGCCGGATAGCTGGGATCGCGGGCTGAAACCCGCTACACTTCATACTTAGAATAATCGATCCGCTGCCGGGGTATTTCCCAGGCTGCACCACTGAGTATTAAGTAGCGCAGTGCTACATATGGTCACCCGCTTATGGTGACAAATCATAGAGATAAGAGAGAGGCGAAGTCGCAACGTGGCTCAATATGTTTATACCATGCATCGCGTCGGTAAGGTCGTACCGCCGAAGCGTCACATTCTGAAAAACATCTCCCTCAGTTTTTTCCCCGGTGCCAAGATCGGCGTACTGGGTCTGAACGGAGCCGGTAAATCAACGCTGTTGCGTATTATGGCTGGCATTGATACGGACATCGAGGGTGAAGCTCGCCCACAACCAGGAATCAAAATCGGCTATTTGCCGCAGGAACCGCAGTTAAACACGGAACACACCGTACGTGAATCCGTGGAAGAAGCGGTGTCTGAAGTCGTGACTGCGCTGAAACGTCTTGATGAAGTCTATGCGTTGTATGCCGATCCAGATGCAGACTTCGATAAGCTGGCCGCCGAACAAGGTCGGTTGGAAGAAGTCATTCAGGCGCACGACGGCCACAACCTGAATAACCAGTTAGAGCGCGCGGCAGATGCCCTGCGTCTGCCTGAATGGGATGCAAAAATCGCCAACCTGTCCGGGGGGGAGCGCCGCCGCGTTGCACTATGCCGTCTGCTGCTGGAAAAACCAGACATGCTGCTGCTCGACGAACCGACCAACCACCTGGATGCCGAATCAGTCGCCTGGCTGGAACGCTTCCTACACGATTTCGAGGGTACCGTGGTGGCGATTACCCACGACCGTTACTTCCTCGATAACGTCGCAGGCTGGATTCTGGAGCTGGACCGCGGTGAAGGCATTCCGTGGGAAGGTAACTACTCTTCGTGGCTGGAGCAGAAAGATCAGCGTCTGGCACAGGAAGCCTCTCAGGAAGCGGCACGTCGTAAATCGATTGAGAAAGAGCTGGAGTGGGTGCGTCAAGGCGCTAAAGGCCGCCAGTCGAAAGGTAAGGCGCGTCTGGCACGCTTTGAAGAGCTGAACAACACGGAATACCAGAAACGTAACGAAACCAACGAACTGTTTATTCCACCTGGTGCCCGCCTCGGCGATAAAGTGGTGGAAGTCACCAACCTGAGTAAGTCTTACGGCGAGCGTCAACTCATCGACGGGCTTTCTTTCTCCGTACCGAAAGGTGCGATTGTCGGCATTATCGGTCCGAACGGTGCGGGTAAATCAACGCTGTTCCGCATGATGTCCGGTCAGGAACAGCCAGATAGCGGCGCGATTGAACTGGGTGAAACCGTCAAACTGGCGTCAGTCGACCAGTTCCGTGATGCGATGGACAACAGCAAAACCGTCTGGGAAGAAGTTTCCGGCGGGCAGGACATCATGCGCATCGGCAATACCGAAATGCCGAGCCGCGCTTACGTTGGCCGTTTCAACTTCAAAGGGGTTGATCAGGGCAAACGCGTTGGTGAACTATCCGGTGGTGAGCGTGGCCGTCTGCATCTGGCGAAGCTGCTACAGGTAGGCGGCAACGTGCTGCTGCTCGATGAACCGACCAACGACCTGGATATCGAAACCCTGCGCGCACTGGAAAACGCCCTGCTGGAATTCCCTGGCTGCGCCATGGTGATCTCGCATGACCGTTGGTTCCTCGACCGTATCGCAACGCACATTCTGGATTATCAGGATGAAGGTAAAGTGGAATTCTTCGAAGGTAACTTTACCGAATACGAAGAATACAAGAAGCGTACGTTGGGTGCAGAAGCGCTGGAACCTCACCGCATCAAGTACAAGAAGATTGCTAAATAAGCCGTCACCAGACGTCATAAAAAAATGGCCCGCATCGCGGGCCATTTTTCTTTCTGATGGTGTGTTATTTACTGTAAGCGATCAGAACGTTTCCCAGTTTTGATTATCACTGCCTTTACTGCTGGCACTAGCGATGGCCATTGCTGGCGCTAAACGTGGTTGCGCAGCTGCTTTCGGCAATGACGTTCTCCGTTGCTGAGCCACGCCAGCCAGCTTGAATACCGCAACAGCCTGCGTCAAACGCGCCGCCTGCTCTTCAAGCGAAACCGCTGCCGCCGAGGCTTCTTGCACCAGTGCCGCATTCTGCTGCGTCGCGCTATCCATTTCAGACACAGCCTGACTCACCTGCCCGATACCACGGCTTTGCTCATCAGACGCAGAGGCAATTTCCCCCATGATGTCAGTGACGCTGACAACCGCACGGACAATCTCACCCATCGTTGACCCCGCCTGCGCCACCAGCCCAGAGCCGGTATCGACCAACCTGCCAGATTCACCAATCAGCGTTTCGATTTCCTTCGCTGCCTGCGCACTACGCTGCGCCAGATTACGAACTTCCCCCGCGACCACGGCAAAACCACGCCCTTGTTCACCCGCCCGCGCCGCTTCTACTGCGGCGTTCAACGCCAGAATATTGGTCTGGAAGGCGATGCTGTTAATAACGGAAGTGATCTCGGAAATACGTTTTGAGCTAGTGGAAATATCATGCATGGTATCCACCACACCTTGCACAATCTGTCCGCCTTTCTCTGCTTTTTCAGACGCGTTCTTCGCCAGTTGGCTAGCATGGTGAGCGTTGTCAGAGTTTTGTTTCACCGTTGCGGTCAGCTGTTCCATGCTCGCGGCGGTTTCTTCCAGCGCGGCGGCCTGCTGCTCGGTACGCGAAGAGAGATCGACGTTGCCTGCCGTGATTTCTGACGATCCCTGGTAGATCGAATCTGCACCTTCACGAACGATCGTGACCGTATCGGTCAGCTCCGCCTGCATATTCTGGATATTCGTTCCCAGAATGCCGATTTCATTACGCCCCATTACCATTGGCGGTTGTGTCAAATCCCCGCCGCAATCTTCTGGATACGCTCAACCAATCGGTTGATAGGCGCGAGGATCACATTGCGTACCATGATGTACGCCATAATCGCCATAATGATGGATAAGGCAAATGAGCCCGCCATCATCCAGTTACCCAGTTTCGCGTTCTCCGCCGCTCGATCATTGATGTCTTGCGCAGCTTTCGTAAGTTCAGTCACTTTCTTACGCACCGGAACGCTAAACGCTTCATCTAATGTGCGCGCCACCGTGCTTTCCAACGACACCAGATCTTCGAATTCACCATCATTCGTCGCTTTCTGCATCACCGCAATCGCGTTATCACGATAGTTGGCGTAAGCCTTGAGAATATCCTCATCCAGAGCCTTTTCACTCTCCAATCTGTCTGGACGCGCAAGATATTCATCAAGACGTTTCTGTGAGGCTCGGACTCGACCAGCAGCCTGATCTGAAGCAGCTTTAAATACCTCGTGATCGCTAATACGGTTTGCTGCACCCGCCTGAATGAGCAGCAATCTGGCAACACGTAATTGATCGAGGCTGCTGCTGATACCTGCACGGATGTCAGACAGATCATTAGCCTTATCCAGTGAATCATTGCTCTGCTTTAAGAAATAACTTGCGGTGCCAATAGAAAGCGCAAAAAGAATCAGGATAATTGAAAAAAGAGTAATAAATAGCGAGACGAGACGTATATTGTTGATGTAACTCAACTTCTCTTTTTGAACAGACATCGATTGCATTGTCATTTTCACCATCACTGGTCTACATTATCTCTGCCATCATGGCTGCGACAGAGCTCGGATATTACCGTGACAACAACGCCACGCAGGAAATAAATACCTTTCATAAAAAAGTAAAAAGGAACCACATTGTGTTATCGGCACTTCCACGCTAAAGCGTACCTAAAATAGGTTGATAGAAATCATGTTTCAATAAAAATTGAAATATACCCATAAAAATGAAACAAAAACGTTTTTCTCTGCCTATCACGGCGACTTTTTCAACGCTATTGAGTAATCATCCAATGCACGATGTTGCAAAACAAAGTCGATAAAACACGCTAGCGCGGGCGAGTTCAGCTTGCGGCTGGGGTACACCAGATAAAGCTCATTGGCCTCCGCCTGCCAATCCGGCAGAACCTTAACCAACTTTCCTGACACCGCTTTATCTTGGCAGAGAAAATCCGGCAACAGCGTAATCCCCGCCCCCGCAATCGCGCACTCGCGGGCGTAAAGCAGGTTGTCTGTAATGTGTGCGTCAGGTAATAGCCAACGATAGAGTTCTGAACCGCGGTGAAGGAGCCACTCTGTCCAGGCATGATGCGCAATACAGCGATGTTGCTGGAGCTGTTGCGGATGAAGCAATGTCGGATGCCGTGCAAGATAGTCAGGCGATGCCAGCAAATATCGCGGAGTCTGTCCGAGTGAACGCCCAATGAGTGAGGAATCGTGCGGTTTGCCAGTACGAAAAGCGACGTCAAATCCCTCCTGAACCAGATCGATCACGGCATCTGAAATCAGCACGTCCAGCGATACCGCGGGAAAGCTCTGCTGAAACTCGGCGGTGAGTCGCGCTAGCAGCGTGGAACCTAACCCCGCAGGGCTGGTAATACGTAGTCGCCCACTGGGGTTATCGCGCAGGCGCTGTATGGCGAGATCGGCACGCTCACTGGCTTGTAGCATCTCCTGGCAGTGAATCAGGTAACGTTCGCCAGCAAACGTCAGATTTAGCTGGCGCGTCGTTCGGTTAAGCAATCGCAGGCCGATCTGCTGTTCGAGCTGGCTAATACGCAGACTCAAGCTGGATTTTGCCAACCCTGCTTTTCGTGCCGCCAGTGTAAAGCTGCCACACTCAGCCACCAGCGCAAACAGTGCCATATCCTGCAATTGTTTAAACATTATTGTTCATCTCAGTCGAACACTTCATTATTTATTGTCCATCTTATCAGCCCTATCTCCGTGTTCTACACTTGGTTGTATTCAAAAACATGTCCCATTCACAAGACCCTATTCTGAAAATAATGAGGAATACACCATGACCGCTCATGCGATAGCCGTTGATCCACAACAGCCAGAAAACTTCATCGCCATCACACAGGAGATCCCGGAACCGGGCGAATACGATCTGCTGATCGGCGTAAAAGCCATTTCCGTCAATCCGGTTGATACCAAGGTTCATGCCGGATTGCGTCAGAATGGGTTACAGCAACCCAGAATTCTCGGCTGGGACGCCAGCGGCATCGTGCTGAAAGCGGGCAGCGCGGTTAGTCACTTTCAAGTCGGTGATGAAGTCTGGTACGCGGGCGACATCACACGCCCTGGCAGCAACACCACCCATCAGTTGATTGATTCACGTATCGTGGCGCGTAAGCCCATCTCTCTGGACTGGGCAGCCGCTGCCGCCATGCCGCTCACGGCGTTAACCGCATGGGAAGGATTGTTTGAGCACCTGAAAATACAGCAGGCCGACAGCAAGAAAACGCTGCTGATTATCGGCGGCGCGGGCGGCGTCGGTTCTCTCGCGATTTCTCTGGCAGCGTTACGCAGCTCGGTGAACATTATCGCCACCGCATCACAGCCAGACTCGGCAGAGTGGTGCCGCCAGCGTGGCGCACACAAGGTCGTGGATTACCGTAATCTGGTGGATGAGCTCGCAAAAGAAGGGATCAAGCAGGTCGATTATATCTTCTGCCTGAACGATACCGACGGCCATTGGGATGCCATCAGCAAACTGATCGCACCAATGGGGCACATCTGTACCATCGTGGAAAACAAAAATCCACTCGACCAAACGCAGCTAAAACTCAAAAGCGCGGCACTGCATTGGGAACTCATGTTTACTCGCAGCATGTTCACCACCCCGGATATCGCGGAACAGGGGAACATTTTGCACGACGTCGCACAGCTGGTTGATGCAGGGAAACTTCAGGGAACCGCCAGCGAAGCACTGCAAGGGTTAACGGTAGATACACTGAAGCAGGTACACGATAAAGTACTGGAAGGGCATATGCGCGGCAAGATCGTTATCGCGCTGTAATAACGCAACCAGCCCCGTTTGGGGCTGGCTGTTTATTCACTGATTACAACGAATTAGAACAGCAGACGGGCACGAATAGTGCCAGGGATCGCTTTCATCAGTTGCAGCGCGGTTTGCGCGCCGTCGGTTTCGACGTCAATCACCACATAACCAATTTCAGGCGTCGTTTGCAGATACTGTGCGGCAATGTTAATACCCTGCTCAGCAAAGATCTGGTTAATTTTGGTAATCATACCAGGACGGTTTTCATGGATGTGCAGCAGACGGCTGGCGCGTGCACCATGAACAGGCAGCGACACCTCTGGGAAATTCACCGCAGACAGCGTAGAACCGTTGTCTGAGTATTTCGCCAGTTTTCCGGCAACTTCATCACCGATATTTTCCTGTGCTTCCTGCGTGGAGCCACCGATATGCGGCGTTAGCAGCACGTTATCAAACTCACACAACGGTGACAGGAACGGATCGCTGTTGGTTGCAGGTTCTTGTGGGAATACGTCAATCGCCGCACCGGACAGATGCTTGCTGCTCAACACGTCGCACAACGCTGGAATATCAACTACGGTACCACGAGCGGCGTTAATCAGGATTGAACCCGGCTTCATCAGCGCCAGTTCTTCTGCGCCCATCATGTTATACGTGCTTTCATTTTCCGGTACGTGCAGGCTCACCACGTCGCTCATATTCAGTAAATCAGACAGGTGACGCACCTGCTGAGCATTGCCCAGCGGCAATTTACTTTCGATATCATAGAAGTAAACGTGCATACCGAGGCTTTCAGCCAAAATACCCAACTGCATACCGATATGGCCGTAGCCGATGATCCCGAGTTTTTTGCCACGCGCTTCAAACGATCCCACAGCCAGTTTGTGCCAAATACCACGGTGCGCTTTCGCGTTGGCAGCCGGGATACCGCGCAGCATCAGCAACATTTCGCCGATCACCATTTCTGCTACGGATCGGGTATTGGAAAAAGGTGCGTTAAATACCGGAATACCGCGTTTGGTCGCAGCCGACAGCTCAACCTGATTAGTCCCAATACAGAAACACCCTACCGCGATCAGTTTTTCCGCAGCAGCAAAAATTTCTTCTGTCAGATGGGTACGCGAGCGGATACCAACAAAATGCGCATCGCGAATGGAGGCTTTCAGCGCCTCAGGATCTAGTGCGCCTTTATGGAACTCGATGTTGGTGTAACCAGCTGCACGCAGGTTATCCAACGCGCTCTGGTGCACGCCTTCCACTAACAGAAACTTAATCTTGTCTTTTTCCAGTGATACCTTTGCCATTTCCCGACCTTATTTTCAGACTTCAAATGTGACAGAGTGCTAAATAACCTCTGCCAACATAACAAAAATTACGCAGTCAGCAATACAAACGATTGCGTTGCCCGAATCGCGCCACCGAGAAGCGCGCCTGATTTATGGCAAAAAATATTGCCAAAGAGATACATCGCCATATCGGCGATAAACAAAATAAGAAAATGTGATATTAAGTACCAAAAATGAGCCGTTAACTAAATAGATTTTTTTAGCTAAAAAATTTCTGACGTGGAACGTGGACGCTCATCACGTCAGAACAATCGCGAACTCATTTAACGACAGTTTTTACACCCTCGGCGGTGCCGACTAACGCAACATCTGCGCCGCGATTAGCAAACAACCCAACGGTCACGACGCCTGCGATACCATTGATGTGGTTTTCTACCGCAACGGCATCCATGATATTCAGGTTGTGTACATCCAGAATGACGTTGCCGTTATCCGTCACCACTCCCTGACGATATACTGGCTGCCCGCCTAGCTTCGCCAGTTCACGCGCCACGTAAGATCGCGCCATCGGAATAACTTCAACGGGCAACGGGAACGTGCCCAGCACATCAACCTGCTTGGATGCATCAACAATGCAGATGAACTGGCGCGACAGCGCCGAAATGATTTTCTCGCGGGTCAGTGCCGCACCACCGCCTTTAATCATCTGCATATGGCCGTTGATCTCATCGGCACCATCGACATAAACATCCAACGAATCGACTTCATTGGCGTCAAAAACGGGGATACCCAGACTTTTCAGCTTTTCCGTTGAGGCATCAGAGCTGGAAACCGCGCCTTTGATTTGATGTTTTATCGAACCCAGCGCATCAATAAAGTGTGCTGCCGTCGATCCGGTTCCTACTCCCACAATGGTGTCAGGACGGACATAGTCGAGCGCCGCCCATCCCACTGCTTTTTTCAGTTCATCTTGCGTCATAATCTGCTTCTGGCCTGTAGAATCAATATACGAAAACGTGTGCGTATTATAGAACATGCGCGTTGGGGAAAGCGTGCAAATTCATCACCCCATTGCCGCATTATTTCATACGCACCGCGCCACACGCAGCGTGCTGAATCGTGATTGCACACAACAGCCAAAATAAGATTTCTGCATGGCAAATCAGCAAAATGTGGCATAGTGAAAAAAACGGACTCATTCAGAGGATTTTGAATTTCATGAAACGCCCGGACTATCGAACGCTTCAGGCTCTGGATGCCGTCATCCGCGAGCGTGGTTTTGAACGCGCTGCCCAAAAGTTGTGTATTACCCAATCTGCCGTTTCGCAACGCATTAAACAGCTGGAAAATCTGTTCGGCCAGCCGCTGCTGGTCAGAACCATTCCTCCTCGTCCGACGGAACAAGGGCAGAAACTGCTGGCTCTGCTTCATCAGGTAGAATTGTTGGAAGAAGAGTGGCTGGGCAATGAAACTAACAGCGATATCCCACTGCTGCTGTCGCTGGCGGTGAACGCTGACAGTCTGGCAACCTGGCTGTTACCCGCGTTACAGCCGGTGCTGGTCGATTCACCGATTCGCCTCAACTTGCAGGTAGAAGATGAAACGCGTACTCAGGAAAGGCTGCGCCGGGGTGAAGTGGTGGGTGCAGTGAGTATCCAATCTCAGCCGCTGCCAAGCTGTCTGGTGGATAAACTGGGCGCGCTGGATTATCTGTTTGTCGCATCACCCACCTTCGCTGCCCGCTATTTCCCGAATGGCGTCACGCGTTCGGCGCTCCTGCGCGCGCCTGCGGTCGCCTTCGACCATCTGGATGACATGCATCAGGCTTTTTTACAACAAAACTTTGATTTATCGCCGGGCAGCGTTCCCTGCCATATCGTGAATTCGTCGGAAGCCTTTGTTCAATTAGCGCGACAGGGCACGACCTGCTGCATGATCCCGCATCTGCAAATCGAGAGAGAACTGGCCAATAACGAGCTAATCGACCTGACGCCGGGGCTATTTCAACGTCGGATGCTCTATTGGCATCGCTTCGCACCAGAAAGCCGGATGATGAGGAAAGTGACGGACGCCCTACTTTCGCACGGCCATCAGGTACTGAGACAATCATAACGTACTGAGAGAGTGATAAACGAAAACAGGCCTGTCTGAACAGGCCTGTTAGTAGCATCACTGCGTTCACGCAGTCATTACGGCGTACGCTGTAGTTCAAACACGACATCCACCTGATCGTCAAAGTGAATGGTTTGCTGTTCATAAGTTTGTGCCGCTTCCGTTTGCGTCGCCGCATCTGCCGTTTTAAACATCCGTGCCATTGGCATCGGCTGATAGTTGGCAACATGGTAGCGAACGCTGTAGATCGGCCCCAGCTTGGCATTGAAGCCCTGCGCCAGCGCTGCCGCTTGGCTCGTCGCCTGCTCAATCGCTTTCTTACGCGCTTCGTCACGATAGGTTTCTGGGTTAGCCACGCCGAGTTCTACCGTGCGAATCTCATTCAGGCCCGATTTCAACGCCCCATCCAGCAGTTCGTTCAGTTTATCTAACTGACGTAATGTCACTTCAACCTGACGCACGGCACGGTAGCCTTTCAGCACCGATCCCCCCGTTTTCAGATAGTCATATTCCGGCTGCGTGCGCAAATTGGCGGCATTAATGTCTTTTTTCTCAATGCCGTTTTTACCTAGAAAATCAAAATATTGTGCAACGCGGGCATCGACCTGCTTTTTCGCTTCCGCCGCATCTTTCGATGACACGCTCACTTCAATCGCCAAGCGCGCAATATCCGGCGTCGCGTCTACGCTGGATGTCCCTGACGTCACGATATGCGGGCCATCCGGCAATTCCGCAGCCTGTGCGACCATCGACACACCACCAAATCCTACTGCGGCGGCCAGCGCCAG
The DNA here is from genome assembly GCF_012427845.1 of Pectobacterium punjabense. Lineage (NCBI taxonomy): Bacteria > Pseudomonadati > Pseudomonadota > Gammaproteobacteria > Enterobacterales > Pectobacteriaceae > Pectobacterium > Pectobacterium punjabense. The sequence goes on from NZ_CP038498.1 coordinate 4,079,715, forward strand.
TGCATTTAGCTTCATCATACCTCGCTTCACACTCTCTCCTTACTGATGTTTCGTCACGCGTGTGTCCCGGCAGATTTTTCCTGCGTCGGCACAGCACGTTCCAGAATGAAAGATACAAGAAGGGTATCTTTTACCAGACAACATAACGTATTACTGACTCCACACAATATAGGTGAATTTCTGAAACGTAGCGTAAGGTGATGTCATTTATTTCTAACCACTATTGCCAACCGTGACGCGCCAACTGCAAGGCAATCCCCCACATCACCACGCCGACAAAAACGTTGATGACCCGCTGTACCCTCGACGTATTCAGCCACGGTGCCAACCAGGCCGCCAATAACGCCAGCGCGAAGAACCAGGTGAAGGAAGCCGTTATCGTCCCCAGCGCAAACCAGCCTCGATCATCCTCCGTAAATTGGCTCCCCAGGCTTCCCAACACCACAAAGGTATCGAGATAAACATGGGGATTAAGCCAGGTCACTGCCAGCATAGTGGCAATAATCCGCCAGCGGCTCTGCTTCATCACCTCAGCGCTAGCCAGTGCGATATTTTTGCTGAAAGCCGTTTTCATCGCTCCCCAGCCGAACCAGAGTAGAAACGCAACGCCGCCCCAAGTCACCGCCCCCAATAACAGTGAAGACTGGCTGAGCAACGCGCTGCCGCCAAAAATACCGGCGGTAATCAACACCATATCGCTCACGGCACACAACAGCGCTACCATCAGGTGATACTGACGGCGAATTCCCTGATTCATCACAAATGCATTCTGTGGCCCCAGCGGCAGAATCATCGCCGCGCCTAATAGAACGCCTTGTAGAAAGACAGCAAACATGATTTCCCTCGTAGATAAAGCGCCAATAGCGGCGCATGCGCGATGTCACTCGCGCATCATACGAAGGGATAATCATTAGATGAAATGGATGTTTCTAATCAGGCATTAGCCAAGCTAATACTCAACCGGGCGTGACAAAACCCAGCTCCAGAGAAATACGCTGCGCGGTCGCGATGACCGGCTTAATCAGCGATTTCATACCGATTTGCTGTAACTTAGCGGTAGGCAGGGATACCGATACGGCATAAGGAACACGCTGCTGAATATCAAATACCGGCGCGGCAATACACGATACGCCAAGTTCATTTTCCTCACGATCCATCGCCAGACCTTTCTGACGAATATCCTCCAGCTCTTCATACATCTTCGGCAGCTCGGTGATGGTATTGCGCGTGAGAGGCTGGATAGTATTTTGGTGAGTTTGCCAATAGTACGCAGGGTAGTCGCTTTTACCATATGCCATAAAGATTTTGCCCATGGCAGAGCAATAAAGCGGCATGTGCTGACCGATATAAGCGCGAGTACGCATCATCCCCGTCGTCGGCTCCAGTTTGTAAATCAGAATGACATGATCGTCTTCACGGCTGGAGAAGTTTACCGTCTCTCCCACTTCCAGATTTAATTGCACCAAATGGGGCGAGGCGACGTGGATAATATTCAGTGAAGACAGGGCCTTCTGCCCAATAGAGATAAATTTAGTCGTCAGACGATAGCTGCCGGGTGAAGGTGCCTGCGTAACATAGCCACTGGTGTGCAGCCCTTGTAGCAGCCTGTGCACGGTGCTTTTGTTCATCCCCGCCAGTTCTGACAAATGGGCGAGTGGGCAACCGTTAGGAAAATTACTCAGAATTTCAATCAATTGCAAACCACGAAATAGACTCTGGCTCCCCAGCGGTTTCTCTTTTTGATCGTCTTTCTCATTAACAGCTTTCGGGCTCATAACTGATCTCCAGAATCAGGGGCTGGGCAGTGCTTGCGCAGAAATTGCTGCAACGCAGTGTGTCGCCGCCATCCATTTCTCTTAAGAATAGCGATGTTACCGCAAGGGCTGCATGAGGTGAAGTGGAACGCCGTTTCATTGTCGGCATGACATCCCGAATACGCAACCTTCCCCCTGTCCATGAAGTGAGCAGTACGTCACAAATACGAAACAACAAAAATAACTATTTGTTTTTTAAATAAATTAAAAACCTCTTTGCCTTTGCTTTAGCGCAATCTTCAGTATATTGTTTTTGAAATCAAGTTTCGCATATTGAAATATGCGGATTATTAAAACGCCAAAATATTACTGATTTCGTTCCTGCCACACCACATTCAGGACGCGATGCCGTTCTGAATTAATGGGAACAGGTTGCTTACCGATTTTGCACCGCATTGCAGCGTGTGCTGAACACAAGGGCGCATCACATGAATCAAATCAATGCGGATCAACCCATACTTGCGCTTAGCCACATCACTAAACGCTTTGGCGGCAACATTGCGGTTAATGATGTCAGCCTTCAGGTCATGCCGGGCGAGGTGCTCGCGCTGCTGGGCGAAAATGGCGCGGGGAAATCGACAATTATTAAAGTCCTCGCGGGCGTCTACCCCCGCGATGGCGGTGATATTCAATTCCGTGGAACCAGCATAGCGTCAGCCGCAGCGATAAAAAGTGATGGCCTCCAGCCTATTGCGTTTATTCATCAGGATCTGGGGCTGATCGAGTGGATGACGGTGGCGGAAAACATGGCACTGGTCATGGGGTTTCCACGCCGTTTTGGATTAATTGACTGGCGGGCGATCCGTAAACGTGCCAGCCAGGCGTTACAGGATGTAGGGATCGCACTCGATCCCGATGCCCGCGTATTTGAACTCTCCCGTACGGAAAAATCACTACTCGCCATCGCACGAGCCGTCGCCGTTAATGCCGAGCTGCTGGTGCTGGATGAACCCACGGCTTCGCTCCCAGCAAACGATGTCCGCCATCTTTTTTCCGTGATTAACCGACTGCGTGCGAAAAAGGTTGGCATGATTTACGTCACTCACCGACTGGATGAAGTGATCGACATCGCCGATCGCGTCTGCGTTATGCGCGATGGTCGCTATGTCGCTGGCGGAAAAACAGCGGATTATTCGCTGCGTGACCTGGTGCAATTGATTGTGGGCGAAGCGATGCCCGGCGATCAGCGTGAACCCTTGCCTGCCCCTTCCGCCCCCGTTCTCCAGGTAAAAAACGTCACCGTAGGCGATATTGGCCCGGTCAGCTTTAACCTACAGCCGGGGGAAATGCTCGCACTGGCCGGTCTGCGCGGCGCGGGTCAGGAAGAAATCGGTCGTTTGCTGTTCGGGCTACGTCAATGCGACAGCGGAGAAATTCAGTTTCGTGATGCACCTTACCACGCCAGTTCGCCGCAACAGGCGATGGCTCACGGCGTTTCGCTGGTCGCAGGCGATCGCACCAACGAAAGCCTGGTGATGTCTATGAGCGTACGAGAGAACCTGTTTATCAACCCCTGCGCCAGCGGACATAAACTCTTTTCCCGCTACAGCCGCCGCGAAGAGATAGGGGCAAGCTGGTGGAAAGTGCAACTGTTCGATGTTCGCCCCAAAAACGTCAATATCGACATCAGTGCGCTGTCCGGCGGCAACCAACAGAAAGTGGTGATGGCACGCTGGATGCATCTCGGCGCACCGCTGCTGATCCTCGAAGATCCCACGGCGGGCGTTGATGTCGGTGCGCGTGCCGAAATTTACCATCTATTAAATAAGTCACTGGCAGAAGGCGTCGCCGTGCTGGTGATCTCCAATGATTTCGAGGAAATCGCCCATATTTGCAACCGCGCACTGGTTTTCAATCGAGGCAGTGTCGTCGGCGAACTCAAGAATCAACAGGTCTCTTTCGCCAACTTATTGGAACTGGCGTCTGCCAGCGCGGGAGAAACCACGGCTTCGGCCTGAATGACACGTTATTGCGCAGTCGAACTGAATCAACAGTAAAAAAATTCAGACGCTCACACAGCCTCACCTGTTCGAAGGAAGAAAATAATGTCTAATAAAACATCAGTAAAATCAACGGCGCTAGAGCAACGCGTGAGTCTGGCACAGGACGGTGCAGGCCCCTGGTTGATGCAAATTCTGACCCGCTATGGCCTGCTGCTACTGTGCATCGCGCTGGTTATTCTATTTTCACTCGCCACGCCATCGTTCGCTTCCATGTTGACGCTACAGGCAATCCTCTCCAGCAAAGCCAAAATTGCCCTGCTGGCACTGGCCGCGACCATTCCCATGATCGTCGGAAAAATCGATCTCAACGTCGGTTTCGGCATCGTGCTCTGGCACATTCTGGCGATTACGCTTCAGGTGGAATACGGCTTCTCATGGCAGATGGCCGTGCTGACGGTGCTGGTCATTTCCGCGCTATACGGCCTGCTCAACGGCATTCTGGTGGCATTGGCCGATATCGATAGCTTCGTCGCCACGCTGGGCTCTGGCACTGTACTGTACGCTGTCGCCCTGTGGCACTCGGGCGGCCGCCAGATCGTCGGCGATCTGCCTGATGCCTTCATTGCTCTACACCATACCGAGATCGGCGGAATCCCTATCGTGGCCTTCTATGTCCTGCTTGTCGCGATCGTTTTGTGGCTCGTCACTGAACATACACCGCTTGGCCGCTGCATGTATGCCGTAGGCGGCAACCCAGCAGCAGCACGGCTCAATGGGATTTCCGTCAATCGTTTTACTATCGGTGCCTTCATCGTCTCAAGCGTATTGACAGGTTTTAGCGGCGTGTTAATCGCCGCAGAACAAGGCGTCGGGCAGGCCAGCGTCGGTATGGATTATCTCTTGCCCGCGCTGGTGGGTGCATTCCTTGGCAGTACCACGCTTCGCCCCGGCCGAGTTAACGTCTGGGGAACGGTTATCGGTATCGCCATTCTTGCGATTGGCATCGCCGGTATCCAACAATTTGGCGGCGAATTCTGGGTTGAGCCACTGTTTAACGGAGCCACGCTGCTGCTCTCCATCACGCTGGCAGGCTATGCCCAGCGCCGCCGCTTGCTGAATCAAAAAGCCGTACAACGCCGTCAGGCTGACACACCCGAGCGCCACCACCAGGAGTCTTCTCATCAGAAAAACACGCCACCAGAAAACAATAACCATAACGTGACACATCCCTAACAGGAGCACACCCTATGAAACGTTTATTGCTGTTATCAGGACTGACCACCGTGTTATTAAGCAGTCAGTCAACGTGGGCTGACAGCTATCTCGATCAGGCAACAGCGGCCGTTGCAAAAGCGACCGCCAGCAGCACGCAGTGGGATGGCCCGACTCAGGGGCCGCAGTTGCAGCCGAATAAGAAGATTATTTTTATTGCTTCCGACATGAAAAATGGCGGTGTTCAAGGCGTACAGCAGGGGCTAAGCGAAGCAGCCAAAGCCGCTGGCTGGAAGCTGGAAACGCTGGACGGTGGCGGCTCAGTCAAAGATCAGTTGGCCTCGCTCAATCAGGCGATCGCTCAGAAGCCAGATGGCATTGTGATTGGCGGCTGGAACCCGAATGTTGCCAAAATCCCGCTGAAGAAAGCCATTCAGCAAGGCATTGTTCTGACAGCATGGCACGCTGTGCCAGAACCGGGCCCGCTGCCTAAATACGATATTTTCTACAACGTGACATCAGATTCAAATGACGTCGCCCGTATCGCCGCCCAATACGCCGTCGTTAAATCAGGTGGAAAAGCCAATGTCTTAATCTTTACCGATTCCCTTTATCAAATCGCTCTTGATAAAGCCAACGTCATGAAAGACGAGATCGCTAAATGCAGCGGCTGCAAGGTGGTGGAATTCATCGATACACCGCTCGCCGATACCGCAAACCGCATGCCTGCGATGACGTTTAGTCTGTTGCAGAAATACGGCGACAGCTTCCAGTATTCGCTGGCCATTAACGACCTGTATTTTGATTTCATGGCACCGTCGTTAAAAACAGCCGGGAAAGGCGGTAAAAATGCACCGTACAACATTTCGGCGGGCGATGGCTCCATCTCTGCCTATCAACGTATTCGCTCCGGCGATAGCCAATCAGCCACCGTGCCCGAACCCTTGAAGCTGCACGGCTGGCAGTTGCTGGATGAGTTTAACCGTGCCTTTGCCAAACAACCGCCTTCTGGCTATGTCACCCCGGCACATTTGGTGACCGCCGAAAACGTCGCGAACGATGGCGGTAATAACAACCTGTATGACCCGCAAAATGATTATCAGGGCCATTACCGGGCAATCTGGGGTGTGAAATAAGTGGGGAGCCCAACATGACACAACAACTTGAGCGTCTGTGTTCTCCCGCCATCTGGGCCGAAGGCCCAGTATGGTTGCCGCAGCAGGATGCCGTGGTCTTTAGCGATGTGAAAGGAAACCGGATGTTTATCTGGTCGCGTACTGGCGACGTCACGCTCTGGCGCTCTCCATCCCACTACGCCAACGGCAATGCACTCGATGCGCAAGGACGCGTCGTAAGCTGCGAGCATGGTCGACGTGGTATCAGCCGTCGTGAGCACAGTGGCGATATTCACATTCTGGTTGACCGCATTGACGGGAAACGCTTCAACTCGCCAAACGATGTGGCGATCCGTAGTGACGGCACGATCTGGTTTACCGATCCGCCTTATGGCATTACCAGCGATGACGAAGGCTACAAATCAGAAAGTCAGGTCATTGGCTGCTATGTCTACTGTTTCGATCCGCGCGATGGCTCACTCAGCATCGCGGCCAGCGATCTCCAGCGCCCAAACGGGTTGGCCTTTTCGCCAGATGAAAAATATTTATATGTTGCAGACATGTCGATTATTGATTTCCCCACGCTGGGTCGTCGCGATCTGCGCATTTATCCGGTTGAGGGAAAGCGTCTGGGCGCGGGACAGTTTTTCGCCCGCGTAGAACCGGGCATTCCCGATGGCTTCTGTGTTGATCGCACTGGCAATCTGTTTTGCAGTTGCGCTGACGGCGTTCTGGTTTTTAGTCCCGAAGGTCATCAGATCGGCAAAATTGATGTACCGGAATGCGTGTCCAACTGCACCATCGGCGGGCCAGAAGGGAATGAACTGTACATCACGGCAACAACGTCGCTTTACCGTATCGGGGTAGAGTCGTACCGGTAAAACCGCGCGTATGGGGTAGCTAACAGGGTGAGGCTCTCACCTCTTAAACCGTTGACAAACCTACTCGCAGAACGAAAACGGGAGTAACGGAATAGAAGAGTAAAGCGTTTGCGCCATGGATGGCGCAATCCGAGCGCACAGGGACGTGTTTACAGCGACTTTACGATCTATCCGTTACTCACGCTCGACGGCCATTGTCAGCAACTTTAGGGTGCGGCTCTCACCCTGCTTTTTCACGTCTGTACTTCGCGAACCGACCAAAATGCGGCACCGATCACAAAGTCACCACATTAAAATAACCACCTGTTTTTAAATGAAAATTTAACACACTCTCATTTTGACTTCATGCAAGCACAGGTATAGCATTTATTTGAAATGCAATTTCGCATAATGAAATATGACGAATAAAAAGCAATCTAATTATCGTCATGGAGACGCGTTATGAGAGTGAGTTACAACGACCTTAAGCAACAGTTCAAACGTGTTTTACTGGCGCGCAATGTCGCGGAAGAAACCGCCGATACCTGCGCGACGCTGTTCGCCGATACTTCAGCCGACGGCGTTTATTCTCACGGTGTAAACCGTTTCCCACGCTTTATTCAGCAGTTGGACGCCGGCGACATCGTACCCGATGCCGAACCCAGCAAACTGCTCTCACTTGGTGCTATCGAGCAGTGGGATGCCCATCAGGGCATTGGCAACCTGACGGCGCGCCGCATGATGGATCGCGCGATGCAGTTGGCCGATGCGCACGGTATTGGTCTGGTGGCATTGCGCAATGCTAACCACTGGATGCGCGGCGGCGGCTATGGCTGGCAGGCCGCCGAGAAAGGCTATATCGGTATTTGCTGGACTAACTCGATCGCCGTTATGCCACCGTGGGGAGCAAAAACCTGCCGCATCGGTACTAATCCGCTGATCGTCGCCGTCCCCGGCAACCCAATCACCATGGTGGATATGTCGATGTCGATGTTTTCCTATGGCGCGCTAGAGATCAACCGATTGGCAGGCAAGACCTTGCCCGTTGATGGTGGGTTCGACAACGACGGTAATTTGACCCGCGATCCAGCCATTATCGAGGAGAACCGACGCATCCTCCCGGCGGGCTACTGGAAAGGATCGGCACTGTCTATTGTGCTGGACATGATCGCCACCCTACTGTCCGGCGGTGCCTCCGTCGCAGAAGTCACAGAAGATCATCGCGACGAATACGGCGTATCGCAGGTCTTCATCGCCATTGAGATCGATAGGTTGATCGACGGCAAAACCCGCGATGAAAAACTGAAACGCATAATGGATTACATCACCAGCGCCGAGCGTACCCAACCTGATGTCGCCATCCGTCTGCCGGGCCATAAGTTTCCGCGTATTCGCGAGGAAAACTTGCGCGACGGCATCCCGGTTGATGAACGGGTGTGGGCACGCATTCAGGCGCTTTAACAAGGAGACGTCCCATGATCTTCGGTCATATCGACAATACCGTTTTTGGTCAGCACCCTGCACCCGTCGCCCGTGCGCTGGCCTACCTGCAAAAAACCGACTTCAGCGCCTTACCGGCTGGCCGCTACCTTGATGAAGAGACAGGCTATACCGTTCAGGTACTGGATCTACACACGCAGACTAAAAGTGACTTACGTCCTGAAGTCCATCGTCACAATATCGATGTGCAATTTTTAGTCAGCGGAACCGAACGGATCGGCGTGGTAACGGACAACGGCCGTAATCCGGTACATCAGGAATGGAACGAAGCACGCGACATCTTGTTCTATCAGGATGTTGATGACGAGTCCTGGCTGACCATGCATTCCGGCAACTTTGCCGTGTTCTTTCCTCAGGATGTGCATCGTCCAGCCTGCATTCACGAGCAGCCCTGCGCAATCCGCAAAGTGGTGGTGAAGATACCGATGGCACACTTTCACGCTCCCTAATCGTTTCTGATTTTGCCATGTAACGCGACACATGCCTGCGGGCATGTGCGGGGATCGCTACGCGCGAAAAAGCCCAAAGTGAAGCACGCCATGCACGCAACATGTTGAAGGGTAAAGTGATATGAATACAGCTACGGTTTCTTCTAGCCAGCCCACAGCGGCAAACATTCCTCGATTACGCTGGTTGCGGATCGTACCGCCCATTTTGATTACCTGCATTATTTCCTATATGGACCGCGTCAACATTGCCTTCGCGATGCCGGGCGGTATGGATGACGAACTGGGTATTACGGCATCGATGGCCGGACTCGCAGGCGGGATCTTCTTCATCGGCTATCTGTTTTTACAAGTGCCGGGCGGCAAACTCGCCGTACACGGCAACGGTAAAAAATTTATCGGCTGGTCACTGCTGGCCTGGGCCGTCATTTCGGTGTTGACCGGTCTGGTAACCAATCAGTATCAGTTGCTGTTTTTGCGCTTTGCGCTGGGGGTATCTGAAGGCGGCATGCTCCCGGTGGTGCTCACGATGATCAGCAACTGGTTCCCGGATAAAGAGCGTGGCCGCGCCAACGCGATTGTCATCATGTTTGTGCCCATCGCCGGAATTTTGACCGCCCCGCTTTCTGGCTGGGTCATCACAACCTGGGATTGGCGCATGCTGTTTCTGGTGGAGGGAGGATTCTCGCTGGTGGTTATGCTGCTGTGGTGGTTTACCATCAGCAACCGCCCGCAGGAAGCGAAATGGATTTCACCGGCAGAAAAAGAGTATCTGATCAAAACGTTGCAGGAAGAACAAGCGGCCCTGCAAGGCAAAACCGTCCGTAATGCCTCCCTAAGCCGGGTACTGCGCGAAAAGCTGATGTGGCAGTTAATTTTGGTGAATTTCTTTTACCAGACAGGTATTTACGGCTACACCCTGTGGTTGCCCACCATCCTGAAAGGGCTGACCAACGGCAATATGGAACAGGTCGGTATGCTGGCTATTTTGCCTTATATCGGTGCGATCGTCGGCATGTTCACGATCTCCTATCTGTCCGATAACTCAGGAAAACGTAAAGTCTTCGTCGCACTACCGCTCGCCTGTTTTGCTATCTGCATGGCGCTGTCCGTCTTGCTCAAAAGCCATATCTGGTGGTCCTATGCCGCGCTAGTCGGCTGTGGCGTCTTCATTCAGGCGGCTGCGGGCGTGTTCTGGACCATTCCTCCCAAGCTGTTTGATGCCGAAGTCGCTGGCGGCGCGCGCGGTGTCATTAACGCGCTCGGTAATCTCGGTGGCTTCTGCGGCCCTTATATGGTCGGCGTCCTGATTTCAGCCTTTAACAAAGACGTTGGCGTTTACAGTTTGGCTATCTCGCTGGCGATTGCCGCTGTACTGGCCATGATGCTGCCACCGCGCTGCGATGAGTCCACGGAGGCAGCATGACGGACTATTTTCTGGGGCTCGACTGCGGCGGCACTTTTATCAAAGCCGGGATCTATGACGTCACCGGAACAGAGTACGGCATCGCACGCCGTAATCTGCCAATTACCACACCGCAGCCCGGTTGGGCTGAGCGCGACCTGCACACCCTGTGGCAGACCGCTGCTGAGGTTATTCGCGAACTGCTGGGCAGAGCGGCAATCCCCGCCAGCGCCATTTCCGGCGTAGGGATCTCTGCCCAAGGCAAAGGGTTATTCTTGCTGGATAAGCATGACAAGCCGCTAGGTAATGCGATGCTGTCATCCGATCAACGCGCGCGTGAACAGGTTCTGGCGTGGCAGCAGGCAGGGATACCGCAAGCGCTTTATCCTCAGACCCGTCAGACGCTGTGGACAGGCCATCCGGTTTCGCTACTGCGGTGGCTTAAAGACCACCAGCCGACACGCTATGCACAAATCGGTACGCTGTTCATGGCACACGACTATCTGCGTTTCTGCCTGACCGGAGAACGGGCTTGTGAAGAAACCAATATCTCCGAATCCAATCTCTACAACATGGACACGGGCCGCTACGATCCCGCGCTGGCAGAACAGCTCGGGATTGCAGAAATCATCGAGGCTTTACCGCCGCTTATCGGTTCTGCTGATATCGCAGGCCGAATTACCCCAGAAGCGGCACAGCTCACCGGACTGCGGGCAGGAACCCCCGTCGTCGGCGGATTATTCGACGTGGTTTCTACCGCCCTGTGCGCAGGCCTTCAGGACGAAACCCGACTCAATGCGGTGATGGGAACATGGTCTGTCACCAGCGGCATCACCGACACGCTCGCCGATGGCTACGACCATCCCTTTGTGTATGGCCGCCATGCGGAAGCAGGCCGTTACATCGTGCATGAAGCCAGTCCTACGTCTGCCGCCAATCTGGAATGGTTCTGCCAACAATGGCGGCTGAGCGACGGTTTAGGGGTTGATTATGCTCAGCTCAACCGCTGGGTTTCGGATCTGCCTAAAGCAGGCAGCCCCCTACTGTTTGTCCCGTTTTTGTATGGCTCCAACGCCGGATTAGGGCTCAGCGCCAGCTTCTACGGCCTGCAAGCGTTCCACCAGCGAGAACACCTTGTTCAGGCCATTTACGAAGGCGTGGTGTTCTGCCACATGGCGCACCTGAATCGTATGCGTCAGCGCTTCCCTCACGTGGACGCGTTGCGCATCACCGGCGGCCCTGCCAAGTCCGTCCCCTGGATGCAGATGTTCGCGGACATCAGTGGCCTGCCTGTCGAACTCCCACAGGTAGAAGAAACCGGCTGTCTGGGTGCGGCGATGGCGGCGATGGTCGGCAACGGTGCCTTTAGCGATTTCACTGCCGCTCAGCAGGCACTCTCACCACGCATTACACGCCTTACCCCAGATGAACACGTTCGCACGGCCTACGACAAAAAATACCAACACTATCAGGCGCTCGTCGACGCGTTAAAAGCGCTGCAACCCGCCGGTAAGGAGAAACCATGACCACGCAACCCCGCCTGCAACTGGCGCTCGACCACACCCGACTGGATGCCGCCCTCACTACCGTGGAATTACTCCACCCTTATGTTGACATCATCGAGGCGGGCACCATTTTGTGCATCAGCGCAGGTATTCAGGCCGTCAGCCAACTGCGCGAGCGCTGCCCTCACCATGTGCTGGTGGCCGATTTGAAAGTCGCTGACGCGGGCGCAACGCTGGCGGAGCAAGCCTTTTCTCACGGCGCAAACTGGATGACCGTGATCTGCGCCGCCCCGCTGCCCACCATGGCCAGCGCACGGGAAGTGGCAGAGCGTCATCGGGGAGAGATCCAGATAGAGCTATTCGGGCGCTGGACGCTGGAAGATGCCAAAGCGTGGCGTGCGTTGGGCATCAAACAGGCGATTTACCACCGTGGCCGCGATGCGCAGGCCAGCGGCCAAACCTGGGGTCAGCAAGATCTAGACATGATGAAAGCCCTCTCAGACCTCGGCATCGAACTGTCTATCACCGGAGGGATCACCCCTGCGGATCTGCCGCTATTCCGTGATATCGCCGTCACTGCATTCATTGCCGGACGAGCGCTGGCGGATGCATCTGACCCAGTAAACTCGGCTCGCCAATTCCGTACCGCCATTGACGCCATCTGGAGGCCTTAATATGCGCCAACACCCATTAGGTATTTATGAAAAAGCCCTGCCGAAACACCTGACCTGGCCAGAACGCCTGGCGCTGGCAAAAGCCTGTGGTTTTGACTTTGTTGAAATGTCGGTAGACGAAAGCGATGAACGTCTGGCTCGCCTGCTGTGGAGTAAGGAGCAGCGGCTCTCGTTGGTCAATGCGATGCTGGAAACCGGCATTCGCATCCCTTCGATGTGCTTATCCGGGCATCGGCGTTTTCCGTTCGGCAGCCATGACGAGGCACTACGCCAGCGCGCCTTTACGATCATGGAGCAGGCTATTCAACTGGCCAACGACGTGGGCATCCGCACTATTCAGCTCGCTGGGTATGACGTCTATTACGAGCAGCAGGATGAAAGCACGCTCGCTCGCTTTACCGAAGGTATGCAATGGGCGGTTGAACGTGCCGCCGCCGCGCAGGTGATGCTGTCCGTGGAGATCATGGATACCGCCTTTATGAACTCGATCAGCAAGTGGAAAGCCTGGGATGCCTGCCTGGCTTCGCCGTGGTTTACCGTCTACCCAGACGTCGGCAACCTCAGCGCCTGGGGCAACAATGTCACGCAAGAATTACAACTGGGTATCGATCGCATCGCCGCTATTCATCTGAAAGACACCTTAGCCGTTACCGCAACCTCGCCCGGACAGTTCCGCGACGTGCCATTTGGTGAAGGCTGTGTGGATTTCGTTTCCGTTTTTAGCACGCTGAAAGCACTCAATTATCGCGGTGCGTTCTTGATTGAAATGTGGACGGAGAAGGCTGATGAACCGGTCGCCGAAATTGTTCAGGCGCGCCGCTGGATCGAACAGAAAATGCAACAAGGGGGAATGCCATGCTAACGTTACAACAGCTTAAACAACAGGTTCTGGAAGCAAATCTGGATTTACCGCGTCACAATCTGGTGACGTTCACCTGGGGTAACGTCAGCGTCGTGGATCGCGACCGCGGTCTGGTGGTCATCAAACCGTCAGGCGTGGAGTACGAACATATGGCCGTAGAGGATATGGTCGTGGTCGATCTCGCCTCCGGGCAGACCCTCGAAGGTAACAAAAAGCCGTCCTCGGATACGGCGACACATCTGGCGCTATACCGTGCTTTTACCGAGATCGGCGGCATCGTCCATACGCACTCGCGCCACGCCACCATCTGGGCACAGGCAGGGCTGGATCTGCCCGCCTGGGGCACCACGCATGCCGACTATTTCTACGGTGCCATCCCCTGTACGCGATTGATGACACAGGACGAAATTGCGCAGCACTATGAGCAGGAAACGGGCAACGTCATTATAGAAACGTTCCGCCAGCGCGGAATCAGCCCGACAGACATTCCTGCTGTGCTGGTCAATGCCCACGGCCCGTTCGCCTGGGGCAAAGATGCACACAACGCAGTGCATAATGCGGTGGTGTTGGAAGAGATAGCCTATATGGGAATTTTTTCACGCCAGCTGACACCGGGTATTACCGCTATGCAGCAAGTTCTGCTGGACAAGCACTACCTGCGCAAGCATGGTAAAAACGCCTATTACGGACAGTAAAGGCAGGGATCAATCAGGGGCCATTCGGCCCCTGTCATATTATCTATTATTCAGCGCGTTCTTGAACCTTATGCAGGTGTACATCCATCTGCGGGTAAGGAATGCCAATACGATGTTCGTCTAGTACACGCTTAAAGCTTTCCAACAGATCCCAGTACACCGCCTGCGCATTACCGTTGGTCGTCCATACCCATACCACAAAATTCAGCGACGATGCTGCCATTTCATTCAGGCGGATCGTAACGCCTTTGTCATGCTGAATACGATCGTCTGCGGCAACAATATCGCCCAACAGCTTTTTCACTACATCAATGTCAGCATCATAGGCTACACCAACAATAATTTCGGTACGGCGATCGGGTTCACGTGAGCTGTTGATGATATTACCCGCAATGATCTTGCCATTCGGCACCACGATAATTTTGCCGTCAGAGGTACGTAGCGTCGTCGAGAAGATCTGCACCTGCGTAACCGAGCCAGATACGCCGCCCAAATCGACCCATTCTCCAGTACGGAAAGGCCGGAAGATCACTAACAACACACCGGCAGCAAAGTTGGCTAACGAGCCCTGTAATGCCAAACCGACAGCCAAGCCCGCCGCACCCAACACGGCAATCACCGATGCAGTCTGTACGCCAACCCGGCTCAATACCGCAATCAGCGTAAACGCGATAATGCCATAACGCACCAGCGCAGACAGGAAATCAGCCACGGTTGAATCGATAGAACGGCTAATCATCAGTTTATTGATGGTGCCAGAGACGATCCGCGCGATCACCAAACCAACAATAAGGATCACTAATGCGGCGACAATATTCACGGCATACTGCAAAAACAAGTTCTGATGTGCCACCAACCAGTTCCCTGCCTGATCCAATCCCGTATTAAGTTCTTCCATTTAAACGCTCCTGTTTTCTTAATCACCGGGAAAGCATAACGTCGATAGCAGAAACCGCAACATCGGCCCCAAAAATTAAGACTCCCTTAGGAGTCTTAATATCAAACCATACTTACGTCGTCTTACTTACAGCACATCAACGGCATTCAGCTCTTTGAAGGCCTGCTCCAGACGCGTAACCATGCTCGCCTGAGCGGAACGCAGCCACACACGTGGATCATAGTATTTCTTGTTCGGCTGATCGTCGCCTTTCGGGTTGCCCAATTGGCCTTGCAGGTAAGCTTCGTTTTCTTTGTAGTACTTCAGGATACCTTCCCACGTTGCCCACTGGGTGTCGGTATCGATGTTCATTTTCACTACGCCGTAGCTAACGGAGTCTTTGATTTCCTGAGCGCTGGAACCAGAACCACCGTGGAACACGAAGTCCAGGCTGTTGTGCGGCAGGTTATGTTTCTTGGAAACATATTCCTGAGAATCACGCAGGATGGTCGGGGTCAACTTCACGTTACCTGGCTTGTATACGCCATGCACGTTACCGAAAGAGGCAGCGATAGTGAAACGTGGGCTGATCGCGTTCAGTTTGGTGTACGCATAGTCAACATCTTCTGGCTGGGTGTACAGAGCAGAAGCGTCCATGTGGCTGTTATCCACACCGTCTTCTTCACCACCGGTGCAACCCAGTTCGATTTCCAGGGTCATATCGATTTTGGCCATACGCGCCAAATATTTAGAGCAGATTTCGATGTTCTCTTCCAGAGACTCTTCAGACAGGTCAATCATGTGAGAAGAGAACAGCGGTTTGCCGGTAGCCGCGAAGTGTTTTTCACCCGCATCCAGCAGGCCATCGATCCATGGCAGCAGTTTTTTCGCACAGTGGTCAGTGTGCAGAATTACCGGAATACCATAATGTTCAGCCATTTGGTGAACATGATGAGCGCCAGAGATCGCACCCAAAATTGCCGCCTTCTGGCCTTCCGCTTTCAGGCCCTTACCTGCGGTGAACGCTGCTCCGCCGTTAGAGAACTGAACGATGACCGGCGCGCGTACTTTGGCTGCGGCTTCCAGCACAGCATTGATTGAGTCGGTACCGACACAGTTTACTGCTGGCAAAGCGAATTTGTTTTCTTTTGCTACTGCGAAAACTTTCTGAACGTCATCACCTGTGATGACACCGGGTTTTACGAAATCAAAAATTTTAGACATGTTACGTGTCCCGTTTCGTTGGCCGTGGAGGGGTTAGAGAAATCGATGTTCAATCGACAGGCCATCCCGACATGCTGTTGCAACAACCCCATGTCGAGACAGCCCTGGGAAAGGGAAAAAATCAGCCCTTACCTTAAATTACTGCTTAGCGCGTTCTTCCAGCATCACAACTGCTGGCAGTTTTTTCCCTTCAACGAACTCCAGGAATGCACCGCCACCGGTAGAAATGTAGGAGATTTTATCTGCAATACCAAACAGATCGATCGCAGCCAGCGTATCGCCGCCGCCTGCAATAGAGAATGCATCGCTCTCTGCGATAGCGCGAGCGATGGTCTCGGTTCCTTTACGGAAATTCGGGAATTCGAAGACGCCAACCGGGCCATTCCACAGGATGGTCTTGGCATTTTTCAGAATCTCAGCCAGACGCTCTGCGGAAACATCACCCAGGTCCAGAATCTGCTCTTCATCTTTGATTGCGGTAACAGACTTCAGCGTTGCCGTTGCAGTTTCAGAGAATTCTGACGCCACGCGCACATCGCTCGGTACAGGAATATCGCAGGTTTCCAGCAGCTTCTTCGCTTCAGAAATCAGATCGGCTTCGTACAGAGATTTACCCACGTTGTGGCCTTGTGCGGCAACGAAGGTATTGGCAATACCGCCGCCGACGATCAGCTGATCGGCGATTTTAGACAGGGAATCCAGTACCGTCAGTTTAGTGGAAACTTTAGAACCACCTACGATAGCAACCATCGGACGTGCTGGCTCGCTCAATGCTTTACCCAATGCTTCCAGTTCACCAGACAGCAGCGGGCCCGCACAGGCGATAGACGCAAATTTACCCACGCCATGGGTTGAAGCCTGCGCACGGTGTGCCGTACCGAAGGCATCCATCACGAATACATCGCACAGCGCCGCGTATTTCTTGGACAGGACTTCGTCGTCTTTCTTCTCGCCTTTGTTAAAGCGGACGTTTTCCAGTACAACCAGCTCGCCTTCGGCGACATCAACACCATCAAGATAGTCTTTCGCCAGACGTACAGGAGAAGACAGTTTCTCTTTCAGGTAGTCAACGACAGGCAGCAGAGAAAACTCTTCGTTGTACTCACCTTCGGTCGGACGTCCCAAGTGGGACGTGACCATAACGCGAGCGCCTTGTTTTAGCGCAATTTCGATGGTCGGCAGAGAGGCACGGATGCGCGCATCAGACGTCACTTTCCCTTCTTTTACTGGTACGTTCAGATCCGCACGAATAAGAACACGTTTACCAGCCAGATCCAGATCGGTCATCTTAATTACAGACATGGTGAATCCTCTTGTTGATTCTCTTTTAAAGTTGCTTGAGCGAGATAGCGACCCCTGATCGCCACCGTCGTACTAGAAACCGCAGGCTGCCATCGCCCGTGTTGTATCCAACATCCGGTTGGCAAAGCCCCATTCGTTATCGCACCAGACTAATGTTTTAATCAGGTGCTGACCACTGACCCGTGTCTGCGTGCCGTCGACAATGGCACTGTGCGGATCGTGGTTAAAATCAGCCGACACCAGCGGCAATTCAGTATAATCAACTATACCACGAAACGACTCATGCGCTGATTTTTGCAATAGTGCATTAATTTCATTCACGTTTACGGCTTTCCTGACGCTAACGCTCAGGTCAATTGCCGTGACGTTAATCGTCGGCACCCGCACCGATATCGCTTCAAAGCGATCGACAAACTGCGGAAAAATACGGGTGATCCCCGCCGACAGTTTGGTATCTACCGGAATGATCGACTGGCTGGCAGCGCGTGTGCGCCGCAGATCGTGATGATAAGCATCGATCACCGGTTGATCGTTCATGGATGAGTGAATCGTCGTCACCGTGCCATTTTCGATCCCGAAGGCATCATCCAGTAATTTGATCACCGGGATAATGCAGTTGGTCGTGCAGGACGCATTCGAAACAATGCGATGCCCGCTTTCCAACTGATGGTGATTGACGCCAAACACCACCGTAGCATCCAAATCCGCCGTTCCCGGATGAGAAAACAGCACTTTCTTCGCACCTGCCGCCAGATGGGCTTCGCCATCTTCCCGGCTACCGTAAACACCGCTGCAATCCAGTACGATATCTACACCGAGTTCTCGCCAGGGCAATGCCTGGATCTCTGCCTGATGCAACAGACGAATACAATCATCACCGACATAAAGCTGGTCGCATTCCTGACGCACATCCCACGAAAAACGGCCGTGGCTGGAGTCGTACTTGAGCAAATGCGCCATGCCTTCCGCGCTCGCCAACTCGTTAATCGCCACCACGGTAATCTCAGCTCGGCGGCCTGATTCATACAACGCACGTAAAACACTGCGGCCGATGCGGCCAAAACCGTTTATCGCAATACGGATCGTCATAGCGTTCTTTGTGGTTCCTTATGTCATTGCAGGTATGCCCAGCGCATAGAATATACCCTTCTTAGACACCAGAGAACCCCTGGCAGAACGCCGTCAGCACAACAACTGAAACGCTTCAGCTAGCATAAACGAATTAATGCATAAAAGAAATATTCTCGTTTGGCACACACCAGAAGAGTGACCTACGTCATAAAACTAAAAAAACGGGAGTTGAAGAGAGGGCAAAATGTGCAGAGCAGCGGAGCAAATTAAAGACGAAAAAAAGCCGCCAGTGTTAGCTGGCGGCTTCTTATATCAGGATTAACGCGGCGTGATTACTTCAACAACGCCTGCGCTTTTTCGACCACGTTATCGACGGTAAAGCCGAACTCTTCGAACAGCAGTTCAGCCGGAGCTGATTCGCCGAAGCTCGTCATGCCGACAATCGCACCGTTCAGGCCGACGTACTTGAACCAGTAGTCCGCGATACCTGCTTCAATCGCCACGCGTGCGGACACGGCCTTCGGCAGCACCGCTTCACGGTAGGCGGCATCCTGCTTGTCGAACGCATCCGTAGACGGCATGGACACTACGCGTACCTTGCGGCCAGCGGCAGTCAGTTTGTCATACGCGCCGACAGCCAGTTCAACTTCAGAACCGGTGGCAATCAGGATCAGCTCAGGTTGACCCTCGCTGTCTTTCAGCACATAGCCACCTTTCGCCACGTTCGCCAGCTGCTCAGCGGTACGTGACTGCTGTGCCAGATTCTGACGAGACAGGATCAGCGACGTCGGGCCGTCCTGACGCTCAATGGCGTATTTCCACGCCACCGCCGTTTCCACCTGGTCTGCCGGACGCCAGTTGCTCATGTTCGGTGTGACGCGCAGGCTGGCCAGCTGTTCAACCGGCTGGTGTGTCGGGCCGTCTTCGCCCAGACCGATGGAGTCGTGGGTGTAAACGTAGATGCTGCGGATTTTCATCAGCGCGGCCATACGCACGGCGTTACGCGCATATTCCACGAACATCAGGAAGGTCGCCGTGTACGGTACAAAACCACCGTGTAGCGCAATCCCGTTGGCAATCGCCGTCATGCCGAATTCACGCACGCCGTAGTGGATGTAATTACCCGCGTGGTCTTTATCCAGTGAAACCGAGCCAGACCAGATGGTCAGGTTGCTCGGCGCCAGGTCGGCAGAGCCGCCCAGGAATTCCGGCAGCAGTTTGCCGTAGGCTTCCAGCGCGTTCTGTGACGCTTTGCGACTGGCAATTTTCGCCGGATTCGCTTGCAGGTCTTCAATGAATTTCTGTGCGTCAGCCTGCCAGTTGGCGGGCAGTTCACCGCCGGTGCGACGAGTGAACTCGGCAGCCAGTTCCGGGTATGCGCTGGCATAGGCAGCAAATGCCTCATCCCAGGCAGCTTCCTTACGCTGACCGGCCGGCTTGGCATCCCAGGCGGCATAAATATCGGCAGGAATATCGAACGGTGCGTGCGTCCAGCCCAGCTGTTCGCGGGATGCAGCCACTTCGGCATCGCCCAGCGGTGCACCGTGCGAGTCGTGCGTACCGGCCTTGTTCGGAGAACCAAAACCAATCACGGTTTTACACATCAGCAGTGACGGTTTGTCAGTGACAAGCTGCGCTTCGCCGATGGCGCGTTTGATAGCGTCCGCATCGTGACCGTCCACGCCGCGCACCACGTGCCAGCCGTAGGCTTCAAAGCGGGCGGCAGTATCGTCGGTAAACCAGCCTTCAACATGGCCGTCAATGGAGATGCCGTTGTCATCATAAAACGCGGTCAGTTTGCCGAGTTTCATGGTGCCCGCCAGCGAGCAGACTTCGTGGGAAATCCCTTCCATCATGCAGCCGTCGCCGAGGAAGGTGTAGGTGTGATGGTTAACAATCTCATGACCCGGACGGTTGAACTGCGCGGCCAGCGTGCGCTCGGCAATCGCCATACCGACCGCATTGGCGATACCCTGCCCCAGCGGACCGGTGGTGGTTTCAACGCCGGCGGTGTAGCCGTATTCAGGGTGACCTGGCGTTTTGGAGTGCAACTGACGGAAGTTTTTCAGTTCTTCAATCGGCAGGTCGTAGCCGGAGAGGTGCAGCAGGCTGTAAATCAGCATGGACGCGTGGCCGTTAGACAGCACGAAGCGGTCACGGTTGGCCCAGTTAGGGTTGGCCGGATTATGGTTAAGATAGTCGCGCCACAGCACTTCGGCGATATCGGCCATGCCCATCGGTGCGCCCGGGTGACCGGATTTGGCTTTCTGCACCCCATCCATGCTCAGCGCACGGATAGCATTGGCAAGTTCTTTACGAGAGGACATGCTTGACTCCAGATCGGATTGAACGAATACCTTCCTGAATAACTCATACTAATCAATGCGTTAAACAGAAATGACAAAATAAATATGATTACAAATGTACATGAAAAATGCAGCGAATGCACATGGAACCGTGAGTAAAAAACAGGGATTTATCAGCTAACGAATCAATCGCGGTTCTTTTGCCAATTGTGCAGTTGATTACAGTGCCATACGCCCTGTTTTCCAGTAGCTTCACCTTTCTCTCGCGTGTCTTTTTGGCACACGCTGGAAACAGAATTCATCGCTTATGGACTATCGAAAAAAATAAAAATCAGATTTTCCGATCTATTGCCCGACGCTGTTTTCGGGTAATTTATAGCCGCTTTTATTTCGTATTAAAAAATAAACACAATCGTAGGGAGATGATTTTTATGGCAATTCGTTCTTCTGTGCTGGCTCTGTGTGTCGCAACGCTGCTGACTGGCTGCCAGAACTTAAACACCAATACCTTAATGCAATCCGGCGCACAGGCTTTCCAGGCAGCGACGCTTAGCGACGCCCAGGTTAAAGCGCTCAGCGACCAATCCTGTGAGCAAATGGATAAAGAGGCAAAAATTGCCCCGGCTGACAGCAAATACACGCAGCGTCTGAATAAAATTGCGGATGCGCTAGGCCACGATATCAACGGTACGCCAGCGAACTACAAGGTGTATTTGACAAAAGATGTTAACGCCTGGGCAATGGCGAACGGCTGTATTCGGGTATACAGCGGCTTGATGGACATGATGAATGATAATGAAGTAGAAGGCGTACTCGGCCACGAAATGGGCCACGTGGCGCTGGGACACACCCGTAAAGCGATGCAGGTTGCCTATGCCGCAACAGCCGCACGTACCGCAATCGCCTCTGCCGGCGGCGTAGCAGCGTCTCTGTCGCAATCACAGTTAGCCGATCTGGGCGAAAAACTGGTCAACTCCCAATTCTCTCAATCTCAGGAAAGTCAGGCTGATGACTATTCCTTTGATTTGCTGAAGAAACGCGGCATCAAGCGAGAAGGTCTGGCAACCAGCTTTGAAAAACTCGCTAAACTGGATGCAGGTCATGAGAGCAGCATGTTTGATTCCCACCCTTCATCTGAAGGACGCGCCAAACACATCCGCGAACGCATCGCTGCCGAGAAGTAATCGCACGCTCTGATTACCCGCAAAAATATCCCCACGGGCAATTGAAAAAATCTCAATTGCCCGTTAGTCATCCGACCACTATCATCCCCGCCGTATTACCTGTAAGCTGTTGGATAACAGCAACCTCTAATTGTTTCGATCCTCATTATGATAGGATTTAATAATTAATAAATATAAATAGATAGTTATTTGCAATCATATTACTGTTCCGTTCTCTTTTTAAGAAACGATGCTCGGCAGATTTCCAGATGCTGGAAAGCAAGAGAAAGCGAATGCAGCAACATACGGATAAGCAGTCGCCACGATTAACGCAGAGACTCACGTTGCAATAGCAGGAGGGATGGGATAACCCTATGTATTTAAAGATAGAAATAAACCAGTAAATCAAGCATACTATGTTACACCGATAAGAATTTTTCCAGTTTGATCATAGAGATAGATGATGAAATCAGTTGTTGCTTCCACTGATTTATCTAGAGGCTCTACCTTTTAGCGATGCAAGACCCTTCAGGCTCGCGATTTCTTAATAACTGGATAACATCAGCAACGATTATTGGTTTGTGACCACTTTCAGACAATAAACTCATATGTGTTAAAAATCATGGATGTGAGAATTTTCAGTAAATGCAATTTTACCACGGTAGGATTACGGGAAATCCTATCGAGTATTCCTATGCTCTCGATAAAACCTGTCAACAGGTTTACGCTACAACAAGGAAAGAAAAAGTGTATTTTTATCATTGATGGTAGCAGCGAAGGCTTTGAAGAATACTATGAGTCGATAAGAACCCACTTTTATAATATGGCGTCATCGTTCATTATCATCAATAATTCCCCCAATCACCCCCCCGTGTGTATTGACGAAAAAACGATTCTTATTTCCAAGTCAGCACACATCAATTCTTTTTATAAATTGCTCGACTTCGTTCACCATCACGATCGCCGTCTATTCAGCCCCGTCAGGCTATCGAAATCTGAATATGCCGTGTTTCAGTATTGGAGTGCGGGTTACTCAGCAGAAACGATTGCCGATCTTATCGGGTTAAATAAGAAATCAGTACTGAACAGCAAATCAAGGTTACTGAATAAATATGGCGTTCAGGATAAAAACTCTCTACTGCTTATTGCTAAAATTATCTTCAAAGACAGCGTCATTGAAGAATTTGATTCCCTTCCAAAACCAGCAACCGATATCAATATGGGTCATTCGCTTATCTGATCGCAGGATCGAGTAGGAGGCGGGATCGCTCCCGCCGTCCTCTCACACCACCGTACGTACGGTTCCGTATACGGCGGTTCAGGTTAACTCTGGAACTGCCTGTGTTCTTCGAGTAGTGATAGCAAGCCCGCCTTCCTTAGCCACGAGACTTTAATCGCTTGATTCATATGCCTCGCTCCCGCGTTCCACCACGCTCCTCGTTGGTTGCTCGCTGAACGCCACGCCCTTTCTTCCGTTAAACCCGCTTGCATTAACTTCTTCGCTCGCGTGCCTGGACGCTTCCATTGCCGCCACAGCAGGCAACGCAACTTCCTGTTTATCCCGCTATCTATTTCCTCCAGTACCCCTTTCACCTCGGTGTATCGGAAGTAACTTATCCAGCCTCTGAGGAGCGGTTTCAGTTTATTGATGACACTCTGGATTGACGCCGAGTTATGCCCTGTCGTCAGACTGCGCAGCTTTTCCTTTAACCTCGCTACACTACTGCCTGCCACTTTTAAGCGAACCTGTTTGTGCCTGACGCACTGCCTGCCATGCGTTGCGTGCCGGGCGGAAGCCATAACTGGAATTTGAGAAGGTCGGGTCGACGATAGCGCTCAGCTTCTGCGCTATCGCTTGTTGGATAAGTCTGTCTGCTACCGTCGGGATACCTAATGTTCTCACGCCGCCATCTGGCTTTGGGATGTCCATTTTACGTATCGCGCGGGGCGGATAATGTCCTGTCATCAATGCACTTTTGATGCTTGCCCAGTTTTCTTTCAGCCACGGCTTTAACGCTGACACGCTGAGATTATCTACCCCTGCCGCACCTTTGTTTTCCACCACGCGCTGATAGGCCAGCATCATATTGGCTCTCTCTGTCACCGTTTCGATTGTCAACGGCACTTCCGCTTTCGTTCGCCCACTGACCGCCGTGTCGATTTCAGCACCACTACGTTGCGCTCGCGGATTCTGTCCGCAGCCCTGACTGATGGCGGCAATGTTCTGCCCTTGTGCATCATTAATCGACATCGAGTATCCGTGTCCTAATTACGGTTAACCTGTTCAGCCCTTCGTGCTCCTGGTCAATGAGTACTACTACGGCGTCGGCTGACTTCTGACATTCCCTCCCAACACCTCTCGATATTGGTAGCACAGTGGCAGAATGGCAGAGCTCCCGAGGTAATTCGCGTGACCTTCCTGCATATGTCTGTCGGCTCTACGTCACAGCGTTCCGTGTAAGTATTGGGCGTTGACGATATCGGCCGCCTTACCCCGCTGTGCCGCCTGAACCGCTTCCTGTTCGTCAGACCCGCATTTTGCTTTCAGCTTCCTTCAGATTTCACCTCACGGTGAACACCCTTGCCGTTCAGCTAACACTTCCCCTTACCGGGTGTGTAGAGGACTTGCACCTCCAAGTCGTCTGTTAACCACCACAGTCAACAGACAGCGCCTGTCAAGGCACTACGCGCCATGCTCGGCGCACCGAAAAAAAGGGATGCTCACTCGCATCCCTTTTCACTCAACCTATCACACTTACTCATCTTCCAAATAAGTATAGCCATACAGCCCGGTTTCAAATTCTTCCATGAACTGCGCCTGAAGTTCAGCATCAAGGTCGGTTTCTTTGACCTGATCGCGGAAACGGGTCATCAGCACTTTGGGGTCAAGCTGCACATATTCCAGCATATCGGCAACCGTATTCCCTTCGTCAGACTCTTCAATCTCAACGGTGCCGTCCTGAAAGACAAACACGTCGACCGTCGACGTATCGCCAAACAGATTATGCATGTTGCCCAGAATTTCCTGATAGGCACCGACCATAAAGAAGCCCAGCAACGGTGGGTTTTCTGGATCGTAAGGCGGCATTGGCATCGTTGTCGCGATTCCATCGCCGTCGACATAATGATCGATCGTGCCATCCGAGTCACAGGTGATATCCAGCAAGACAGCACGACGCTCAGGCGGCTTATCCAGCCCTTCCAACGGCAGTACCGGGAACAGTTGATCGATACCCCATGCATCCGGCATAGATTGGAACAGCGAGAAGTTGACATACAATTTGTCAGCCATGCGTTCCTGTAATTCATCAATCACCGGCCGATGCGCACGGTTACTCGGGTCTAGCTGTTCCTGAATCATCTGGCAGATGCTCAAATACAGCTGCTCTGCTTTTGCACGCTGCGTCAGATCCAACATGCCATGCGTGTACTGGGTATGCACATCATGCAAGTCCATTTGGCTGTCATGTAACCACTCGCGCAGCGAACGGCGTTTACCCGGCTGCTTGATTTCTTTCCAGGTTGACCACAGGCTCTCCAACGCACGCGGAGCGTCTTCTTCCGGCTCGGTAGGTTCGCTGAATTCGTTACGCTCAACCCCGATAATATTGGAAACCAACACGGTATGATGCGCGGTGACCGCACGACCAGATTCGGTGATGACCGTCGGATGCGGCAAACCGTGCTCGTTACAGGCATCGCCGATGCCCCAGATCACGTTGTTAGCGTACTCATTCAGACCATAGTTGACTGAACAGTCGGACTGGGAACGCGTTCCTTCATAATCCACGCCCAAGCCGCCGCCAACATCAAAACACTGGATATTGACACCCAGTTTATGCAACTCAACATAGAAGCGCGCAGACTCACGCACGCCCGTCGCGATATCACGGATGTTTGCCAGTTGCGATCCCAAATGGAAATGCAGCAATTGCAGGCTATCCAACTTCCCAGCCTCGCGCAGCATCTCAACCAGTTGCAGCACCTGAACCGCCGCCAGACCAAATTTGGATTTTTCGCCACCGCTGGATTGCCATTTACCCGACCCCTGAGAGGCGAGACGCGCGCGAACGCCGAGGCGCGGCACCACATTCAAACGCTCCGCCTCTTCCAGCACCATCCGGATTTCGGACATCTTCTCGATGACCAGATAAACCTTGTGACCCAGCTTTTCGCCGATCAGTGCCAGGCGGATGTATTCGCGGTCTTTGTAGCCATTACAAACAATGACGGTACGGGTCATTCCCGCATGGCCCAGTACCGCCATCAGTTCAGCTTTTGAACCGGCCTCAAGGCCTAGCGGCTCACCGGAATTAGCCAATGACTCAATGACGCGACGATGCTGGTTAACCTTGATCGGGTAAACCAGAAAATAGCCGCCTTCATAGCCAAACGATTCACGAGCCTGTTTAAACGCAGCGTTGATAGAACGCAGGCGATGCTGAAGAATTTGCGGAAAGCAGAACAGCGCAGGCAGGCGCTGATGGTTATCTTTCTGCATATCTTTGACCAATCTGGCCAGATCGACGCGAGCTTCTGGTACGTCGGGGTCCGGGCACACGCTAATGTGGCCTAACTCATTGACGTCATAGTAATTATTGCCCCACCAGGCAATATTATAGGTACGAAGCATTTCGCTGGCATTACGGTCATTCATGGCAACCTCCTGCATAGAGCGCAAATTTTCATGTTTACCCGTCGCTGACGAGCCGTGATGAATCATGTCGTCAGACATAACGAACCTCTTCTTTTTCTATACTGCTAATCACATCAGTACCTGAATAAACAGCCCACATAAGCATACCTGCAACATGCGGCGTCGACAGTGAAAAAACCGGTCTAGTGAAGTATGCCGTCACTTTATTACTCTTATTAGTGTAAAACACGTTGTCAGGCTCCGTGTTACGGGTCGCGAAAACTCGTTGTGAAAACCACCGGGCGGACGTGACCAGAAAGGCGTTAAACGCTTCTGGCAGAAAGAATAACAGGCAGATTAACCAGCTCTGGAGTCCTGTGTTGAATTTAACGACAGGCTACGTCTGGATACGGAAAAGAAGGGTTGAGTCGCTGACGCGGTAGCGTCAAAAGGGACGTATTGCGAAGGCAATACACTCAGTAAACAACGGATCATTAATCCAATCACCTCCACGCGCGCCGCAGCCATGCGGTCAGCTATCAATGAGAAATTCAACATGTTGCGGGTTAGATTACCTCTAACCGCCCGCGCGTTTATACAGAGATGCTGCCAGAAAAGCAAAATGAAAATTATCGCCAGTCATCTCTTGTAAAAGAAAAAATGGCCGATGTTTAAATGTGATGGCGGGCTAACACGAAAAACTACTGGCACTGAGACCAAAAGGTGACCTAGAATAGCCATCCAGATGTTAATCCGTCTATACCGATTAACCGATACATTGCTTAGCGGCTTTGATTTGAAGGTAAAGAAACTCATGGCTAAACACCTTTTTACGTCCGAGTCAGTCTCTGAAGGACATCCTGATAAAATTGCTGACCAGATTTCTGATGCGGTTCTCGACGCCATTCTGGAGCAAGATCCAAAAGCGCGTGTCGCTTGTGAGACCTATGTAAAGACCGGAATGGTGTTAGTCGGTGGTGAAATTACTACCAGCGCCTGGGTCGATATCGAAGAAATTACCCGTCGTACCGTGCGTGACATCGGTTATGTCAATTCTGAAATGGGCTTTGATGCCAACTCTTGTGCCGTACTGAGTGCCATTGGCAAGCAATCTCCTGACATCAATCAGGGCGTTGACCGCCGCGACCCGCTGGAACAAGGCGCAGGCGATCAGGGTCTGATGTTCGGTTACGCAACTAACGAAACCGACGTCCTGATGCCAGCGCCCGTGACTTATGCACACCGTCTGGTTCAGCGCCAGTCAGAAGTCCGCAAGAGCGGCTCTCTGCCGTGGCTACGCCCGGATGCAAAAAGCCAGGTTACGTTCCTGTACGACGATGGCAAGATTGCTGGCATCGATGCCGTGGTGCTGTCTACCCAGCATTCAGAAGACATCAGCCAGAAAGATCTGCACGAAGCGGTGATGGAAGAGATCATCAAACCCGTTCTGCCTGCAGAGTGGCTATCTGCCAGCACCAAATATTTCATCAACCCGACAGGGCGCTTTGTGATCGGCGGCCCAATGGGTGACTGCGGTCTGACCGGTCGTAAAATCATCGTTGATACCTACGGCGGTGCCGCTCGCCACGGTGGCGGTGCGTTTTCTGGTAAGGACCCGTCTAAAGTAGACCGTTCTGCAGCCTATGCCGCTCGCTATGTCGCCAAGAATATCGTTGCTGCGGGTCTGGCCGATCGCTGCGAGATTCAGGTGTCTTATGCTATCGGCGTAGCGGAACCGACATCCATCATGATCGAAACCTTCGGCACAGAGAAAGTGTCCACCGAGCAACTGACGCTGCTGGTGCGCGAATTCTTCGATCTGCGTCCTTACGGCTTAATCCAGATGCTGGATCTGCTGCATCCTATTTATCAGGAAACCGCAGCCTATGGCCACTTTGGCCGTGAACATTTCCCATGGGAAAAAACGGACAAAGCCGCACAGTTGCGTGAAGCTGCCGGTCTGTAATCCGGTAATGCAACAAAGACCAAGACGGCGAATGAAAATTCGCCGTTTTTCATTCTGATTTCCCTCCGCTTCACCTATTGCGTCTCCCTGCCACTCAACTTATGCTCACAGCAATGAACACATCCCGAATCCCCATTGCCAGCCATCAGGCTGTGATGCGCTGCCTGCGTGATAAATTACAGCAAGCCAACCTCACCTTGCAGACCGACTACGCTGAACCTACGGTGAATTACCAGCAACGCGGTTCAACGGCAGGAACGGCCTGGCTGCAACACTGGGAAATTCGGCTGAACCCCGTTTTGTTGCAGGAAAATCAGCAGGCTTTTATCGATGAAGTCGTTCCTCATGAATTGGCTCATCTGCTGGTTTACGCACGTTTTGGCCGTGTCGCGCCACACGGCAAAGAGTGGCGCTGGATGATGGAAAGTGTCCTGCACGTCCCGGCAAAACGCACACATCGGTTTGCCGTGCAATCCGTGCAAGGGAAGACCTTTACCTACCTCTGCGATTGCCAACGGCATGAGCTGACAATCCGTCGGCACAATCGGGTGCTACGCGGCGAAACAGAATATCGCTGCCGTCGTTGCGGGAAAACCTTACATCATGATGTAAAAAGCTCTATTTAAACGGGAATTTCCAGTTTTAAAAACTGCTTTTACGTT